>DASZMX010000062.1:0-15599 GCA_035551475.1 Verrucomicrobiia bacterium
CGCCTTCGATCAACTCAAAGAGCGGTTTGTCCTGCGCGGAATAATGCTCCACGTTCAACCCCTTGCGCTCCAATTGCGTGAGCAATTCGACCACCGCTTTGCTCTCGTGCAACTCGACGTGCTTGGCGCGGCGAGTATTGACGATGCGGGCCTTTTCGCCGCGCTCGATCAACGCGGTGTCGGATTCTTCGCCGAACAGCTTGAGGTCAGGGTTGGCGGCCCCAAATTCGGCGAGCTGCTCCTCGGTGTGAAAGTATTGGACGGATTCGTCATTCCCATCGCGAATCTTGACCAGGTGCCGGGGCAATTCGTGCGTCTCAGGATGGCGATGCTCCACATAATCGCCAAAATCGCCGCCGTGCCGACGGATCGACTGGACATATTTGTCGAGAGTTTCGAGCAATTCCAGAATCTCAGCGAGCTGCGAGGTCGTCAGCTCCTTGTCATTGGCCAAGTCGCGCAGGCGCACATCCTCGCTGCCCAACTGAATGAGAATCTTGTTCATCTGCGCGTCGTCATCGACGTATTCGACGCGTTTTTTGCGGGTAACCTGGTAGAGCGGCGGCTGGGCGATATACACAAAACCTTGCCGAACCAATTGCGTCATTTGGCGGTAAAAAAACGTCAATAACAAAGTGCGGATGTGCGAGCCGTCCACATCGGCGTCGGTCATAATGATGATCTTATGGTAGCGCAGTTTCTCCAGGTTGAACGCGCCCTCCCCTTCCCCATCGCCGATGCCCGTCCCGATGGCGGTGATCATGGTGCGGATTTCGGTGTTTTGCAGCACCTTGTCGAGCCGCGCTTTCTCCACGTTGATCAATTTGCCGCGAATCGGCAGGATCGCCTGGAATTTGCGGTCGCGCCCCTGCTTGGCGGAGCCGCCGGCGGAGTCGCCCTCGACGATATAAAGCTCGGTGTTCGCCGGGTCGCGATCGGAGCAATCCGCCAATTTGCCGGGCAGTCCGCCGCCCGTCAGCGCGCTCTTGCGGACGGTGTCGCGAGCCTTGCGGGCCGCCTCGCGGGCGCGCGCGGCCATCAAGCTCTTGTCAATAACTTTTTTAGCGACCGGCGGGTTCGCGTCGAAAAAGCTCATCAAGCCTTCGTACACCACCGAGGAGACGATGCCCTCAATCTCGGTGTTGACCAGCTTGACCTTCGTTTGGGATTCAAAGCGCGGGTTGGGCAGCTTGACGCTCAGCACGCAAACGAGGCCCTCGCGCACGTCGTCGCCCGAAATGGCGGGATCTTTTTCCTTCAGCAGATTGTTGGCGCGCGCGTATTGATTGATGGCGCGGGTCAAGGCCGTGCGGAATCCGGTGAGATGCGTGCCGCCGTCCGGATTGGAAATGGAATTGGCGAAGCACAGAATCTGGTCAGTGTAGCTGTCGTTGTATTGCATCACGCAATCGACGATGACCTCCTCCTTTTGGCGTCCGAGCACAATCGGCTTGGGATGGAGCACTTCCTTGTTGCGGCCGAGCTGCTTGACAAATTCCTCGATGCCCGCCTTGTAAAAGAACGTTTCCTTTTTGTTTTCATGGCGTTCATCCGTGAGGAGGATTTCGACGCCGGGATTGAGAAAGGCGAGTTCGCGCAGGCGATGCGCCAGGAGCTCGAATTTAAACTCGGTGGTGATCGTGAAAATCTCGGCATCCGGCTTGAAGGTGATCAAAGTGCCGGTGTGCTGGGATTTGCCGATGACTTCCAATTTGCGCTTGGTCACACCGCGCTCGAACGCCATGTAATAAACCTGCTCGTCACGGGAAACTTCGACCTTGAACCACTCCGACAAGGCATTGACGCACTTGGCGCCGACGCCGTGCAGGCCGCCGGAATATTTGTAGGCGCCCTGGCCGAACTTGCCGCCGGCGTGGAGGTTTGTCAAAACTAATTCCACCGCAGGCATGTTCCATTTGGGATGCATGTCCACCGGAATGCCGCGGCCATCGTCCCGAATGGAAACGGAGCCGTCCACATGCACAGCCACTTCGATGCGATGGCAAAACCCTGCCAGGTGTTCGTCAATGGAATTGTCCAGCACCTCAAAAACGCAATGATGCAAGCCGCGTTCGTCGGGGTCGCCAATATACATGCCGGGGCGTTTTCGGACCGCTTCGAGACCCTCCAATTTATCGATTTTTGACGAGTCGTACTTCTCCACTTGCTCGGGCGCAATATTCATTTAAAGACAATCTTTCCGGGGCGCTATTCGCGTGCAAAACACAGTCCAAAAAGAGTACCGGAAAGCGCAAAAAGACACAACCCTTAATTTGGCAAACTTTGCGGGAAAACCGCAATTAGTTGTGGGCGCCGCTGAAAGCCTACCCAAGGAGTTGTGTCGAAGCCTGAGCGTTAAGTTTTCTTCATTTTGTCCCGCAGCTTCGCGGCAATGATGGTCAAAATCAAAGCCGCGCCCAAGGCGCAGACGATGGCGGCGCCGGTGGGGAGATCGAGGCGGTAGGAGGCAAAAAGTCCGACCATGCTGGAGATGGTGGCAGTGAGCCAGCCGATCAAGAGCAGCCAGCGCAGTTGGGAGGCGAGGAAGTTGGCGCAGACGGCGGGGACGATTAAATATGAGAACACGAGCAGGACGCCGCCGATTTGGACGAAGCTGGTCACGACCCACCCGAAGAGCGCGTAGAATAGAAAATCCCACCAGCGGACGGAAAGGCCGCGCGCCTCGGCTTTCTCCGCCTCGAAGGAAAGGGCGAGGAATTTCTTGCGGAAAATAAAATGCACGACAGCGACGGCCACATAGAGCGCGAAGGTGCGCCCGACTTGATGCGGCGAGACGAGCAGGACATCGCCGATGAGCGTGCGGCGCAATTCTTCGTTGCCCTCAGGGCTGCCGCTGAGCAGAAGAATGCCCAGGGCAGCCGCCACGACATAGACGATGCCGATCAGCGCTTCTTGCGGGACGTGATGTTTTTGGGTGCGCGTCAAGGTGAAGATGGCGGCGCCAACCAGCGTGAAGCCCAGCGAAAACGCGTAGCTTTGCCATGTGAGCGGCTCGAAATGAAGGAGGATCGCCAGGCATGTCCCAAGGGCGGCCACCTGGGCCAGCGCCAAATCGACGAAAATGATCTCGCGCCGCACGATGTGCAGCCCAAGATACACCAGCAACCCTGGCAACAGCAGGCACGCCAGCAGCGGCCACTTCATCACGTCCAATGCTTCGGTCATGACTTTTTCTCCTCAAAACCTTTGACCACCGATTTCACCAGAAAATCGATCCAATCCAGATACGTTTTCGTTTCGCCGGAGCCGCTGGGAAAGGAGGGAAAATCAACCACGGCGGCGCCGGTGTGGCCGGCGACGGTTTCGGCGGTTTTGCGATTCTGGTACGGCTGCACCACGATGACTTTGATGTTCTCGGCCTTCATTTTCGTAATGACTTCCGCGAGGTGCGCCGGCGTGGGAGGAATGCCGGGTTTGGGCTCCAAATAAAGATCCATCGGCAGGCCGAAACGCTGCGCGAAATAAATCCAATAGTTATGGTAGCTCACCACTTGCTTGCCTTGATACGGCGCGAGCATTTTCTGCCACTCTGCCATTTTCGCGTCGAGATCGTCGTCGAATTTTTTCAAGTTGGCCTTGAAGTAGTCGCACGACGTGGGATCGAGCTGGCAGAAGGCATTGGCGATATGTTCGGCGGCAATTTTGCCGTTCATGGGGTCGCTCATGAAATGCGGATTGCCGGCGGCATGAATGTCGCCCTGCGAACGGTCCAGCGCGCTGGGAACCTCCAATAGATGCACGCCTTCCGAGCAAAGAATGCGCCCGGGTTTGCCCACATCAAGTTTGGTGTTGCGGGCGCCTTCCAGAAGGGGCGGCAGCCAGCCCACTTCCAGTTCCGCGCCGCCTTCGATGAGCGCATCCGCGCGGTTGAGCTTCACAATATAGCTGGGCTTGGCATCGACAAAGTGCGGGTCCTCGGTCGGTTTCCCGAGCACGGCGAGATTGATTTTATCACCGCCGATTTCCTGGGCAATGGCGCCGAAATCCCAGGTGGTGGCGACGACGTTGAGTTTGGCCTCGGCGCTGGAGACCAGCAGCGCGCCGAGGAGCGAGGCAAGAATTTTAGGAAATAGTTTCATGGCGTTAAGCGTTAAAATTTGTGGGCGGAATGAGAGCCGAGCAGGAATTCCAATTGCATCCACACGGAATGTTGGACGCCGATAAATTGGTCGTGATCGAAATTATATTGCAGGCGAATCTTGGAAAATTCGCTGGGATAAAAAGTAAGGACGGGCGAAACGCGCCAGCGCTCGCCGCGGGTGGGATCGGTGGGATCGATGTAGGTGGAATTGCCCGCGGCATAATCGCCGCGCAAACCGGTGACCCAGCGCGGCGTGAAACCCCACAGGACTTGCGTGTAGCCGCCCCAGTCCAAGATGTTCTCGGCCGGCAAAGGCGTGGGGGCCGTCGGATCGGCGCCGGCGCCCATGCGCCCGTATACGCCTTCCGTCTGCCATGACACAAACGGAAAGCCGCCGGCGGCATTGGCCGGTTTCCACTTCCAGTAAAGATCAGCGCCGTACACTTCCGTGCGGCTATGCGCCCCCGTGTCGTTCGGCCCAAAAGCGCCGGACAAACCCGCCACCAGCGTCTGCGTGTCGCCCAATTCAAACGATGAAGCAACGCGCGGAGTGTAAATCAAATCCTGCGGCCCGCGCAAATCGCGGTTAACGGTGGCGCGCCCGGCAAAACGGTTCGTGCCCGTGCCGTCGTCGTCGCCAATGTTGCGGAAGTGAAAGGCCGTGCTGCCCTGTCCGTCCAGGATGCCGAGAAAGAATTCCGTGTAAAACGGCGTGGGCGCGAGCCAGGAAATTTGCGCGCCGAGATTCCGCAATCCGTCCGGGCCAAAGACGCGCTCCAAAATCACGGGCGCATCGACAAACGCCCAGGCATGCGGGTGCTGCGCGTTGTTGCGTCCAAACGCGGCGAAGAACTGGCCGGCCTTGAGTTGCAGGTTGGCCGGCAGCGCCGTCGATTCGAGGTAGGCCTCTTCCAATTCGATGGATGTCTCGTTGTTGTTGTCGAGCTTCATCACGATATTGGCGAAGCCCTTGAAGTACGGATCAATCGCGCCATCCAGCGCAATCTCCGCATTGCGCAGGGAGAAGCCGCGTTTTTGCGGATCGTGATCGCCCAATTCCAAACGCGCCGCAGGATCAGCGGCGGTGGACCATCCTGCGTCCAGCAACGCATCGAAGCTGATATTCATATAGGCCGAGCCGGCGCGCGCGACAGTGATGGGCTGGGACGGCGACCAGGCGGTCTTGGCCGACTCGGCCATCGCCGGGGCCGGCGCCGCGGGAGGGTTGGTACCCAATTCCGCCGCCAGGTCTTGCTCGAGTTTTTTCTGGTCCTCGGTTTTCGCGGCAGGCGCAGATGGCGCGGGCGGAGGCGTGGCGGTTTTGGTCAATTCATCCACCTTGTGTATGAGCTGGTCGATTTGCTGTTGTTGGAGCTGCACTTGTTTGCGCAATTGCTCCAATTCACTCGTCTCCTGGGCCTGGAGCAAAGTGGCGCACAGGCAAAGGGCAGAAGACCACCCTAAAATTTTTCTCAGTATCATATTTCTTCTCGGTTATAGGCGCCACGCGCTCGGCGCGCGCCCACTCATTACGGAATAACAACCATCATCCCGCAACAGGCGGAATGACTACGCTGGAGAAGAAAAGGCCGCCGGAGGCGCGCGGCTGGGAGAGAAACGATAATCACGGGAGGAGGGAACGAAGAAATAGGCAAACACCGTCGGATAACTTAGGTCATACGCCCAAGGCTTTAAAACAGGCGGCGTTTCCGACAACAGGACCTGATGCTTTTGCATCGAGGTGACAAAACAATGATGATGCTCCTGGTCCCAATCTGAATGGAACCGCTTGTGCAAAGTGGGGCTGACTGCCAGCAGGGAAGTCAGCGCGATCGAAAAAATCAGCCAGCCAGCCAGGGCCTGGCTGACCCGGGAACCGCGCGAGAACATGGCAAACGGCCCTTGCAAGATGGCGCGAGTTAAACCAACGCGCGAAAAATGTGCAAGCTTCTTCTGACAAGAACAACCGCCAGCGCGCGCGATTCGAGGGAATCGAAGATTGACAAATATCGGGCGGCGTGGCGCTATGCTCGAACTCTCCAATCTTAATTGGCGGCTCAAGGCTTCTCGCCTTGTGCATCATGAATAGAAAAAAGGCGGCACGCACGACAAGTTTGCACGGCACCCACACGGTGGCCGCGCGCGTGGCCTCTTCGACGCTCCAATTAAGCTTGGTCACTGCAAAGTCACAGCCATCCCATCAGTTCCATGAAAACATCTCGAATGATCCACCCTGCCGTCGCAGCCGCTTTGACAGGCGCCTGCCTGATGGCGCGCCTGGCCCTGGGCGACGTCACCGTTGCCATCCAACCGCCGTCCACCTACGCCGCCGTGGACGGAACCGCTATCTTGACCGCCCAAGCGTCCGCCTCCGCCAGCGAAACCATCGTGGGCTATCGGTGGGCGAAATCGGCCACGGGTCAACCGCCCTTTAAAACCATTGCCGGGGCGAATGACTCGACGCTGACTCTGACGAACCTGCAGCTTGCCGACTCCGGTTTCCTGATTGTATCTGTCACGTATAACACTGGGAACACGTTCGGTTTGACAGCCGACAGCGCTCCCGCTCCGCTCACTGTGCTTCTGCCGCCGATGATCACCAGCCCCGCCTCCGCCATCGGTCAGGAAGGATTTCCTTTCACTTACAGCATCATGGCGACCGATGCGGCGCCGGTCACATTCGATGCGGCGGGTCTGCCGCCGGGACTAAACGTCGATCCGAACACGGGCGTGATTTCGGGAGAGCCGGGCGCTTTCGGCGACTTCAATGTCACGCTTTCGGCCTCCGATCCAGCCTCCACCAGCACAACGAACCTCACGCTCACTATTCTCTCCGACGTTCCCGGAATCACCGGTTCGCTCACGACGAATGGCCAGCAAGGACAAACTTTTGCCTACACTATTAACGCCAGCAATAATCCCACCAGTTACACCGCGACTGGATTGCCGCCGGGAATTGCCTTCGATTCCTTGACAGGCGTTCTGTCTGGCGCGTCCCTGGTTAGCGGAACATTCCCCGTCACAGTCACCGCGCAAAACGAGTGGGGCGCAGACACGGAGGTGCTGACCCTGAATTTCAACTCCGCCATCCCCGGCATCACCAGTCGTTTAACCGCGTCCGGCACGGAAAACCAAACCACCTTCAGCTACACCATCACCGCGAGCAATGCGCCAACATCCTTCGGCGCCATCGGTTTGCCGCCGGGCCTGGTTCTCAACCCGCGCACGGGCGTGATTTCCGGCGCTCTCACGGTGGGCGGAACAAACCAGATCCTCATTTCCGCCGCCAATGCCTACGGCGTCGGGACCAATTTGCTCAAATTATCGGTCGCCTACGCCAAGCTGCCGGGCCTCGCGGTGGTCAACGTGGGCAACGTTTATTCCTCGCCATACCTGCTCGATTTCAGCTTTTCTCTGCGCGACAACCCTGCCGCCACTAACAACGCCGCGCTGGGCAACGCCGTGGTTCGGCCGCCGGAGCAAATCAAAGTCCAATGCTACGAAGGCAACACGAATACTTCGACTCTTGTTCCCATCCCGAATGAAACCGCTTTCATTGTCAACAAAGCGATCAGCGCCAAACGATTCAAGACCTTCTTCGCCTTGGATTACAGCTACAGCATGTTCGTCACACCGGGCGCCATCACCAACATGCAGGCCGCCATCGAAAACCTGATCGACGAGGAGCCAGCCTCGGCGCAATTCGGCGTGGTCGAATTCAGCGCGGACTATTTGCCGCCCGAGCAGGTGACCGGCTTCACCGCGGACAAGGAGCTTTTGGCCCGGGACATCGAAGGCATCCAAACCAATTTTGTGCAGGGCAACTACGCCGGAACGCGCTTTTATGACGCCCTGGCGCAATCGCTCACGAACTTCACGGCCACCAACGGGAATGTCGATAACTACGTGATCGCCATGTCCGACGGTTACGACGACTCCAGCATTCTGGCGGTCACCACTAATAACCCCACGCCGGTTTCCGTGCTGACCGCGACGGCGAAGGCCAACAAGGTGAAAATCTACACGGTTGGCTTCGGCCCCAGCCCCAACACCAACGTGCTGCAAAGCTTGTCGTCGCAAACGGGCGGGCGCTATTACAGCGCCGCGACGCCCGCCGATGTGGCGGGCCAATTCGCGTTATTGCTCAAAGATCTCAACGCGCAATATCTGCTGCGCTGGGCGACGTTGCAGCGCACGGCGGTGGGATTCCAGCCGATGTTCACGGTCACCATCGACGGTCAGGCTGCCAGCTATAACACTGACTTCCTCCTGACAAACTCCGGGTTTACAGTTGACACCAATTCCACGCCCCCAGTGACCAATCTCCTCTACACGAACTATTCATTATCGCCGTTTTTTGTCCCGACCACCTGGGCGGGAAATGTGCAGGTGGGCGCCTTAAGCCTGGCGGCGGACGCCGACACCAATATTTCCCAAGTAACGCTTTCGGCCACGTATGTGCCGCGCTTCACCCGCGCCTTGCGCCTGCATTATCGCGCGAATTATTCCTGCATACCGGCGCTCGTCACCGGCGGCGCCGGCGATATTCTCACCGGCTGGACCCTCACGCAAACCAATGACGGCGGAGGCGGCGAATGGCTGACCCTGGCCAGCCCCAACCCGGCGGACGTTCTCACCGCCCTGCCCTATGGCGTGACGAAAGACCTCATTCAATTCCAGTTTCCCTACCAAGGGCTGCCGCAAGCCAAGCAGGCCTTCAGCTTCATTACTGTAGATACTAATATTTACACCAACATGCCGCCGAGCCCGCTGGGCTTCACGCTTTCCAACGCTGTGGCGTTCACGACCAATTACCCGCTCGCGCCGCCCTTGGGCACGCCGGCGCCGTGGCTGGAATCCTACGGCTTCAATAACTCCAACACTTTCGCCGCCGTGGAAATCAGCAGTCCGAACCATAACGGCTTTGCCGTCTGGCAGGATTACATCGCCGGCCTTAATCCGCTCGATCCGAATTCCACATTTGCCGTGGCGCCCGTCAATGCGCCCGCTCCCGGCCAGCCTCCGCTCATCACGTTTAACACCGCCGTCGGACGCACCTACCGCGTGGATGCCTCGAGCGATCTGGGAGCATGGACGCCCCTGCTGGACAACATCCCCGGCACTGGCGGAGTGATCAGCGTGCCGGATAATCGCAATCTCAGCGGCGCCGCCAGTGTCTTTTATCGCGTGGTGGTGTATTACTATTAGCAAGCAGCGTGAGTAATCACACTTGAAGCGGAAGCCGAGGGGGCTACACTGCCCGGCAGGGCCGGCCCCATAGCTCAAATGGATAGAGCACGAGTTTCCTAAACTTGTGATCCAGGTTCAATTCCTGGTGGGGTCACCACGCGGAGGAGACCAAAACGATGAATGGGAAATGGCGGATCATGCAATGGGGCCTGGCGGCGGGCATCCTGGTTTTTGGCGGGGCGGCGGAAGCGGTCACCACCAACGGCGTCACCCAGGCCGTGCTGCAGAATGGTTTGCGCGTGGTCATTGTGCGCAACCCGCTCTCGCCCGTGGTGGCGACGGTCATCAATTACGAGGCTGGTTCCGACGAGGCGCCTGACGGATTCCCCGGCACGGCCCACGCCCAGGAACACATGATGTTTCGCGGCAGCCCCGGCCTTTCCGCCGCGCAATTGGCCAATATCAGCGCCGCCGTGGGCGGCGATTTCAATGCCGACACCCAGCAATCCGCCACCCAATATTTTTTCACGATGCCTTCCGAAGACCTGGAGCTGGCTTTGCGCATCGAAGCGCTCCGGATGAAAGGCCTTGATTCGGATGAAAAACTTTGGACGCAGGAGCGCGGCGCGATCGAGCAGGAAGTGGCGGCCGATCTCTCCAACCCGGAGTATGTGTTTTACACCAATTTGCTCACGGTGGTGTTCAAGAACACACCCTATGAGCATGACCCGCTGGGTTCCCGGCCTACCTTTGACCTGACCACTGGCGCCATGCTCAAGAAATTTCATGACACCTGGTACGTGCCCAATAACGCCGTGCTCGTGATCGTGGGCGATGTGGACGGCGCGGCCACTCTGGAATTGGTGCGCCGCGTTTTTAACGACATTCCGTCAGGCGCGCCGCCGCGCCGCCCGGACTTTAATTTCAGCGACGTCGCCGCGCAGACCATCAAGCTGGACACCGATTCTCCGACCGGACTCGCGGAAATCGCTTTTCGTTTCCCGGGCTACGGCAGCGTCAATTTCGCCGCCGCGCAAGTGCTGGCGGATGTCCTGGGCAGCCAGCGCGCACGCCTTTATGCCCTCGTGCCGGAGGGCAAGGCGCTGGCCGCCGGCTTTTCTTATGACACGCTGCCGCGCGCCGGACTCGGCTACGCCATCGCCAGTTTTCCCGCGGGAGCCGACGCGGGCGCGCTGCTGGCGCAAATGCGCACCGCGCTCCTGGCGGAAATCACCAATGGCATCGCCGACGACTTGGTCGAGGCCGCCAAGCGCCGCGAAGTCGCCAGCCTGGAATTTGCCAAGAATTCCGTATCCGGCCTGGCCATGGCCTGGTCGCAAGCCCTGGCCGTGGAAGGCCGGGAATCGCCCGAGGATGATGTCACGGCCATTCGCGCCGTCACCACGGCGGATGTCAACCGGGTGGCGGACGAGTTGCTCGACACCAACCACGCGGTGATGGGAATTCTCACACCGCGCCCTTCCGGAAAACCGGTGTCAAACAAAGGATTTGGCGGCAAGGAATCCTTCGCCGTCGGCGAATCCTCCGGGACCTCCCTGCCCGCCTGGGCGGAGCAGGCGCTGCAACGCCTGGAAGTTCCCGTCTCCGCGCTGCATCCGACCGTCACGCTCCTCACGAATGGGCTCCGCCTCATTGTGCAGCCGGAAACGATCAGCGACACGGTCGGGATTTACGGACGCGTCAAGAATAACCCGGATATGGAATCGCCGCCGCATCAGGAAGGCGTGGACGACGCCTTGTCACAACTTTTTTCCTATGGCACGCGGTCGCTGGATCGGATCGCGTATCAAAAGGCTCTGGATGACATCGGCGCCACGGAGGCGGCGGGCAGCGATTTTTCCATTCAGGCGTTGGGCGAGGATTTTGAGCGCGCGGCGCAGTTGCTTGCCGACAACGTGCTGGCTCCGGCCCTGCCGGCGGATGAATTTGCCGTGCTGCAGCCGCAAATGGCGGCGGCGGTGGCGGGAGAGTTGGAAAGCCCGGGTTATTTGCAAGGCCGGGCGTTGAAAAAGGGTTTGTTCCCCAAATCCGATCCTTCCCAGCGCGAAACCACGCCGGCCAGCGTCAAGAAACTGACCATGAAAGACGTGACGAATTATTATGCGCGCGCCTTTCGCCCCGACTTAACCACCATCGTTGTCATTGGAAAAGTCGCCCCGGAAAAGGCGCGCAGCGTGATAGAGAAATACTTCGGAGGGTGGGCCGCCGCCGGCGCGCCGCCCGAAACCGTTCTGCCCGCCGTGCCCAATAATGTCGCGTGGACTACGCAGACGCCCGATGCCAGCCGCGTGCAGGACGATGTGACGCTGGCCGAAACGCTGGGCGTCACGCTGAGCAACCCCGACCATTATGCGCTGCAACTCGGCAATCACGTCCTCGGCGGCGCCTTTTACGCGACACGTCTCTACCATGACTTGCGGCAGGAGGCCGGCCTGGTGTATTTTGTTGACTCTGATTTGCAATTTGGCGAGAAGCGCTCGATTTACCGCATCACCTATGGTTGCGACCCGCCGAACGTCGGCAAGGCGCGCGCCATCATTGTGGGCAATTTGCGCTCCATGCGGGAACGCGATGTTTCCGACGCGGAATTGCGCCAGGCCAAAGGACTTTTGCTGCGGGAAATTCCGTTGTCGGAATCCAGCGTGGACCGCATCGCGCAGGGCTGGTTGTATCGCGCCACGCACAATCTGCCGCTCGACGAACCAACCATCGCGGCCCGGCATTATTACCAGATGACGGCGCCCGAAGTGCGCGCGGCCTTCGCCAAATGGATTCGCCCGAACGATCTGGTGCAAGTCAGTCTCGGCCCGTAGGCCTCAATTGAGAATGCGATAATGACCAATCCACGGCAGCGGCTTGGCTTCGCCGCGCGAGGCGTTGATCACTCCAATCACGATCAAAAACAGCACAGCAAACCACGCGGCAAAATGCAGCGGCAAGGTCAGGCAGATAAAAAAGGGAATAAAGGAAAACACCCACAGCGCGCCGTAACAAACAAAGAAGCAGGCAAACAGGACAAAGGCCTGATTGCAGTGAAAGCGCGCGAATCGTGAATGCGGCGCCGCCAAGAGCGGCACCAGTAAAAGCGGCCCAAGATAAGCCATCACCGCCAGCAGCTTGTTTTGCTCAATGTCCGTGGCAAGGTCAGGCGTGGCGATCGGCGGCGGCGTGAGCGGCGGCGCGGAGACAGGGATGCTCGCCGCCAGTTCCGGCACGGATTTTAACGGCTGCCACGCGTCCATCCCCGGTTGCCAGACCAGAGTGTCCGGCGACAACGCGCCGCTCACAATCAGGCCCTGCAGCGCGGCGAGTTCCACCGGCCCGCGGCTCTGCCCTTCTTGCACGTAGCGCCAGCTCATTTCGCCATCGTGCCCCCGCGCCGCATGCAAGTCAACGGATCGCCCGCCAGCCAGCCGCGAGTTTGCGGAGCACCGGGACAACGGCCCGGTCGGCGCGGCGGTTGAACACGCCCACAATCGAATCGCCCAGTTTTACGGAAAGACAAAAGGCCCACGCGAATAAAAGGATCGAGAGAATTCGATTAGGCCACGCGTCCAATCCCCATTGATGACTCCAAATCAGCATGGGCGTGCGGCTGATGGGGCCGAAATAAAAAATTGGCCACAGATCGGACGGTGACGGTCCGCGCGAGCCAACCAGGTCACAGAGCAAATGAAGGTGGAACACCAACATTGCCAGCGCAAACACGCGCGCCTTCCGTTCCGCGAAGAAGGCCAACAGAGCGCAGCACACCAACGCGGCGGGCAGTCCATGCATCAGCCAATGATGGTATTCAGGATAGTAAAACAGGTTCCCGCGGGCAAAGGAGCCGTTTGCCATATCGAGGAAAATGCCCACCCCATCAAGGTCCGGCGCAATCCCCGCCAGCGAAACCAGGCGGCGGTCGCGCAGGTTATCAGTGGTGTGCGCCGCCACTATCCAGCTTGCCAGCAAATGCGTGAGGGGAGCCATGGCGGCTTGATTATGACGCGGCAGATGGAGGTGTCGAGCTGCGCCTGCGCGGTCCACGTCAGGCGTGCCCTTTTTCGGAGAGTGATATAGCATTCTTGTCATGCAATCCCTGTCGCGCGTCATTTTGTTGACTCTGGCTGGCTTGGTCTCGCCGTTGTGGGCGGCGGATTGGCCGGATTTTCGCGGGCCGTGGGCGGACGGGCGGGCCTCCGCGCAAGGCGACACCAATCGCATCGGCCTGCCCTTGCATTGGAGTGAAACCGAGAACGTGACATGGAAAACTCCGATTCACGACAAAGGCTGGTCCACCCCCGTCGTTCTCCGCGGCCAAATCTGGCTGACGACCGCGACGGCGGACGGACACGATTTTTTCGCCATCGCGGTGGATCAGGCGACCGGGAAAATTCTCTGCGACAAGAAGATTTTCCATTGCGCCAAGCCCGAACCGCTGGGCAACGACATGAACGGCTACGCCTCGCCTTCACCGGTGATCGAGCCGGGGCGTGTTTACGTGCATTTCGGCAGTTACGGCACCGCTTGCCTGGACACGACAAATTTCAACGTGCTCTGGCAGCGCGATGATTTGCCCTGCCGCCATTACCGCGGGCCGGGCTCGTCGCCCATCATCTATCGCAATCTCCTGATCCTGACGATGGACGGCATCGACGTCCAATACGTGACCGCCCTGGACAAATTCACGGGAAAAACGGTTTGGAAAACCGACCGCACCACGGCCTGGAACGATTTGGGGTCGGATGGCCAGCCGATGGGCGGCGGTGATTACCGCAAATCCTTCTCCACGCCGCTTGTTATTGACACCACGAATGGCGCGCAAATGTTGACTGCGGGATCCAAAGCCATTTACGGCTACGACCCCGCCACCGGGCGCGAATTGTGGAAGGTGCGGCACGAAGGTTATTCACCCGCCTCGCGCCCGCTTTACGATCATGGCCTGGCGTATATCGCCACCGGGAACGGCAAAGGGGAAACGCTGGCCTTGCGGGTGGATGGCCGCGGCGATGTGACGGACAGCGCCGTCGTCTGGCGGGTGTCGCGCGCCTCGCCGCGCATGCCCTCCGCTGTGCTGGCGGATGGCATGTTGTTCATGGTGACAGACGCCGGCATCGGCTCTTGTGTGGACGCGGCCACCGGAAATGAATTCTGGCGCGAGCGCATCGGCGGGGAATATGCCGCTTCAGCGCTTTACGGTGATGGCCATATTTACGTCTTCAACCAGCAGGGAAAAGCGACCGTTCTCAACGCCTCGCGCGCCTTCGACCCGATGGCGACCAACCAACTGGCGGCGGGCTTCATGGCTTCACCCGCTGTCTCCGGGCGCGCGCTCTATCTGCGCACAAAAACGGATTTGTACCGCATCGAGGAAAAACCGTGAATTAGCGCCGCCGGGCGGGGCCGAAGAAATACCCGCCGCGGACGCGGGCGCCGCGCACCTTGCCGGGAAAACCGCCGGATTTTTGGCCGGGTTTGTCTTCCTCGAAAAGCGCGGTGTAGGTGTAATCGAAATTCTCCAGCCGGACGCGCGGTATTTTCTTGCTGATGAATCGCTCGATGGCGAACACATGCGTCATGTCGGCGGCGGTCATAATCGTGAGCGCGTCGCCGCTGGCCTCGGCGCGGCCAGTGCGGCCAATACGGTGAATGTAATCTTCCGGATGCTGCGGGACATCAAAATTGATCACATGACTAACGTCCGCGATGTCCAGACCGCGCGAGGCAATGTCCGTGGCCACGAGCGCCTCGTAGCGCCCGTTGCGGAAGCCCAGCAACGCGTCTTCCCGCTCGCGTTGGGTGCGATTGGAATGCAGCACGGCGACGGAATGCTGGTTGCGCTTAAGCAGGCTCGCAATCTGGTCGGCGCGATGCTTGGTGCGGCAAAAAACAATCACCGAATCGTAATTCGACTTGTCAAGGAGCTTGAGCAAAAGGTCGGATTTTTGCGCCTCCGCCACGGGATAAATCACATGATCGACCGTCTCGGCGGGGGTGCGCCGGGCGCCGATCTCGATGGTCTCAGGCTCGCGCATGGCCCACTGAATCAGCGTCTCGATTTGCGGCGGCACGGTCGCGGAAAAAAGGGAAGTGTGGCGTTCGCGCGGGCATTTCTGGACGATGCGTTTGACATCCGGGAGAAAGCCCATGTCCAGCATGCGGTCCGCTTCGTCCAACACCAAATATTTGACATGCTGCAATTGGCAGGTGCCGCGTCCCATGTGGTCGAGCAGGCGGCCCGGCGTGGCGACGATGACATCGACTCCCGCGGCCAAAGCGTCGTTCTGCTTGCCGTAACCAACGC
>DASZMX010000063.1:0-8895 GCA_035551475.1 Verrucomicrobiia bacterium
TTTTCCCCAGCGGCGCCGTTTATCCGACGCAGGCCTTCCCGCCCTGGATGAAGGTAATTACGGCGGTTGACCCGTTCACCTACGCCGTCCATGGGTTCAAGCAATTGCTGCTTAAAAACACGGGGCTTGGCGCCATCTCGACCGATCTCGCCTTTTTGCTGATTTTCACCGCCATCGCGATGACAGCGGCGACGATGCTGTTTCGGCGGACGCTGTAAGCCTTACTTGGGGCGCAGGAGAATCGCCTTCTTGACGGTGCCTTCCACTTCGACGCTCGCGGCCTCGACGCCAGGATCGTCCTTGAGCGCGGCGTAAATAATGCGGCGATCAAAGGCCGTCATCGGCTCCAACTCCACGATGTCGCCCCAGCGGCGCACTTTTTCCGCCGCGGCCTTGGCCTTCTGCACGAGGGCGTCGCGCGCCTTGGCGCGATAGCCGCCGACGTCAATCATAACCTTGGCGACGTTCTGGTCTTGCTGGAAAAGGAGGCGGTTGGTGAGGTATTGCAGGTCGGAAAGCGTCTGGCCCTGGCGCCCGATCAAGCGGCCCGAATCCTCGGTGGCGACGTCCAGGAAAATGCCGTCATCCAGCGTGTGCTCTTCGACGGTGGCTTCAAATCCGAGCAGCTTCAGCAACTGTTCCAGCGTGGCTTTGGGTTGAGCTTGCATGTGTTTGATTCGTTAAACTGGGAATATACGCATCGGCGCCCTGAGCGCTACTTCTTTTTCCGGGCTGGCGCGAGGGCCGGGACGTCGTCCGGGGCGGTGCGCGTGGTCTTCATTTGCAGGATGCTTAGAAGGTTCGAAACCGTCCAATAAAGCGTCAAACCCGCGGACATCCGATAGAAAAACACGAGGAACATCAACGGCATGAACTTCATGATCTTTTGCTGCCCCGGATCCATGCCCGGCGAGGGCGGAGTCATGTGCATCTGCCAGAATTGCGTGGCGCCCATGACCAGCGGCAGCGGGTTGATCGGAAACCCGGCAAGATAAAAAATGGTGTCCGGCTGGGATAGATCGTAAGCCCAGAGAAAATGCACGCCGCGCAATTCGATCGCGCTGCGCAGCATGTAATAGAAGCCGAAGAACACGGGAATCTGCAGCAAGGTCGGCAGGCAACTGCCCATGGGATTGACCTTGTTCTGCTTCATGAACTCCATCGTCTTTTCGTTCTTCTTGGCCGGATCGTCCTTATATTTGTCAGAGATGGCCTTGATCTGCGGCTGGAGGGCTTGCAGCCGTTTTTGCGAGCGGGTGGCCGAGGCGGTCAACGGCCAGAAGATGAGTTTGATGATGACCGTGATGCCGATGATGCACCAACCGTAGCCAATGCCGGTGGTGTGCAGGCCGTTCATACAGATGAGCAGGCCTTTGGAGAAAAAGCCCGACGGCCCGGAGAAATCCATGATGGCATCGACATTGTTCCCCATTTCCAGGCCGAGCTTGCTGAGAACGTTGTATTCCTTGGGCCCGGCGTAAAAGAGCGTGGAAGTCTCGATGGATTGGCCTGGCGCCAGGCTGGCGGCGCCGTAGGAAAGCGCGGCTTGATAGCCATTGGTCAGCACGTAACGCGGCGCGGCGTCGATGCCATTGGTGTCCGGAGCTGGCAGGATGATTTTATGGATGACAACTTCGGAGGCGGGTTTCGCCGGAATGGCGGCGAGCGCAAAGAACTGATTATGCACGGCGGCCCAGACCACGTTTCCCGCCCCCTCCTGATAGTTATAGCGCGGCGTGCCGGGAAAACAGCCGAGCGTGCGGTTGGCAAACCACGTATCCTTGATGTTCTGCGCCTTGGAACCGTTGTACCAGTACGACCCATAAGTCGTCGGGTCGTCCAGCGGTCCAATGGGCGCGGCTGTGCCGATGACAAATTCGCGCGTGGGAATCAGCGCCGCTTGCGCCGAGGTGTTCTCGTAACGAACGCGCACGTTGAAAAGGTGATTCGTGGCGGAGCCAAGATCGACGCTCTTGAAAGCGTAATTGGTGCCGAAATCAAATTCCTTCACGATCCGCACGCCGTTGGGCAGGGTGCGTTCGGCGCGCACGACATTGCCGTGGCGGCTTAAGACGAATTCATCCGTGGCCAATTCATCGCCGCCGACCAACGCGCCCACCGGAACCGGCGCGCCGGTGTTCAGGCTGGCGGGACGCGTGGGCGCCTTGGTTTCCGCCGACCGCCGTGTGACGGCCGGATAATCCGTGAGATCAATTTGTTTGATCCCGCCGCCGCGCGAGGTGAAATGGCAAACGACCTCGGCATTGGAAATGGTCAGGAACGTTTCCGGCCCGGACGGCGTCGGGGCCGCGGAAGTCCGAGGCGCGCCCGGCACGGCCGCCACGGGGCTGTTGGAGACTGGAAGATTCGTCGCGCCAGCTGAATTGGTGACGCTTGCCACCTCATTGGTCAGCGCCGGAAGGGGCACGCGTTTCGGCGGAAAAAAGTGGTCGATAATGGGCGAGAGCCCCAACAACAACCCCGCGGCGGCGACCAGAATAATGATTGACTTACGATCCATGATGACAATTCCCGAATACGGTGGCTTTAAGTTTCAAATCTGGCGCCGGGACCGGATCGGCCCCGAATTTTCCCCACGGGTGGCAGCGGGCGAGGCGCTTCAGCGCGAGCCACGAACCGCCCACGGCCCCGTGCCAGCGCACAGCTTCCAGGGCATATTGCGAACAGGTGGGCCGAAAACGGCAATGCGCGGACGGCCCCAGCGCGGCGGCAAGCAAGGGCGAAAGCGTCATTTGATACGCCCGCACCAAACCGACCAGGCCGCGTTGCGCAAGGTTCATCCGTGAGTTTTGGTTATCTGGCGCAACGTGGCGAGAAAATCGCGCTCCACTTGCGCGAGCGATTTGCCGGCAATCGACAGGCGGGCGACGAGGATCACATCCATCGGGCGGGGCAATTCATGTTGGTGCAAGCGAAAGGTTTCGCGGAGCAAACGCCGGGCGCGGCTGCGGACGACCGCCCCGCCGATTTTGCGGCTGGTGACGACCCCGATGCGGCTGGCGGCGCCTTCCGGGCGCGGCAGGACATTCGTGATCAGACACCCGCAGACGGCGCGCTGGCCGCGCGCTTTGGCCCGCGCGAAATCGCCCCGTTGCTTGATCCGGCTGGATCGGGGCAAACGCAGGCTGGCGTCCGGCATGTTAGACCGGGGTGAGGCGTTTGCGTCCCACGCGGCGGCGATTGGCCAGCGTGGCCTTGCCACTCTTGCTGGAATTGCGGTTCAAAAAGCCGTGCTGGCGTTTGCGCCGAATTTTCGACGGTTGATACTGGCGTTTCATGTTCGAGTCTTAAGTGGTTGCACGTAGCGGGGACAACCGTCCGCCCCATCGCGCCTTCCGCGATTCGGGTTTGAGAAGATAGCGAGCCGGTCGCCAGTGTCAATCGTGAAGACTACTTCTTCCGGGCGGCGTCCAGCTTGGCAATCAGGGCGGCGGGGCCCCCGGGAGGGTATCCCGCCTTCTGCCATACCACCGTATTGTCCGGTTTTAACACGACAAGCGTGGGAAATCCATCCACGTTATACTTCTTTTGCAGCGCGGCGTTGGCGGCCTGCAACTGCGGCGATTGCGGCTTATGATCGGGAAAATCCACTTCCACCAGGACCAGATTGGTGGAGGCGTAGCGGGCAAACTCGGGTTTGGAAAAAACATCGGCATCGAGCTTTTTGCACCAGACACACCAGTCCGAACCGGTGAAGTCGAGCAGCACGAGCTTGTTCTCTTTTTTCGCCTTGGCCTGGGCTTCCGGAAGGCTTGTCAGCCACGAGGGCTCCGCTGTCACAACCTGCGCGGACGCCAGCAAACCCAACAGAAAAATCGCGAATTTCTTCATACGACAATTAATTGACACAATCTGCCCCACCCTTCCCTGTGGCGCAAATGGGAAATCCGGGGCTTAGACGGCCACCGGCCGGCCCGCGAGCACCGTAGCGGTGGCGCGTCCTTTGAGCCACCAACCCGCGAAGGGGCTATTGTGGGATTTGCTGGCCGTTTGCTGCACGTCGAAGCGCCATTCGGCATTCGGATCGAAAATCGTCACATCACCGTCGGCGCCGACGCCGAGATGGCCTTTTTGCGGCAGGCGCAACAGCCGCGCCGGATTGATGGTGAATTTGGCGATGACATCCGACAAATTCATGCGGCCCGAGTGAAACAACTGCATCAGCGCGAGGGGCAATTCCGTCTCGAAACCCACGATGCCGAACGGCGCGTAGTCAAACTCCACTTCCTTTTCGTAGCGGCAATGCGGCGCATGATCGCTGCTGATGATTTCCAGGGTGCCGTCAGCCAGCCCTTCGATGAGCGCCTCGCGGTCGGCGGCTTCGCGCAACGGCGGGTTCATCTTGAAGTTCGTGTCGTAAGAAGGCCAGCGCGGGCGGTCGCCCGGCCCGGCCCAGAGTTTGGCGCCGTCGCCCGCCCAGAAACGTTCGCTGCCCGCCAGCGCCATGTCTGTCAAAGTGAAATGATGCGGACAAGCTTCGCCGGAAATGGGAATTCCGCGCTTCTTCGCCGCCCGCAAAAGCTCCACGCTCCGCGCCGAACTCAAATGCTGGCAATGCACATGCGTCCCGGTCAATTCGGCCAGCATGATGTTGCGCCCCACAATAATCTCCTCGCCCGTGGCCGGCCACCCGCGCAAGCCGAGCGCGGCGCTCCAATAACCTTCATGCACCACGCCATCCGTGACCATCGAATAATCCTGGCAATGATCCATGACCGGCAGGTCAAACATGCGCGCATATTCCATGGCCCGGCGCATGAGATCATTATTTTGCACGCAATGGCCGTCGTCCGTGATTGCAATCACCCCCGCTTTTTTGAGCGACCCAATCGGCGCCAGCTCTTCGCCCGCGATATTTTTCGTGATCGCGCCCGCGATAAAAACATTCACCTTCCCCACCTGCTGCGCGCGCTCATGAATGAGCGCCACCGTGCCCGAATTGTCGATCGCCGGCGACGTATTGGGCATGCAGACAATCGACGTAAATCCGCCCCGCGCCGCCGACGCCGCGCCCGTTGCAATCGTTTCCTTGGCCGATTGCCCCGGCTCGCGCAAATGCGCATGAAGATCAATCAAGCCAGGGCAAACGATCTTTCCCGCCGCCTCGAGCACGCGGCATTTCTCCGGTGGATTTTTCGCCCCCACAGCCGCGATCTTTCCCTCCGAAATCAAAACATCGGCCACCGCATCAAAGCCATGCGCGGGATCCAGCACGCGGCCGCCGGAGATGAGAAGCGAATCCATGCCGCGACCATACACGGACTCGAATTGACAACGCAAGCGCGCTCGCTAAGATGCCCGAGTCACGCGGGTGTAGTTCAATGGTAGAACGGAAGCCTTCCAAGCTTCATACGAGGGTTCGATTCCCTTCACCCGCTCCATTATAAATCAAGCGCTTACGACAATGTGCAAGTAAAGTGCAAGTAAATTACCCCTCAGAAAATAAATGTTGGCTTAACAAAATTAGTGCGCTTCCAGCAGAATTTGAGCAGCGCGAGGAGGAAGATCGGAAGGAATTTTGACGCCGTTATTGTGCGGCAGCTTTTCAGACTGGCCGGAAAGACCATTTTGAGTCGTGCGCCATTGGACGAAATCCTGCCAAAAGATGACGCCGTGAAAAACAGGAAAGCCGGGGAGACGAAACCAGCCGCGAGCCGTTGAATAGGACACCCCGGCACAGACGGCAAACTCTTTGGCATTCATCGCCTGCCCCAAGCGTTGCTTTTCCAAGACGGCTTCAAGCGTTATGCCGCGCAGTTGTTTGTCCTCAGTATGGCCTTGCTTCATAATCTGTTTTCCACCTCATCAGTCCGTTCTCGCACCCGAAAGTGAACAAAAAATTTCCATCAATGTTTTATCTCGCTGGCAGCCGAACCGTTTTCAGTCACCTTAACCTCGATGGATTCAATGAATGGCGCGGTGGCATCGGTCGGTTCCGGCCACCGCTTGAAATCAAATTCCTGAATGTAATCCGCCATGCCGTTCTCGATGGCGAAAACCACCTTTTGCAAATTCTTCCCGCGCACCAGCACCAGCATTACGGTGTAGGTCAGGATGAAATGCGTTCCCTGCTTGTCGTAAAGGATGTTGAGCAGGATGTTGTAACCTGGCGCGTAAATCGAATCGTCCGCGCCGCGAATCCTGAGCCGGAATACTTTGTCTTTGGTATCAAAAGCCGCGTATTGTTCCGGCCCCGGCGGCGGCGTGTCGGCAGTCGGGGTGCGAGGCGTTTTTCTCCATTGTGCAAGTGGGTCATGTTGCATAAATCATCTCGACATTTCCGGCCCCCGGTCTTTGGGCGGAATATCGTGCCCCGGTTGCCGCGACCGTAGAAGTTTTGTCCAAGCATCCATAACAGCGTCGCGGGTTTGTGTGGCGAAGAACATTGACCGTTCCAGCCAGGTCTTTCCGATGCCCTGTTGCGGAACTTCCCCGGTTTTCTCAATGCCCTTGAGCCACGGGCGGGCGATATTGAGCGATTTAACCCATCGCCACATCTTGAATCGTTCAGGGTCTTCGACCGCTCCCCGCTGTTTCATACCAATTGCCTCTTTGCCGATTTTCGGCTCAGGCAGGCGGTCTATGCCACGGTCTTTAAGCGAGCGGTGATCCACCCGCTCCGGGCGGCCAGCCTTTTCCAAGGCGTCGTTTTCTGCCTTCGCCCACGATTCGCGCCAGTGAACCAGCAGCCCCTTGTCGTTCCACTCGCGCGGCTTCTTGGCGCTGAATTTGTCGCCGTCTAACGTCCGCATAGTGGCGAGGATATGGACGTGCGGATTTTTGCCGTTCTTGGGATTGTGCAACGATACCTCGGCAATCATGCCCCGGCTCACCAGCTCGTTTTGCGCCCAATCCACGGCAAGCTGAAATTGCTCCTTTGAGGATAGCTCCTTTGGAACGGCCAGAATGAACTCACGGGAGAGTTGAGCGTCCTTGCGCTTCTCGCCAAGCTCAACCGCATTCCAAAGTGTCGCGGTTTTGGCCGTCCATTCCGGCGAATTGTCCGGCCTCAAAATGACAGACTCGACGATGCCCTTTGTCCGGATGGAATAGTCATGGATTTTTTCCGTGCGCTCATCCCGAATTTTTGTGCCGGTGCGATAGGCGGCGGCTGCAACGGCAGAGTGTCCGTTGCCTCGACTGATGATCTTTGCTTCCAACCGGTATATTGCCATACGCATATAACCAGTCCGGTTTGGCCCCCTTTTCTGAACAAAATAATTATATCAAAATTTGCGGCTTCAGTCTCGCGGAGATTGGCTCTGACAGCCAGTTTCCCGCGATTCGTTCGTTGACGTGCGGGTGAGTGCATTCGCGTCCATCGCCGTGCGTCTTTGTCCGAAGGCGTGTAGCGAAATGAAACAGAAGCGACGGCCACAACATTGGCCGGAGCGAAAAGGAGACGAACAGCGCGGTTATACATCGCAAGCGATGTTCCGCGCTAAAGGGACTCCAAAGCTGTCCCTTAGAATCCCTGCTTTCACCGCCGGACGCTGTCCGGCCAAGGGGCTGTCCGCCCCCTGACCCCGGACACAAAGGCGTTCCGCCCTTGTGGAACCCTGACCAAAGGACGGCGTCCCTTGGAACGCGCAAACCAGAGCCGTGCCGTCCCTGGCCACCCTTGCCCAATCGTCCGCTGGTTAGAATCGCGCCAGCGTCCCGGCCACGCTAGACTGGCCGCTATGGGGCTTTTCTGCCCCAACCAGCCCCGACAACTGGCCCACCCGCACCAAACTTACACCCGTCGCACTATCCCGCTAAAACCCCGCTTTCCGCCCGTTTGCCCGGCCCCCCAACCGGAGGGCTTTTAGGGTGTGACCAGACGAGGCGCGAAACGCGCGGTGAAAAGTTAGACTGTGCTTCTGTCGCTCTCTGCCGCCGCGACGGGCGGCATCTTGGGGGGAACCGACGCGCTAATAGCAAACCGCCTTATTTTCGTTTTTGGCCGCTTTCGATAATAACGGCGAGCGTTCCGAACCTTACGCCGGAACTTCAAGGAGGATCGGTTGCTGAAAATAATCTCTTAAATCAATCGATTCGCCCATGAGCATATCCTCATAAACTTGCTTCATCGTAGCAGCGGGCAAGTCCGTTTCGAGAAATCGAAACGCAGAACCCGCCAAATAGTCCAGACTCAAATCAAAGGCCATCCACCGACGCCGTTCAATCTCAGCCACGGCACCGGTTGTATTTGAACCGGCAAAAATATCGACTACAAGATCACCCGGTTCCGTCAACAGCCTGATAAAAAATTCAGGCAATTTTGCTGGAAATCTTGCGGGATGTTGCTGGGTGCCAACCATTTTGCAACCGCTCAAATACCGCCCGTTGCTTTCTGTATTCGGTATTTGCAGCAGATTTGGCGGAATTGCCCCCCCGTTGTCCTTCCCAAAAGTTGCGGCAACATCATGTCCGCTTGGTCGCTTTGCGGGTTTGTAAAAAGCAGCGGGGTCTTGAATCAGCTTTTTCATCCTGTCGCTATACGGTGCCAAAACCTTGCTAACGTCTGCTTTTGGCCATTGGCTTTTTGAAAACCACCAAACCGTATTCACGGAATCCTTCGCACGCAGCTTCCGCTTGTTCACCCACTCAATCGGAGACGGCAATTTTGCGGGATTATGCCAATAAAAATCCTGAGCCAATTTAAAGCCCAAATCATCACAGAATTTCAGCAGCACTCGAAAGGGATAAAGGGCGCGTTCCGGTGCTCCTTTTACGTATGCACCCCCAATGTCAATTACAAACGAGCCGTCCGGCCTCAATTTCTGAAAAACAAGAGCGCCAAATTCCGCCAACCATTCAACATAGGCTTCTTGGGTCTTATTTCCTGAGCGGTCGAGATATTCCTTTTCTCTCTGCAAAGCAAAAGGCGGC
>DASZMX010000064.1:0-26653 GCA_035551475.1 Verrucomicrobiia bacterium
TCCTGAACCCCTTTGTTCTGAGGAAAAACATTGAGCAAAAACTCAAGATCTTCTTCACTCTCCTCGGTAACCTCAATCGTGAGGCAACGAAGCCCTAATGGCCCCAGCCTTCGGTAACATTTTGCCGTGAGTCAACACGTCAGCGCCCCTTGGCGACCGGCAGTGGATAAAGGCCGGGGCAGCAGCCAAACGTTTCGCGAAACGCCGCGCTAAAGTGACTGAAGCTGGAATAGCCGACCTCTAGAGCCACGGAGGACACATTCATCTGGCCCGCGCGCAAAAGTTCGGCGGCGCGTTCGAGACGGACATCGCGCAGGTAACACGAAATCGTCTTGCCCATTTCCTGGGTGAAAATGCGCGTGAGATGATAATGACTGCAACCTACGCGGCGCCCAATCTCCTCCAGGGATGGCGGCTCGGCCATTTGCTCGCGGAGGATGGCGGCGACTTTTTCGACGCGGCCCCGGTTTAATTCCTTTTGACGTTCGCAGAACAGGTTGTCGGCAGCGGCGGGTTGAAAAAGGACGGTCGCGGCGAGTTCCAGGGCCTTGGCGCGATACCACACCAAGGCGGCGGGGGCGGAGACGGGCGGATTGCGCAGCGAAAGCAGCGTGTGGCGTTGTTCGCTTGTCAGGCGGCTGCGCTCGGAAACGGCGGCGCCGCCGCCGGATTTGGCCCCGGCCATGCGGCGCAAGCAAGGATGCAGCGCGGCAGGATCCTGCCAGAGGCCTTGCTGGCGCAAAAACGGAAAAGAAAATTCGATGGTGAGAAACTGGTGGTGTTCGCCCGCGCGGCGGCGCCCTTTCAGGCCCGTCTTGGATTGCGCGTAGAAGCCGATGCTGGAAGGGTCGAGCGCGAGAACCTGGCTGGCGGCCCGCACTTCACCATTCCCGAGCAGGTTGAGGCAAATCTCCACGCTGCCGGGATGAAAACTGGGCGTTAGATCAAGATCTTGCGCAGTCTCAAAGTCGTGCCATTCCACGCTGCATCCACCCTCGTTGAAGCGCCCGCTGAGCGGCTGCCAGCCTTCGCCCACGGGCTGCCAGACGGGCCGTTCCGTAAAGGGGGAGCGCCCGGGCGGCGTTTTGTGAGGTTGACTGTCGGACGTGTCGGACACACGGTAGTTTGCCACGGATGCGGGAAAAGACACCAATAAAATGACAATGTTGTCACGCGTGGAGAACATCCTCGTGATGCGCGGCGGAGCGCTGGGCGATTTTATTTTGACGCTGCCAGTCCTGGCGGCATTGCGGGGGCGATTTCCGAAAGCCCGCCTGAATATTCTGGGTTATCCACGGGTCGCAGCCCTCGCGCAAGCGGGCGGCTGCGCCGATGCCGTCGCGCCCTTGGAGGCGCCGCGCCTGGCGCGCATGTTCGCCGCCGACGCCCCCATGATGGAAGAATTCGCCGGCTACGATCTTTTGGTTTCCTACATTTATGATCCGGAAGGAATCTGGCGGGCGAATATCCAGCGCAGCGCGCCCAATGCCTTTTATGTGACAGGGCCGCACCGCCCGGATGACGCGGGCGCCCTGCACGCCACGGAAGCGCTGCTGGCGCCATTGGCGGCCATCGGCATTCACGAAGCGAATCCAGTCCCGCGATTGAATCTGGGTCCGGCGGTTGCGTCATTAGGGTTGGCGCTGCATCCCGGCAGCGGGAGCGAGCGAAAGAATTGGCCGGAAACGCATTGGGCGGATTTGCTGCGGTTGATCATGGAACGGACGCGGTGGCATTGCCTGTTGATCGGGGGCGAGGCGGAGGTCGGGAAGCTGGAGCGGTTGCAAAACGCGGCCCGCAGCGCCAGCGGCTTTGCCGAGGAACGGCTGGAAGTGGCGCAAAACCTCGACCTGGTGGAACTGGGCCGGCGTTTGCAGCGGCGGGATTTCTTCGTGGGGCACGATTCCGGCGTCACACATCTGGCGGCGGCCTTGGGCCGGCGCGGATTGGTTTTGTGGGGTGAGTCAAATATGGCGGTCTGGCGCCCGCGCGGTGACAGGATGGAAATAATGCGCGCCGCCGGCGGACTTTCCCGGTTGCCGGTGGCGGATGTGTTTGGCAAGTTGACGGCGGCCAGCATAGTCTGAAGAACGCGGATGACGTTATTAGCGAAAAATTGGATCAAGGAGTGGTTCGGCGGATTGGGCCAGGGCGCGTTGTTGTGCCGGGAAATATTCCAATCACTCTGCCGCAACCGCCCCTCGGGAAAAGATCTCGTTTACCAGATGTATTTCATCGGGGTGAAATCGCAGTCCGTCGTGGCCGTCACGGGAGCATTCACGGGCATGGTGCTGTGCGCGCAATCGTATATTCAATTCCACAAGATTCAGCTCGACACCGCCACGCTGGCCGTGGTGAGCGTGTCCATGTGCGCGGAATTGGGGCCGGTGCTGACGGCGCTGATGGTGGCCGGACGCGTGGGCGCGGCGATCGCGGCGGAGATCGGCACGATGAAGGTGACGGAGCAAATCGACGCCCTGCGCACCCTGGCGACGCATCCGGTGGATTACCTGGTGGCGCCGCGCTTCCTCGCCACCCTGCTGGTGATGCCGCTGCTGACCGCCGAATCCATTTGCCTGGGAATTTTTGCCGCATACGTGATTGGATCGTTTTTGCTGGGCATAAATCCCACCGGCAATTGGTACACGATGCTGAATCACACCAGCGTGCAAGACGTGGTGATTGGCATGATCAAGGCGTTTATTTTCGGCGGGATTATTGCGGTGGTGGCGTGCTTCAAGGGCTTGAATTGCGCGCAAGGGGCGGAAGGTGTGGGACGCGCCACGACTGAGGCGGTGGTGAACGCCTCCATCACCATTTTGATCACGAATTTCTTTTTGACGCTTTTCCTGACCCGTTTGCTGGAATGATCGAGGCGCGCGACATACGAAAAAGTTTCGGCTCGCATGAAGTGCTGAAAGGGGTGACGTTCACCATCGCGCGCGGCGAAGCGGTGGTGATCATCGGCGTGAGCGGCGGCGGCAAAAGCATACTGCTGAAGCACCTGGTGGGCCTGCTCCTGCCGGACCGGGGGGAAGTGTGGATTGACGGGCAAAACACCGCGCCCATGGATGAACGCCAACTGCTGGAAGTGCGGCGGAAATTCGGCATGCTCTTCCAGGGCGCCGCTTTATTTGACTCGCTCACCGTGGCGGAAAACGTCGGCTTTGTGCTCAACCGCGCCGGGCAAATGTCGCCGGCGCAAATCGCCGAGCGCGTGGCGGAATCCCTGGACTTGGTCGGCCTGGACGGCACGCAGCAAAAGATGCCGGCGGAACTTTCGGGCGGCATGCGCAAGCGCGTCGGCCTGGCGCGAGCCATTGCGTATCGCCCGGAAATCCTCCTTTACGACGAGCCTACGACCGGGCTCGATCCGATTGCGTCGGATGTGATCGACCAATTGATCATCCGGGTCGTGCAAAAATTGAAGGTGACCTCGGTGGCCGTGACGCACGACATGCGCAGCGCCGCGCGCATCGGGCGCCGCATCCTGATGCTGCACGAAGGGCGGATTTACGCGGACCAGACGCCGGAGGAAATTTTCAAGTCCAAGGATCCGGTGGTGCATCGGTTTGTCAACGGGATCGCCGATCCCAAGGATGTCTCATTTTAACGCTATGAACGATTCACGTTTGGAATGGAAAGTCGGGCTGTTTGTATTTTTGGGCCTGGCCTTGATTGCGGCGCTGATCCTCAATTTCAGCCGCGGAATTACCCTGTTTAAATCCACCTACGAGCTGAAGATCGTCATGCCCACCGTCGCCGGGCTGAAGGCGACCGCCGATGTCATGATGGCGGGCGTGCCGGTCGGCAAAGTCAAGAAGAGCGATTTGCGCGAGGACGGCCGCTCCGTGACCATCACCGCCGTCGTGCTCTCAAAATACCGGATCCGCAAGGAATCGAAGTTTCATATTGACGCATTGGGTTTCCTGGGCGACAGCTACATTGAGGTGACGCCTCCGGCGGAGCCGGCCGGGCCGACGGCGGAATATTTGAAGGACGGCGACACGATCGCCGGGGAGGCGCCATTCAATTTGCAGGAGGCGGTGCGGTCCACGGCGGGCTTGCTGGACCAAGCGAAACAAACGATGAAAGACGTGGATTCAGCCATCACAAACATCAATCGCACGGTGCTGTCGGAGGCGACGCTGGCGGATTTCACGCTGTCCTTGAGCAACATCGAAAACCTCTCCGAAACCGCCATGACCGTGGTGACAGGCGCGCGGCAATTGCTCAGCTCCAACTCCATTCCCGTGCATGCGGCGCTGACCAATTTTGTGGCGTTCTCGGAAAAGGTCAACGGCCTGGCGGACAATCTCGATGGCGTGATTGTGACGAATCGTGAGACCCTCAACGAGGCGATCAAGAATTTTCGTGACACGGCGGTGACCTTTAAGCAGCTTGCGGCAGACCTGCAAGCGGGCCGGGGCGTGGCGGGCGGGCTGTTAAAGGACGAACAAATGAAGCAGCAAGTGGCGGAATTGATCAGCAACGTGAATTTGACCGCGGAATCGCTGACGCTTTTCGGCAGCAATCTCAACCAGCGCGGGGTGTGGGCCATGCTGTGGAAACCCAAGGCGGCGCAAAAATCCTCCGAGCCCGCGCCGCGGCGCTACGGCAAATAACATGGCTGGATCAAGGAACATGTCTCCGCTGTGGGTCATTCGCCTGCTCTTCCTGAGCCTGTGCGTCGTGGGCGGATACGAAATCACCCAGGTGCGCCCCGAATGGGTGGCCAACCCGAAGCTGGGCATGATGATCGGTTTTGGGCTCGGCGGCGTCTGCATCGGCATCGACGAAATGCTGAAGGGATTTTCGCTGCGCGCTTTTTCCGCGGCGACTTTCGGCCTGCTGCTCGGGACGTTTGCGGCCTCGCTGATCGACCGTTCCGGCTTGTTTCCCGATCTCGACACACCGCAGCGGCAAGTGATCCGGCTGGCGCTGTTCCTGGGATTTGGCTACATCGGCATGGTGCTGGCCATGCGCAGCAACAAGGAGGATTTTTCGCTGATCATTCCCTACGTTCGTTTTGCCCCGCAATCCAAGCCGGAAAACCGGCTGGTGCTGGACACGAGCGTTATTATTGACGGACGGATCGCCGATTTGATCGAGGCTAATTTTATCGAAGGCATGTTGATCGTGCCGCGGTTTGTGCTGGTGGAATTGCAGCAGATCGCCGATTCGAACGACCCGGTGATCCGGGCGCGCGGGCGGCGCGGTTTGGAAATGCTGACGCGCATCCAGCAGAACAAGCGGAACGAGGTCAAGATTCACGATGCGGATTTCCCGGAGGAAACGGAAGTGGACGCCAAGCTCGTGCGTTTGACACGGGTGCTGGAGGGCAAGCTATACACCAACGATTACAATCTGGGCAAGGTGGCGGAGCTGCAATCGGTGCCCTACGTCAATTTGAATGAGTTGTCCAACGCGTTGAAGCCGGTGATTCTGCCGGGCGAAGTGTTCAGCCTGCGCGTGGTGCGCGAGGGGAAAGACAAGGGCCAAGGCGTCGGCTATCTAAATGACGGCACCATGGTGGTGATCAATAACGCGCAAAACATGATCGGACAACAGGTCAGTGTGAAGGTGCTGAGCCTTCTGCAAACCGGCGCCGGCGTAATCATTTTCGCGGATCTGAAAACCCCCTTGGCGGCATGAAGCTGGTGACGATTTACACGGCGTTCAACCCGGCGCAGGCGGAATTGGTGCGGTCGCGCTTGGAGGCCTCGGGCTTTCTGGTCTTCATTAAAAATCGCGACGCAGCCCTGACGATGGACGGCTACGCGCTGGCGGCCGGCGGCATTCTCGTGCAGACGCCGGAAGACCAGGCGGCGGAAGCGCGGGAGTTGATCCAATCCATTGAGTCGGGCGAATCCGAACAGCAGGCGCAACAGTGAGCCGTTCCGCCGCCAAACTTCAGGCCGCCTTGCAAAAGGCGTTGCCGCCCGGCGAAATTTCGTTTGACAGCCAGGTGCGCGAGGCGCGCGCGGGCGACAAATGGTTCGCCCGCCACGTTCCGGACGCCGTGGCCTTGCCGCGCACCACGGAAAGCGTGTCGCGGCTGATGGCGTTTTGCGCGGAGCATCGCGTTCCCGTGACGCCGCGGGGAGCGGGTTTCGGATACGTCGGCGGATGCGTGCCGATGTCCGGCGGGGTGGCGCTGTCACTGGAGCGCATGAACCGGATCCTGGAAATTCACCCGGGCGATTTTGTGGCGGTGGCGCAGGCGGGCGTGATCTTGCAAACGTTGCAGGAAGCAGTGGAAAGCAAAGGTCTGTTTTATCCGCCTGATCCAGCCAGCCGGGCGGATTGCAGCGTGGGTGGAACGGTGGCGACCAATGCCGGTGGTCCGCGCTGCCTGAAATACGGGGTGACGCGCGATTATGTGCTGGGGCTCAAACTTGTGCTGGCCGGCGGCGCGGTGGCGGCAGTGGGCGGACGCACCCACAAGAATAAAACCGGCTTTGATTTGACACGCTTGTTCGTGGGCTCGGAAGGGCTGTTGGGGGTGGTGACGGAAGTGACGTTGAAGCTGGTTCCCCTGCCCCCTTCGCGCGCGTTGCTCGTGGCAGGTTTTGATTCCATGCGTGATGCCGCCCACGCCATGGCGGCCATTTTTGCGCGGGGCTATCTGCCTTCCGCCATGGAGGTGGCGGACCATTTTACCCTCGAAGCAGCCGCCAAGCGAACGGGCAGCCGCAAGCTGGCCGGGTCGCGCGCCCTGGTGATGGTGGAGCTGGATGGCCAGGCGCGTTCGGTGCGCGGCGAATCGGCGGATTTGGAGAAGCTGCTGCGCCGCCTCAAAACGCTTTTCGTGCAAAAAGCCGTCGGCAACAAGGCCTGCGAGGAATTATGGAAATTGCGGCGCGAATTCTCCTATTCGCTGCGCGACACCGGCCTGATCAAATTGAACGAGGACATCGTCGTGCCGCGCGGCAGCCTGGAGGAGCTATTCCAATTTACGGCGGCGCTGCAAAAAAAGTTCGACCTGCCGATTGCCTGTTTCGGCCACGCTGGCGACGGCAATATTCATGTCAATATCATGTACGACGCGCACTGGCCGGGGGTCGAACGGCGGACCACGGACGCGTTGGACGAGTTATTTCAGAAAGTCCTGGCGATGGGCGGCGTCATCACCGGCGAGCACGGCATCGGACTAGCCAAGAAGCGATGGTGGCCGCTGGCGACTTCGCCGGAAGTGCGGGCGATGCACAAAAAGATCAAGCATGCGCTCGATCCGAAGGGGATTCTGAATCCCGGAAAATTTGTCTAGCAGCCGCGCGTGGCGCCGTGAAAAAGGAAAAAGCCGCGCTTGCCGAAGCAGGCGCGGCCTGAAATTGAAGAGAGGGCTGGATTAGCCGCGGTAACCACCGCCGCCACCGCCGGAACGACGTTCGCGGTCTCCACCGCCGCCGCCACGATAGCCGCCGCCGCCACCACCGCCGCCACCGCCACGGTAACCGCCGCCGCCGCCGCCGGAAGGACGTTCTTCACGGGGCCGGGCTTCATTGACCGTCAGGGGACGGCCTTGAAAGTCCTTCGAATGGAACATGGAGATTGCCTTTTCGGCATCTTCTTTGGAAGCCATCTCAATGAAGGCGAAGCCGCGTGAACGGCCGGTCATGCGATCCTGCATGATGTTGACTGAAACCACCACTCCCGCTTGCGCGAAATGATCCTGCAAGTCGTTCTCAGTGGCGGTGAAGGTCAGGTTACCAACGAATAATTTTGCTGACATATACTTTACTGTTTACCCAATTACGGTATGAACGGGGCCCAAATCTGAGGGCGTTTTTTCCGCACGATCTGCTCTGGGATTAAGCCGAACGAGCGGATTATTAGGGGAAATTGTGGCAAAGCGCAACAGAAAAATATCAATCATATTGTAACACTTACGCCGAACCAAGCAAGACAACAAATTCACCCCTAATCGCGCGCCCTTGCATCTGTTTGACTAGCTCCGCCGGCAATCCTCGCATTAGTTCCTCGAATTTCTTTGTAAGTTCCCGCGCCAGCGCCACTTGCCGATTGGGGCACACTTCCGCCAATTCGCCCAGCAGCTTCAGGATCCGATACGGCGATTCATAAAGAATCACCGTGCCCGGGAGGGCTTGCAACGATTCCAGGCGCGCGCGCCGCTGGCCGGATTTGTGCGGCAGGAAGCCGGCGAAATGAAATTCCTCGGTGGAAAAGCCGCTGGACGTCACGGCCGCCACCAAGGCGCACGGGCCGGGCACGGCCTCCACTCGCAAGCCGGCGGCGAGCGCGGCGCGGACCACTCTTTCGCCCGGATCGCTGATGCCCGGCGAACCGGCGTCGGTGACCAGCGCGATTTTCTCGCCCCGTTTGAGACGCTCGATGATTTCTTCGGAGCGGCGCGCCTCGTTAAATTGGAAATAGCTCAGGAGCGGTTTGGAGATTTCAAAATGCTGCAGCAAATGGCCCGTGTGCCGGGTGTCCTCCGCGGCAATGACATCGCATTCGCGCAGCGTGCGGAGGGCGCGGAGGGTGATGTCCTCGAGGTTGCCGATGGGCGTGGCCACGAGATAAAGCGTGCCGTTCGTGAGCGGCGGCGGCGGCGGGCGATTGGTCATGCGCGGAAATACTGTGGCGGGGATTTACAAGATGAACAGGATTTTCTAACGTGGCGCCCACATGAAACAAAGTGTCGTCGTGCTGGACTTGGAAGGCGTCTTGACGCCGGAAATCTGGATTGCCGTGGCGGAAAAAACCGGCATTCCCGAACTGCGGCGCACCACGCGCGACGAACCGGACTACACCAAGCTCATGCAGGGGCGCATCGCCATACTTGACAAACACGGGCTGAAGCTGTCACACATACAGGAAGTCATCGCCGCCATGCCGCTGCTGCCGGGCGCGCTGGAGTTCATGCGCGAGCTGCGCCGTCTCACACAGGTGATTATTTTATCCGACACTTTTGAGGAATTTGCGCAACCGGTGGTGCGGCAATTGGAATGGCCGACCATTTTTTGCCATCGCCTGGTGATCGAGGATGGGCGCATCGCGGGGTTCGCCCTGCGCCAGGAGCATCCCAAGCGCAGCGCGGTCGCCGCGTTGAAAAATTTGCGCTATCATGTTGTGGCGGCGGGAGATTCATTCAACGACACCACCATGCTCATGGAAGCTGACCGCGGCTTTTTCTTCCACGCCCCGCCGCATATTCAGCAGCAATTCCCGCAGTTTCCCGCCCTGGAAACCTACCCCGAACTCTTGACTCAGATCAAAAGCGCCCTCGCTTCCTAAGTTCTTAAGTTTGAGAGAGCAAGGCCGGGCAAAAAACGTGCCAGCGCCTAAAGTATTTGCTCCAGCCGCCGATAGCACTGTTGTCGAAAGACAATGGCGGTTAGCGGCCACTGACAGCTAACCGGGAAATCGGCGAATGCCCGCAAGTTTTTTGCCACGCGACAAGGATGTTGCGGAAACACCCCGCAAGGGGTGACTCAAGGAAAGAGTTAATAATATGGTCATCAATACAAACATCGCTGCTCAAAACAGCGCCAACGCCCTCAACAAGGCCAGCAGCATGCTCAATGAGTCGCTCGCGCGGCTCTCTTCTGGATCGAAGATCGTTTCACCGGCCGATGATCCGGCGGGCATGGCTGAGTCCATCAGTTTGACGGCGCAAGTCAACCAGACGCAAGCCGCCAACTCCAACGTCAGCAACGCGATTTCCTTCCTGCAAACCCAGGACGGCTATCTGCAGCAGGTCGGATCGGCTTTGGACGAAATGGCCAAACTGTCCGTCCAATCCCAGGACGTCACCAAGACCGACAACGAACGCTTGGATTACCAGGCGGAATTCACCACGCTCGCCGGTTACATCACCGACACCGCCACGAAGGATTTCAACGGGGTCAGCCTGTTCACCGGAGCGGCCCTCGATGTCACCACCGACGGCAACGGCGCCACCTTCCAGATGGCTGGCATCAACCTCGGCACCGCCGCCTACAACAGCGCGACCGGAGCCTCGGTCAGCACCACCACCACGGCCGCCGCCGCCCTCACGGCTGTGACCTCGGCCATTACGCAATTGGCCACGGACCGCGCCACAGTCGGCGCGAGTGTGGAACGCTTGACCTACACCAGCTCGCAATTGAACGTGCTGACGGACAACCTCACCGCCGCCAACAGCCAGATCACTGATGTGGATGTCGCGCAGGAGAGCACCAATTACGCCAAGTATCAAATCTTGACGCAGTCCGCCACCGCGATGTTGGCCCAGGCCAACCAGAACCCGCAGTCGGTTCTCAAATTGCTGCAATAAGACAGCTCTTAATTCGGTTCCTCCAGACTCGGGCCGGTTTTCGCCGGCCCGGGTTTTTTCTTTCCCGCGCCCGCCTGGGCCGGGATTCTTCGCCCGCGCCGCCGCTAAAGTTTTCCCGCCGCTGACCGATACCCGGACTGTCGACACATGGCGACTGGCGGCCACAAAAGGCCAGTCAGGAATAGCGGCGGATGCCTGAAAAAAATCCGCCACACGACAGGGATGTCGTGGAAATAAGACCCCAATAGGGGTGACTCATGGAAAGAGTTCATTATGGTAATTAATACAAACATCGCCGCCCAAACCGCGGCCAACAACCTCAACAAGTCAACCAACGCGTTGAACGAGTCTCTGGCTCGGCTCTCGTCCGGCTCCAAAATCGTGTCTCCTGCCGATGATCCCGCTGGCATGGCGGAATCCATCAGCTTGAACGCGCAGATGAACCAAACGAGCGCGGCCAACGCCAACGTGGGCAATGCGATCTCGTTCCTGCAAACGCAGGACGGCTACCTGCAACAGGTCGGCTCCGCCCTGGATGAAATGGCCAAGTTGTCCGTTCAATCCCAGGACGTCACCAAGACCGATTCCGAACGTGCGGACTATCAGTCGGAGTTCAATACTCTCTCTGGTTACATCACCGATACGGCGACCAAAGACTTCAACGGTGTCAGCCTCTTCAGCGGCAACACCCTGAACGTCACGACCGACGGCAATGGTTCCACCTTCGCGATGACAGGCATCAACCTCGGCGCCGCCGCTTACACGGGCGCGACCGGGTCTGACGTTTCGACCACCACCGGCGCGGCTTCCGCGTTGACGGCGGTCACGACGGCGATCACCACCCTCGCGACGGACCGCGCCACAGTCGGCGCGAATGTCGAGCGGTTGACCTATACGAGCTCCCAGTTGAACATCCTCAACGACAACCTGGCCGCCGCAAACAGCCAGATCACTGACGTGGATGTCGCGCAAGAGAGCACCAACTACGCCAAGAATCAAATCCTGGTGCAGTCCGGCGTCTCGATGTTGGCGCAGGCGAATCAAAACCCGCAATCGGTGCTCAAACTCCTCGCTTAAGCGAGCGTGAGCCCCGGTTAGGGTCCTTGGCAAACTCGGGCGGCGCCGCAAAGCGCCGCCCGAGTAAAAAACTTTAAGTGACACATTAAAAAACAGGAAAAGCGATATGGCAACTGGCACAGTTCTCTCGGGCTTGGCCTCCGGCATTGACTGGACGTCGCTGATCAACAATCTCGTGACGATCGAGCGGGCGCCGGAAACGGCCTGGAACACCCAGATCGCCACCCTCGCCAAACAAAACACCGCCTACCAAACCCTCGGCACGGATCTAAGCAAGGTCCAGACGGACATTTCCAATCTCACGGATCCCAGTTTCTTTGACAGCCGCGCGGCTTCCAGCTCCAACAGCGCCGTGGCTTCCGCCACCGCTTCCTCGTCCACGCCCGTGGGCAATTATAATTTCACCGTTTCCCAATTAGCCACGTCCGCCTCACAAACCGGCGCGGCCGTTGCGGCGCAACCCGTCAGCGCCACCGACAATGTGGACACCCTGGCGCTGGGCTCCTCCAGCTTCGCTTCCCCCATCAGCGCCGGAACCTTCACCGTCAACGGCCAGACCATCACTGTCTCGACCAACGACACGCTGCAATCTGTATTTGACCAAATCAGCAGCAAGACCAACGGCGCGGTCACCGGCTCCTACGATTCGACCTCGGACGCCATCACGTTGCAAAGCGACAGCAAGATTTCTTTGAGCAGCGCGGCTGACACCAGCAATTTTCTTTCGGCCACCGGGCTGTTCACCAATGCCAACACCGGCACGGTCACGAGCCTCAACCGGTTGGGAACCATCAACATTTTTGCCAAAGCCGGCGTGGCCGGACTCGGGACGGCGGTGAGCGATGGCGGCAGCGGCGCCGGCAGTTTCACCATCAACGGCGTCAATATCAGCTTTAACTCCACCACCGACAGCATCAATGACATCATGGCGCGGATCAACACCTCCGCCGCCGGCATCACCGCCGCCTATGATTCTGTCAATCATCAATTCTCGCTGACGAACAAAACCACCGGCGACGCCGGCATCACCCTGTCTGACACGACTGGAAATTTCCTCGCCGCCACCGGGCTGTCCGGGGGCGCGTTCAACCAGGGCAAAAACTTGAATTACACGATCAACGGCAGCGGCACGTTGATCAGCCAATCCAATACGGTCAATGGTTCGTCCGTGGGCATCTCCGGCTTGACCATCACCGCGCAGGAAACGGGGTCGTCCGTAGTAAGCGTGACCTCGGACACGTCCACCATTGCGGCGGCCATCACCTCGTTTGTCAACGATTACAACGCGGCGCAAAGCTTCATCAGCTCACAAACCGCCACCACCAAAGATTCGAACAACAACACGGTTCCCGGCACCTTGACGGGCGATTTTTCCATCGAACAAGTTTCGAGCGACCTGCGCAACATGGCCGATTCCATTCCGGCCGGACTGACGGGTTCGATCAAGAGCCTGACCGACATTGGAGTGGCGTCCAACGGCCAGAACAACACCTTCACGCTTGACCCAACAGCCCTGAACCAGGCGCTCTCCACCAACTTGGACGGGGTAAAGCAATTGTTCAGCGCTTCCGGCACCGGGCTCGCCCGGTCGCTCAACAAATATCTTCTCGCCACGATCGGCGGCAACGGCCCGCTGCTCACGAAAGAAAGCTCGTTCGCCAAACAGACAACAAGCCTGCAAACCAGCATCAGCAACCTGGAAACGAAAATCGGCCTGGACGAAACCTCGCTGCAAAACGAGTTCGTGAACATGGAAGACGCCATCGCCAAGAGCAATACGGCCAAGCAATACTTGACGGCCTATTTCAGCAGCAGTTCGGCCTCGGCGGCGCCGTCGGCGAGCAACATCAACACCGGCGGATCGTCGTCGTCATCGTCATCCTCCTCATCAAGCTCCACCACCGGCTAACCCGCCACGCTCAACTGACACGGCATTTTTGCCGAATATATCTTGTGCCTACCATCGCCAAAAAAAGAACCAAGACAGTCTTCAAAGCGGATCTGAACGCGGAGATCACGACTCTGCCGATTCGCACCTTGAAGTCGGTGGCCGACATTTTGGTGCATTTGGAAAATCAGGCTATTTGCCAGCGGCGCGAGTCCGGCATTGTGTCCGAGAACGAGCACCTGGCCAAAGTGCAGCAAATTCTTTCCGCCACCCAGCCCATCGAACCGGGCGCATTTGGCGGGTTTCGTTTTCGCGAATTGGGCGGGCAGGTCATCGCCACCGCGCGGGCGCAGGTGACGGCATTGCAGGCGCGCACCTGCGAAACGCAGGCGCTCATGCTCATCAATGGCTGGCGCGTGGCCGAGCGGCTTTGGCTGCCCTTGCAGGCGGATTGCAAAACGCCGCTGTTTGAAATGAATTTCCTGGAAGATTTGTGGAGCTTCGATCCGGCGCAATTGATCGTGGACGGCTGGTCGCTCTCGCGGCATCGCCGGCAGTTCGTGCTGATCCAGGCGGACATTGGGATTCTGCTGGCGCGCCAGCACAGCCTCATGGAGTTGTCCAACACCCTGGAGCGCGATTTAGGTTGCTGGCTTTGTCAGTTTGCGAAAATATTGGACAAGCTTGATGAAGAGAGCCTTTCTTAGCATTTCCCTTCTCCTGGTTTTGCTGCTCACCAGTTGCCGGACTCCTCCGCAAATGCCGCGCCTTGGCCCGCGCTATAAACCGAGCAATATTTACGTCAAAAGCCCCATTCTCGATGCCACCATCCGCCGCGTCGCGGTCCTGCCCGTCACGCCGGTGACGACCAGCGAGGCGCTCCTGGCGGGGGTGGAGGCCTATCAAGCCATTCTGCAGGCGGAATTGGAAAAGACCAAACGCTTCGAGCTGATCATACTTTCGCCCCAGCAACTCACGCGGGTCACTGGCCAGGGCCGCTGGAATGCCGAAGAAAAATTGCCCACGGATTTTTTTGACAAGTTGCGCGATGAAACCGGCTGCGACGGTGTTTTCTTTGCCCAACTCACGCGTTACCAGCCGTACCAACCGCTGGCGGTGGGTTGGAAACTTAATTTGATCGCCAACGCCGGCCACGCCTCCCTCTGGGCGGCGGATGAATTGTTCGACGCCGGCAACGGTGAAGTGGCGGACGCGGCGCGGGATTACGCGGCGAAAGACATTCGCTACGAAGGCCCGTTGGCGGACCCGGACGCCATCCTGAGTTCCCCCAGCCGCTTCGGCCAATATACCCTGCACGCGCTGCTCGCCACCCTGCCCCAACGTTGAGCGACAGCATCGGGGGCCTTGGTGGCGTTGGATGGGATTTCCCCTCATTGTCAGTCCGGTGGCGCCGTTCTAATTTCTGCCGATGGATGCGCCCTGGCGGTTGTGTGGCAGTTTGGCGGTGACCTTATTGGCATCGGCCGGAAGCCTATTCGCAGAAATCGACACCGCTGACGTCAACCTGGACTATGTGGCCCAACGGGCCTTGGACCGGGCGCATAAACCATTTCATTCCCCGCGCGGCGACCTGCCCGCCTTCCTGCGCGCCGACCAATTGGATTACGACAAATACCGGCAAATTCGTTTTCGTCCGGAGCGCGCGCTGTGGTCGGCGGACAAACTGCCGTTCCGGGTGGAATTTTTCCATCCGGGCTATTTGTATGAGGAGCCGGTGCATGTCTATGAATTCGTCAAAGACCACGTCCAGGATGTGCGGTTCGTTTCCGATTTCTTCGATTATGGGAATCTTCATTTTAAGAAACAGGTTCCCGCGGACACTGGCTACGCCGGCTTTCGCGTGCTCTATGCGCTGAATCAGCCGAACAAGCTGGATGAGCTCGGCTCCTTTCTGGGCGCCAGTTATTATCGGCTGCTCGGCAGCGGCCAGGCTTACGGCCCCTCGGCGCGCGGGTTGGCCATTGATTGTGGAGAGCCAAATCAACCGGAGGAATTTCCGTTGTTCACCGATTGGTGGCTCGGCAAGCCAGCGCCGAACACGGGGGAACTGCGGCTGTTTGCGATCCTCGACAGCGTCAGTTGCGCCGGAGCGTATGAGTTCCGCATCCGCCCGGGCGAGACGACGGCCGCCGACGTGGACGCCGTGCTCTATTGGCGCGAGGAGGATAAAATCAAGGCGGCCGACCCCAACCGCAAGCCGCTGACGTCAATTGGGCTTGCGCCCTTGACGAGCATGTTTTGGATCGGTCCGGCTTCCTCCGCGCGCTTTGATGATTATCGTCCGGGCGTGCATGACAGCGACGGGCTGCTCATGCAGTTCAGGGATGGCGAAACGATTTGGCGTCCGCTGGACGATCCGCCGCGGTTGACGCACCAACATTTTGCGACGACCAATGTGGTGGGCTTCGGGTTGTTGCAGCGCAATCGCGATTTCGCGGCGTACCAGGACTTGTTCAATCACTATTACCAAGTGCCGAGCATCTGGATCAAAGCGCGCGGTGATTGGGGCGAAGGCTCGGTGGATTTGATGGAGTTGCACACCACCTATGAAGGCTTGGACAACGTCGTGGCCTTCTGGAACCCCAAGAACAAGCCTGCGCCATTGCAGCCGCTGCGCTTTTCCTACACGCAATTGTGGACGCGGGAAACCGACCTCAGCCTGTCCACCAACAAAGTGACCGCCACCCTGGTGGGAAATGACATCGGCGGAACCAACCGCAAACAATTCGCCGTCGATTTTGCCGGGCCCGCGCTTTTTTCGTTGTCGGAAACGAACCCGCCGCGCGCCGTAGTCGGGTGCAGCCCCAACGGCACGATTATTGACAGCCAGGTGTTCAAGGTCCATCCGACCGGCGCCTGGCGGGTGATGCTGAAATTCGAGCCCAAAGCCGGCGACAAAGATCCGATCGACCTGCGGTGCGCGCTGAACGAGGGCAAAAAACAATTGACTGAGACATGGACCTATTACTGGAATCCGCCCTGACCCCGGCGGCCGCCGAACTCGTCTCGGGCGAGATGGCGGGACGGTCGTTGGAAGAATGGAATGCCGCCTACGCCAAGGTGGAGCGGTATTTGTGCGCGCTGCGTTTGCGCAACAAGGTGGTGCTGGCGCAATTGGCGTTGGGCGTGTTGCGCCGCGCCATGCAGCGCGCGCCCTACGAACGCCAATTATCCGCGACCGAACTGGCCGTCGAAGAAATGGATCACTTGATCACCGACTGGTTCGCGGACATTTTGGGCGAATCCGTCACCGGCACGGACCAAATGCTTTCCACCCGGGGCCGGCTGGCGCTGCTGTTGGCGGATATGCCGGGCAAATGGCAGGATCAATTCCTCACGCCCGCGCCCTGGCCGCCGGAATTTGTGGCGGCGATGCGCGAGGCGTTCCTGCGCGCTGGACCGGATTTCCAATTGGCCCGAATGGCTCCGCGTCCGCTGGACCTGGGGCCGGTGGCGACGCTGGTCAACTTCAGCCGCGCGCCTTATTTCAAGCTGGCGCTCTTCATCGTGTGGCTGGCCTTTGCCGCGGGGCTGGCGCTGTTGTTCATTCGGACGCATAAGCTATGACCGCGCTTTCCCTCGTTCCGCTCACCCCGTTCCAACGCGCCTGGCGGATTTTTCTATTCTACTCGTTGACGGTGTTAACCACCGGGACGGTCTCCGCGCTTTTTGCTGATTTGCTGTGGCGCACCGGCTGGACCGGCTCGCGCACCATTCTGCTGGCGTGTTTCGTGGTGTTATTTTTCTTTTGCGCTCTCGGGTTTTGGCATGGCGTGGTGGGCTTCATCATCCGGCGCTTTGAGCGTCCCCTGCCCCCGCTGCCACCCCTGCCGATAGCCCAGGACGTCAGCATCGCGCTGGTGTTCCCGGTTTACAACGAGGACATCAGCCGCGTCTGCGAAGGATTGCGGGTGACTTACGAATCGTTGCGCCAGACCGGCCAGCTCGAACACTTCGACTTTTTCATTCTCAGCGATTCGACCAAACCGGAAAAATGGATCGACGAAGAGCGCCAGTGGCATGAGCTGGCCCAACGCTGCGGGGCCCTGGGCCGCATCTACTATCGCCGCCGCATCAATAATGAAGGCAAAAAAAGCGGCAATATTCGCGAATTTCTCAACGCCTGGGGCCGGCGTTATCGGTATTTCGTCATCTTTGACGCCGACAGCGTGATGGCGGGCAGCACGCTGGTGGAGTTGACACGGCTGATGGAAAGCCATGGAGGCGTCGGCTTGATCCAAACCGTCCCGGGCATCGTCAACGGAGAGTCGCTCTTCGGACGGATGCAGCAATTCGCCAATCGTTTCTATGCGCCCATTTTCCTGCGCGGACTCGATTATTGGTCGCGGGGATTTTCCAATTACTGGGGGCACAACGCCATCATTCGCACGGAATCGTTTATGAAATGGTGCGCGCTGCCGCAATTGCCGGGCCGGCACCCTTTTGGCGGCCACATCCTAAGCCATGATTTTGTGGAAGCGGCGCTGCTGGCGCGGGAAAATTCCCAGGTCTGGCTCGCCTACGACCTGCCCGGAAGCTACGAGGAGGCGCCGCAAGCGATGATCGAAAACGCGCAACGCGACCGGCGCTGGTGCCAGGGCAATCTCCAGCATTCCATGCTGCTTTTTGCGCGCGGCTTCCGCGGCGTAAGCCGTTTTCATTTGTTGCTGGGCATTTTCGGCTATCTCACGAGCCCCATCTGGCTCGCGTTTTTGGTGGCGTTTTTTTGGATGTGGGCCGCAGGCAAAACGACGGGCCTCTCCCGCATCACGGTGCATAGCTGGATGTCGCCGTTAAACCTCACCGCCAGCCAGCATGCCTTGCTGGTGTTTGGGATTTGCATGGCCGCCCTGCTCATCCCGCGCGGATTGGCCGTGCTGGATGCGGCGCTCGACGCGCGGCGCCGCCGGGCTTACGGAGGCGTCGTTCGCATTACGGCCAGCACGCTGGGAGAGACGCTTTTTTCCACGCTGCACGCGCCCTTGCAAATGCTCTGGCACACGCGCTTTGTCATTACTATTTTGCTGGGGCAAGGCAGCGATTGGGCCGCACAGGACCGAAGCGCGGACGGAACGTCATGGAAACAGGCGCTCCGCACGCAATGGTGGCAAACCGCCGTGGGGCTCGCCTGGGGCTGGCTGACCTGGTGGCTGGCGCCGAATGCCTTCTGGTGGTTCCTGCCGCTTTTTTGCGGCATGGCGCTGGCCGTGCCGATGAGCGTTTGGACCAGCCGCAAAAGCCTCGGGGCCTTATTTTATCGCCTGGGCTTGTTCTTGACTCCCGAGGAAACCTCGCCCCCGGCGGAGTTGAAGACCCTGCGCGAGGCCACAGCCGGGCCACCAAAAACACCGCCGGCCAAACTGGAGGAAAGTGTGCTCGATCCTTACACCAACGCCATTCACGTCTCGCTGTTGCGCGAAGCGAAATTGCAGCCGGAGGCCGCCCGAGCGCTCGCCGAGATGGGCGTCGGCCAGCCGCAAACCAGGCTCCTGGCCGAGAGCGTCCTGGCCAATGGATTCGCCGGGCTGCCGCCTGCGGACCAAAAACGGGTGTTGAGCGATGCCGATGCCATGTCATGGCTGCACCGGCAATTATGGCTGCGCCCTGAATCCACCGTGGCGCCCTCGTGGCGCGAAGCCATGCGCAAATACGCGCAGGCTTGAGCGCGCTTACTCGAAAGCGACGCTGCTAAAATCAAAGCCGTCAGCGCCGACCCAGATGTTCGTGATTTTCATTTGCGCCGGCTGAAAAACCGCGCCGTTCAAATCGAAACTGCCCAGCGGAATCAGCGACGCGCCGCCGGAGCGCAATTTGCCCAGTTTATAGCGGTAGGCAAAAGGCGGCGTGCCGTTCAGATAAATCTCCGCGCCGCGCCAATCAAATTGATCCTGGTTGCGAATGGACATCCGGTCGGCCCCGATTTTGATGGCAGCGCGCAGCACGCGCCCGGAATCGGCCGCCGCGTGGGAGGCCGGCGCGCGGGTGCTCAGGAAGATGACACCCCCGAGCAACGCGGCAAAAACCAGGGCGATGGCCAGCGGCAGCGGGAAACGGCGGGGTTTCTGGCGGGCGCCGCAATGCGGGCAAATTGCCAGCGAAGCGAGAATAACCCGGCGACATTTCCGGCATGACTCCAAATCCGGGATGACAGGCGTTTCGTCCGCGGGACAATCAAAAGGAATGGCCGGATTCGGGGGCTGGGAGGCGGGCTGCGCCACCACTTGGGCGCGGCAGCGTGGACAACGGGTCCATTGGCCGAAAGCTTCCGAAGGGTATTCACTGGACTTGCCGCACTGCGGACAAAGCATCTCAAAAAAATTACTCATGACGCTCAGCTCGACGGTGAGTCAAGAATGAAACATCAGGGCTGCCATGACAACCCCTTTTTTACGGAAACGCCAAAAAACGTTTGCGCGACAGTCAAGACGAGTGTTGCGGCGAGGGCGGCGGCGCAGGCTTCGGCTCCGCGGACGGGCGCGCGGGCAGGAAGACAAAACACGCCGCCGCGATCATGCAGGCGAATGCGGCGGCATGGTTCCATTTCAGGTCATTTTTCAAGTAAAACACGGCGAAAACGCTGAAGACGGTGAGGGTGATGATTTCCTGCGCGATCTTGAGCTGGGCGGCGGAGTAGATATTGCTGCCCCAGCGATTGGCGGGCACTTGCAGGGTGTATTCAAAAAACGCGATGCCCCAACTCACTAGGATGACAATCCAAATGGGCTTGTCCTTGAATTTCAGGTGGCCGTACCACGCAAAGGTCATGAAAATGTTCGAGCAAGTCAATAATACGAAAGGCAAAAAGCGCGATTGCGTCAATGAGTTCATAAGAAAACGGCCCAACCTAGGACAACCGAACGGGGATGTTTTTCGCGGCGAGGAATTCCTTCACCTGCCGCACGGTGTATTGCCCGTAATGAAAAATGCTCGCCGCGAGCGCGGCGTCGGCTTTGCCCTCCAGCAGGACCGCAGCCATGTCCTCGACCTTGCCCGCGCCGCCGCTGGCCACCACCGGCACGCCCACGGCTTCGCTAACGCGCCGCGTGATGACCAGATCAAACCCGGCCTTCGTGCCGTCGGCGTCAATGCTATTCAGGACGATTTCCCCGGCCCCCAACGCCACGGCTTCCTGGGCCCATGCCAACGCTTCCCGGCCCGTGGCCTTCCGTCCGCCATGCGAAAAAACCTCCCAGCGCTCCGGCGCCGTTTTCTTGGCATCAATGGAGACCACCACACATTGGCTGCCAAATTTTTCCGCGCCCTGGCGGATAAGCTCCGGCGTGGCGAGGGCGGAAGAGTTGATGCTGATTTTATCGGCGCCGGCGCGCAGCATCGCGAACATGTCATCAACCGAACGAATGCCGCCGCCGACGGTGAGGGGCATGAAGCATTGGTCGGCGGCGCGTTCAATCACACTAATCATCGTCGCGCGGCCGTGGGCGCTGGCGGTGATGTCGAAGAAAACCATTTCATCGGCGCCCTGCTCGTTGTAGCGGACGGCGAGTTCGACAGGATCGCCGACGTTGCGAAGTTCGCCGGCTTCGGCCTTGCCAAACTGGACGCCGCGAGTGACGTGGCCATCGTGGACGTCGAGGCAGGGAATAATCCGTTTGGCGAGCATGTTTATCGTTCAGCCACCGGGCCCGGCGCGGCCTCGTTCAACCGAACTTTGGCGCCATCGACCAGGGAGTCTGACGGATTCAGAATCACCCGTTCCCCGGCGCTGATGCCAGACAAAACTTCCATGGCAGAGCCAAAATCGCGTCCGAGCATGACGTGGCGCAATTCCACCTGGCCATCGGCATGGACGACGCCGACCTCCGGCCCCTCGGAGCGAAAGAGCAAAGTATTCGAAGGCAACGTCAGAGCCGCGACGCGGTTCAAATCGTGAAACGTGACCTGCGCGTAGGAGCCGGCGGTCAATTCGCTTTTGCCATTGTCCACATCCAGCTCCGTCAAAAGCGTGCGGGAATTGGCATCCATGGCGCCCGCCGTGCGCACGACTTTGGCGGGGAAGTTCCGCCCGGCGATTTCTGGAACGGTAATGTCAGCCTCGCCGCCCACGGCCACGCCCGGCATGGCGGATTGCGGCACGCGCACATAGATGCGCAACGTCCGGGTGTCCGCCAGGCGAAACAATTCCTTGCCCGACGTAATTAAGTCACCCATGTCAATATCGCGCGCCGTAACGGTCCCGGCAAATGGCGCCACCACGCGCGTAAATGCCTTCAAGTCCTGGAAACGCTGCACGGTGGCTTTGGCCGCATCAACGTTAGCCTCTTTTAATTTGAGATCGGCGCCTTTTTCCGCGTTTTCCTGTTCGCTGACGCTGGACGTTTTCATCAACTCCGCCCAGCGATCCGCCGTGACCTTGGCGAGCGCGTAAGCGGCTTGCGCCTGGGCCAGCCCGGCTTGGGCGGCGATCAATTCCTGGTCCAGATCCGGCGTGTCGATTTCCGCCAGCAAGGCGCCGGCGTCCACTTTGGCGCCGAGATCGACATACCACTTCGTCAAATAACCGTTGGCGCGGGCGTAAATCGGAGCTTCCACAAAGGGGCGCACCTCGGCGGGAAGGGTCAGGCCGGTTTGCGGTTTGCCGGGCACGGCCGCCACGACATTCACGGTGGGCACGGCGAGTTCGGCGGTGTCGCGCTTCAATTCCTTTTCGTGGCGCCAACGCGGGATCAATCCGGCCACCAGGGCAATGACAAAAAGCACGCAAACAAGAACCGCCCACCGGCCCAGGCGCGACGGAACAACGTTCGTTGAATTAAGTTCAGACTCTTTCATTTTAATTCGGCTAAAGCGGTGACGGCCTCAAGGTCGTGGGTTTCAGGCAGCGCCACGTCCCGCGCCGGAGCGCGCCGGTGCATGAGGCTAAAAACAACCGGCACAAAAAACAAGGTGGCGACGGTGGCAAAAATCAGGCCGCCAATCACCGCGCGGGCGAGCGGCGCGTTTTGTTCGCCGCCTTCCCCGAGCGCCAGACTCATCGGCAACATGCCGATGACCATGGCCAGCGCGGTCATCAAGACGGGCCGCAAACGGCCCGCGCCGGCATGCAGCGCCGCTTCCAGCGGACGCATGCCCTTGTCCAAGTTCAAACGGGCAAAAGTGACGACCAGCACAGAGTTGGCCGTGGCGACGCCGAGGCACATGATGGCGCCCATGAGCGCGGGCACGCTCATGGTGGTAAACGTCAAGAACAAACCCCACATCACGCCCGCCAACGCCCCGGGCAGGGCGGTGATGATGATGAACGGATCGAGCCAGCTTTGAAAATTCACGACCAGCAGGAGATAAATCAACACGATGGCGCCGACCATGCCGAGCCCCAACCCGATGTAACTGGAATGCATGGTGGTGGCCTGGCCGCGCAGTTTCAAAAAGCTGCCGCGCGGCAGTTCCTTGCGGGCCTGCGCCATGAGCGGCTCGAGATCATGCAGCACGCCGCCGAGATCGCGCCCGCTGACATTGCCGAAAACGTCGATCACCTGGACTTCATCATAATGCGAAACGGCCGGAACGCCATTGGTGCGGAGCATCGTGGCGACGTTGGCCAGAATCTGGGAATTCCCCTGCCCCGGCTGGCCCGCGCTGACGGGAAGCGTGTCGAGGGCCTGCACGGAATCCAGCACGCGCTCCGGCGCGCGCGTATTGATCAAGTATTGAATGCCCAACTCCGGATTGAGCCAGTACGCGGGCGAAACCTGGCCGCTGCCGCTCACACTCAACAAAAGCTGATTGGCCACATCCGATTCGCTCAAGCCCATTTCCGCGGCTTTCGTGCGATCAACTGAAAAAAGCATTTTCGGCAAATCGGCGGGCTGCTGCACGCGAATGTCCACCGCGCCGGGAATCGCGCGCATCCTTTCCACCAACCGCGCCGCGACTTCGCGGTTCTTCACCTGATTGCGCCCCGTGATTTGGATATCGAGCGGAGCCGGGATGCCGAAATTGAGCGTCTGGCTCACGATGTCGGCGGGCAGGAAATAAAACAGGTTGCCCGGGAATTCCTTGTTCAACGCGAAGCGCAGGTCGCGCACGTAATTATCCGTGGGCGGATGGCCCGGCTGCAAGGAGATCAAGATATCGGCGTCGCCGGTGCCGATGAGCCCGTTATTGCTATAGCTGGTGCTGATGCCGGAATTGGGAATGCCGATATTGTCAAGTATGCCCTCCACATAGCGCGCCGGGATGCGGCGGCGAATGGAAGCCTCGATTTCATCGACCAGGCGCGCCGTTTCCTCCACGCGCGTGCCGCTGCGGGCGCGGACGTGCAGGCGGATATGGCCGGCGTCCACGTTCGGGAAAAAGTCCTGCCCGAGCAATGGCAGCAGCAGCCACGAAGCGCCGCAGAGGGCCAGAAAACCCACGGCGAACCAGGCGCGTTGCGCCAGGGCGCCCGCGAGCAGGCAGGTGTACCGTTCGCGCAATCGTTCAAAGCGCTTCTCAAAGCCCGATTGCAATGCCGCGAAGGGCCGCATCCAAGGCGATAATTTGCGGTCGCAACCATGCTGCTCATGCTCTTCGTAATAATTGTAGTTTTGGTAAAACCACATCACGAGCGTCGGGATCAGCGTGCGGGAAAGCACATAGCTGGCGAGCATCGCGAACACCACCGCCTCCGCCAGCGGCACGAAAAGATAACGCCCCACCCCGGTCAAAAGAAACATCGGGACAAAGACAATGCAGATGCACAACGTCGAAACAAACGCCGGCAACGCGATTTCCTGCGCGCCATCCAGAATCGCCTGCTTGAGCGGCTTGCCGAGCGCCATTTGGCGGTGCACGTTTTCAATTTCCACCGTGGCGTCATCCACCAGAATGCCCACCGCGAGCGCCAAGCCGCCCAGAGTCATCAAATTGATCGTCTCCCCCAGCGCGCTCAAAACCGCCAGCGAACTGAGAACCGACAGCGGAATGGAGAGCGCGATGATAAACGTGCTCCGCCAGGAACCGATGAAGAGAAGAATCATCACCGCCGTCAAGGCCGCGGCCACCAATCCTTCCTTCAAAACGTCGCGAATGGCGGCGCGCACGAACAGGGATTGATCGGCAAATTCGCGCACCTGCATTTCCGGCGGAATTTGCGTGAGGAGCGGCGGCAGCGCGGCTTTAATGCCTTTGACAATGTCCAGGGTGGAAGCGGCGCCGCCTTTCATCACGGTCAAGAGCGATCCACGGATGCCATCGCGCCGCACTACATTTTGCTGCGGGGCGAATCCATCACGAACCTGCGCGACGTCGCGCACGTAAATGGTCGCGCCGTTGATGGTTTTGATGGGGAGATCGTTCAATTCCGTCAGCACGCGCGGGGCGCTGTTGACTTCCAAATCGTATTCGGTGGAGCCGATCTTGGCCGTGCCGCCGGGCAGAATTAAATTCTGGCGGCTGATGGCATCCACGACATCGGTGGGTTTAAGGCTCTTGGCCTTCAACGCCGAAAGATCAAGATCGACGGACACCAACCGGGTGCGTCCGCCATAAGGCCACGGCATGACGGCCCCTTTCACCGTGGAGAGACCCACGCGAATTTGGTTGAGCGTGATATCGTAGATGGCCTGCTCGGGGAGCGTGCGGCTCGTGATGCTATATTGCAAAATCGGCACGGTGGAGGCGTTGTAACGAATGATGAGCGGCGGCGTCTGGCCGGGGGGCATTTGCTTGAGAACGGTCTGCGCCACCGCAGTGACCTGCGCGACGCCCGCATCCACCGAGGCCCCCGGCTGCAAGAAAACCTTGATGATCCCCACTCCATTGTAGGAAGTGGATTCGATATGTTCCACGTCATTGACCGTGGCCGTCATGGCGCGCTCATGAATCCAGACGAGGCGCTGCTCGATGTTCTGGGCGTCCAGGCCGGAATATTGCCAAATGACGCTGATCACCGGAATATCGATGGCCGGAAAAATGTCCGTCGGGGTGCGCAATAAAATAAACGGCGTCAGCAAAAGCAACGCAATCGCGCAGACCACAAACGTATAGGGGCGCCGCAGGGCTAGGGCGACAATCCACATACTTTGGAAATTTGAGCTATTTTCATGTAAAGACCGCGTTCCACCGCTCGAAAGTACCTGCCCGCCCGATGGCGTGCTAATACTTCTTGGGCGCGCCCATTGATAGGCCAAACCTATCACCCCGCATCCTGCGGGTCAAAATCTGCTTGTGCCGCAACGCGCGGTCTTTAGACTGCCGCCCGTTCAACCTATTCAGCGACATTTCTGCAACATGATGAGCCGACGACTCTTTTGGATCGGATTGGCCGCCTGGCCCATGCTGGCCTTCGCCCAAAACAGTGCGCCGCTGGCGCAAGCCAGGATCGACGGCATCCCGGCCGCGCGCGACGTCAATTATCCGGGCGTCATCATCGAAAAGGTGGACGCCACAGACCATGTGCGCGGCATTTTTCGCGTCCATGAGACGATCCCGGCGTCGCCCGGCGCGTTGACGCTGCTGTATCCGAAATGGCTGCCCGGAAACCACACCGACAGCGGGCCGATTGCGGAGTTGGCGGGGTTAAAATTCACCGTCGGCGGTCGCCCGATTCATTGGCGGCGCGATGTGACCGATGTGTTTGCGTTTCACCTGGACATGCCCGCCGGCGCTTCGCAAGTGGAGGCGGAATTTCAGTTTCTCGCGCCCACCGACCCGGCGCAAGGTCGCGTCGTGACCACCCCGGACATGCTCAATCTCGAATGGAACGCGGTGTCACTTTATCCCGCCGGCTATTATGTGCGGCGAATCAACGTGCAGGCGTCCGTGACCTTGCCGCCCGGCTGGAAGGCGGCGACCGCGCTGGAAGTCGCGCGGCAGGAGGGATCAACGCTTTATTTCAAAGAAGCCAATTTTGACACGCTCGTGGACAGCCCCATTTTCGCGGGCGCGCACACGCGCGTGGAAACGCTCGCGCCCGGCGTGACGCTCCATGTCATGGCCGACCAACCGGAGCAACTGGCCGCGACCCCGGAACAGATTGAATTATATCGCAACCTCGTCGCGCAAGCCGTGAAGCTTTTCGGGGCGCAGCATTACGATCATTACGATTTCCTCCTCGCGTTGAGCGGGCGTCAAGGTCCGATTGGGCTTGAACATCATCGCAGCTCCGAGAATAGCGTCGGCGCCAATTATTTTACGGAATGGAGCGACAACCGGCCGCGACGCGAATTGTTGGCGCACGAATTCACCCACAGTTGGAACGGCAAATTCCGTCGGCCGGCCGACCTTTGGACGCCGGATTTTCGCGCGCCCATGGGGGACAGCCTCCTTTGGGTTTACGAGGGACAAACGCAATTTTGGGGCTATGTGCTGTCGGCTCGCGCGGGGTTGCTTTCAAAAGAAGAAACGCTAGGGGCGCTTGCGAGCATTGCGGCCCGTCTCGACAC
>DASZMX010000065.1:0-14100 GCA_035551475.1 Verrucomicrobiia bacterium
GCTGGCCATCGGGTTGGTGGTCGATGACGCCATTGTCGTGGTCGAGGCGGTGGAGCGGCATATCGAGGAGGGGTTGTCGCCGAAGGATGCCGCGTTTAAAGCCATGGAAGAGGTGGCTGGCCCGGTGGTGGCTATTGCGCTCATTCTGGCGGCGGTGTTCGTGCCCACAGTTTTCATTCCGGGCATCACAGGGCGCCTCTATCAGCAATTCGCGTTGACCATCGCCATCTCGGTGATTTTTTCGGCCTTCAACGCCCTGTCGCTCAGTCCGGCGCTGGCGGCGTTGCTGCTTCGGCCCAAAAAGGAATCGCACGGCCCGCTGGCTCGTTTTTTTGCGTGGTTTAACCGGGTGTTCGGGAAAGCGACTGATGGCTATGTGCATTGGAGCACGATCTTGATTCGCCGCAGCGTGTTGAGCCTGGTTTTGCTGGCGGGAGTCACGGTGGCTGCGGTGTTGCTCGGGCAGCATTTGCCTTCGTCGTTTTTGCCGGAGGAAGACCAGGGCTATGCTTACATCAACGTGCAGCTGCCCAATGCTGCTTCGTTCGAGCGCACGGACGCCTATTGCCAGAAGGTCGAGAAAATTTTGGCGCAGGATTCCTCGATTCAATATTACACCACGGTTCTCGGGTTCAGCATTTTGAGCCAGGCGCAGACCACCTACAATGCGCTGTTTTTTGTGACGCTGAAGCCGTGGGACGAGCGCAAAAAAGCCTCCGAACAATTCTCCGCCATTCGCACCCGGCTTAATCACGAGCTGGACCAATTGCCTGAAGCCCGTTCCGTCAGCTTTTCGCCGCCGGCCATTCCAGGCGTCGGCACCTCGGGTGGGTTCACGTTTATTTTGGAAGACCGGGCTGGGCACGATCCTTCATTCCTTACGACCAACCTCGATGCCTTCATGACTGCCGCGCGGAAACGCCCGGAGTTGACCGGCTTGAACACCACCTATTTGCCGGACACGCCGCAGGTTTGCGTGGAAGTGGACCGCGATAAGGTTCTGAAACTCGGCCTGGACCTCAGCGAAGTTTATAAGACGCTCCAGACCTTCATGGGCGGATACTTTGTCAATTATTTTAATCGTTTCGGACGCCAATGGCAGGTGTATGTCGAAGCTGAAAGCGAATACCGCTCCCAGATCGAAAACATCGGATTGTTTTATGTCCGCAACCGCGCGGGCCAAAGCGTGCCGCTCACGTCGGTGGTGAAAATCTCCCATCGCACCGGCCCGGAATTTGTCATGCACTACAACGAATATCGTTGCGCACAAATCAATGGCAGCGCCGCCGCGGGTTACAGTTCCGCGCAGGCGAATGCCGCGCTCGAGGATGTTTTTGCGAAAACCATGCCGAAAAGTGAGATGGGGTTCGATTATTTTGGCATGTCCTTTCAGGAGCAACAGGCTTCGAAAGGCGTGCCGCGTATCGCCGTTTTTGGCTTGTCTCTCGCATTTGTCTTTTTGATTTTGGCCGCCCTTTATGAAAGCTGGTCGCTGCCGATCAGTGTTTTGATCAGCACGCCTGTGGCGGTCCTCGGCGCGTTCCTTGCCCTGACCTCGCGTCAATTCGAGAACAATGTTTACGTCCAGATTGGCTTGATCATGCTTATCGGCTTGTCGGCCAAGAACGCCATTCTGATTGTCGAATTCGCCAAGGTGGAGGCGGACAAAGGCAAATCGTTCAAGGAAGCGGCCTTAACCGGCGCGCGCATTCGGTTGCGGCCAATTTTGATGACCTCGTTTGCGTTCGTGCTGGGCTGCTTGCCGCTTTGGTTTGCCACCGGCTCCGGCGGGGTGTCGCGCGAGACGCTCGGCACCGTGGTCATTGGCGGCATGCTCGGCTCGACTTTGCTCGGCATCTTCATCATTCCCGTGAATTTTTACGTGGTGGAGCGGCTTTCGCACCATAATAAGGACCACGCGGAAAAACATGAGGAGACGCCGCCGGGGCGTCCCCCGGAAAAAAAGGAAGGCGCATGAGAAACTGGCTGTGCGCCATTCTATTTTTGACGATTGCGGGGTGCGCGGTCGGGCCGGATTATCATCGTCCGCCGGTGCAAGCCCCGCCGGTTTTTCGCGGCGGCGCCTTGGCGACCAATTCCCTGGGCGATCTGGCCTGGTGGCAGGTCTTCAGCGATCCCACCCTGCAAAATCTGATTCGGACAGCGTTGACCAACAATCATGACGCCCGCATCGCGGCGGCCCGGGTCGAGCAGGCGCGCGCCATCTGGGGCGAAAATCGCTCGCTCTTTTTTCCGCAGGTCAATTATTTGGGCGGCATCGGGGTGGGGAAGAATGTGCAAAACAACGTGCCGGCCAGCACGGGCGGCAAATCCGGCATGGGCATTCTGGCGGATGCCAATGTCTCCTGGGAAATTGATTTGTTCGGCCGCATTCGTCGGTTGAACGAGTCGGCGCGCGCCCAGTTTTTCGCCAGCGAGGAAGGCCGTCGCAACATCCTCAGCCTTTTGGTCGCCGATGTCGCCCAGGCTTATTTTCAATTGCTCGCGCTGGATCAGGAATTTCGCATTGCCTGCGACAGCACCAATTCGTTTGGCCAGAGCCTGAAAATTTTCAGCGAGCGTTATCGTGGCGGCGTGGCCTCGAAACTGGAGGTCGCTTCCGCCGAGGCGTTGATGGCATCCGCCGCCACGTCCGCACTGGAAATTCAACGCCAGACCATTGCGCAGGAGAACCTGATCTGCATGTTGCTGGGCGTGAATCCCAGGGCGGTGGCGCGGGGCAGGGGCTTGCTCGCGGAGGAATTGTCGCCGGATGTGCCGCCGGGGTTGCCGTCCGCTTTGTTGGAGCGGCGCCCGGACATCCGCCAGGCGGAGGATAATTTGCGCTCCGCCAATGCGCTGATCGGCGTGGCCAAGGCTGATTTTTTCCCCCGGCTCACGCTCACCGGTTTGCTCGGCCAGACCAGCTCGGAGCTTTCCACTTTCACCGCCGGCGCCAATAATGCCTGGACGGTGGCCGCCGGCTTGGCCGGCCCCATCTTTGAAGGCGGCTTGCTCAAATCGCAGTATCATGCCGCCCGGGCGGTGTGGGATGAAACGCGTCTCGAGTATGAGTCAACGATATTGACCGCCTTTCGTGAGGTGGCTGACGCTTTGGCGGGCCGCGATATTTTCGCGGCGGAGCGCATTGAGCAAACCCGCGCCGTCGCCGCTTACGAGGAAGCGGTGAAACTCGCCAATGAGCGCTTCACCCAAGGGCGCGCGAGTTATTATGAAGTGTTGCAGGAGCAACAGCTTTTATTTCCCGCCGAAAACACCCTCACGCAAATCCAGCTCGACCAATTGCTCTCGGTGATCCAGCTCTACCGCGCGCTCGGCGGCGGCTGGGAGCGGCCGGCGGCAAAGTGATTTTGGACGGGCTGTAAGCCGAATTCTGTCTGCCCCCGCAAGCGAGGGGAGAGAATCATTTGTCTCAGCAGCCAGTACCCGAAACCTGTCCGCCCGCAGGCGGCGTGGAGCGGGCCGCTCCGGGGTTTCCTATTTGGCCTTGCACCCGATGGGGTTTTCCGTGCCCTGTTCATTACTGAACAAGCGGTGAGCTCTTACCTCACCTTTTCACCCTTGCCGCGCCCTTGCGGGCCCGGCGGTCTGATTTTCTGTGGCACTTTCCGTCAAGACGCATTTCGGCGCCCCGCCCGCGTGTATCTGGCGCAACAGCGTTGCGCAGTTACGCGGCATCGCGCCCTCTGGTGTTCGGACTTTCCTCCCTCGCCGCGCCGAAGCGCGGCAAAAGCGATTCTCCACCCGTCCAAAATCGCCGCCATCCTACCTGTAAAGTGGAAAAACAAAAGCGCAAAGATGCGCCCTTACAAATGAATGGCATAAAGTGAGGTGCGCGCGGTGATGAAAAGGGTGCGGTGATCGGCGCCACCAAAAAGAAGCTGGGTGGGACGCTCGGGCACATGGATGGCGCGCAAGGGCTGGCCGGCGGAGTTATAAACGTAAATCTCACCGGCGGCGATATAGACATTTCCGGCGTCATCCGCGGTCACGCCTTCGCCGCCTTGTTCCGCGAAGAGCCGGAAGTTCGCAAGGCCGCCATCGGGTTGGACGTCCGCCGCCCAGGTGCGCAAATCCGCCTCCTCTGTCACATAAAAGGGCTGACCCGGCACGGCGCGCGCGAGCCCGAAGGCGCGCATCGGCGGAGCGGATTTCACGCCCCAACTGGTGGCGCCATCGAGAAAATCCTCGCCCACCGGCAAAATGCTTTGGCCGTCCGGCGAGACGAATTGCGCGGCGGGATGGCCCAGCGAACGGCGGTTGAGACGCCAATCGCTTACGGGCAGATAAATATCTTTTCCCGGGCGTGCGGCGACGGGTTCAGGCTTGAGGAGGGTGACGCTGTTATTCGAGCCGAGCGTGTACACGCAAGCATTGCCGGAATAGGAGATAACCATTTGCGGGCCCGCCAGATTATCCGGGTCGAGCGGGAAATCGCACGCTGTCGTCAGGCGGCGGGCGGATGCGTCCCAGCGGTAAAGGCGTTGCCAGCGGGAGTCTATGAAATAGAAATCACCGTTGGACGCAACGGCTCCGCCGGAAATGTTATAAAAACCTGCGGCCAGTTTCTCGGCGGTGGCGTTGGTGGAAGGCGCGGGGGCGTGGCCGGAGATGTCGAGGGAAGCGAATTCGCGCTGGCGAATTTCCACGCCGTGCGTCTGGTCGAAAACGGAGGAATCGAAGCTGACTTTGCTGTTGCTGTCGATATGCACGTTGCGAAAATGGATGTCGCGAGAATTGGAAACCTTGACCGTCCAGGGAAATGGTTGGATGGAGCTGATGACGCGATAGGCGTGGAAGTTGGCGAAGGTGAGGTCGTCGCTGTTTTCGATTTCAATGGGCAGGGCGAAGCCGCTTTCGCCGCGCTCTTCCTCGGTTTGCAGAGCCGTGAAGCTCCAATGCGCGGCGTGATGCACCTGGAGTTCGTAACGGATGTGATGTTCGCTGGATAGTTGATAGACGCGCCCCGGCGTCGTGGTGTCGGTAACCATCATGCCGGCTTGGGCGAACGTGGAGGGCGTCCAAATGTCCAGAAACGTGCCGCCGCCGCCGTCGGTGACCCAGAGGCTGGGATATTGGCTGTCCCATTTGCGCGCGGGATCTGGATCGGCGGAATGGGTGGGATTGTACGGGTTTTCGCGCGATTTATTGGGGAGAGGCGTGCCGTGTCCGCCGAGAAAGCGGACGTCGTTCATCATGGAATGCGAGCCCGCCTTCCAGAGCGCCGCCACGGCGCGGCGATTGTTTCCGCTGGTGTAGAGGCCGATGCCGATCACGATGTTGCTGCCGTCGGGCGGCGCGGTTAGCAGGGCTTTCGGGCCGCCGACGCCTTGGTACGCCTCGGTTCCGTCGGGTAGGATGATTTGCGTGGCGCCGGGATGCAGGCCGATTAACGCGGTATCAGGCCGCAAGGTGAGCGTGTCGTGGACAATGTAAAATCCCATCGGAAAAAAAAGTGAAGCGTGCGAGGCGATGGCGTTTTGCAAAGCGTCCGTGTCGTCGGTTTCACCGTCGCCCTTGGCGCCGAGGTCGCGCACGTTGACCCATCTGGCGGCGTCCGGCAGGGAGCGTACATCACTTTCTGCGGTTGCGGGCAGGGAGGCGAGCGGCGTGGCGTCGAAGGTGGTTTTGATCTCGGGCGTCGTTCCGATGTCGGCGTAGGCCAGGCCGTGGGAAAATGTTCTAACGCCGTAAATGTTTCCGGGCGCATTGAAGGCGGAACCGCTGTCGCGCAGTTTGGCAAAGGTGGGGACATCGCGGCAGGTGATGCCTTCCAAATTGATTTCGTTGCGTGGATTTTTTTCGAGGCCGAAAATGAAGGCGGGCCCGGAGATGTTTTCGAGACGGGCATCTTTCACCCAGAGCTCGTCGGCGAAGTCCGGCTCGATCTCGACGGCAGACGGCACATGGCGAAATTGCGGGCGGATGAGCGTGAGGCCGGCTTCACGTTCCAGGATGGCGGCCTCGCGTTGATCTTCGAATGAGCAATCAATCAAGGTGAATTGCCAGCCCGGCGATGGCTTGGACGTCCAAATGGCGTGGGCGCCGCCGAAAAAGTGAACGTCTTCCACGACGTTGCCGCCTTCATGGATGCCGGCGAGCGCGGGACCGAGGTGGAGATCCATGTGCGCGAGAAAACAATGTTGCGCGTAATGCGCGCGAATGGCCACGGCGCCGGAATTTCTTTCCGCGACGTCGAGATCGATGTTGGCGAGCGCGGAATAAAATGTGCCGGGCGTGGCGTCGGGGACGGGGCCTTTGCTGGAGGCGGCGTTGCGGGAGCGGTTGCGGCCGAAGCCGGGGCGTCCGCCTGCGAAAAACAGCATTACGCGTTCGTGGGTGGGATCGTCGAAACCCGGCGTGTGCGCGGGCAGGGTGAGGCGCGGGCGTTGCGGGCCGCACCCGAGAACGCGGATGCCCGGCCAGATGTAAACGGTGTTGCTGATGCTGTAATTCCCGGGGGCGAGAAAAACGATGCCCTGGCCGTTGGTTTCCTGGACGCGATTGATCGCTTGCTGGAGCGGCAGGGTATCGTCGCCGCCGCTCGGACTGAGATACACCGCCGTCGCATCCTTCAGAGGCTGGGGATAGTAAGAAGGCGACGCCTCGGCGCGCAGGAGGGCGGCGCCGAGGAAAAGGAGGGCGAGGAATTTCACTTGATGAGCAAGGTCATGATGGAATGCGCCGGGCTTTGATGCCGGGTGATTTTATCGTGCAACCGCAAATTAAACGGCTGGCCTTCGTCTGTGAGGTTCAGGACTTCCACGGCGATTTTTCCATCTTTATTGACAAAGGCGGTGGTGGTCAGGCGATCCGTGGAGGAGGAGCTGATGATGCGCCGCGCGCCGGGCCGGACGAATTTGGAAAAATGGCCGATGTAATAAAATGAATTCATGTAATGCAGTTCGCCGGTCTTGGTGTCGCCGTGGAGCGGGGCGAAACAAAAGTTTTGCACATGATTCGGCCCGCCTTGTTCGTCGAGCAAAACATTCCAATCCGTCCAGCCTTCGACGCCGTTATTGAAGTCTTCGACCATGGATTTGCCGTAGGCTTCGCCAGCATCCCAGTCGTTGATTTTGCTGAAATCGTACGGTCCGCGGCAGCCTTCGGTGAAAAGCAAATGGGTGGCGGGATAGGCTTCCTTGACTCGGCGGACGTTGTCGAAATGATCGCCGACGTACCAATGATAGCCGACGCCCCATACGTATTGGGCGGCCTGCGGATCGTCGAGCACCGTGGCGGCGCGGGTGAACATGAGGCTGCGATTGTGATCCCAGACAATAATCTTCTTGTCGCCAAGACCGGCCTGACGGAGGGCGGGCCCGAGATGATTTTTCACGAAATCACGCTCGTCCTCGGCGGAATAAATGCACGATTCCCAGGTTTGATTGGCGAGCGGCTCGTTTTGGACGGTGAGGCCCCAGATGGGAATGCCTTCATGCTCGTAAGCGTGAATGAATTTGCCGTAATAGCGCGCCCACGTGTCGTAAAATTCAGGCTTCAACTTGCCGCCGTGCAGCATATTATTGTTGTCTTTCATCCACGCGGGCGGGCTCCAGGGGCTGGCGAAAATCGTGAATCCGGGGCCGGCGGTTTTTAGAACGGCCTGGGTGAACGGCACGCGGTATTTGAGGTCGTGCGCGATGTCAAAACTGGCCAGGGAGGTGTCGCCATCCTTGACGTAGGTGTAACTTTCGCTGGAGAAGTCGCAGCTATGAATATGCGTGCGTCCGAGGGTGTAACCGATGCCGTGCTGCGGGTCAAAATAGGCGCGCAGGATTTCCTCCTGTTTGGCTTTGGGCAATTTGTAAAAAGTCTCGGCGGCGGCGTCCGTCAAGGCTCCGCCAATGCCGAGGACAGTCTGGAACGTCTTTGCCGGGTCGATGAAAATCCATTCTTCCTTCTCGCCCACGGGCACGCCGCTGACCCAATCGGCATCGGCCATTTTGGAGAGGCGATTAGTGGAGTCTTTGGCGGTGAGATACACTTCCACAGGGGCGGCGACGGCGGTGGCGATGCACCAGGAGGCCGCCGCGGCGAGGGCGAAGAATGTCTTTGTCATAGAATAGGATAATTAGGCTGCACGCGAATGGGTGGCAACGGAATTCGATGCGGGGCGCGCAGGGGGAGCAAAATGCGCCGCTGGGCGCAGTTAGCCACAGATAGGCGCAGATAACCACAATGCCGAGTGCGGGCGCGATGGCTGGGCGGCGCAAGACGCGCGGATTTTTAGGCGCGCGGATGGTAGGGTTTTCGTGGAACGCAAAGAACGCGGGGCTGCCGAGACCCAAAGGAAAGCCTGAAACAGCCTATATCAGGCCGGAGAAGTTAAATACCAACGACTTGCGCGGCAGGAAGGCCGTGTTTCACACAATGACGGAAAAACGGCCCGCGAGATCGGAGGAACCGATTTTGAAAAGGGTGTGGCGAGATCGCTTCTGCATATCGTGTGAAGAGGGTCTGCAATCAATCTGCCCAGCGTTCGTAGAGCCCGGTTTCTGACACGGACAAGCTGCCATGCGAGGCCAAGGCTTGAAGTGTAAACAGCGCCTTAAGGTCGGTGGCGTCGCCGGTCTGGCAGCGATCCGTGAGCCGTTCCACCGCGCCGGTGTATTGGATAGGATAAGAGCCCTGGGCAGACTCGGCGCGGAGCGTGCCGGTGACAGTGGCGCCATCCGGGAGTGTGAGTATGCAAATCACCGTGATCATTTAAAAAATCCTTGCAGGACGATCGTTAAGGTTTCACGAAAATAAGGATCCGAATTCCACAACCTGGCCAGAGCGGCGGGATCCTTCGTGAGCGTCTCTACATAGCGAGTCGGGATCTCCAGGCCTCCAGGGCTCTTGAACTCGAAATCGTAAATTTTCCCGGCGTAGCTTTCATACCATTTATCCAGCTTGCCAGGGCTGCCGTATAAGGGCAGGGACACGACGGCTTCGCCGGCGGTGCGCGCCGTAAAGTGGTCTTTGATGGCTTTCCGGAAAGCGTCGCTGGGCCCGTCGATATGCAGCCAGTGCTCCATCTCATGGAATATAACCCGCCTGGCTTCATCCGGAGGCAAGTCATTCAGGCTATCATTTAAAGAGATCGTGCCGCGGTGATAAATCCCATTGGCCCCAAAGAGTGGGCGGACCTCAATTTTTAAATCCGGCAAATCCTTCACAACGGCTGGCGGCACAAACGCCAAAAAGTCTTGGGCGTGCTGCTTGATCGCCGCTTTCGTCAGACTACCTTTGCGGAGCGTTCCGGTGATGGATGTTACGGCATCGTCCACGCTGGCGGGTTCTGATTCCTTCAATTCGTTGACCAAAGCGCGCATGTCATCTGCGGTGACGGCGTCGTTGTTGGTCAGACCAAGCCGATCCAGGATCGCGGGAAGAGATTCTGTGTTGTCCGCTGGCGGCGCCACCGGCGCGGGCGGGGCCTCAGGTTCGTCTGCTGGCGCAGTGTTTGTCCAGACGGCCGCGCCACCCTGGACGTCGATTTGATCGCCAAAGGTGTTCTTTAAATGCGCGATCATGTCATCGTCCAATCCCTCGACGCTCGCCTGGAGGTGATCGTTGACGTCCTTGACGATGGGATCCGGCTTTTCGCCCGGCTTGATCAGGCCCATGCGCTCGGATTCTTCCCGATCCACGTCCTCTTCGCCCATGCCGCTGTTGAAGCCCCACGGGCCCCACGGCACGCCGAAACCGCCGAACGACGGATCGTTCATCGAAAGCCAAAAAGTCAGGTCCGTCTTAAGCTTGACCACGCCTTCGTTGTTTTGATGGACCAGGCGCGGTTTGTTGACGTCCTGCACGCGGATGAATCGTTGCGCGGGAAATTCATCCAACAGATCGGGATCCATGCCCTGTTTCCAATAGCCATAGGAATACATCTGCTGGGTCTTCGTGTTGAAAATCAGGCTCAGCCGGCTTTGGCTCGTGATGTCTTTCAGCGTCCCGGCATCGTCCGGATCCAACGGCCCCAGGCCGCGGCTCACGGCCAGCTCGTTCATGTCCCGGACAAACTGCGCGCGACTGCCCATTGCCAGGGCGACCGACCCATCAGGCAAGGTCTCTTTATTATTGGCAAGAAAATCATTCAACGCGTCCCGGAGCGATTGCAGAAAACGGACATCCTCCACAGTGGAAGAGAAGAACGCATTCTCCCGCAGACCAACTGGAATGTTGGACCACTCAAAAGAATTGAGGGTGCTGCCGACGATGGACTGGCTGCCCAGCTTCGCGACTAAATCATCCCAGGGTTGTGGTGTGACGAATTGCATCAGGTCAATTGGTTCATACGGGCACGGGCTGGCGGCTGTAAAATACTTTGTCGGCCTGGATGACGCGGCTCTCCATCTTGCGCGCCTGAGAGAGCATCCAGTCGCGGTAATGCTTGAATTCCTCGATGGTCATTTCGTCCACGAGCTTGTAGCCCTTCTGTCCGCCGGCAATGCGGCCCTCGCTGGCCTCGGCGACCGCGCGCAGGCTGCGCCGGCCGCTTTCGGTGTCGTCGTGGCCGATGGCCTTGAGCAGCTCGGCGGCGGTGCGCCAGTCCTGGCCCTTGAGCAGCTCGACCAAAAATGCGCAGTTTGGACTTTTCGGGTCCATCCTGAACAGGTCAAGTTGCGGCGCGGCGCTCATAACTCAGCGGCTCGTGGGGACAAATAAATCAGCTCCGTCGCCACGGTTTTATTCATTGTCTGTGAGGTAGTGCTCAGTTTCACCCAGCCGGCAAACGCTTGGTCATAGAACGGGTTGGGATACGTGCTGACGATCGCCATGCCCTTGATCCGGCAAAGGAGATTTGCCAAGTGCGTATGATCCGCCATTGAATATTCAAAGGCGTAAGCTCCCTTGCACCAGCTCACATTACGGGTGTCCGTGGGATAGGGCGGATCCACATAAAAGAGCGTCTGCTCCGTGTCAAACCTCCGAATGACATCCAGCGCATCCGCGTGTTCGATTTGCACATCGCGCAAACGCCATGCCACCCGCACTAGATTGCGTTTGGCAGAGTGCCATTCTTGCAATTGGTTCGCGCGAGATTTCTCCCATAGACCACGCTGGATTTTCCACCCGGTGCTTTTGTGGCGCGAACCGCCGAAGCCCTGCCAGGAGGACACAAAAAACCGGCGAGCATCCTCCAGTGGATTGGGGTGATACTCAAACGCCTGGTCAAATTCTTCTCGCGCAAAAGGCGTCCGATCGACGGAGCGAAACAAGGCCTGCGGTTGCTCTCGCAGCACGCGAAAGAAATTCACCACGCCCGAATCGAGATCGTTATACACTTCAACAGGGGAAGGCTCCTTGCGCAGTAGCACGCCTGCGGCTCCGCCGAATGGTTCCACGTAAGTGATATGCGGAGGGAAATTGGAGGCGATCCACCGGCCAAGACGAAACTTGGCGCCGTAGTAGCGGAGGGCTGGATTGCGCGGTGGGCTCATGCGTGGCGACTTAGCGGAGTGAACACGGCATCGAGGACCGCCACTTCCCAGCACACGCTGCAAATGTCCCAGCCGGCCCAGGAGCACGGTCCCGGCGCGAGGCAGGGCGATGTCTCCGCGCAACCGCAGACCCGGCAGCGGCGGCCGTAGAACTCCATCTGCCGGATTTCATCGCACGGCTCGGCGATGATGAAGCTGAAAATTCCGTGGCAAAATTCTGTCAGGCAGCCGGTGCAAAGGGCATTTATAGCGCCGCCGCCGCGCGGGCCTCCGATCACGCGTGGCCATAGGCACAGCGGACAAATTCCGTCTTTCAATCGTGCGTGCTGTTGGTCGTTTAGTTGTTTCCACATAGGCTGTTTTTCACTTTGACCAATTCGTCCAGGGCGCGCTGCGCGGCGGCGGGATCGGATTTTGGCGCCACGACGGGCGGCGGCGGCTCGGGCGCAGGCGGCGGCGCAAAAGATTTCAAGGCAAACTTGCGGACAAACGGCCATTTGACGGACCAGTCCTGCTCCAAAAACCAGCGGAGATATTTGGTGGGCACTTCCCACATGGGCTTGCCTTTGTGGACGCCAAAGGGAAACGGATCATTATCCGTCAGCTCCCGCTGCAGGTTCGACGGCCGGCGCCGGTACGAGCCGGGGACGAAATCACTTTTCGTTAGCAGCATGCGCTGGCCGGATCTGTTGAAGGATGGCTTGCTCATGCAGACAGACGACTGCTCAAATTTTGCGAACGACTTCGCAAAAAAGGGCGAGCCGCGGCGCCCCGAGATGCTGATAGTTGAGGAATGTCAACAAACAACCAAACAACATACGGTGACAGCGCGGCAGAGCCGAGAGAGGGCGTGCTCGTGAAGTGCGAAGGATTTCGCTGCTTGGCGTTTCGAGACCAGACTGGGCAATGGCGGCATTTCTTCACCGGTGAGCCCATCATGGAACGCGTGGAAGTGGTCGAAGCGCCGCTCATAAGTTAAAACGGGCAGTCCACCGCTTCGGGCTCGGCGACGGTGAAGGGTTGGCGGTTCCAGGCATCACGGCGGCCCAGCAGCTTGAGGAGCTTGAGCAATGAATCGGTCGGGAGATTCTCCCAGGACATGGAGCCGAAACGGTCGCGCGCGATCTCCGCGACGTACGCGCCGGGGACTTTGCCGATCCGGGCGATCAAGCCGCGACGCACATCAAGTTCCGGATGGATCCACTCGTTGACGGCTTCCAGATCGTCGGCGTCGATCAGCAGGCGCAGCAATAGAAAGACGCGGCTGATTTCCTTGTTGGTCAACCGCTGCGATGACAGCTCGCGGCCCTTCGTGGCGATGAAATTAACGGCGTGGCGAATGTCGTCCGACGTGACGGCGCGATGCTTCTGGCTGGCCAGCTTGGTCGCGACGCTCATCACGCAGTGGACATGCTCGGAGTCGGCTGCCAAGGGCCCGGCGCTGACCATGCAGCCCTTCTGCATCCGCCAGGCATGGACGCGGCAGGCGTCGCTCCAATAGCGGAAATATTTGGTCTTTTGCGCGGGGGTCATACCATTTCCCCGTGAGCATCCGGACCGGCGGTTTGGGGAATCAGCTTGCGCTTTCCGTCGAGTACTTGTTCATCGGGAACAACGACAATGGAGACTTCTGGGTTTGTTCCGTCCTGGTGCGGGGTATAAAAACGCTTATCGCCATGATACCGGCTGTAAACGCGTTTGGCGGCGGACAACGCCTCCAACAGCGTGTTGACGTTCGTCTTGGGCGACAGGACAAATTCTTCATATCCGATCTTAAGAATGGTTTTCATGCGATTTTGGCGGGCGATTCTGGCGGTGACAGCACGGTGAGCGCGGGCGTTTCAGCCGGCGTGAAATAATTCACCCACTGCTGCACCTGGCCGCGGAGCTTGGGACTGACGTCCATCTCGTTGCGCAAGGCGCGCAGACCATGGCGGACTGAGGTGTCGTCGCGGCGCAACAGCCGGGCGATTTCACGATCGTGGAGCGCCGCGCAGGAATGCAGCAGATGCTCGATCAGGAAGCGCAGGCGCGCGGCGGCGGCCCGGTTATCGCGCCGCAGGATCGCGGCAAACTTCACACCATGACGACGGCAGACGGTGTCAATAATTCTGCGAGCCAGGCGCGGATCATTGGCCCGGACGATCAGCGGCAGCCGCTCGAATGGCGAGAGCCGCTCTTCCGCGATCTTCTTCAAGGCCAGCCAGACCTGGTCTTGCGAGACGTGCCGCGGCTGCATTCCGTGACGCCAGCGCACGACGGTGGGCTGCGAGACGCGCAGTTCTTTTGACAATTGCGCGGTCGAGACGCCGGCTTGCTCCATTGTGCCCAACAAGCGCGCGGCAAACGTCCCTGGCTGCGGAATGACTTTGGGCGGCTTCACTAATCAGGCTTCGGTTTGTTGGTGGCGATGCCGAGTTCCTGTTTGCGCTGCTCGTAGTCGGCGGCGGATTGCGCGCGGGCTGATTCCTTGGCGGAAACATTCGCTCCGGTTGGTGGACGCAAGCGGGCCTTGCGATACGAGATAACCCCCCCCCGGTGCGGCTTCCTTTTTCAGCTCTCCGGAATTGACCAGGCGATACAAGAACGGATCAGCTTGGAATTTGAGGCTGGGATGCTTGTCTTGAATGAGCGCCACCAAGCC
>DASZMX010000066.1:0-61090 GCA_035551475.1 Verrucomicrobiia bacterium
GGCGTGTCGCCGTTCATTCGCGGCCAGGACTACATTAAAACCGAGCCCGCCGAAGGCGAGCCGCGCCGCTCCGCCCCGGTGGTGATGGGCTTCGACGCTTCCACCCTGGCCAGCGTCAGCGTATTGCCGGGGAGCATCGTCAGCGGCAAATTTGATTTCGAAGATCACGGCATTGTGGTGGGGTGCGATTACGCCCGCGCCATGCGGTTAAAAGTTGATGATCGCGTGGCGATCTATTCCTATCATGCCATCGAAGTAATGGCCGATGCCGCCAGCAAAACCAACGGCCCCGTCGCGACGCTGGCCGAAGACTACACCGTGCGCGGCATTTTCGATGTCGGTTTTCCTGATTTTAACGCGCAGATCGTCGCTGTCTCGCTGGACGATGCGCGCGACTTGCAATCGCTGCCCGAATACTCCGCGCACGCCTTGGCCGTGAAATTGCGCGATCCCTTTCTCGCCGCGCAGGTCGCCGCCGAATTCCAAAAAACGGTCAGCCCGGATCTCAATTATGTCACCTGGAAACAGGAGAATCCGGAAATTTTCGACGCGCTGGCCACGGAGAAAAACATGATGTTCTTCCTGCTTTTCTTCATCATGATCGTGGCCGCGTTTGGCATTGTGAATTGCCAGATCACGTTTGTCGTCCAGAAAACCCGCGAAATTGGCATCCTCAAATCTCTTGGCGCCACCAGCCGGCAGATCCTCTGGATTTTCCTTAGTCAAAGTGTGATTGTCGGCGTGCTTGGCGTTGGCCTCGGCTTTCTCACCGGCATCACCGCGCTGCATTATCGCAATCAATTTCTCCAGTTCATGGAGCGCGTCACCCACACCAATTTGCTGCCCTCCAGCATCTATCATGTGTACGACCTGCCGGCGGTCATTCAGCCGTGGGACATCGTCGTCATTTGCGGGACGGCGTTCGCGGCCTGCGTCCTGGCCGGCCTGTTCCCCGCCTGGAAAGCCAGCCGCCTGCAACCGGTGGAGGCGTTGCGCTATGCTTGACGCGCCCTTCATCTCCGTCCGCGCGTTGCGCAAATCCTATGTCATGGGCGGACGCCCGATTGAAGTCCTGCGTGGAATTGATTTGACAGTCGTGCGCGGCGAGTTCCTTGCGGTGCGCGGCGCGTCGGGCGCCGGCAAAAGCACCTTGCTCCATTTGTTGGGCGGCCTCGATCTGCCGAACTCCGGCGAGATCGTTCTCGACTCCGCCAATCTGCGCCAGCTCTCCGCCGCGGCCCTCGCGGAGTTTCGCAATCGCCGGGTGGGCCTCATCTTCCAGGCTTATCACCTCCTGCCGGAATTGAGCGCGCTCGAAAATGTCACGCTGCCTGCGCGCATGGCCCGCGTGCCCGGCGCCCTCGCCACGACCAAGGCGCGCGAGATGCTCGCCCGCGTCGGCTTGGGCGAGCGTCTGGAGCATCGCCCTTCAGAGCTTTCCGGCGGGGAACAACAGCGGGTCGCCATTGCCCGCGCGCTGATCAACAATCCCGATTTTATCCTCGCGGACGAACCCACCGGGAATCTCGATTCCCACACCGGCCAGGACATCATCCGCCTGCTTTCCGACTTGCGCTCTGAAAGTCGCGCCACCTTGATCATGGCCACGCATGACGACCACATCGCCGCGCATGCGGCTCGCAGCATTGAAGTCGTGGATGGCCAGGTTGCGGCCTGAATTCAAGGGCTCGTCGATTCTGTTCCCGCCGCGAACTGCTCCAGCGTTCGTTTGGCGATTAATAGCCCCGCCTCTTCCAATTTGTCGCGATACACCGGATCGTGCCAGCCTTCGATATTCAAATCCGAATCGTAGCCGGCGCGCAACAGCGCATGCACGATCTCGCCCCAGTTCGACTGGCCCAGCCCCGGGAACCGATGCTCCGCCACGCCGGGATGGCACGGCCCATAGACTTCCAATAGTTGACGGTTGATCAGCGCGTCCTTCGCGTGCACATGAAAAATCCTGCGGCCAAACCGTCGGATATTTTCCACCGGGTCAATGAATTGACAGACCAGATGGCTCGCATCCCATTCAAGCCCGATGTTCTCGCACTTCGTCGCGTTAAAAAACCGCTCCCACATCGCTGGCTGCCCCATGATATTGTAATGCATCACCGGTAGATGCCAGGCCCCTTGCGGGCAATTCTCAAAGGCCAGCCGCACCCCGCGCTCCGCCGCGAAATGCGCCAGCGGCTCCCAAAATGCCACCACTTGATCGAGATGATTCTCCAGCGGGCGATAAACCGGGTTGCCGCCCCGCTCGTTGAGGTCCGTCTCGATCACCGCCCCGGCGAAGCCCGAAACCGTCTTCACGCCGATATGCGCGGCAACCTCGATCGCTCGCCGATAAATGGCGCGCGTCCCCTCGGTTTGTCGTGGGTCCAGCGGGTTGCGGTAATCCGCGCCAATCGCGGAAATCCTGATGCCATGCGCCTGAGCCCCCGCCGCAAATTCCTCCGCGAATGGTTTCCAAACATCATGCGCGATTCCCGCCCGCGACTCCGCGAACCGCATCCATTGCATCGAATGAAACCCCAGCCGTTTGATCCATTCGAACTCCTCCATTCCCCGCGATAACACGCCGACAAGCATCCTGCGAGGATGCGCAACCGCCCTCGAACTGCAAGCAAATGCCACCTTGCTCCAGAATCCCTTCGCGACGCCTTCATATAATTATTGGTGATAATCCGGCGTGGCGCCTTACACTCCGGGCGCTGATATGACGATCCAGGTGGCGGTTTTGTGCGACGCAGCGACGGATTACTCCGGCAAACTCAATTTGTTGGGGACCTTCGACACAATTTACGCGCCGCAGCTTCCCGCCTATCATCCCCAATGCTCCATTGCCGTGCGCATCGCTTTTGACCGCATTGAGGAAGGCCGGCATATGCTCAAGCTCAATTTTGTGGATGAGGATGGCGCCCCCATCATGGCGCCCACGGAAATTCCCGTGGACGTCAATTTTCCGTCGGATGCGACTTTTATCTCGCGCAACTTCATCGTTAATCTCCAGCAATTGAAGCTGGAGCGGATCGGCCTTTATTCCGCCGACTTGTCCATGGATGGGCGCGAATTGTCCAGCATTCCGCTGGCCGTCAAGAAAATGGAGAAGCACAAGCAACCGGACTGACCGCATGTTCTCCGATTTTCCCGAGCAATCCGCCGTCACGCAACTTTTGCAGCGCAGCCTGGAGCGCGACCGCCTGGCGCACGGCTATTTGTTCATGGGCGATTCCCTCGAGGAATTGGAAGGGATGGCCCGCACGCTCGCCAAAGCTCTCAATTGCCTCAACCCGCCGCGCCGCGCTCCGGGCGGCATCGGCCTGGACTCGTGCGACGCCTGTGACAGTTGCCGGCGCATTGACCAGTGCAACCATCCCGATGTCCTGTGGGTCCGCCCGGAATCCAAGTCGCGCATCATCACCATCGACCAAATGCGCGACCTGATGCAGACCGTCAATCTCAAGCCCGGCGTGGCGGCTTTCAAAGTCGGCGTCATCGTCGCCGCCGACCGCTTGAACGTGCAGGCGGCCAACGCGTTTTTGAAAACGCTCGAGGAACCGCCGTCTCAATCCATTTTGATCCTGCTCACGACCGAGCCTCAGCGCATTCTCGAAACGATTTTGTCCCGCTGTTTGCGGCTTTGCTTTGCCGGGGAGGGAGCGCATTTCACGCCGGGCCAATCGGCGTGGCTGGCCTCCTTCAGCGCGGCTGCCAGCGAAGGCGCACGCAGTTTGCTGGGACGTTATCGGCTGCTCGGTTTGCTGCTCAAAAAGCTTGCCGAATTGCGCGAGGAAATCGAAACGACTCTCACCGCCCGTTCGCCGTTGGAGCGTTACGAGGATCTCGACGCCAAAATGCGCGACCGGCTGGAAGATGAATTGGCCGCCGCGGTCGAAGCCGAATACCGCCGCCAACGCACCGATCTCATTGGCGGTCTGCACTGGTGGTTGCGCGACGTTTGGCTGCAAACCGTGGATGCCGGCGGCCAGATGCTGTCGTTTCCCGACCTCGCCCAAGCCACACGCGGTATTGCCCAGCGGTTGGTTCCGGCCGATGCGCTCAAGAATCTCGAGCACGTGGATCGATTGCAACGCCAGCTCCATTCCAACGTGCAGGAAGCTCTCGCCTTGGAAGTCGGGTTGCTGAATCTGAAACTTTAAGTGCGCCCCGCCAGTTCTCCAATTGCCGCCCCCGCGCCGCCTGCTCTCGGGTTCACCGCCCTCGCCGGCCTTTTCTTTTTCATCGTTATTCTCAAGCTCGGCGATCCGGTTGTCATTCCGACCGACACGCTTACCCCGGACACCTTGACCGACGTCATTTTTGGCGTGTGGCCAAATTCCTGGGGCATCTATCTTTTCCTGCCCATGCTGGTCGGCGGCCTCGCACTCATCCGTTGGAAAGGCGTGCGCGTGTCATGGCCGCTGGCTCTGCCGCTGGCCTGGCTGCTGTGGCAATTCGTCTCCGCCACCCATACCGTGGATGCCACGCTGACGAACGCCACGCTCAGCCATTTCACGGCGTGCGTGGTCTTGTTTTACCTCGGCTATTTTGGAATGCGCGACGTGGGTTGGCCCTGGCCTCTTCTACTGGGCTTCAGCCTCGCCTTTTGTTGGATCATTCACAGCGGCTTCGAGCAACATTTTGGCGGCCTGGAAGCCACGCGGGAACAAGTCCATAAAGCCTACGGCGCAAATTGGGCCCAGATGGCGCATGATAATCCCGATTTTGTAAAACGCATCGAAAGCAACCGCATTTTCGCCACCTTTGTTTACCCCAACGCCCTGGCGGGCGGCCTCCTCCTGCTTCTGCCCGTGTCTCTGGCCTTCTTGTGGCAACTCACCCCCAAGGTGTCCACCCGCGTCCGCATTGTTTTTGTCGGCGTGCTGGGGGGATGCGGTTTGGCCGCTCTTTATTGGTCGGGCTCCAAAGCCGGCTGGCTCATCGCGCTGGTCATGGCCTTGCTGGCGCTGATTTATAGCTCGCTCCCTCGCAAGTTCAAAATGGGCCTTATTGCCGCCATCGTAATTCTCGGTCTCACGGCATTCGTGATTCATAACACGCGCTATTTCGAGCGCGGCGCCACCAGTGTTGCCGCGCGGTTCGACTATTGGAAAGCGGCGCTCCAAACCATTCGCGCCCATCCGCTCCTTGGGAGCGGGCCCGGAACCTTCAGCCGGCCTTATGCCCAATTAAAAGAGCCGCAGTCCGAGATGGCGCGACTCACGCATAATGATTATCTGGAGCAAGGCTCGGATTCCGGGCTCATTGGAATGGCGCTTTACTGCTTTTTTATATTTTTAACGATTTTTCGCGTATTTCAGCGAAAATTCCTGGGAAATTGGGCCAAAGCGCCTTGGTTTGCGGCCCTCACCTTGGGGCTGCTGGGCATCTGTCTGCAAAGCTTCGTGGAATATCACCTCTACATTCCCGCGTTGGCGTGGCCGGCATTTTTCTTGTTCGGTTGGGTCTGGCAAGAGAAATAGGGTTTCCGCTACATTATCGTTAAAAGCGCGTTGTTTTTGCAGGGAATTTGAGCCAACAAGGTCATTTTACGGGGGAATTTTTGCGCTTGACGCTCTCCGACGCGGGCTATATCGTCGCCCCGTAACTTAAAAATAAGATCAAAAGCAGGGTCGAAGTTTCGACTGCTGCTTTTTTGCTTCAATGGAGCTAAAAGACATAAAAGCCATCATCGACTTGATGCGCAAAAATGGGTTGTCCGAGTTCGAACTGGAACGTTCCGAATTCAAGATTAAACTCAAACGTCCGATGGGGATGGCGGCGCCGATTCAAGAGGATTCTGTCGTCGTTCCATTTCCTGCTGCCGCGCTGCCGGCGGCGGCCCCGGCGGTGATTCCGCCGCCCATCGCCGCGCCTGCGGCCACGCCGACCGTTGACGTTAAATCGCCCATGATCGGCACGTTCTATCGCGCTCCTTCACCCGAATCCGCCGATTACGTCGAAGTCGGCACGGAGGTCAATCCCGAGACCGTCGTCTGCCTCATCGAAGCCATGAAGGTGATGAACGAGATCAAGGCCGAGGCCAAGGGCGTCATCACCCATATTTTGGTCGAGAACGCGAAGCCCGTTGAGTTCGGCCAGCCGCTCTTCCGCCTGCGTCCCACGTAACCGGACTCGCCGGGCCCTAATCCATGTTCGAAAAGATATTGGTCGCTAACCGAGGTGAAATTGCCGTGCGGATCATCCGCGCGTGCAAGGAGTTGAACATCCGCACCGTCGCGGTTTACTCGGAGATAGACGTTAATTCCATGCACGTCCAGATGGCCGACGAAGCCATTTGCATCGGCAAAGCCGCCAGCAGCGAAAGCTATCTGCGCATCGACCGCATCATCAGCGCGGCGGAAATCGCCGATGTGGACGCCATTCATCCCGGTTACGGCTTCCTATCCGAGAATTCCCATTTCGCCGACGTCTGCGAAAGCTGCAACATTCGTTTCATCGGCCCCAGCTCGCGCGCGATGAACGCGCTTTCCGACAAGGCCGCGAGCCGCGCGCTGGCTCGCAAAGCCGGCGTCGCCACTCCGCCTGGCTCCGAAGGCATAGTCGATAACGAAAAAGACGCCCTCACCGTCGCCAAACGCGTTGGTTATCCCGTCATGATCAAAGCGGTCGCGGGCGGCGGCGGACGCGGCATGCGCGTGGCCCACAACGACATTTCACTCGTCAAGGGCTATCACACCGCCCGCAGCGAAGCGGAGAAATCCTTTGGCAACTCCGGCGTGTACATCGAGAAATGCATCGAAAATGCCCACCATATCGAGTTCCAAATCATGGGCGACAGCCGCGGCAATATCATCCACCTGGGCGAGCGCGATTGCTCCATCCAGCGCCGCAACCAAAAGCTCGTCGAAGAAACTCCTTCGCCTTTAATCGACGGCAAGTTCAAAGACCTGCGCAAGAAGATGGGCAAGGCCGCCGTCCGCATTGCGGAAGTGGCCAATTACACCAACGCCGGCACGGTCGAATTCCTCGTGGATGAGCAGGGGCACTTTTACTTCCTGGAAGTCAACAAGCGCATTCAAGTCGAGCATCCGATCACCGAGGAGGTCACGGGGCTGGATTTGGTGAAGATGCAGATTTCCATCGCCTTGGGCGAGCCCTTGCGCCTCTCGCAAAGCGACGTCCACATGAAAGGCCATGCCATCGAATGCCGCATCAACGCGGAAGATCCATTCGATGATTTTCGCCCCTGTCCCGGGCGCATTGAAATGTATTATGCGCCAGGTGGCCGCGGCACGCGTGTGGACAGTCATGCCTACGCCGGCTACACGATTCCGCCCACTTACGATTCGATGATCGGCAAGCTCATCACGGTCGGCAAAGACCGGCGCGAAGCCATGGACAAAATGAGCCGCGCCCTGGGCGAATATATGATCACGGGAATCAAGACCAGCATCGCCTTCGAGCAAGCCATCCTGCAGGACCCTAATTTCCGACGCGGCGTTTACGCCACCAATTTCATCGAGCAATTGCTCGGCGGCCCGCGCCGCGAGTTGCTGGAATGAAGCCGCTGGCTGAGCGCCGTCTCTACACGTTTGTTGACACCGCTTATCTGCGCGGACGCCCGCCCGCCCTTCTCGCCCGCGAACTTTGCGCCGGCGGCTCCGACCTGATCCAGCTCCGCGCCAAAAATCTTCCGCCGGCAGAAGTCCTGAAGCTGGGCCGCGAAATTCTTCCCATCCTCCGCGACGCCGGCGTCGCCCTCGTCATCAACGATCATCCCGACATCGCGCGCGAACTCGGCGCCGATCTTTGTCACTTGGGGCAGGAAGATTTTTTCGACAGCCCTTTGGCCGCCTCGCGGAGTCCTGACTTTCCACCATTCGGCCTGAGCACCCACGCGCCTGCCCAAGCTCTGCGCGCATTGGCCGTCGGTCCCGCCTACATCGCCATCGGGCCAATCCACGCCACCCCCACCAAACCGACTGCCGTTCCCGTCACCCTCGATTACGTTCGCTGGGCCGCCGCGCATATTACAATTCCCTGGTTCGCCATCGGCGGCATCACCCTCGCCAACCTGGACGTCGTCCTCGCCGCCGGCGCCACCCGCATCTGCGTCGTTTCGGCCATCCTCAACGCCCCCGACATCGCTGCGGCGTGCCGGCAATTCAAAGAACGCCTGGAGTAGCGTCGCATCAAGGGTGCCGCCACCTTGTGCGGAACATTGGCCCCTAATCGGATTGATTTAATTGACCGCTGAGCCTAGTGAGTAGTTTGGCGTGGGCTTCTTGCAAACTGCGGTCTCCCGCAGCTCCGCGTTCCAAACATTCGGCAAATAGATTAAGCGTATATAAGTCGCCAGAATCTTCGCTCAGTTCCCGCATGGCGGAATTTCGCCGAGCCTGATCGTTCATTAAGACGAGGAGTTCAAGAATCGGCTTTTGAGCAGCGACTTCCGTTTCGTGAAGTTCTTCGATCATTTTTTGTGCAAGGTGTGGGTTCGATCGCCCATAACTTTCATGAATCAAGTGCGCGAGAATGCACGACACTGATCCGATAACACATGTGTTCGCCACCCAAGCCCTGCCGCTTATTTCGCTGGATTTTTGCATGTGAAAATCCGTGCTTAATATTTTTTCGGTCTCGCTTTTTTGCCGTTCGATATAGCGTTCGCTTACCTTGAAATAAAACGCTAGAAAGCCAAACTGGATAGCTATGAATATGGCAAATACACCTATCACTGCGCCCACTAAAACCAGAATATCGGATGTGCTCATTTAGTCGCTTTTTTTAAAGTATCAAGAATCGCCTGAATCTTATCCCCAAACGCCAGCGCGGATTCAAAGTCGCGCTTGCGCAAGAGGGGCATATTGTGTTTATCAGCCACCATCTTGATTCTGGCGAAGAGAGCATCATTTGTGGCGTGGGTCAAAAAAACGGCGTGTTTTGGAAAAACGGCGGCATTCGATTTGACCAGGTCTTCTAGGAGAATCAATCCGGTCTGATGAAAATTGTTGGTGTCGCTTCTGCTGTAGCGACTAACGAGTTCATCGGTCGCAGTCGCAAGCATGACATCGATGATTGCAAGTTGGATCGCCTCGGGTTGGGCCCCGGAAAGAGTTGCAAAGGCTAAATCGGCATCGGTGAGGATTTTGACATTGTAACCTCGATATATAAGTTCAGCTCGGAATGGTCGAAGTTGCGCGACATCTTCATCAACAAAATAGATCATGTTCTGCTCCGTTTGAAATCCAGCCTAAACTGGGTTGGTTTGCATTTTTCCAAAAAGATATCCCCCTGCATGCGCTCCATAATATCTTTGCATTGTGCCAAACCGAGGCCGGTTCCTGCGGGATCTTGGCGCACGGCGTTTTCGGCCCTAAAACCATCTTGGAATATCGAGTTCATTGCGCCCTCTGGTATTCCTATTCCATGGTCGATAACGTAGATGGAAACGGTGTCTGGAGTCACTGCATGGGCAAGGTCAATCATGCAAGCGCCGCTATTAATATCTCGATACTTGATAGCGTTTTCAACCAGGTTGCGAAAGACGGTAAACGTCGCATCAGGGTCCCCCACTATTTCTGGCAAGGAGAAAAAGCCGCCTTGTTTTAGGTTGGTGATCGTGTGTGACGGGACGTCCCTGGATTCGGCCATGCGGTCAAAAAGTGCGACAACCTTCATCAGCACCTCGCTTCCGAGCTTTATATCCTTTTCTTCAAGCGGCTTGCCGTGTGACAATCGGTCCATCTGACGCTTGATATCAAGCAAGAAATCTCGCGTATCCAGGAAGTGGAAGTGCAGTTCCGGCTCAAGCTTTTCGAGCAATTTTCCATGCCGCTCCAGAATATCGAGGTTTTGCAGGCACGCGCTCAGGTTGGTGCCTGAACCGTGCATAATCTGCTCAAAAAAGTCGACACGGCGTTCGCGGCTTCGAAACATGTGGACTATAACAGAAACCATGTCGGTTATGAACGCCGTCAGCAATCGGTCCTCGGCCGTAAAACCGACTACTTGGGTTTTGACGCTATGCGTCACTTTCTTGTTTACATATCTGATCACCCCTCGCACTTCATCACGAATATCAGGTTGCGTTCGCTTAATCGGGAAGGCTAAGAAGGACTGTGGTCCTGTTAGAGTCTTCTCTACGTATTTTCCTTGGCGAGTGGGACCATCTACATTTCGAAAACACTCCACCGTGTTGTTCCGGAATGATCGCCATGTAATATTTTTATCATCGCTCGGCCCGTAAAATATGCTCTGCCGAGCAATTGCCTTATCCACGTTCATTCCAGTGGTGGCATGCAGACGCAAAAGGCGTACGCTCGGGTCATATAGAAAGATCGATCCCGCCTCGACGTTGATGGTTGTCTGTGACAGCGCCAGTATGCGATGAAGACAGGAGTTTAGATCCTGAGAAAGATACGCCTTGGCAATGATCGCATCACGAATCAGGAGCATCCGCGATTGGAGTTGATGGAGGTACAACGTGCCTATAAAATCGGATAACTCTGTCGACAATCGAAGAATCGCAGCGATGTCGGACAAATCCGTAGGATATAGGGCTATGACCCCGAGGCATTCTCGTTCGTGAGAAAGGCTCCTTATTAGGGGCAGCACTACAACAGAATTAAGTTGGTATTTCTGGGCAAGAGTTTTGCAATTGTACTCGGGATGCTCCGCCAGGTTAGAAAAGGCTTCTGCGGTTAAAGATTTCGCCACCCGCAGAGCCAGACTGGGCTTGGACAATTCAAAGGAATTGTAATCGGCATAGTTAAAGCCTTTTTGGCGCAACAGCACCAACAAGTCAAATTCCGAGTCGTAAGCATAAAACGAAGCAGCCGCAATAGGTAAGTTCTCCGTAAATACCGACAACACGAGTTCGTGGAAGGCTCCTGCCGGCTTAGAAATTGAGTGAGCTAGTCGTTCGAAAATTACGCGCCGCAGCGTGATCGGCGGAGCGGCCTTATAGTATTCAAACCGTTGGCGAGCTTCAGGGCTCATTAGTAGTCCGGCATTGCTCGAACGAGCAGCAATTAATAGCGCAAGGCAGCGAGAATTTATGAGCGGCAATTGCAAAAGGCAAGTATAATTGCACTATAATTGCGCGGCTTCCCCCAAGTCATATTAAAAAATAAGGCGATAAAGGAGAGCCTAACTTCCGAATGGATTCGCCTTGAGATTTCTTCAGGATTTGCCGATAACCTTTTTAACTTTGTAACGAGGCCTGGACGGCCTTACTGTGGCAAGCGGCTGATAATGAGGTTTTTAATGCGGTTGAGATGCGCGGCGCGAAGAAAGATGGCCGGGTTTATGGCTGTTATGGCGGTCGCATCGCTGGCTTTCCCGGCATGGGCGGGACGCTCCGACGCTGACCAATATTTGATTGGCCATTGGCTGGCGGCGGACGGAATTCCCGAAAACGCCGCGTTGGCCGTGGCGCAAACTCCCGAAGGTTACATATGGGTCGGCTCGACCGGCGGGTTGCTGCGCTTTAATGGCAAAGATTTTTCCCATGCGGACGATCTTTACGATTATCCGCCGCTAGGTTCGGTCATCACCTTGTTAAGCGCCGATCGCAGTGGGCGGTTGTGGGCGGGCACAGCCGGCGGTGAGATTTATCTATTGCAGCGCGGCGCCTGGGGAACCTTGAACGTCACCAACGTGCCGTTGCGCTCCGTGGCGGAAGACAATGACGGCAACGTATTTGTCGGCACGGCGGACGGGCGCGTTTTTCAATATGACGGCGCGCGCCTTAAACCGTTATCCGCTCCTCCGGGCATGATCGAAAGCGGCGTGTTCTGCCTGCGCGACGAAGCGGATGGCGGCATCTGGATGGCGAACCGCGGTGTGATTGCGCATTGGGATGGGAAGGCTTGGGAAAAGGTTGGGATTGGCGTCACCGGGCCGTTTTCCGTGGTGGCCGCGGTGGCGCGAGGTGGCGGGATCTGGGTTTATGCCTCGGGGTCGATGCGTCACTTCCGGCGCGGCATGGCGCCCGAAATGATGAAGGCGCCCGTGGTGAATGCGCCCCGCCAACTCTTGCAGGACCATGCCGGCCATCTGTGGATCGCTTCGAATGTCAGCGGTTTGACGCGCCTCAGTCTCGATGGCTCGGTTTTGACTATTAGTGACACGAACGGTTTGTCGCACAATTCGTCCTGGTGCGTGATGGAGGATTTTGAGGGCGATCTATGGCTGGGCACCAGCAGCGGCGGGCTGCATCGGCTGCGCGAACGCTATTTTACCTCCATCGGTTTTGAGCAAGGGTTGCCGGATCGGATTGCGCGCACCGTCGCGCTGGATGGGCCGGGCCGCATCATTGTCGGCACCCACGGCGGCGGCCTGGCGCGCATTGAACATCAAAAAGTCGTGTGGACCCAGCCATCCGCCGCCGCCGCGCATGACGTGCGGGTCTGGTCGGTTCTGCACGATCATGCCGGCACGCTTTGGGCCGGCACGTTTGGGCGGGGATTGTTTATTGAGGAAACCAATGGCGAGCGAACCATTCCTTTGCCGCCGGCAATGGCCCGCACCATCAACGCCTTGATGGAAGATTCGCGCGGGCGAATGTGGGTGGGCACGATCGATGGCCTCGGCGTGGTCGAACAGAGGAAATTCCGCGTCCCGCCGGAGGCGGCGGGCCTGACGAATTTTTCCGTGCAATGTTTTGCCGAAGATCCCAAAACCGGCGCCATCTGGATTGGGACATACGAGAACGGGTTGTTCTGTCTCGCCAACCAAAAGCTGACGTCGTACGGCTACCAGGAAGGCCTCCCTGATTTGCGGGTCAATGCGCTATTCTTTGACAAGGATGGCTGCCTGTGGATTGGTTTCCACACTGCGGGCATGGCGCGCCTGCGGGGCGGGAAAATTTCCGCCATCGGCCGCGCGCAAGGTTTGCCCGCCAGCGGCGTGGCGGCGATTGTCGCCGATGATCTGGGCTACTTCTGGATCGCCTCGGATCAAGGGCTCATCCGCGTGGCCGAGCCCGAACTGCATCGCGCCGCGGATGGCGGGATCGGCATGTTCGCGGTGTTCAATCGCGGCGATGGCCTGGACAACCCCGCGACCCGGGAAGGGGATCAACCGCTGGCCGTGCGGGATGAAACCGGACGTTTATGGTTCGCCACGCTCAACGGCGTCGTGACCGTTGATCCGCGCGCCCTCCGAGTCAACACGAACGCTCCGCCTGTCGTGATCGAAAGTGTCGCTTTTCGCGATGACGACGGCGCCGCCCACACCATTCTTTCCCCGGGCGAAACCATCGTGCTGCCGCCGGGCAGCTCGGAAGTGGAGGTCAAATGCGCCGCCCTGAGTTTTCCCGCGCCGGAGAAGATTCGTTACGCGTACCGTTTGGAGGGCGCGGACCGGGATTGGGTGGACTTGGGCAACCGGGGCGACATTTATTTTCGCGCCCTGAGCCGCGGGGCTTTTCATTTGCGCGTCAAAGCGGCCAACAACGACGGTTTTTGGAATGAAGCCGGCGATACTTTGCAAATCGTCCAGCAGCCCTTTTGGTGGCAAACGTATTGGTTTCGCAGCGTCGCGGCGCTGGCGCTGATGGGGCTGGCCGGCGGCGTGGTCTGGCGCGTGCAACAGCGCAAAATCGGAGAACAACAGCGCCAATGGAAAATTGAGCGCGCTCATGCCCAGGAAAAAGCGCATCTGGACGAGCAGCTGCGCCAGGCTCAAAAAATGGAGGCGGTCGGCCAGCTTTCCGGCGGCATCGCGCATGATTTCAACAACATTCTCAGCGTCATCATGGGGCATGTGGGCTTGTTGCAGGAAGAGAACACCCTGTCAGCTGAAACCCGCGATTCCATTGCGCAAATCGGCCAGGGCGCCGAGCGCGCCGCCAATCTCACCCGGCAATTGCTCGCCTTCGGCCGCCGGCAGGTCATCCGCCTGGAGCCGCTCGATCTCAATCTAGCTGTGGTCAGCGTGGTCAACATGCTGCAGCGCATTCTCGGCGAGGACATTCACGTCGCGTTAAGCCTTCAGCCCGGCCATTTGCTGGTCCGCGCCGATGCGGGCATGCTGGATCAGGTCCTGATGAATCTGGCCGTCAACGCGCGCGACGCCATGCCGCAGGGCGGCACACTAACGATTGCCACCTCCGAGAAAACTGTCTCTGCGGAGGAGGCTCGCACGATTTCCGAAGGCGCGGCGGGCCAGTTCATCTGCCTGACGGTCAAAGACACGGGCGTGGGCATGAGCGAAGAAGTTAAAGCCCACCTCTTCGAGCCTTTCTTCACCACCAAGGAGCCGGGCAAGGGCACCGGCCTCGGCCTCGCCACCGTCTTCGGCATTGTCAAGCAACACGGCGGCATGGTGCGGGTGGACAGCGCCCTCCGCCAAGGCTCCGCGCTGCACGTCCTGCTGCCGGTCTATCACGCCCCGCCGGCCTAGCCCGGACTTCCGGCTTTTTGCGTGACGGCCCGGCGCCGCGCATGAATAATGGCGCGAAGCTTATGACAAGGATTTCTGCGTTATTCTCTCTTGCCCTGGGGTGCGCCCTCGCGGCCGCGGCTGATTCCGTGCGTTTGGATGAATTGGATTTGCACACCGGCGAACAGGACTACAGCGATCCTCACGCGAATCTTTCCGTGGATTACAAACCCATGACCATCGGAACGAAGCATTTCGCGCATGGCTACGGCGCCCATGCCAACAGCTCCTTGTTCATCGATTTGAAAGGAACGGCGACTCGTTTCATGTCCAGCGTCGGAGTGGATGGAGAAGTGCCGCAAGGGAAAGGCAGCGTCGAATTCGTCGTGATGGGAGATGGCAAAATCTTGTGGCGGAGCGGCGTAATGCGCGGCCAGGAGCCGGCGAAGCTCGCCGACGTTAATTTGACCGGCGTGAAAAAACTCAGCCTCCTCGTGAACGATGGCGGCGACGGCATCGATCACGATCACGCCGATTGGGCCGATGGCGCCATCGAATATAGCGGCGCGAAACCGGAAACGATCACCGGCGCCCCGCCGGAGCCGGCGGAGATTTTGACGCCCGCGCCTGCCCCCGCGCCGCGCATCAACGGTCCGGCGGTGTTTGGCGTGCGCCCCGGCCATCCGCTCTTGTATCGCGTGCCGGTGACGGGCCAGCGGCCCATGAAGATTTCCATCGAAGGCTTGCCCGACGGCCTGACGTTCGACCCGGCGCGCCAAATTATTTCCGGCCAGCTCACCGCCGTCGGGCCGCATCCGGTGACAATTCATGCCGAGAATGCGGCGGGCCGCGCGGCGAAAAAATTCAAGATCATGGTGGGCGATACGCTCGCGCTCACTCCGCCGCTGGGCTGGAATAGTTGGAATTGTTTCGCGGGGAACGTCGATGCCGCCAAAATCCGCCTGGCCGCCGATGCGATGGTGAGGAGCGGATTGATCGAGCACGGCTGGATGTATATCAATATTGACGACACCTGGGAGGCGGGGCGCGATGCCGCCGGCAACATCGAGGCCAACGCCAAGTTCCCCGACATGAAAGGGCTGGCCGATTATGTGCATGGCCTCGGCTTGAAAATCGGGCTTTATTCCTCGCCCGGCCCGAAAACCTGCGCGAATTACGAGGGCAGCTGGCAGCATGAAGAGCAGGACGCCCGCCAATACGCCGCGTGGGGTTACGATTACTTGAAGTACGACTGGTGCTCCTACGGCAATGTGGTGGACAAATCCCAGCCGCAGCTCACGCAATGGCAGAAGCCCTATCAAGTTATGAATGCTGGCCTGCGCGCGCAGGATCGCGACATCGTTTTCAGCTTGTGCCAATACGGCATGGGAGATGTCTGGAAATGGGGCGCGGAAGTCGGCGGCAATTGCTGGCGCACGACGGGCGACATTCGCGATTCCTGGGGCAGTCTTTCCGCCAATGGCTTCAGCTCCGCCGGGCATGAGACCTATGCCGGCCCCGGCCACTGGAACGATCCGGACATGCTGGTGGTCGGCAACCTGGGCTGGGGCAGCGTGCGTCCCTGCCACCTGACGCCCAGCGAACAATACACGCACCTGAGCCTTTGGTGTTTGCTTGACTCTCCGTTGCTGATCGGTTGCGACATGTCGCACCTCGACGATTTCACGAAAAGCCTCCTATCCAACGACGAAGTCCTGGACGTCAACCAGGATGAATTGGGCCGGCAGGCCGCGCGCGTTTCGCAGGCGGGCAAATTGGAAGTCTGGGCCAAAGACATGGCGGACGGCTCGAAAGCCGTGGGGCTTTTTAATCGCGACGACGCTCCGGCTCAAGTCACCGTGAAATGGTCTGACCTCGGTTGGACCGGTGCGCATCGCGTGCGCGACCTCTGGCGGCAGGCCGACTTGGGCCCGTTCAGCGATGCGTTTACCCAGACCATTCCCCGGCATGGCTCCTTCCTCGTGCGGGTGCAGCCGTGATGAAGTTCGCCATCTGCAACGAAATATTTCAGGGTTGGGAGCTGGAGGCGGCCATGGAATTCGCCGCCCGCCTGGGTTATCAAGGCATTGAAATCGCCCCCTTCACCCTGGCGCCGCTGGTCACGGAGATGGCGCCGGAAGCGCGCGCGCGGGTGCGCGCCGCGGCGCATCGGCATGGCTTGGAAATTTGCGGTTTGCATTGGCTGCTCGCCCGCACCACCGGCTTTCATCTGAACCATCCCGAGGCGGAAGTGCGCGAGCGCACGGCGCGTTACCTGGTGGATTTAGTTGACTGCTGCGCCGACCTGGGCGGGAAGATTCTCGTTCTCGGCTCTCCGCAACAGCGCCAGGTTCTCCCCGGCGTAACGGCCCCGCAAGCGCGCGCCTGGGCCTTGGAAACCATGCGCGAGGCCGTGGCGCAAGCCGTCAGGCGCGGTGTGACCTGGTGCCTGGAGCCGCTCGGGCCGCACGAAACCAATTTCCTTAACACTGCGGCGGAGGCCCTGGACTTCGCCCGCGCCTTGGACAGCCCCGCCGCGCAAATCATTCTCGACGTCAAAGCGATGAGCTCCGAGTCTGTGCCGATCCCGGAAATCATCCGCGCCGCGGCGCCGCACTTCGCCCACTTCCATGCCAATGATCCGAACCTGAAGGGCCCGGGCTTTGGCGCGGTCGATTTTCGGCCCATTGCCGCGGCGCTGCGCGCGACCGGTTATCGTGGATTTATTTCCGTTGAAGTCTTGAACTTTGACGAGGGAGCGGAGAGGATTGCCAGTCAAAGCCTGCGGTATTTGCGTGAGGCTTTTACAGAATGATTGACTCAAGTTTTTGTCCGCCCACGCCGATAGTGAGCTGGATTGAAATGACTTTGCGCATGAGCGCCGGGAACTTACCTCCGGTTCGCGCATCTAATTCAACATGAGACATCGCCCTTCATTTTGGAATCGCGCGATTCTAGGGGCATGCTTTTTTTCCGTCTGTGCGGCGCTGGTCGCACAGGACAACGCCGACCTCAAGCGTCAACTCGACGAAGTGCGGGAGCAAAATCGCGCCCTGCAAACCCAGCTGCAGCAGCAACAGAAGATGCTGGAGGATCTCACGCGGCAATTTTCCAAGCTGCAACAAACCAATCAGGCGCAGCAGGACAATTACCAGGCGTTGCGGGACGTCGTGGAAGGCAACGAGGCGCCGAAGAAGCCCGCCTTTTCCATCGGCAACGCCATCATCAGCGGCGAGGGCGGCGTCGGGTTTTTCGATTCGCAGCGCGGCGGCGATTTTCCGCACGACGAATTGCTGGTGGATGAGGCCCGTTTGTTCATCGAGGCCCCGCTCATGGACGATATTTATTTTTACGGCCAGCTCGATTTGCGCAGCCGCGACCTTTTTGACGACGGGGTGCATCTCGGCGAGCTCTACGTCGATTTTGAAAACGTCTCGCGCTTTTGGGGCCCCGACAGCCTCGTCAATGTTCGCCTCGGCCAGCTTTACTCACCTTTTGGCGAGGAGTATCAAAACCGTTTCGCCTTTGACAATCCGCTCATTTCCCATTCCCTGAGCGACGTGTGGGCCCTTGAGGGCGGGGCGGAGGTGTATGGCTCCTGGAAAAAATTCTGCTACGCCGTCGCCGTGCAAAGCGGCGATCTGGACGTCATGCACGATCACACCAGCGACAAGACCGTGGTGGCCCGCGTCGGATTTGATCCCACGGCGCATCTGCATTTCAGCTTGAGCGGCCAGCGCACCGGTTCGCTTGACACCACCGCCGACCCGCTGGCCGGCTCTTGGTTCGGCAACGCGTTTTTCGTATCCATCGGCTCGCCGGCCACCACGCGCTACCACGTGGACATGGGAGAATTGGATGGCCGCTATTCCTGGAAAAACGGCTATGTCGCCGCCGCCGGCGGTTACGCGGCCTATGGTGACAACGATCCACTCGCCGATAATCATCGTGACATCTATTATTACTACCTCGAAGGCACACAGAAAATCTGGTCCAAGCTGTATGGCGCGGCGCGTTTCAGCCAGGTCTTGACGCCGGGCGGTTATCCGGTGGTCGGCGGCAGCGGGGAATACGGCGTGCCGACGGAAGAGGTCTGGCGCCTCAGCCTGGGGTTGGATTACAAGGTGAACCAGCACGTGATTTTAAAATCGGAATATAGTTTCGAGCATGGCCAGCGTCATGACGGAACCAGCCGCAGCCACCTTGATTTGTTCGCCCTCGAAGCCGTCTTTAAGTTTTGATCATGAAGTTGCTCCTGTCTTTTTGCGCGGTGTGGCTCGCCGCCTTGTCCGCTTCGGCCGGCTCCATTCACGGCGTGGTGCGCGCCAAGGGCAAGGAAGGGTTGCCGGAAAATTTCAGCCCCGGCCAATACGCCAGCCGCCGCTTCAAATTCGCCGAGCGCATCAATTACGATGACCTGCGCGATTTCGTCGTGTACCTCAAAGGTCCGATGCCGGGAGCCAAGCCGCCGTCGGCGCCGGCCATCATTCGCCAGAAAGACGCCATGTTCATCCCGCATGTTCTGCCCATCATGGTCGGAACCAAGGTGGACTGGCCCAACGAAGACGATGTCTTCCACAATGTTTTTTCCAAGTCCGACGCCAGTTCCTTCGACCTGGAGCTGTACAAAAAAGGCGACCCGGCCAAGGAGGTTGTATTTGACAAGCCCGGCAAGGTGGACGTCTTTTGCTCCATTCACGCGCGCATGAGCTGCGTCGTTTTGGTCCTGGAAAACCCGTGCTTCTCGCTGGCCGACGCCAATGGGCGTTACACCATCACCAACGTGCCGGCGGGTTCGTACCAATTGGTGGCGTGGCATGAGCGGTTGCCGGACAAAATCATTCCGGTCACGGTCAAGGAAGGGGAGGATCTCGCGTTGGACATCACCATGGGAATTGAAAACCTTCCCAAGTATTGACATGTCGTCGCGCCGCCGCCCTCACCTTAAGTTTCAGGCCAAGGTCTTGTTCCCCGTCGTCGCCGCGCTGGCCCTGTTCGTGGTGGCCGCCATGTGGCTGGTGCGAAGCCGCCTGCAAACGCAGTCGCAGGATGCGGCGCTGCGCACCCTCGCCACCACCGAAGCCGGCTTCACCAACAACCTGATGCTCCGCGTCACCTCCCTCATGGACCGCTTCAGCGCGGTGGCGGTCGATCAAAATGCCTTCCTCCCGCTCGCCTTGAAAATCGCCAACCCGGAAGGGCTCAACACCATGCGCGGCGCGTTGCACGAAATCCTGGAGCGGCGCTCGCAGGACGCGTCCATCGCGCTCTTTTCCGGGCCTGATGGCAAGGTGGTCACCAACGCCGTCCAGCACGTGAACATTAACCGGGAGCGATTCGCGGCGGCGTGCCAGCCCGCCATCGAGGAAGTTTTGGACAACGGCGAGCCGACCGTTCACTTCGTCGAGTGTCAAAACGAAATTTTCACCGTCATCTGCGCCCCGTCCATCAAGCCCGGCAACGTCCTGCTCGGCGTGCTCACTGTCGGCATTCAATTGGACACCGCGACGGCCCATCGCCTCAAGCCGCTGAACAGCGAATTGGTTTTTATCGCGCACGATCAAATCGCCGCGTCCACGCTGGAGAAAGTGGATCTCAATGGCGAATTGTTGCAGCGCTATCATGAATTGGCCGGCCGTTCGGCCCGTCCGCGCGCCGCCACCATCGAATTGCAGGAGGAGCCGTTTGTGCCCAAGGCCGGGCGGCTGCCGTTTTTCATCGGCGAAAACGACAGCGGCTATCTGCTGCTCTTTTCCTATGCCGCCGTGCAACGCCAGATTCAGGACACCCAACGCATTCTGGCGTTGGGCGGCATCATCGGCATCGTGCTGGGGGCCGCGGTGGTGTACCTGCTCGTCCGCCAGGTCACCAAGCCGCTGCGCGATTTGCGTGACAGCGCGGAGGCGGTCGGGCGCGGCGATTTTTCCAAGCGCATTGAAATTCGGTCGCACGATGAATTGGGTGAATTGGCCGCGGTCTTCAATCACATGACGGACAATTTGCAGAAGTCCACCGCGCAATTGGAGAAAACCGTCGCGCAATTGCGCGACACCCAGGCGAAGCTGCTGCACAGTGAAAAACTGTCCGCCGTGGGCGAATTTGTGGCGGGCGTGGCTCACGAACTGAACAACCCGCTGACGGCGCTGATTGGGTTCGCCGAGCTATTGCAAATGGGCGATGTGGACGACGATTCGCGCGAATCCCTCAACCGCATCACCGTCGCCGCCGGACGCTGCCATAAAATCGTGCAAAGCCTCCTGAGCTTCTCGCGCCAGCGCCCGCCCGAGCGCAAGCTCACCGATCTCAATCATGTGCTGGACGCGGTCATTGAGATTTTGATCTACGAGTTGCGCACCAACAACATCAAGATCATCAAGGGTTATTCGGCCCAATTGCCGAAACTCCTGGTGGACCCGCACCAGATGCAGCAGGTCTTTTTGAATATTGTCAATAATGCCCGCCAGGCCATTGAGGCTTACCGGCCGCATGGCAGCATTCGCATCGTCACCCGTCCGCTGGCTGATCGCGTGCAAATTCGATTTGAAGACGATGGGCCGGGCATGGCCGAGGAAACCGCCGCCAAGATATTCGACCCGTTCTTCACCACCAAACCCGTTGGCAAGGGCACGGGACTGGGCTTGAGCCTCTCTTACGGCATCGTGCAGGAGCATGGCGGCTCCATTAATGTCGAAAGCAAACTCAATCACGGCACGACCTTCATCATTGATTTGCCGATCACGGCGGGCTCCGAATCCGCTTCGGATCTCGCGGCGTCCGCCGCCGCGCAAGCGGCCGCTCCGGCGCTGCAAGGCCGCGGCAAAATGATTCTCGTGGTCGATGACGAGGAGGACATTGTGGAGCTGGTGCGCAAGACGCTGGAACGCCGCGGCTACACCGTCCGCACCGCCCAAAATGGCGAGAGCGCCCTGCGCCATCTGGCCCACGACACCTTTGACCTGATAATCTCCGACTGGAAAATGCCCGGGCTAAATGGCCAGCAGCTCTACGAACGATTGCTCCAGATTCAGCCCAAGTCCGCCGAGCGCATGATCTTCATGACGGGCGACGTCCTGAGCGAGCGCACCGAGAAATACCTCCAGGAACACGAAAAAATCTGTTTGACAAAGCCTTTTTCCCTGACGGACTTTGAGCGCGCCGTCCGCGACACCTTCGCTGCGGCGTGAACGTTCAGGGGTTTTCCAGCAGGAACGTTCCGCTTTGATTCGGCCCCAGGAAGAAGCCTTGCGCGTTGGCGCTATTTTGCAGGACCGCCCCGTTCACCGGAATTGTTGATTTGGGATGCGCTGGGTCAACAAAGGAGCCGGAGATGATGCCGCTGGAAGCCGTGATTTTTAAGATAAGCTTGGCGGCTTTTTCCGGGAGATTGGTCACAGCGATGGCGTTATTGTTGACGGCGATGGTGACATGGTTTGTCAGCGGGAGGCTCAACGCTCCGCCTTCCAGAATGACCACGGCATTGGTTGTTCCGGCCAGGGGCTTGCGGGCGGGGTTGTAGGCCGACGCAACGAGCGTGATCGCCTGATTTGTGAACCCGGAGCGATTCACCGCGGTTTTGGCGATATTCGTGGCGTTGATCCAACTTAGCGACGGCGCCGCGATCAGGGTCCCATTCGTAAATAAATTCCAGCCCCACAAGGAGCCCTTGCCGCCATACAGATTCAGATAAACTGGCCAATAGCCATTCCTGGATACGGCGCTGGATTGGCTCATGGCTGTTCCGTCTGCCAACGCGCCCGCGAGGTTGACGTTCCCCAATGTGTCCACAGAGACAGCTCCATAACCGGTCCCGATTGGGCCGCTAGCGGGGTCATTGGTCCCCGGAATGATAAAGGTGTAACGCCCGGCGAATCCAAGGGCCGGTTGTGGGGAGCTAAACCCATTTCGATCACCCAATAGTTGCGCCACGAAATCTCCATTGCTTACGGTGCCGGTCACCGTTTGGTCCGCAAAATTCAACTCCAAAACGACCGCCAGCGGAGTTTTGCCCTTCTTCGCCACAATGGCCGACGCATGGCCGCTGACATCGAAAGCGCCTGCCAGGGTGGGCGAGTCCGACCCGAGGGCAACCTTGCCGGTGAACGTTCGCGCGCTGGTCAGGTTAAAGCTAAATCCGCCGGAACTGGTTTGTTCGCGGGGCGCGTTCGCCACGCTGAACAATCCGTGATAAGCGCCTTGGGCCGCGAGGAAAACATTGGTGACAAAATTCGCGGTCAGAACGAGGCCGGGCTGCATGCTGAATTTCAGGGCGGGGTCGCCCGACACAAAGTTTTCACTGCCGCTGGCGACCCAATTGGAAAAGATCCAATTTCGAGCTGGCGTGGCAGTCAAAGCATAGGTGTTGCCGAGGGCCAGCCAAACGCCGTTGTCTGCCGGCGCGACTTTCCCGTTTCCGTTCGTCTGCAAATCCAGCGGCGCGCTCGCGATATACTTGACGGACACCATGACGGAAGGGGACACGCTGCCGCTGGCATCCTTGGCATAGGCGCGGATGGTGTTGACTCCGGGCAGCAAAGTGACGGTGGCGCTCCAATCGGCCCAAGAATTGCCGGGAACCGCCGGCATCCAGGCGCCGTTGTTCAGCTCGTAATCGACTTCGCTCACCGGGGCCTTGTCGGCGACCGCGCCGGAGATTATCAGAGACGGATGAGTGACGCTCTGCCCGGCCTTGGGCGACGTGATGGTCACTTTGGGGCTGCCGCGTGGAATAAAATTGGCCACCAGATTCCGGTTGGCGATCAAGGTGAATGTATAACTGGGCTGCGCGCTGACCACGCTCCCGTTTTCCGTCCAGTTGACAAATATATAGCCGCTTTTGGAGGAGGCCGTCACGGTCTGTGCGCTGTCGGGGAGGAAGGTTCCCGCGCCGCTGACTGTTCCGCCTCCCGCCGGAGACGCGCCCACGCTGATCTTATAAGCGGACGCAATCGCTGAAAAATTGGCGACCAAACTTACGTTCCCATGCAACGCGAAAATATAAGCTGGGGTCGAACTCACGACGTTCCCATTTTCGGTCCAGTTGAGAAAGCGGTTCCCGTGGTTCGTGGCCGCAATCACCGTCGGCCACTCGCCAGCGGCAAATGTTCCAGCGCCGCTGACGGTTCCTTCGCCGGCGGGCGCCGCGCTCGCTGTCACATTATAGGTGGCCGGGTTGGCGGAAAAATGCGCGACCAGGGTGGCGCTGCTGCCGATGGCAAAGGAATAACTGGCCGAGCGGCTGATCTCTTCGCCATATTCCGTCCAGTTGACAAATGAATAGCCGCTTTGGGCGGACGCTGTCACCGTGACCGCGCTCCCGGGCGCGAAAGTTCCACCTCCCGCCACAGTTCCGCCGGCGCCGGGCGCCGCCAGGACGGTCAACGAATCATTCGGAGGCGTGGGCAGAGTGGCAATGAAACCATGCTCGTTCGCCTGAATGTCCACGTAATATCCCACCACCGTTCGGCCAGAAATGCCTGTAAGGTAGGTGCCGAGAACCGCGGCGGGATGGTCCACCACCACATAGCTGCTGCCGTCGTAAAAAAAGCCGTATGTGCCGCTTCTAATTGAAAAATATCCCACGATGTTTTGGCCTTCGATACCCAAAGCGAAAGTGCTGGCGGCATTGGGCTCGCTGGCGAGGGCGTCCAGCGTGACGTAACTCGAGCCGTTGTAAAGAAAGCCCCGGAAGCCTTGGTTGATATCGTAGTAGCCGACAATGTTGGTCCCCGAAATGCCCATAGCTCTGGTGCCACTAAACGTATAGAAGCCGCCTGCGAAACTGCCCTTAATCGCATTCGGGTCATCCAGTGTGATATACGAGCCGTTCGTATAAAGGAACCCGTGCAGCGTTTCGTTGGCATCCACGTACTGTCCGACAATGTTGTGGCCATCGATCCCGAACGCCTGGGTGGAGCCCGCGCTTAACGGATCATCAATCGTCGTGTAAGCGCTGCCATTGTAAAGAAAGCCGTGATCTTTGCCCTGATCATCCGAGAAATAGCCCACCACGTTGCTGCCGGAGACGCCATAGGCTTCGGTTACCGGCGTGGAGCTAAACGAATCACTGGTCTTCGCGAAATCGACCAGTGTTGTGAAATTGCTGGCGTGGTAAACAAAACCGGCGTTGACGCCGTTGTTGTCGAAGTATCCCACAATGTTGGTTCCCGAGATGCCTTCGACGACCGTGGCTCCATAAATGCCATTGCCATGCGTGGCGAGCGCATTGCTAAATGATTGGAAGGCCACGGCGCCGCGCGTGAAGTTGGCCACCAGGTTCATATTGCTGGCAAGCGTGAAGGCATAACTGGGCTCTCTGCTGACGACGACGCCATTCCGCGTCCAATTCGTGAAATAATATCCATTGCTCGCGGTGGCTGTCGCGGTTTGCAAACTGCCGGCGACGAACGCCCCACCTCCGAAGGCCCGGCCCGCGCCGGCGGGCGAGACGCTGACGGCAACGTCGCAGACTCCGCCTCCCCATGCGCCTATAAAACCGTGGGTCGTGTTCTTTCCATCCACATAATAGCCAACGATCGTGTTGCTAAAAATCCCGGTGACATACGTGCCTTCCAAACTCCCTGTTCCAGCGTTCGGATTGTCCAAGGTGGTGTAAACGTCATTGTTGTAAATAAAGCCATGATACGCGCCATGCTGGTCCGCGTAATAACCGACCACGTTGGCCCCGGACATGCCGCACGCATAAGTGCCCAGGTAGGGGTTGGCATTGGGATCGTCCAGAGTTTTGTAATCCCCGTTGTGGTAAAGATAACCGTGGATCATGGATTGGGCGCCCTGATACCACCCGACGATATTGTCGCCATCAATGCCTTGCACGGAAGGCGCAAACGAATTGCTGGGCGCCGCCATCGTCGTGTAGGAGCTGCCGTTGTAAATAAAATTCTTCAAACCGCTTGGCGGCCAATAGCCTCCCACGATCGTCCGACCTGATATGCCCTGCGCGAAGGAGCCGTTGGCGGACATGGGGTAGTTTAACTGCGCGGCGGGATCGTCCAAGGTGGTGTAAGTCCCATTGCGATACGAGAATGAATGATCATTCAGGTTGGTGTCTTGATACCAGCCGACAATTGTGTCGCCGGAGATGCCGGTGAGCTGGGTTCCCTGGCTGGGGTCGGCGTGCGGGACATCCACAGTTATAAAAATATCGCCATCAAACAAAAATCCGTGGCGGTTGTTCCCGGTGTAATACGTGCCAATGACTTTCCCATCGAAAACTCCCGAGGGTTGGGTCATGGAGCCGGCGGGGTCATCCAGTGTAAAATAGGAGGTTTGTCCGAAGGCAGCTCCAGCCGCTATTAACAGCAGACCTGAGAGGAAACAACCAACGCCTCGCACTGTTTTTCTGGCGGCCGCACCTTTAACGTGGCGGTCCGTTTTTCTTGTTTTTATGGGGTTCATCGAGCGCCAGCATTAGTTGGCAGGAACCACGTAAATCGTGTCGATTTCGTCGAAGGTGCAGTCTCTAATCGTGCTGCGCACCGCGACGGTGAAGGTGTAGGTCCCGAGCTTGGTCGGGGTTCCGGTGAGGACAAAGCCGCTGGCTTCCGGCTCAAACGACAGGCCGGGTGGAAGCTCGGACGGTTTGGGAAGAACATACGCATTTCCGAAGTGAATGGTTGAAGGCCTGCCGATCGTAACATTAAGGCCGCCGCTGATCGCTTTGTCCGGACAGGGTGTCAGCGCCGCTGCCATCATGTTGAATTCCCCCGCCGTGAAGCCGCCGGTGTCGGGGCTGTCGATGGCCGGATCAGATGGATCCTCCAGGCGCTGGGGCGTGCCGGATTCCGCTTTTTGCGTCGGGAAGTCGGGCGATAGTGTGGAGCCGGTGACAAATACATTCAATCCATCGGTGGCCACGCCGTATCCATAATCCACCGCGCTGCCGCCGAGGAAAGTGGACGCGTAAAGCTGGCCGCCCGTCGTGAAGGTCGCCACGAACGCATCATAACTGACGCTCAAACCGGCATAAACGATGTTCGGATTGATCGGATTGACCGCCAGCGCCACAACCGTGTCCCCGATCAAGCCGGCGGAATGCCACGTGGCGCCGCCATCGACGCTTTGGATGACGCCGCGCAAGCTGGCTTGATCGCAACCGACGTAAATAACCGGCTGCGGAGGCGCCGCGTTGGTGGAGGCAAGGCGATAGAAGCCTTCCGCGGCGCCGATGGGCAGGGTGACCGAATAGTTGGCGCCCGCCAGGGTGGGCGTTGGGGAGGCGTTTTGCCAAAGCGGGGCGGAAAGAGTGGACGCCGTCTGTAAAACATAATTCGTAAAGCTCGCCGGCCACGTCACGATCGCATTCGCGTTTCCTTGCCGAATGGTCAACTGCGGCCGCAAGGGCGGCGCGAGCGCAAACGAGTTCATCTCACCGTTTAGCATTTGCAGAACCTGCGTCCAGGATGCGCCGCCGTTGGTGCTCAGGCAAAGCGTCGCGTTCTCCAGGAAATCACCCACCAAAACATAGAGAGCCGCGGGATTGACCGGGCTGACGGCCATGGCGATCACCGGATCTTCAAAGTGCGGCAGCGCGTTGACCCCGCTCCAACTGGCGCCGGCGTTCGTGCTTTTGAACAAACAAACGCCGGAGAAATTGTCCACCGCCGCATACACGTTGGAGGAGTTCAACGGATCGACCAGCACAGCCGTGATTTCCAGGCTGCTTAAGCCGTTATTCACAGGCGTCCAATTCGTGCCGCCATCGCTGCTTTTGAAAACTCCGCTCGGGTACGTTCCGGCATAGACGTTCGCCGGGTTGGACGGGTCCACCGCCAGCGCCTCGATTTCAATCCCCGAGGGCAACCCGTTTGTCAGCAGGACCCAGGAAACGCCGCCGTTCACCGTTTTGCTGACCCCGCCGTAAGCTCCGAAATAAACGACGCCGCGCCGCGACGGGTCGAACGCTATCATTTCTTGCGAGGAATAAAGAGCAAAGCTCGAGGACGCCGCATTGACAGATGCCCAATGCGCTCCGCCGTCCGTGCTTTGGCAAAGCGTCCCCGCCAGCGCGTAGAGGGTGAGGGGATCAAATGGATCCACGGCGATGGCATCGACCCGCGGATGCGTCAGCCCGGTGCTCGCCAAAGACCAGGGATCGTTGCCGGTGGCGGAAGTCATCAAGCCCATGTGCCCGGCCGGCTGAATCGCGTTGGCGACCGGGAAATTCGGCGAATCGGTGAATCCCGTCACCGCCACCACACCCCCTTCTGCCACGGCGAGGCCGGTGACCTCCTCGTCCCCTGAGCCGCCCAAATAAGTGCAATACACCACGTTGGTTCCGGTGGAATCAAAGGCGGCCACGAATGCGTCGCCCAACAAACCGCCGCCGCTAAAAAACGGCTGCCACGCGTTGGTGATGGGCAAATCGTCCGTGTCGGCGTTGCCGGCGACGTAAACGTAGCCCCGCAAATCCGCGGCAATGGCGCGTCCCGCATCGGCGATTTCCCCGCCGAGGTAGGTCGAATAAACGAAATTGCCGTCGGGATCGAGCTTCGTGACGAAAGCGGCGTGGGCGGAGGAAAAGAGCGCCTTGGATTTCGGCTGAAACGCATTCGTCACCGGGAAATTTGTGGAATAGGTCCAGCCTGTGACATAAGCGTTGCCGTCCAGGTCGGTCCCCACCGCGCCGCCGGTTTCCGGAACGAGGCCGGTCTGCGAAGTGATGGTAAAGCTCGGGCCGTTGTCGTTATTGCTTCCGCCCAGGTACGTGGAGTAAAGCAAGCCGCTGTCATATGCCTGCAATTTCGCCACAAACGCGTCGCCATTTCCCCCGTAATTTGGCTGGGCGGCGTTCATGGCCGGGAAATTCGAGGACTGGGTGTAGCCGGTGATGATGGGATTGTCATTGGTGTCAATCACAATGCCATTGGCGGTGTCGATGTTTTTGCCGCCCAGATATGTCGAGAAAACCAGGTTGGAGCCGCCCGGGCTGAATTTGGCCACAAACGCGTCGTAGCTTCCGGCGTTGGTGGTTTGGAGCGCGTTCTTGATGGGGAAATTGGTCGAGGTGGTGAAACCCGTGACGAAGATGTTGCCCGCCGTGTCCAAAGCGATTCCCTGCCCGGATTGCAGGCCGCTGCCACCCAGATAGGTGAAAAACACCAAGACGCCCGTGGCATTGAATTCCGCCACATACGCGTCCTGGGAGCCGGTGAAGGTTTTTTGGAACGCTCCCGTCGTGGCGAGATTGGTGGCCTTGGTGTAGCCTGTGATAAAGCTATTTTGGTTGGTGTCCGCGGCGATCGCCACGCCCTGCGTCTCCCCATTGGCGCCGAGGACTGAGGAATAAATCAAACTGGAGGTTTGCGCGGCGGCGCCCCAAGGCAACAGCGCGGCCAGCAGTATGGACGATTTGGTTTTCATGCAGGCCGGGATAATGATCCATTATGCAATGCTTTTCAATTCCTTTTAGCCGCGCCGCCCGGCAAAGCGCGCCGCGAAAGTTTTGACTTTTGGCGGTCTGCGGCCACAATGCGGCCATGAAAACAATCCTGTTGATTCTGGCGGTCGCGGCGTTGGCGCAAATCGCGCTGGCGGATGGTTCCAGTTCGATTCAATCCATTCCGATGAAGGACATTCACGGCAAGGACACTTCGTTGAAGGATTATTCGGGCAAGGTCGTCTTGCTGGTGAACGTGGCGTCCAAATGCGGCAACACCCCGCAATACGCGGCTCTGGAAGCGGCGTATGAAAAATACAAGGACAAGGGCCTCGTCATCATTGGCGTGCCGTCCAACGATTTTGCCGGGCAGGAGCCGGGCACCGCGGAGGAAATCCAGGCGTTCTGCAAACAGAATTACGGCGTGACCTTCCCGCTCATGGAAAAAGTCCACGTTAAAGGCGCCCAGAAATGCCCGTTGTATGCGGCGTTGACCGGCAAGGATTCGAAGTTTCCCGGCGAAGTGAAATGGAATTTTGGCAAGTTCCTGATTGACCGCAACGGCCAATTGGTTCAACGCTTTGAGCCGTCGGTCAAACCCGATGCGCCGGAAGTGGTGGGCGCGATTGAAGCCGCCCTCGGCAAAAGTTAAGCAGCCGAAAAGGCTTGAGACCAACAACCGACCAACTCTAATGTTATCGCATGGCTAAGGTTAAACACATAGTGCTGTTGAAGTTTAAGGACGGAACGAACGAAGAACAAACAACCAAGTTCTTCGACGATTTGCTCGACCTTTCGGAAAGCATTTCGGGGATTGACGATTATGTCTCGGGCACCAACAACAGCACCGAAGCGCGCTCCCAGGGCCTGACGCACGGGTTTATCATGACCTTCTCGGATGTCGCTGCGCGCGATGCCTATGTCGTTCATCCCGACCACGAAAAGTTCAAAGCCGCCGCGCTGGAACTGGTTGATAACGTCGTCATCTTCGATTTCGAAGTTTAAGCCCAAACCGCTCCGACGCCTGCGATTCTGATGCAACCGCGCCGTCGCGGCGCCAACATCTTTCTTTCATGAAGCGCACCCAGCATTGCAACGAACTGCGGCCCGCCCACATCGGGCAGGTTGTGACGCTTTCCGGTTGGGTGCATTCACGCCGCGACCTGGGCGGCCTCATCTTTATTGACATCCGGGACCGCGAAGGCCGCACGCAAACAGTCTTCGATCCGTCCGAGTTGTCGCGGGAATTGTTCGAGCAGGCCGCCGCGCTCCGCAGCGAGTGCGTGATTCATGTCACGGGCAAGGTGCGCGCCCGTCCCGCCGGCACGCAGAACGCGAAAATTCCCACGGGTGAAATCGAAATTGGCGTCACCGCCCTGGAAGTGCTGAACATGGCGGAAGTCCTGCCGTTCCCGGTGGACGATCCCGAAGTGGCCCGCACCGTGAATGAGGAGTTGCGCCTGCAATATCGCTACCTCGATTTGCGCCGGCCGGAAATGACCCGCAACCTCCGCCTCCGCAGCAAAGTCGCCACCGCGGCCCGCGTGTTTTTTGATGAGCAAGGTTTTCTGGAAGTCGAGACGCCGACGCTGTTCAAATCCACGCCCGAAGGCGCGCGCGAATTCATCGTTCCCAGCCGTGTGAATCCCGGCAAGTTCTACGCCCTCCCGCAATCGCCGCAGCAGTTTAAGCAAATCCTGATGGTGGCCGGCATCGAGAAATATTTTCAATTAGCCCGCTGCTACCGCGATGAAGACCAGCGCGCCGACCGTCAACTCGAATTTACGCAGATCGATTTGGAAATGTCCTTCATCGAGCGCGAGGACATTTACGCCTTGATCGAGGGCCTGCTCAAGCGCGTGTGGAAAACCGCTCTGAACATGGACATTCCCACGCCTTTCCCGCGCCTGTCTTTCCAGGAAGCTCTCGACCGTTTCGGCATCGACAAGCCGGACACACGTTTTGGCTTGGAGCTGTGCGATTTGACCGACGCTTTCCGCGCCAGCACGTTCAAGGTTTTTAGCGGCGCGATCGCTGCCGGCGGCGTGATCAAGGCGATGAACGCCAAGGGCCTCGCCGGCGCCACGCAGGGCCAGATCGAGACGATGACCGAGTACGCCAAGAGTTTTGGCGCCAAAGGGCTGGCCTATATCAAGGTCGAAAACGGCGAATGGAAATCGCCCATCGTCAAATTCTTCAGCGAGGCCGAGAAAACTGCGCTGCGCGACACCCTGAAAATCGAGGAAGGCGATCTGATTCTTTTCGCCGCCGACCAATGGCTCAACGCCTGCGAGATTCTCGGCAAGATTCGCCTTTATTGCGCCGATGTTTTGAAGGGGCAGGGGAAGCTTTCCATTCCGCCTCAGACTTTCAATTTCCTTTGGGTGATCGATTTTCCGTTGCTGGCTTTCGACAAGGAGCAGAACCGCTGGTACTCCAGCCATCACCCTTTCACCGCGCCCGTCGCCGCCGACATTCCGCACTTGAAAGCCGATCCCAAAAAAGTGCGGGGCCAGCATTACGACATCGTGGTCAACGGCGTCGAGTTGGGCGGCGGTTCCATCCGGATTCATCAACCGGACGTGCAGAAGGTCATTTTTGAGGAAGTCTTGCAGATTCCGCCGGACTTGGTGCAAGCCCGGTTCGGTTACATGCTGGAAGCTTTCAAATACGGCGCGCCGCCGCACGGGGGCATCGCCCTGGGGTTCGACCGCTTGTGCGCGATTCTTTGCGGCACGCCGAGCATCCGCGATGTCATTGCGTTCCCCAAGACCGCCAAAGGCGTCGATCTCATGACGGATTCACCGGGCAGCGTGGAGCCCAAGCAATTGCGCGAACTCCACATCGAATTGAAAGTCGCCCGGAAAGACGGCCCGGCTCCTACCGCTGGACAAAGTAGCTCAGGTTCTCCAGCTCAATCGCCAGGTTGACATTATTGACAGTGACGTGCTCCGGCGCGTCCACGGTCACAGGCGCAAAATTCAAAATCCCGCTGATGCCGGCGGCCACCACCGTATTGGTCGCTTCCTGCGCCGCCTGCGCCGGCACGGTGAGGATCGCCATTTTAATGTTTTTTTCCTTCACCAGGTCCACCAATGATTCCAGGCCGAGGATGGGAATGGCATTGTCGCGCTCCCGCTTTCTTTCCGGGTCAAGGTCGAAAGCCGCCACGATTTCAAACCCTTCCTTTTCAAAGCCGCGGTAAGACAGCAGCGCCAATCCGAGGTTGCCCACGCCCACCAGGATGACCGGCTGCAAGCTCGTGGTCCCGAGCAAATCGGAGATCATCTGCGCCAGTTCATTGACGTCGTAGCCCAGCCCGCGCGTGCCAAACTGGCCGAAATAGGTGAGGTCCTTCCGCAATTGCGTGGGTTTGACGCCCGCCGCCTTGGCCAGCGCTTCGCTTGACACCGTCTGGATGCCGTTCGCCTTGAGCCGTTGCAATCCGCGAAAATACACGGACAGCCGGTAAATGGCTTTCCGCGGAATTTCAGGGCGCACGTTCTTTTTCAAGACGCGCGAAAGTAGTTTAAAGCCGCCCGCGAGGCAAGGACGCTTATCCGTCCAACAAGGCCGCCAGCGCCTGGGCGGCGCGTTCGCTGGCGCCGGGGCCGCCGAGGGTCGCCACGATCTCGCCCAATTGTGCCTGCATCTGGCGCCGCCGTTCGGGATGCTCCAGCAAGGCCAGCGTCGCCCGCGCAATTTTCTCGCCGGTGGCGTCGCCTTGGATCAGCTCGGGAAACACCGCGCGGTTGGCCAGCAAATTCGGCATGGCCAGGAATTTGACCTTCACAATCTGGCGTCCAATCCAATACGTGCTCCACGACGTTTTGTAGAGCGCCACCGTGGGCACGCCGAAATACGCGCACTCGAGCGTCACGGTGCCGGTTGAGGCAATCGCGACCGAGGCGGCGCGCAAGACCTGCTCCAATTGCCCAATGACGATTTCTATTTCGGGCGCGTCCGGCGGCAGCAGTGTTCGCGCCAGCGCGGCCATTTCCTCGTTGGGCAGCGCCATCTTGAATTGCGCCGGATGCCGCTTCTGGATGAGGCGCGCGGCCGCGCCGATGACAGGCAAGTGCCGCGTTAATTCCGCCCGCCGGCTGCCCGGCAGCAGCGCGACAACGGAGGACCCGCCGACCGGCTTGGGGATGACCGGCCCATGCCTGTCAAACATCGGATGCCCCACCCATTCCACGCGGAACTGCGGGGTGCGCTGCGCATACCAGGCTTGCTCGAAGGGAAAAAGGCAGAGCAGAAGATCAAAATCCCGCGCCATCGCGTCCGCGCGTCCCGGCCGCGACGCCCAGACTTGCGGCGAGACATATTGCGCGATTTTCGGGCGCCACCCCGGCGCGGCCCGCTCGCGAATGGCCCGCGCCAATCGCCGATTGAACCCGCTGAAATCCACGAGGATGACCAACTCCGGTTTTTCCGCGGCCGCCAGCTGGGCCAACTGTTGCAATCGCCGTCGAAAACGCGGCAGCTTTTGGAGCACGTCGCTCAGGCCGATCACGGCGTCTTGCGTCAAGTCAAATTCCAACGCCACGCCCGCCGCCGCCAGCCTTGGGCCGCCCGCTCCGATAAACCGCGCCGGCTCCCGCAGTGTCGTTTGCAGCGCCCGGATCAAATCCGCCGCGAGCGCGTCCCCGCTCGGATCGCCCGCCACGATCATGATCGTGCGCGGCGTCATTTGATCTCCTCTTTCACCGTCCGCAAAAACTCCGCCACCTTGAAGGGCACCACCGGCGCCACGAGCCCGGTGACGATGTCGGTCACGCGCTCCAGCCACGCGAGGCCGGGGGTGGAAGTCGTCACCACCCAGTGCCCGTCCTGCAATTGGGAGAATTCGAACGGCACCGGAAAGCCTTTCAAGCGCAAGGTTGTGCCGTTTTTGAATTCGATAAAAAACGCGAAGAGCGCCGCGAGCAAAATTCCCGCCCCCACCATCGCCGCCGCCTTGCGCCAGTTCCGCTGGGCGCGAATCTCCTGCCATTGGCGCCGCCCGGTCGTCAGGGACACCCACACGTCGAAGGCCAGGATGGGCAGGATAAAAATCAAACCGCCCATACCTACGTCTTGATCGAGAGATCGGCCTCCTGGATCAAGCGCGTGATTTCGAACGCGACATCCAACGCTTGCTTGGCTTCCGCTCCGCTGACCCGCGGGGTTTTGCGGGCCGCGACGCACTTGATGAAATCCTTCAACTCCAATTTGAGCGGCTCATCCTTTTCGATGGGCACCGGTTCGCGCACAATCCGCTTGCCGCCAAAAGCGCTGACAATTGTCGAATCCTTGGCATGCAAAAGTTTTTTGAGGAGCGAGGATTCCTCCTCGCCATCGCGGGCCACGCGATGAATGAATCCTTCCTGCGCCCGGTAATCCAGCGAGATGTAACTGGTCGTCGGCCCGCCGCTGAACACGCGAATTTTCCGCATGCGTTCGGCGCTGACGCGGCTGGCCGTCAGATTGGCCACGCACCCGTTGGCAAAACGCAGGCGGGCGTTGGCAATGTCTTCCGATTTGCTCAAAACGGGAATGCCCACCGCATCCACGCTGGTGAGCGGAGACCGCACAAACGACAGCACGACATCCAAATCGTGAATCATTAAATCCAGCACGACGCCAATATCGATGCTGCGCGCCGGGTACGGCGACAGACGTAGGGTCTCAATAAACCGCGGATCGGTGGCCGTTTGCTCCAAATACTTGAGAATGGGATTGAACCTCTCAACATGCCCCACCTGCAGGATGAGGTTCCTTTGTTGCGCCAGCTGCACCAACTGCGCCGCCTCCGCGGCATTGTCAGTCATCGGCTTCTCCAGCAGAACATGCTTGCCCGCTTCCAACGCCATTTTCGCCACTTGGAAATGGGTGTTGGTCGGCGTCACAATGCTCACCGCATCGCTCTTCTGCAAGGCTTCCGCCAGGGTGGCGAAGACCGGCGCGCGGCATTTTTCGGCGACCTTTTGGGCCTGGCTTTCCGATTTGTCGAAGATTCCAGCGAAGGCAATTTCGCCTTGGGCCGCCAATTCGGCGTAAATCCGCGCGTGTTCCTTGCCGAGAGAGCCGACCCCGAGGACGGCGATGTTGAGCTTTGGTGAGATCATCAATTGCGAGTTTGTGTTACTGGCAAGCCATCGCCAAGTCAAACGGGAAGCGCGTTAATCGGCCTTGGCGTTATCGTTAAAGATGATTTCCGTCAATGGAGGTGTGAATACTTTGCCTTCCATTTGTAACCTCCGCTGCCGATATTCAAATATACGGGAACATTCGGAGAGTTGAACACTCTTAAGGGTAATGCGTTATGACTGGTCAACCATTTGAAAGCGTAGTGGCTCAATATTACGAGCCGCTTTACAAGTTCGCTTTCAGTTTGGCGCGAACCGAAGCCGACGCTTGTGATCTTACCCAGCAAACTTTTTACGTCTGGGCGACCAAGAGCCATCAGCTCATCGATGTCACCAAAACGAAGACGTGGCTTTTCACCACCTTGCATCGTGCGTTCCTGCAAAAGCGCCGCCGCGAAACCCGTTTTCCGCATCACGAGCTGACCGAGACTGACCTTGATTTGCCGTTTACGCTGCCCGTCATCGCGCCCGAATTGGATGCGGCCCAGGCGCTGGCGGCGCTCGCCCATGTGGACGAGATTTACCAGGCGCCCATCGCGCTTTTTTATTTGGAAGATTGCTCTTACAAAGACATCGCGGAAATTCTCGATGTGCCCATTGGCACGGTCAAATCGCGTTTGGCGCGAGGGCTGGGCCAACTCAAAAAGCTGCTGATCACCCCCGCTCACGGCTCAAATAAAGGGATCCATGAATAACGAGGACGCAAAAAAAATTCTGTCGTTCTATCGGCCGAACACGGCTGATCAGCACGATCCCGACTTTCTGGCGGCGCTGGAGTTGGTGCGTCGCGCGCCAGACAATGCCCGCTGGCTCGCCCAGCGTGACCCGGAATTAGCCAAATGGTTTGCGGAGCATAACATCCAGTACGAAGCCGGGCGCGCGCGTTTTCAATCGATTCCCGTGCCAGCCGGATTGAAGGAGCAAATTCTGGCCGAGCGCAACGTCGTGCGCCTTCCCGTGGCTCGCAAACGGGCGCCGATGCCGCTCCTCGCGCTAGCCGCGGCGATTGCCGTCCTGCTTTGCATGCTGCCCTTTGTGCTGCGCCACGAATCGCCCACCGCCCTGACGGCGTGCCGCAATCAAATGGTGCGGACCGCCTTGAGCCCGTATGCCATGGATTTGGAGAGCAGCAACCAGGACCGCATCCGCGCCTATTTGGCGGAGCGCAATGCTCCCGCCAATTATGCGCTGCCTCCCGGCATGGGCAGCGCGCAAATGGTGGGGTGTGGAGTCAAATCCTGGGAAAACACGCCAGTCGCCATGATTTGTTTCCGCTCCGGACGTCCGTTGCGCCCCGGCGACAACACCGATCTCTGGCTCTTCGTGATTGATAATAACTCGCTCGCGGGCGCGCCTGTTTCCAACACTCCGGCCTTCGCGCAGGTCAGCCGCGCCATCACGGCGACGTGGAGCCATGATCAGCGCACCTATATTCTAGTGGGCAGCGGAGACCGCGCGTTCCTGGAAAAATACCTGTAGGATTAGTGGGCGGCCACGGTCATGTGGCCGGCCAGCCAGTTGAAGTCTGCTTCCTCGCCATCCGGCACTTCGACGGGCAAGGCGACCGCGTTGGGCACAATGGATTGACGGCTGCTCGCGCATTGCCAGCGATGATAATCCGAATGGCCGTCGGCATACGCCAGCGCGGAGCCGCCGTTGTGGTAGGTGGCAGGCAGGCGTTGCCATTCCTGGTAATAATAATTGATGCGATTGACAAAATAGCCGTCGTAAATGCTGTTGGGATTTTCCTCGATAAACACGAAAATCTCGGAAGGGTGGGGGATCGCGCCCGCCTTGAAAAACTGGACGTAGGCGGGATTATTCGAGTTGACACCGGAGACCGAGACCGCCCCGGCGTTGCCCACCGACGCATTCATCGAATAACTCCGCGCCCGGGCGCTCCAGCCGGCCGCGGTCTGGGCGCTGCTTAATGTTTTATCCGCGGGGCAGCGGTAAATCAGGGCGGCGCGCGCGCTATAAGGCCCCAACGCCGCTTCGGTCAGTTCCGCCGTGTTGGTGTTGTCGGGGTTGAGGCTCCAATCCAGCAAATCCGCGGCCCAATTAAGGTTGGTGCGGGCCGCATTGCCCGCCATGTTGTAGGCCAGCTCCCCGCGGTAATCGTCCGCATACATCGTCCAGGCCAGCGAGAGCTGCTTGAGATTGTTCAGGCAAAAGGCGCCTTGCGCCTGGGATTTTGAGCGCGCCAGCGCCGGCAACAGCAGCGCCGCCAAAATGGCAATCACCGTGATGACCACCAGCAATTCGATGAGGGTGAAAGCGCGATTTCGCGCCGGCCTCGCTGGAAGTTTCGCCCCAGAATTCACTATTGCTCGTTGCATGCGCGGAAGAAAATCTTCTGGTTCGAGTTATTCGAGACAAAGCACTCTTTACCCAATCCCGGGGCAAAAGTCAAAGGTTCAGCGCGGTCATTTGGGGTTCAGCAAACGGACCTTCCCCGTCACCGGCAGATCCCGCTCCGCCGCCACGCCCGAAAAATTGACGGCGCCATTCAATTGGAGGAGGTTCCCGCCGTTTTTATGATTGTTGCCCGGCGGGTGGCCGCTGGCGGAAAAAAGCGGCTGGCCGGTGAGTTTGGCCGAGGAGTTGACCTGCGCGTCCGTGACGGCGACGGAGCCCGGATCGTCATTGGTCGTGCGTCCGGCGTAATAGGCGTAGCTGATTTTGCCGTTTCCGAACGGTTCGCCTTCGGGCAGTTCCTTGTCCTTGCTGCCAGGGCAAATAAAAATCTCCGTCAGCGCCGTGCAGCGTGGAACAAGGAGGCTCAACGCGCTTTCCGCCGTCGTGGCTCCATCCAACGACGGATAGGCGCCGCGGTTGTCAGAACTATAGAGGCTCAACGCCAGGCCGATTTTCTCCAGATTGCTTTTGCAGGCCAGACGGGCGCGTTTTTGGGCGGAGGGACTGCCACGTCCCATCACGAGGACGGTTAAGATGACCATAACGGCCAGGGTGCAGAGTAATTCGATCAGCGAAAAACCCGCCCGGGACTTCATGGCTTGCTGATGGTGGCTTTCCCCTGCGCCGGATCGTAGTCCAGCTTCATGCCTGGTGGAACTTGCGGCAGCTGCGGAAGATACTTTTGCGTCACCAACTCATCGAGCGTCTTCGGATAATGGCCTTCTTGAACGTTGAAAAGCTGCAGGGCCTGATTGATCGAGACCACATCAATGGTCTTGACAGCGCTTTGCTCCCCTTTGACCGCGGCCCCGACGTAATTGACCGGCGCCAGCGCGGGGCTGCTCTCCACGGTCGTCGTTTCCTTTTTGCCGCAACCGTGAACGAACAAAGCCGCGAGGAGAAGAGCGAGGCCGGAGAAAATTCTCATCCCGGCACGATACTCCTGGCCTCGCGGCGCGCAAAGCCAATTATCGGTTCGTCATGGTCGAACTATTGGTCATCACCGGCGCATTCGTCGACGTGTCCACGGGCGCATTCGCGTCCGGCTTGTTGCATCCCATCACCGCCGCGGCCATAATCAATCCCAACGCCATCAACCATAGATTTCTTTTCATACGAATTCTGTAACACTGGAGCCGCGGCGCCTCAACCCGCCGCCCCCCGATTCTTCGCTACACAATTCCCTGACCGCGCGGTGATTAAACTTTAATCCTGATTTGCGGGACTTTAGGCTGGAGGCGATGTCTGAAGCTCCCGATCGTTTGTGGCAGGAATACAGCGAGGTTTTTGAAGATTTCGACGACCTGACGCTGGCGCGCTGGATGGCCCAAACCTTGGGCCAGATGCAAGGGCGAGTGTGGCGCTTTTCTCATCCGTTGATTGGCGCGTACCGGCTCGCCGCCGAAGCGGGGCATCCGCGCCAGGTCTGGCTCAAACGCCTGGCCAACACGCCCGCCGGTTTCCCCGAGGCCCCCTGCTGCCGCGCGCCGGCGCTGCCGCTCTTTACGCGTGACATCGTGAGCAGCGGGTTGATTTGCGAACATTGTTCGGAAACGCTCGCGCCGTTTGAAGATTTGCCGGCGGATTTGCAGGCGGAGGTGCGCAAATGGGCGGAGGAATACGCGCCCGTCCATGCCGTGGCCCATTGGGATGATCGGCAACGCCGCGCGGCGGGCGATTATGACAAGGCCTTTGAAGACGCCGCCGAACGCGCCGAGCAACTGCTGGCGTTCGCCGGCGCCCAATTGGCCCCGCGCTTTTTGGACCTGTATCCCGCGATCGTTTGGGAAGACCAGGATGAATGCCTCGAAGTCCGTCCGGAGGATGTGGGATGATTCGACGGCTTATCCGTTTCATCTTTTTCGTAGCTTTTGTTGTCCTGATTCTGGCCGTCGCGGCGGCCTTGCTCAAAGACACCCTCGTCAAAGAATTTGTGCAGCGGCGCATTCGCAAGGCCACGGGCATGGATGCCCGCATTGGACAGGTGGAGGTGAATTTTCTCACGCCCACCGTGACGATCGAGAATCTGAAACTGTATAATCCGCCCGATTTTGGCGGGGCGCTTTGCCTCAGCATGCCGGAATTGCACGTCGAGTATGATCCGGGGCAGGTGCGCGCGGGACGGCTGCATCTGACGCTGATGCGCTTGAACGTCGAGGAGATTGACATTGTGCAGGACAAGAAAGGCCGGGTGAATTTTGACGCGGCGCCGGCGGTCAAGGCGCGCGGCACGAATTCCTCCACCCACGAATCCGTCCAATTCGCTGGTATTGACACATTAAATTTGACGCTGGGCGCGGTGCATTGGTCGCGGCTGGGCTCAACCAATCAGCGCGTGTATCAATTCGGCATCAAGAACCAGGTTTTTCACGGCATCAAATCCGAGGCGGACCTGGCGGCCCTCGTGGCGCTGGCCTCCATGCAAAACACCAACTTCAATTTTTCGGATTGGATGGGCTCCTGGTTGGGCCGCTAAAAAGTCGCTTTTGCCCCTTTATTTTTCGGCGTTATGCCTGCTATACTGGGCGAAGTTTTTGTGAACAAAGTTAGAAAGTATTTCCGTTTGCTTCCCTCGCCCGAGGCCGGGCCGGAGCCGGACATCGTCACCATTCATTCCCATCCGATGCCGGTGATTTACCGCCGGCACGCGCGCGCGCGCAATTACGTCCTGCGCCTGCACGCCAACAAGACCGTCGTCGTCACCGTTCCCCGCTCCGGGTCGCGCAAGCTGGCGCGCGAATTTGTCGAGAGCCGGAAAAGCTGGCTGGAAAAACAATGGCGCATTTTGGAAGCGCAAAAACCGCCGCCCGCCGATCTGCGGCCCGGCATGGAAATTCTTTTTCGCGGCAGCCGCGAGACGCTGGCCCTCCTCGCCGCCGATCCCTCGCCCGAACTGCTGCTGGCCGACCAGCGCATCCCCTTTAATCCGGAAGCGGACAACGTGCGCGTGGCGGTGGAAAAGCATTTGCGCCGCCTGGCGGTGAACGACCTCAGCCGGCGCGTGGAGCAATTGGCCGTGCGGCATGAGTGTCAAGTGAAACGGGTCGTGATCCGCAACCAGCGCACGCGCTGGGGCTCCTGCTCCTGCCACGGCGTCATCTCGTTGAACTGGCGCCTGATTCAGCTTCCGCCGCATGTTTGCGATTACATCATCATCCATGAATTGATGCATCTGCGGCACCTCAACCATTCCCCGCGTTTCTGGGCGGAAGTGGAAAAATCGTGCCCCGAATACCGCCATGCTGAGGACTGGCTCAAACGCCACGCCACCCAGGTGGGATTTTAAAGCGCGCGGGCGCGCGGCGATGGCCCAGGCTTTCGATGCGAACGCTCGTTGACGATTTTCTGGGTTATCTCCGGCACGAGCAGGGCCGGTCGGAGCTTACGCAAAAGACCTACGCCGCGCTCCTCGAGAATTTCATTGGGTGGTGCGGCCGCCAGAATGTCAACAATTGGGAGTCGGTCACCCTGCCATTGCTGATGTCCTTTCTGGAGCACGAGCGCGCGCGCCCGGCGCGGCGCGGCGCAACCGGGAAGCTGGGCTCCGCGACGCTTTACCTGCAAATCGCCGCGTTGCGCGCCTTGTTCGCCTTTGCCGAGCAGGAAAAATTTCTGCCGCGCAACGTCGCCGAATTATTGTCGTTGCCGCGGCGTTGGCAGCGCCTCCCCAAGTCGCTCACCGCTGCGGAAATCGAGAAATTGCTGCGGCCCGAGACGCCCGCCACGCCCTCCTCGCTCTGCGATCAGGCCGTGTTGGAGCTGGCCTACAGCTCCGGCCTGCGGCTGGCGGAATTGCGCAACCTGCGGCTGGAGCAGCTCCGCCTCGAGTCCGGCTTCCTCAATGTGATTGGCAAAGGCAACAAGGAGCGCGTCGTGCCCGTGGGCCGCGAGGCGATCGCGGCCCTTGAAATTTATTTGACATCGGGCCGGCCGAAGCTTGTCAAACCGAAAACACCCGCCAATGTGTTTCTCAATCAGCGCGGGCGCCCCTTCGCCGCTGTCACGCTCTGGCTGCGCATCAAGCAGCGCGCGCGCCGCGCCGGTTTGGGCGATAAACTCACCCCCCACATGCTGCGCCACAGTTTTGCCACGCACCTGCTGGAAAATGGGGCCGACTTGCGCGTCATCCAGGAATTGCTTGGCCACGCCTCCATCAGCACGACCGAGGTGTACACGCACGTTGGCGGACGGCGCCTGCGGGAGGTGCACGAGCGGTTTCACCCGCGCGCGGGACGATCAAAATGACACAATGCGATAGAACCGATGCTGCGGATCGGGAGCGGAATCCACGGCGCTTCCTTGTCCGCCCACGACGGTCGCCGGATTGCCCAGCGGCTGCCATTGCGGATCGTCGAGACTGTTCTTGAACTGGACCTGGTAGCCGGAGCCGGCCGCGGCCGTCCAGGTGAGCGTCAAGGGTTCATCGGGTGTGATGGGGCCGTTCGTGCTTTCCGTCTGGACGCCGGTAAATTGCAAAGGCGGCGGCGTGTTCGTGACGCCGCCCAACCCGCCAGCGGAAAGGGCCAGCGCGAAAACATCGCTCGATTCATTGTAATCTCCCATGGTCAAGTCGGACGACCAACTCGTGAAAAAAAGCGTTTGCCCATCGCCGCTGAACACCGGCGCCACCGAGCGCCCGCTGCCGGCGCGGGGCCCGAATCGGCTCGCGCTCAACAGCGTCGTGCTGCCGCTTAATTGGTCGTAGAGGAAAATATCCGGCGCGCCATTGGCGTCGCCCGGCGCGAGGTTGTCTGCCGCGCTGCGGTAGGCGACAAACCGTCCGTCCGCGCTGACGGCCGGTGAATCGCTCGGCCCGTCTCCCGGGGTTGCCGCATTGAAGTCGCGGCTCAACAGGGCGGAGCTGCCGGCCTGCTCGTTGTAGAGATATAATTGACTAACGCTGTTGGAGAGGCTGAGGTAAGCCAGGAAATGGCCGTCGCCGCTGAATTTCATGCGGACATTGGAGGTCGCCGCCGCCGCCCCGAGGGACGAAATAGTTCCCGTCGTCAAATCCAAGGCGTAGATCGCCGCACTCGTGCCGACCGCGCCGGCTTGCCCATTCCCGCTCAACGCCACGTCCCACGCCGCTGCCGGCGCCAGCGTTACGTTGGTGGCCGCGTGGGAGGCGGCGTTCCAGAGCGACACTTGCGCGCCGACGGCGTACAAGACATTGCTGCCGTCCGAGGTCATCGCAGCCGCGGCCGCGTTGCCGCCCGACGTGATGGCATACGTGACGCCAGCCGACAGATCGCGCCAGAAAAGATTCGTCCCGCTGGTTCCTGGCGTGGTCAAATTCCTGGCGCTGCTGAAAAAAAGAATCCGCATCCCATCGCTGCTTAATTGCGGCCCGAAGGAATTGCCGCTTCCTTCGCCCATGCCGCTTGTGTCCACGCTCACCAGCGTCGTCGTGCCTGCCGCCAAATCGCGCTCAAAAATGTCGGTCGATTTGTTCGTGTCGCCCAGATTCAGGTTGGTGGCATAACTGGTGAAGGCCACGTAACGCCCATCGGCGCTGATGGATGGTTCCAGCGACGGCCCATTGCCCACTCCCGCCGCGCCGGTCGAGACCAACGTGTTCGAACCCGTCGCAAAATCATGCACAAGAACGTCGCGACAGCCGTTGGTGTCGCCCAATGCGAGAATGTCCGCATCGCTCAGAAATGCGACGAATTGGCCATTGGAGCTGACGGCGGAAATGCTGAGGCTGCTGCAACTGAAGGGCGTGGCCGGCGGCAACGATGGAGCCGCGGCGGAAATGACTTCGGTCGTGTTCGAGCTGAAATCGCGCACGAAGACGTCGAGCTTTAGAGGAGTGAGGCTCGTGGCGCCATCCAGGCAATCAAAGGCCATGACATTGCCCGACGCGCTCAAGTGAGGCGGCGTCATGATAGAGGAAATGGGCGCGCCGCTGGCATCCACATCCGCCATTTGAACGGTGCCGTTCGCGGTGTCGCGCACATAAGCGTGGATGGCGCCATCGCTATTCGTCGTCAGGAGCGCCTCGTCGCTCGTGAACGCGACGAACCGCCCCGTTCGATCCACGCGCGGAAAATCGCAATGGGCGTTGTTGCTGCCGCCATTCATCACGGTGGAAAGTTTGGTTTGCGCATCCCATAACTGCACCGAGGAGCTGACGGCATTGGTCATGGTGTAAACGACAAAGCGGCCGTCACCGCTGATATCGACATTGCGCGCTTCGATGTCAAGCGGCGCGAGCACGGCGCCGTTGGTGCGCACCACGTCGGTGACGCCTGTGCTCACGTTGTAGCGGAACAGGTAGCCCGCAGTGGAACCGACGGCCGCCTGATAGGCGATGTAAAGCCCGTTGGAGCTCATCGCGTAATTGACAGAAGCGATGGTCGCGTTTTGGTTCAAGTGGCGGGCGCTGGAGCTCACCCAGGCGTTGGTGGACTGTGTGAGGTCGCGGACATATATTTCGCCGATGGTTGTCACGTTGGGCGCGAGGCCGACCGCCGTGCTGTAAAACGCCACATAGCGGCCGTCATCGGAAATAGAAGGCATGCTGCTGCCCAGCAGGCCCGGCGCGGAGCTTAATCCGGTGTATTTCGTGGCGCCCTGGCTCACCAGGATGGTGGAAGCCGTTTGCAGATCGCGCACAAAAATATCCGGCAGCGCGTTGGCGTCGTTGGCCGCCAAATTCGTCGCCGCGCTGACAAACACGACATAACGGCCGTCCGGCGTCACGGCGGCCTCCCGCGAATCTCCGTTCGCGCAACTGCCATCGGGCGCAACGCTGACGAGCGTGGTGGTTTGATGCGCCAGGTCGCGGGCAAAAATATCGCGCGCCGCATTGGTGTCGCCCGCCACCAAATCCGAGGCGAGGCTTTCAAAAATCACGGTTTGTCCATCGGCGGAAATGCCGCTCGGGAAAGAATCTCCATTGCCGCCCGCGTGGCCGCTGGCGTTCAGGCTCACAAGCGTGGTGGCGCCCGTTTGACGGTCGCGCACGAAAACATTTACATGCGCGGGGGAGGCCTGCGGCAGCGCCTTTCCGTCCGTGCCTGTCACCAGATTTCCCGAGGAACTCGCAAAGGCCACAAAGCGTCCGTCCGGCGTCACGATGGGGCCTTCGGAATTGCCGTTGCCATTCACTGGCGCCGCCGTTCCCGGCGGCAATTGGCTTGCCACTTGCAATTGGGCCCACGCTGGGGCGCTAACGACGGCGGATATAACAATGGGAACAAAAAGAAGCTGGCGGACGCGGAATTCCATAGCGTTGGTTGTTTTGCGGCTATTGGCAGCCACGATAGTGGAACGGGAGGCGCTTTGTCGATTCAAAAACTGCGAAGCAAACTACAATCCCGCGGCGTCAATTTCTCCGCTTTCAAGCGGGGCGCCGTCGAAAATCACGATTTTGGGCCGGCGGAGGTTCTCGATCTTTTCCAGCGGGGAATGTTCGGTGAGGAGAAAGCGGCTGCTCCAGCTCGGTTTGAGCTGGCCGAATTTCTCGGCAAAACCAAGACGGCCCGCGCTGGTCCCGGTGGCGGCGCGGATGACGGCTTCAGTCGGCAAACCGGCGCGCTCCATCAGCTCCAATTCCCACAAAAATCCAAAGCCATGCGGCACGCCGAAGGAGCCGGCGTCGCTCCCGGCCACGATCAACACGCCTAGGTCGTGCGCCTTTCTCAGGCTGGCGGCGTGCCGGTCAAGAATGCGTTGCAGGTTGGCTGTCACCGTCGCGTCCCAACCTAACGGCGCGGCGGCGTCCACTTGAAATTGCACCGGCGCAAACGTTGGAACCCACGCGATCTGGCGGTCGCGCATTTTGGCCAGTTGCTCGTCCGTGACAAAAAATCCGTGCTCCACCGAATCGGCGCCGCCTTCGATGACGCGCTCGATTCCCGGCGTGCCGGTGGCGTGGGCAAATGTCTGCCGGCCAAAATTTCGCGCAGCCGCCGTGAAGGCGCCGATTTCCTCCGACGTCATTTGGGGCTCGGTCGTCACGGCGCCTTTTTTGAAATCAATGATGCCGGTGGCAATCAATTTAATCCGGGCGGCGCCTTCCCGCACTCGCGCCTCCACGGCGGCGGAGGGCGAGGGGAAGTTCTCCATTGGTTCGCCCATGAACGAGCCGTAACGACCGCGCCGGTGCAGCGCGGCGCCGGGACTGTCAATATAAGGCATCAAAGGACGGCTGGCGTTTTGGCAAAGTTTGGCCAGCGCCAGCCCCACGCCGTGTTTGTCACCGGCGTCGCGCACACCCACGACACCCAGGCGCGCCAACGGAGCCAGCCGCTTGCGCGCCTCAGCCAGCAAAACTTCGGGCGTTTGTGTCAAATACGCTGCGCGCTTGGCGGCGTCGGTTTCCCCGCCTTCCAGAAAAAAATGAGCGTGCGCCTCGATCAAGCCGGGCAGGGCGGTATGCCGCGGCAAGTCGGCGTTGGGCTGGCTTTGGCCGGGGGGCAGAATATCGGCGGGCGGCGAGGCGGCTCCCACATGCAAAAGAGCGCGCGCATTATAGACGAGATGCGCCGGGGCAATCGGTTGGCGGCTAACGCCGTCAAACAAAGCGCCCACGCGCAGCCAGACGCTGCGGTCTGCACCGGCCGTCAAATTGAGTTCAGGGCTCGACGGCTTCGGCATCGTGGCAAATCTCCATGATCGCCTCGGCTTGGCGATAACCGGCGATTTCGTGAGTTTCACCTTCCTGCACGCGCCCGGCTTCCAGGGCGGCCCGTAATCGGCGGACCATTTCGTGATCAGGCGGCAGCGGGCCCGGAGCTTTTTCCGGGTTGGCCAGGGCAAAATCCAGTCCGTTCTCCATCGCGAGTGTCAAGTAGGCGTTCTCCAGTTCGAAACGCACGCTTTTGGGCGTGCCCCACGCGAAATTGGACAGGCCCACAATCATGTGGACGCCCTGCAAATCGGGATCAGCGCGCAACCGGCGCATGGCCTCCAGGCCGGTGTTAACAAGCCCGTAGGTGTCCGCGCCGACGGGCGCCAGGCCGGGGTCAATTATAATCTGATCGTTGGCGCGCCCGGCTTTGGCCGCCAGCAATTCCACAAAGTGTTTGGCCGCGCGATAAGCGTCTTCCGGGTTCAAACATTGCGAGGCGCCATCGGTCGCGAATTGCTCCGACGCCATCACCACCGCCAGCGTGTCGTATTCCCGCACCAGCTCAAACATTTCGTCCAGCCGCTCCCGCGAGGCCGCCACGGAATTCAGGATCGGGCGTCCGCTTTTTTTCCGGTCGTAGCAGCGCAGGGCGACCTTGTGGTATTCCGACCACGGGTTGTCAAAACTAAGGGGCAGCGAGGTGGCCTCCTGCACCGCGGCGATGACATCCGGCAGGAAGGCGATCATTTCCTCGCGCTTCACCTGGATGCGTTGCGTGCCGTCGAGATTAAGGGTGAGATAATCCGCGCCGAGCTTTTCCTGGGCTCGCGCCAGCGCGGCGTAACCCTCCGGGCTCCGCGCGGTGAAAGCCGCCCGGGCGCGCGCGTAGGAGTTGTTCATCAGCTCGCCGACAATCGTCAGGTTTTTCATCATGTAAAAGTTAGGTTTGACTGTCGCGCGCGGTGTGATCGCGGCCCAGCCAGAAATTGGCCCAGGCCGAGGCGCCGCGCAGGCCCTGGTTTTGCGTCATCGGGACGTGCCGCAACAAATCCTGCTCGGCGCCATCCGCCTTCAACCGCTCGTAGGCGCGCAGCCAGATGCAATCGCCGAACCCGTCCACTTCGCACGCGCCCGCCCGCGTGCCGCCGCAGGGCCCGTTGCGCTGGTTTTTGGCGCATTGCGATTCCGGACAGAGAAACGCGATTTCGGGCAGGGAGCAGTCTCCGCAATCGCGGCATTGGTAAAGCGCCGCCTTGCTCATCCGCTCCAAGGCGCGCAACGGCCCCGGCCCTTGCGCCGGGTCGGCGGCGTCCTGGCATAATCGCTTTCCGACGTCGTGCAGCGTATGGCCGGGCGTGAACATGGCGTCGTGCGCCCATTGCGAAAGGCGGTACATGGCGCCCGCGGGCCGCGCTTCCTCCTTCGTGCGCGGCTGGCGGCTGGACAGCGCCGTCGCGCGGTCTTCGTCGTAATAGTAAAATTCGCCCGGTCGCGAGAAGCGCATCTGCCGCGCGAATTGTTTCCAGCCATCGCGCGCGAAGGAGCGTTCCAATTCCAGGATGCGCGCCACGGCGGCGAAGTCCGAAATGCCGCCCAGGTAAACTCCGCGATAACCCAACCCGCGATAAATCGCCATTTGCCGCGCGGCCAACTCGAGAAAAAACGCCTCTCCGCGATCCGGCGACGACGCCTGCCGCTGGCATTGCTCCAGCAATTCGGAGGTCACCACCACGCCGGGAATGCGGCCGTCGTGGAAGATTTGCGCGACGTGCGGATTGAGGACATAGACATTGCCGATGAGCGGCGTTGCGCCCATGCCGTGGTCGTCCATGTAAACCCGCTGCTCCTGCATTTTCCGGGCGTCGAAGCCGATTTGGTTGATGATGAATTGCGCGCCGCACTCGACTTTTTTTTGCAGCTTGAAGTACTGCGGCATGACCTCGCCTTCCTGGAGCTTGAAATTGGTCGTGACCGCGCCGATGAAAAATCGCGTCTTGCCCAGGCGCCGGCCCGCCGCGCCGTTCTGCTCCAGGCCAAATCCCTGGTTCATTTTTTCCAGCAGGGAAATCAGGCCGATCGAATCAATGTCAAACACTGGTTTGGCCAGGCCGCCCGCCGGGTAATCGCCGGTCATGGCGAGAATGTTCTGGAATCCTTCGCTTTCCAGGAGCCACGCTTCACTTTCCAGCCCGTTTCGATTCAGGTCCTTGCATGTCAAGTGAATGACGACTTCCTTGCCCGCGTACAGGATCGGCTTGGCGAGGGCTTGCGGCGCCAGTTGCGGATTGCCGCCGGCGTTGTCCGTGATGGAAATCCAGTCGATGGCGGGGCACTCGGTCAATTGCTGCGCGTAGGCCCGCGCCTTCACGGCGCTGCGCTCCGCCATCGTGCCGCGCACGGACACCAGCTCGGCGCCCACGAGAAATTCCGGGCCCGAGAAAAATTTTTCGCGCAGCGTTTGCACCATGGGATGGTTCCGGGGGGAACCCGGGCGTTAACCCGGTGGAAATTTGCGCTCCAACTCGCTCATGAGTTGCGCCGCCACCGTCGCCGCGTCTCCCTCGCGTTCCTCTTCATCGCTCCAGCTCCATTGCGCCAGGTAATCCTCCGTGCTGGTCAAGCCGCGCGCCTGCGCGGTCGCATCGATGTGCGCGGCAAAACGCGGGGGCAGCTCCATCTTCAGCTCGTCTGCGTCGTCCCAGACCTTGATTTGCGAGGGGATGCCGCCCCAGTTAAGGATTTGGTAATAGGCCATGGCGCTTTCCCATCGGCGAAAATTATTTTTTATCGGCGAGCTTGATGAAAAGATCCACGGCGCTGGAGGCGTCGGAGCCGTAGCCGTCGGCGCCGATTTCATCGGCGTACATCTGGCTGATGGGCGCGCCGCCAATGGCCATCTTGATGTGGCCCAGCCCGCGTTCGTCAAAGCCGTCGATGACGGTTTTCATGTAGGTCATCGTCGTCGTCAGGAGCGCGCTCATGCCGATAATGTTGGGCTTGAATTGCTCCGCGGCGGCGAGGAATTTTTCAATGCTCTGGTCCACGCCGAGGTCATGCACTTCAAATCCCGCGCCTTCCGCCATCATCAGCACAAGATTCTTGCCGATATCGTGCAAATCCCCGCGCACCGTGCCCATCACCAGCACGCCGGCCGGGGAAATCTGGGAATCGCGCGCTGTCAATAATGGTTTCAGCACGGCCATGCCGGCTTTCATGGCCCGCGCCGCGATCAGCACTTCCGGGACGTAGAGGATGTTATGCTTGAAATCCTCGCCCACCACGCTCATGCCGGCGATCAGGCCTTCGTTGAGAATTTCCTGCACGGTCCGCCCCTCGGCGAGCGCCGCCTGGGTCATTTGTTCGACTTCCTTGGCCTTTCCCTCGTAAAGGCACTGGTTCATGAATGCGTAATCCGGCATGTCGATCCTAGTGCACTTGCGCGGTGTTGAACTCTTCCAGGGCGGCTTGCATGGCGAGAATGTTTTCCTTGGGCATGCCGGGGCTGGTGCCGCCGCCGACGGACAAAATAATGCCTTCGCCTTCGCTCTTTTCCAAAACGTCCAGCGTGGCCTCGCGCACTTCCTCCGGCGTCCCGCGCACGCCCACTTCCAATGGGTTCACATTTCCCATCAGGCACATGCGCCGGCCCACCCTTTGTTTGACTTCCGCGATGTCCGTTTTCTTGCCCCAATTGAGCACGTTAAAGCCGCAATCCGGCAGGTGATCCAGGCAGGCGTCGATCTCCGCGTCGTTATGATAGATCTTCACCCAATCCTTGGGGAAGGCGTCGCAAATCTTTTTCAGGTAGGGATGCGCAAATTCCTTGTAATGCTCCTCGTTGATGAAACCCACGATGTCGTCGAGGATGAAAATTCCCTCCACGGTCGGGCCCATCGCCTTGGCCTGGGCCTTAAGCCAGTCAATAATCAAGTTGGTGCAAAGATCGATCAACCGATGCGCGCCCTTCGGGTTCTCGGCGATGTCGATCATAAAATCGGTCGTGCTGCGCACAAACCCGGCGGTGCAGAGCGGGCCGCGCGAGGTCACCAGCGGCAGGATTTCGCCGGTGTCCAGGATCCGCTGCCGTTGCATGCGGATGCGATGCAGCGTCATGGCCATGAACGCGTCGTTTTCAACCTCGTATTCGGGGAATTTGTCGAGGTCGTCCAAATGGTAAAGCGTGTGATATTCGCTCGGCGTGTTGTCCTGCCAGAATTTGATTTTCGCTCCCAAAGCCGAAGGCTCGGCGGCCATGCCGTACTCCATCCACCAGGAGGGCACAAAAATGATGTCGGGAAATTCGCGGTGGATTTTCAGGTTCGATTGGAACCAAAGTTCCGGATCGAGAAAATAATCCATGTGTTTGATCCCGAGGTAGCCTGGGATCCATGGGCTGTCGATGATCAGCGCCATGGGGACTTTATCCAGTTTTTCCAGCCGCGCGGCCCTTTTAAATACGTCCCACTGTTCAGGTTTCATGATGTTCTGGATGAATCAATAAGAATAACTGCCAGCCACTGTTGTCGCGTCCCATGGCAGGGGATTCAAGTCTAATCCGCCGTTTCATAGGATACTCCAGTTGATTCATAGTTTAGTCCATGCGGGAGCGCGGCGCCAGCGGCGCAACGCTCCTTGCCACAACCCCCGGAAACCCGTAGAAATCACCCATGTTGCAGTCACGCACCTCGGCCCCGCTCGATCCCGGATTCATTCCGGCGGCGTGGCATAATCGCAATTATCTCCAGGCGGCGCGCGCCAGCGGGCAGGCGGTCCCGGTTGTTATCGCGCTGGAGCGCGACAATGGTTTGATTTCCCGCTTTGCCACCGTGGCCTTGCCCAAGGCCGAAGCGGAGACGCTCCTTTACGTCGAGCGGATTGTGAAGTTCATGCTCTGGGCGCGAGGCGGCTGGCGGCTGACGTTCGGCGGGCCACGCGCCCTCGGCGAAGCGCTGCAACGGACTTATTCGAGACAAGGCGCACGGGCGTTCGACGTCGATTTAATGACGCGTGTGTATGAGCGGCCCTTTGAAGTGGTCGTGACCGATGCGGCTGCCGTGCCGGCGGAAAAAGAGATGAGCGCGAAAATCGGCGGGCACTTTGACGGCTGCCGCATTGGGTTTGATTTGGGCGCCAGCGATTACAAGGTCGCCGCCGTGAAGGAGGGAGAGGCCGTTTACAGCGCGGAATTCCCGTGGAACCCCAAGGACGAGCCGGACCCAACCTATCATTACGAACGTTTGACCAGTGGTTTGCGCGCCGCGGCGTCGCACCTGCCGCGCGTGGATGCCATTGGCGGCAGCTCAGCGGGTGTCATCGTGGACAACGAAATCAAGGTCGGCTCGCTCATCCGCGCCGTGACGCCGGACAAGCTGGCGGCGGCGCGCGGCCTTTTTCATAGGCTGGAGCAGGATTGGAAGGCTCCCGTGGTGGTGGTCAACGACGGCGATGTCACGGCGCTGGCCGGCGCCATTTCGCTCAAGAAAAATGGGCTGCTGGGCATTGCGCTGGGTTCCAGCCAGGCGGCGGGTTATTTGAACCCGAATGGCGGCATGACCGGCTGGCTCAGCGAATTTGCCTTTGCGCCCGTGGATTACAACCCGGCGGCGCCCGCCGATGAGTGGTCGCGCGACATTGGCGTGGGCGCGCTTTATTTTTCCCAGCAAGCTGTCAATAAACTTTTGCCGGCCGCCGGCCTTTCCTTCCCCGCAGAACTCGGGCTGCCCGAGCGCTTGAAGGAAGTCCAGGCGCTCATGACGCAAGGCGATCCGCGGGCCGCCCGGATTTACGAAACCATTGGGGTTTATCTCGGCTGGTCTGTGCCGCATTACGCGGATTTTTATGAATTCAGCGACGCGTTGATCCTGGGGCGGGTGACAACGGGGCGCGGCGGCGAAATACTACTTGACACTGCGCGCGCGACCTTGCGCCGCGAATTTCCCGAGCTGGCGGAGCGCGTGCAACTGCATTTGCCTGACGAAAAAAGCCGCCGCGTCGGCCAGGCGGTGGCCGCCGCCAGCCTGCCCGCGCTGGGCCGTTGATCATGGAACCGATTGAAAAACCTTATCCCTGGCGGTTTTTCCGCGCCGGCGGTTTTGACCAGGTCAAGATTGAAACCGGCGCCGACATCGTTCATCTCGATCAGCTCGACCAGAAACTATGGGTGGCGCTGTCGTGCCCGATTGCCGGACTGAATTTCGACGCCCGCACCGCCAGTTTAATTGACACCGACAAGGACGGGCGCATTCGCGCGCCGGAATTGATCGCGGCCGGCAAATGGGCGGGCTCCATGCTGAAGGATCCCGATCTTTTAATTAGCGGCGGCGATGTTTTGGCCCTCGCCGACATTAACGATTCCACGCTGGAAGGCCGCCAGTTGCTCGGCTCGGCGCGGCATATTCTATCCAATCTCGGCGCCGCTTCCGCCACTGCCATCAATCTGGCGCAAGCCTCCGAGGGCAATGATGTCTTTGCGCGCGCGGCGCTGAACGGCGATGGCATCGTGTTGCCTGAATCCACGCCCGATCCCGCGCTGGCTGCGCTCATCCGGGAAATCATGGAGGCGGTGGGCTCCGTCGCCGATCGTTCGGGCAAGGCCGGCATTGACCAGGCGCTGGCGGACAAATTCTTCCAGGAATGCGCCGCCTTCGATGCCTGGATGCGGCAGGCCGAAACCGGGGGCGTCATGATTTTGCCGGCTGGCGAGGGAACGGCTGCGGCCGCCAAGGCTGTCAAAGAAATTAAAGCGAAGGTGGACGATTATTTCGGCCGCTGCCACGTGGCGGCTTATGACCCGCGCGCTCTGCCGGTTCTTAACCGCAAGGAGGAAGATTACCAGCCCATCGCCGCGCACAATCTCACCATCAACGCCGCGGAAATTGCCGATTTTCCCCTGGCCCATATCGGCCCTGGGCAGCCTTTGCCGTTTGACGGCGCGGTGAATCCCGCTTTCGCCGCCGCCCTCGCGGCCTTGCGTCATTTGGCGGTGCGTCCGCTCCTGGGCATCCGCTCCGAATTGACCGAGGCGGAATGGACGGCGCTGCAGGCCAAGCTGGAAAATTTCGCCAAATGGCAGGCCGCCCGCGCGGGCGCCGCGGTGGAAAAACTCGGTTGGGAACGCGTGGGTGAACTCCTTCAAAGCGGCGCGCGCGAAAAAATCAACGCCTTGATCGCCCAGGATCTGGCCCTCGCGGGCGAAGCCGCGGCGGTTGGCCATGTGGAAAAGCTGCTGCGCTGCGTGCGCGATCTCCGCCAGTTGTGCCAAAACTTTGTCAACTTTAAGGATCTTTACGCGGAGAACACCACCGCCATTTTCCAAAGCGGCGTCCTTTACCTCGACCGCCGTTCCTGCTGCCTCTGTTTGACAGTCAGCGATCCCGCCCGCCACGCCGTCATGGCCGGATTGTCCGGCGCGTTTCTGGCCTATTGCGATTGCGTGCGCAAAGATAACGCGGAAAAACTTAGCATCGTCGCGGTCGTGTCCCAGGGCGACGACGACAATCTCATGGTGGGGCGCAACGGCCTGTTTTACGACCGCCAGGGCCGCGATTACGACGCCACCATCACCAAGATCATTCCGAGCCCCATCAGCTTGCGCCAGGCCTTCTGGGCGCCTTACAAAAAACTGGCCCGCGTGATCGAGGAGCATGTCGCGAAAAAAGCGGCGGCGGCGGACGCCGATGTCAACGCCCAACTCGCTGCCACCGCCACCGCCACCACGGCGGCGACCACCGCCGCGGCTCCTGCGGCGCCGGCGAAACCGGCTTTCGATCCGAGCGTCATCGCTCTTCTTAGTGTGGCGGTCGGAAGCCTGGCGGCAGCGGGCGCCGCCATCCTGGCATTTCTGGGAAAATTTCCCCTGTGGCAATTGCCGCTGATTCTTGCGGGCATCGCCCTGTTGATTTCCGCGCCGTCGCTCATCCTGGCGTACATCAAGCTCCGGAAGCGAAACCTCGGCCCGATCCTCGATGCCAGCGGGTGGGCGATCAACGCCAAGGCCAGCATCAATGTCCCATTCGGCGCCCGGCTGACGGGCATTGCGCATTTGCCGGCCAACTCTTCCGTGGACACCCACGACATTTACGAGCAACACGCCGCGCTGTGGCCGAAAATCCTCCTCGTGTTGGCCCTGATTTTTGAAGTTTTTGCCATCGCGTACGACACGGGTTTGCTCTACCGTCTCACCCGCCATTGGGAGACGCCGCTGGGCAATCCGCCGGCGAACCTGCGCCCTCACCTGGACCCCACCAACAACCCGCCGGCCGTGACGGCCACCAACGCGCCGTCCAAATAAACTTGTTCGCGCGCGAGGAATGCCTATTTTAAAGCCTGTGTTCAGACGCATCGCCAAATTCCTGCTGGTCATGGCTTTGGCGTCTTCGATTGGCCTGCATTGGGTGGCCCTGCAATCGGTGGCTTGGACGACGATGCTGGTCGGCAATCTGCACCAGGGCTCCATCGCCCAGGCGCTGCAAAGGACATTTGATGGCCGGCATCCGTGCCCGCTCTGTCAAGCGATTGCCAAAGGGAAAAACTGCGAGCGCAAAAGCGCCTCAGTCGCGCCGCTCAAGAAATTTGAATTTCCACCCTCCACGGCGCTGGCCCGCCTCATTATTCCGGCGCAATTTCCCGCTGTCGTGGCGCCTCCTTTCTTTTGCCCCCTGCTGCGGGCGTCGCCGCCCACCCCTCCGCCTCGAAATCTCCTGGCCTGACCCTCGTTCGTTCGTTGTTCCAAATGTTTAATGGAGCCCGCCTTGGCGGCGGCTCATCGTCAGGAGTTTGTATGAAGAATGTCTTGTCCCGTTCCATCCTTTGCGGCGCTGTTGCGGCCGCCTGTCAGATTGCGTCCATTTCCGCCCACGCGTGCGCCTGCGGCTGCGGCATGTTTGATGTGGGCACCGCCTCCATGCTTCCGACGGGGTCGGGCGGCATGGCATTTCTGGATTTCATTTATCAAGACCAAAACCGCAACTGGGCCGGCAACGGCCCGGCGCCAGCTGTCAATAATCCGGACCGCGAAATCAGCACCCTGTTTATCGCGCCCACCGTGCAGTATTTCTTCAATCGCCAATGGGGATTCGAGGCCGAGCTTCCGTTTGCCCAGCGCACCTTCAAAACCGTCGGGGGCCCTTCTGGCAACGACCCCGTCAGCCTGCATTGGTGGGGCTTGGGCGACATCCGCCTGAATGCGGAATACACGGGCTTTTCGGATGATATGTCGAGCGGCGTCAATCTAGGGGTCAAACTTCCGACCGGTGATTTCCGCCATAACGATGCTTTTGGGGACATCGACCGTGATACCGAGCTAGGCTCAGGGAGCGCCGACCTGCTATTGGGAGGTTTTTATCGCAGTTATTTCCCGGGCCACCTGGGCCTCGCGTGGTTCGCCCAAGCCCAGCTTGATCTTCCGGTTGTAACACAGGATCAATATCGCCCCGGCTTGGAATTCAACACCGCCTTGGGATTATATTATAGCAAGTGGCATCTCGGACGGCTCAAAATTTCGCCTTTGGCGCAGTTAATTGGCTCCTTCCGCGCCACCGACACGGGAGCCAATGCGTCGGGCGGCTCGAATAGTGATGATCCCGGCAACATCGGCTCCGGCTACCAACGCCTGAGCGTCTCGCCTGGCATCGAACTCGATTTCCATCCCTGGCGCGTGTATGCCGATGTGGAAATTCCCATTTACCAACAAATGAACGGCAACCAGCTCGTTTCGGACGAACTTTTCAAATTCAGCTTTAGCTATTCGTTCTAAATCAATCCTTTTCCGCCTCGACAATCAGCGGTTGCAGCGCTACACTCCGACGCCTTGGTGGCCACACCTTTGTCGTCGGTCTGGCGCGAGGCAAGCCATTCACGCTTAACCATTTTTCATTCGCGAATTCATGCGCAAAACGTCATTTCTTTATTTGGCTGCGGCATTGCTGTTGGGCCTTTCCCAATCGGCCCGCGCAATCATCGATGCGACGCTGCAAATGCAGCTCGGCAACCCATCTTTCGCGACGGCTGACACCAATAACCACGACCATTTTTTAATCCAGCGCCCCGTTGAAGCCATCGACTACAGCGATAACTTGCGCGAGCCCAATTGGGCGAGTTGGGATCTCACCGCGTCGGACGTCGGCTCGAGCGGTCGTTCGCCGGATTTCTACGAGGACACCAATCTTCCGGCCAATTTCTATCGCGTTCTCCCCACCGATCTCAGCGGCTCGGGTTATGATCGCGGGCACATGTGCCCCTCCGCCGATCGCACAGATACGGTGGCGGACAATGAAATGGTGTTCTTCATGTCCAACATCATCCCGCAGGCCCCCGACAACAATCAGGGAGTCTGGGCCAATTTCGAGGATTATTGCCGCGGCCTGACCTCTGGAAATGAGATTCTTATCACTTGCGGCCCGGGTCTTTTTGATGGTTCCCGCACAGGTTCTGCCGGGGCGGTCGCCATTCCCACATACACTTGGAAAATCGCCGTGGTGGTGCCGTTGGGCTCCGGCGCGGCCCTGAGCCGCATCACCTCCGCCACGCGTGTCATTGCCATCCGCGTGCCCAACACCAATGGCGTCAGCAGCGCCTGGCAAAATTACGTCACGTCTGTCAATCAAATCCAAGTGGACACCGGCCTCGCGTTCTTTACCGCGCTGCCGTCGGATGTTGCCGCCGCGTTGCGCAGCAAAGTCGATGGCCAGGCGGGCCCTCCGCCCGGCATTGCCAGTGTTGCGCCGTTCACCGGCGCCGCCGGCGATCAAATCACCATCACGGGAACGAACTTTACATCGGCGAGCGCAGTGGCGTTCAATGGCGTCAGCGCGGCGTTTACCATCAATTCCGCCACGCAAATCACGGCGACGGTCCCAACGTTCGCTTCCACGGGCAAAATCAGCGTCACAACTCCAAATGGCACTGGTCTTAGCGCCAGCTCCTTTACCGTGACGGGCGCATTTCTCGACCTCGCCATCGGCGTGTCGCATAACGGACATTTTATCCAAGGCGATGCCGGCTACCTCTACACCATCATCGTGACCAATTCTGGCACGGTCGCTTCGAGCGGAACGGTGACGGTTTCCGATTTGCTTCCGGCAGGCTTGACCGCCACAGCCATGAGCGGCCCCGGTTGGACGGCGAATTTGACGTCATTGACGTGCACGCGGACGGACGGCCTGCCGCCCGGCGCGGCTTATCCCGCGATTACGGTCACAGTGACCGCCGGCTCGTCTGGGGTCGTCACGAATGTGGCCACGTTCTCGGGCGGCGGCGACACCAATGCTGTCAATAATACTACGTCAGATTTGACGGTGATCGATCCTCCGGGGGGCGGCGGCGGGACCAATGTGATTTCGCTGGTTGGCTGGGATGTTCATGGCGTCGGCTCCTTTGGAGTTTCACCCTTGCCTCCCACCACCAATGCCGCGAATTTGACGGTCGTCGGTCTGACGCGCGGGCCCGGAGTGGCGACCACGGGAACCGGCGCCGGCGGCGCGTGGGGCGGGGACGCTTTTAATAGTTCATCCGCTGTCGCCGCGATTGCCGCCGGGCAATACGCCACTTTCAGTCTCACCGCCAACGCCGGCTATCGCGTCTCCTACTCGCTGCTGGATAAATTTGACTATCGCCGCTCCAACACCGGCCCCAATGCCGGCGTCCTCCAATATCAATTGGACAATGGCCAGTTCAATGACATCGCGCCGCTCTCCTATTCTGTGGCGGGAACCGGCACATCACTTAATGCCATTGACCTCTCCGGGATTGCTGATTTGCAGAATGTGGCCCCGGGCGTCAAAGTCACCTTCCGCATTGTCAACTACGGCGGATCGAGCGCCGCGGGCACCTGGTATGTTTATGACGCGGCCAACACCACCGCCCTGGATTTCGAAATGCAGGGCGTGGTCGCCCTCGCGAATCCGCCGGTCGCCGACCTCGGGCTTGCTGTCTCCCACTCCGGCAGCGTGGCGCAGGCTGATTCGGGCGACGCTTATGGCATCGTGGTCACCAACGCCGGGATCGCGCCCTCGGTCGGGCCGGTCACCGTCACTTTGGCTGTTCCGTCCGGACTAACCGTCACAGCGATAGGCGGCGCCGGTTGGACGCCCAATCTCGGTGCGCTGACCTGCACGCGTTCCGATTCGCTGCCGGTCGCCAGCGCCTATCCGCTAATCACTGTCACGTTTGACGTTGCGGCCAATGCTCCCTCTGTCGTCACTAATTTTGCGACTGTTTCGGGCGGCGGCGAAACCAACACCGCCAACGACACGGCGGGCGATATGATGGCCATCACGCCTCTGACCCCGGTGCAGCGCTGGCGCCTGCAATGGTTCGGCGCGACGGTCAACACAGGCGAGTCCTCCGACCTCGCCGTTTCCAGCAGCGACGGCATGCCGAACCTTTTGAAGTACGCCTTGGGCCTGGACCCGCTCGCCCCGGCGGCCGATCCTGTGGTGGCGGACACCAATTCTGGTTATCTGCGCCTCACGCTCCCCAAAAACCCCGACGCCACCGATATTTCCTTCCACGTTGAAGCGACCGCCGACCTGTCGCAATCCTGGTCCACCAACGCCACCACGATCGACCAGGAAACCTCCACCCTCCTGCAAGTCCAATACAATACCCCGCTCACGAACGGCCTCGGCTTCCTCCGCCTCCGCGTCAGCCGCCCGTAAAAACAGCGCAAAACCTGCCTTACCTCAACGTCCACCCGGATTGCGCTTGCGCGAATACTCGCGCCCTCGCAAGATCATTTGAACTTATGAAGAACCCGATTCGTGTGGCGGTGACCGGCGCGGCCGGCGCCATTGGTTATTCGATTTTGTTTCGTTTGGCTTCCGGCGAAGTGTTCGGCGCGGATCAACCTTTGATCCTCCATTTGGTTGACATCGAGCCCGCCTTGCCGGTGTTGCAAGGCGTGATGATGGAATTGGACGACTGCGCCTTTCCGCCATTGCGCGGCATGGTCGCCACCGCCGATCCCAACGAAGGTTTTCGCGGCGTGAATTGGGCGTTGCTCATCGGCAGCGTGCCGCGCAAGCCCGGCATGGAGCGCAAGGATCTGCTCGCCATTAACGGCAAGATTTTCACCGGCCAGGGGCAGGCCCTCGCCAGGAATGCCGCGCCCGACGCCCGCATTCTCGTGGTGGGAAATCCCTGCAACACCAATTGTCTCATCGCCATGGAAAGCGCGCCGGAAATCCCTCGCGACCGTTGGTTTGCCATGACGCGGCTCGATGAAAATCGCGCCAAGGCCCAACTCGCGAAAAAAGCCGGCGTGGAAGTCGGCGCCGTCAGCAATCTGGCCATCTGGGGCAACCATAGCCCGACGATGTATCCTGATTTTTATCACGCCAAGATCAGCGGCCAACCGGTTACGACCGCGATCAAGGACGAAAATTGGTTAAAGACCGAGTTCATCACCACCGTGGCCCAGCGCGGCACCGCCGTGATGAACGCCCGCAAACTTAGCAGCGCCGCGAGCGCCGCCAATGCCGCCATCGACACCGTCAAATCGATCCTTCGCCCGACCCCCGCCAACGATTGGACCAGCGTCTGTGTCTGTTCCGACGGCAGCTACGGCATCGACAAAAATCTCATCTGCTCGTTCCCCGTCCGCAGCGACGGCCAGAAATTGCAAATCGTCCCCGGCCTCACGATCAATCCTTTCAGCCAGGAAAAAATCAACGCCACCGTCAACGAGCTAAAAGGCGAACGCGCCATGTCCGCCGAACTGGGCCTGGTCAAATAGACGAAGGAGAATCTGAACCTTCTTTTCTGATTTCCGGAGTTCCAAATTTGTTTTTTAAATCTCAAACTCAGGAAATCAGGAATTTGGGTTGTTCCTAGGCCAATTCTTTAATTTCTTTGCCGGCCACGCCGCGCTCCGTTTGTTGGGCGCGGAAGGCTTCGTAGGCCTTGCGGTGTTGCGGGTATTTGTTGCCGAGGATGGCGGTGGCGAGCAGGGCGGCGTTGACGGCGCCGGGCTTGCCGATCGCGAGAGTCCCCACGGGAATGCCGCCGGGCATTTGCACCATCGAAAGCAATGAATCCATGCCGTGCAAGGCTTTCGATTCCATCGGCACACCCAGCACTGGCAAACAGGTTTTGGCGGCGGTCACGCCCGCCAGGTGCGCGGCGCCGCCCGCGGCGGCGATGATCACTTCCAAGCCGCGCTTTTCAGCGCCGGTCGCGTAATCGAACAGCAAATCCGGCGTGCGATGCGCGGAGATGACCAGCGCTTCGTGCGGCACACTCAGCTCCTTCAATTGCTTCGCCGCATGTTGCATCGTTTCCCAGTCCGAGTGACTGCCCATGATAATTCCCACCAACGGTTTCTCATTCGCCATATCCCCAAACTTGAAATACAAAGCGGAAAGTTTAAAGCGAAAATTTTCCCCGGCCCTCAAATTTCCCATCAACCAGCGTGCGCCGCCGCCTTGCACTATCGTAGAATCCTCCAGTTCAAACATGATGACAGCCTTCCCGGCGCGATATAAAGTTAACCGCCGACTAATCGACTGGCGCGATGCCTGTAGAGCTGCATTTCAATCACAAGCCGTGTCCGGCTGTCCGCGGCCTTTCCCTGTTCGAGGGCGCGGAAGCCTTGGGCATTCGCGTGCCCACGTCCTGCCGCAAACAAGGCAAGTGTCAGGAATGCCTCGTCGAAATTCTTCAAGGAGCCGAATTGCTTTCGCCTCCCACGGCGGCAGAAGGGCATCTGCGCGGCAATTTCCGCCTTTCCTGCCAATGCCGCGTTGCCGCCGACGCCGGGGTCGTGCATTGCCAGACGTTGCGTCGCGGCGAAATGCGCGTCGAACGCCATGCCTTCCATCTGCCCGCCACGGGACGCGCCCCGGAACTGGATCCCGCCGTCTGGCGCGACGGGGACCGGATTATGCGCGAGGGCGAGGAGCTCGACCGCGGTTCCGGCCCGATTCACGGCATCGCCATGGATTTGGGCACCACCACGGTCGTCATGCGCCTCGTGAATTTGGAAACGGGCGAAATCGTCGCCGATTCCTCTTTTGAAAATCCGCAGCGTTTTGGCGGCTCGGACGTCATGTCGCGCATTCATTTCGATGGCGAGGACAAGACTCATTCGTTGCAGCGCACGCTGGCGGCGTATTTGACTCATGCGATTGAGGATTTTCCCGTTCCATCCCATTCGATTTATGAAATGGTGGTGGCGGGCAATTCGACGATGCGGGACATTTTTTTCCGGCTGAACGT
>DASZMX010000067.1:0-58496 GCA_035551475.1 Verrucomicrobiia bacterium
GCCGTGAATGCGAGCCAAAGCCTCGCGTTTGGCGGATAAACTCATACTCGTCAGTTCGGTAACCACGAATATGAGTCAACGTATCCATGAACTCCTCGTCCACTTCCCCGCCCCAGTAACATTTAATTTGAGTCAACTCGCGGCGCCCGATCGTTGCGCGCCGCCGCTTGACTCTGACGGCCCAAGGCTGATACTTGAAGGAAGGCGTTGTGAACCCCGCTCACTCCAATTTAATGGTCGCCGTTTACGACCAGGTCGTATGCGTGAAGATTTATGGCCGCGCCGATTTCACTTCGAGCCTCGACCTCAAGAAGCTGATCAATGAACTGTGGGAGCGCGGTTATCATCGTTTTGTCTTTGAGCTGGCGGAGTGCATGATGATGGACAGCACGTTTCTCGGCGTGCTTTCCGGCATCGGTTTGAAATTCTGCGCGACGAGCAACGGCAGCAGTTCCGCCCTGGAGTTGATCAATCCGAACCCGCGCATTGCCGAAGTGCTGGAAAATCTCGGGGTGGCCCATCTCTTTGTCATCCGCCAATCCACCGAGCCCGTCGCGGACCGATTTCAGCCCCTGACCCGCGCGCCCGGCACCACGCAGGCCGACGTGACGCGCACTTGCCTCGAGGCGCACGAGACGCTGATGAAAATCAAGCCCGAGAACGTCCGCAAATTCAAAGACGTCGCCCAATTCCTCGCCGAGGATCTCAAACGCCAGGAGACCGCGCAGAAAAAGTAAGCGCGTTTTCCCTTCTTTTTTCAAAAAGGTTTGCCAGCCGCCGGGATTCAGTGTTGAGTCGTCGCGCGCAAAACCGAGGCTCATGTTAAACCTTTCATCCCTGAATCCACCGCAACGGCAGGCTGTCGAAACCACCGAGGGGCCGGTGCTGATTTTGGCGGGCGCGGGCACCGGCAAGACGCGGGTCATCACCTCGCGCGTGGCGCGGCTGGTGGAGAAAAAAGTCGCGCCGGAAAATATTCTGGCCGTCACGTTCACCAACAAGGCGGCGCGGGAAATGCAGGAGCGCGTCACAAAGTTGATCGGGCGCGCGACGACGGGGGAGGATGGGAAGGCGCGCCGTCCGACGATTTGCACGTTTCATTCGCTGTGCGTGCGCATTTTGCGGCAGCACATCGAGAAGCTGGGTTTCAAGCGTAATTTCGTTATTTACAGCGAGACCGAGCAGCTTGGCGCCATCAAAAAGGTCCTGAGCCATATTTCCAACAAGGGCGAAAAAGTGGATCATGCGGCCGTGCTGGCGATGTTGAGCCGCTACAAAAACGGCGGCGAAAAGGCGGAGATTTTTGCCAATTCAAACGTCGGCGCGCTGGCCCAGCATGTGCACAAAAAATATCAGAGCGCCCTCCACGCCTGCAACGCGGTGGATTTCGACGATTTGATATTGTTGACGCTTAAATTGTTCGCCGAGCATCCCGAGGCGCTGGAGGCGTGCCGGCAGAAGTATCGCTACGTGATGGTGGACGAATATCAGGACACCAATTCCGCGCAATTCCGGCTGGTGCACGCGTTGACGTCCGCGCACGGCAACTTGTGCGTCGTGGGCGATGATGACCAGAGCATTTACGGCTGGCGCGGCGCGGAAATTGCCAATTTGCTGGAGCTGGAGAAATATTTTCCCAACGTCAAAGTCATCAAGCTCGAGCAGAACTATCGCTCGACCACCACGATTTTGACCGCCGCCAACGCCGTGATCAAAAATAACACGCGCCGCCGCGGCAAACGCCTTTGGTCCGACAAAGGCGCGGGCGCGAAGATCTTGCTGCGCGCGTTTTCCGATGACGAGGCGGAGGCGCGGCAAACCGTGGAGCAGATCGAATTCGCGCGTCTGGCGCATCGCATTCCCTGGCATGATCAGGCGATTTTATTTCGCACCAACCAGCAGTCGCGCCCGCTCGAAACCGCTCTTCGGCAGGGAAACGTTCGTTACCATCTGGTCGGCGCTCAAAGCTATTTTGATCGGCGCGAGATCAAGGATTTCCTCGCGTATCTGAAAATGTTCGTCAACCCCGACGATGATGTGAGCCTGTTGCGGATCGCCAACGTGCCGCCGCGCGGCTTGAGCGACGTCACGATGGAGCGGCTGCTGGAGGAAAGTCATCAGCGGTCATGCTCGGTTTACGCCGTGATGCGGCACACGGATGTGCAGGGCGCCTTCATGACGCGCACGCGCGAATCGATCCAGGCGTTCCTGGAATTTATCGAGAAATACCGGGCCATGCTGCATGGCGGCCAGCCGCTCTCCTTGCGTTTGTGGGCGGAGAAGTTTTTGGAGGAAACGAGCTTCGTCGCGGACCTGCTGCGCTCGGAAAAAACGCCGGAGGCCGGGGAAAATCGCGTGCGCAATCTGAAGGAGTTGACGGGTTCGCTGAGCGAGGTGTGCGCGAATCCCGCAGAGGCTTTGCAAACTTTTCTGGAAGATCTCACGCTCGACGCCGATCGCAAGGAAGAGAAGGAAACGCATCAAGACGCCGTGACGCTTATCACCGTGCATAGTTGCAAGGGGCTGGAATTTCCGCACGTTTACATCGTGGGCCTGGAGGATGGGCTCATGCCTCACGCGCGCTCGAAGGTGGAAGGCACGCTCGACGAGGAGCGCCGCCTGTTCTACGTCGCTATCACGCGCGCCATGCTCACGCTGACTTTAAGCCACTGCTCCGGCCGCAAAAAATATGGCGCCATCGAGCCGCGCCATCCCTCCCAATTTCTCCACGAGCTGCCCGCTGATCTCGTCGAGTCCGACGACGAAAAATCCAAGCAACCCGTCACCGTCGCCGCCGGCAAAAACTATTTCGACGCCATGCGCGCCGCCGCGGGCTGATATTTTTAGAACTGGACGTTCAACCCAGCGATTCGAGCCATCTTTTTTTGCCGTTCGTCGAACGTCAGAAAGCGATTGGCTCCCGCGTGGCATGCGGATGCGACATGAAATAAATCACCACTGCGGCAGCCGATGGTTTCATTGTGCGCTGCCCCCAGTTTTTCCGTCTCGCGCAACACTTCTGTCCAATCGATTGGCGTGTGAACGATCAGGGTTTCCTCCTGCAGGTCGGTTTCCATCTGTTTCAATTGCGTTTTGCTCTGCCGCCCCTCGATGCTCCGGTGAAATGCCGCAAGCCGGATCGCATTACGCACTTCCAGCCGGTGCCACGGCGTGAAGGGCAGCGGCTCGCCGTGTCGAGCCATAAAGGCAGTCGCAAGGGGCGAAGTGTGTTGTTGAAGATAAAGGGCCACAATGAAACTGCTGTCAGCGTAGGCTTTCAATAATTACCTCGATTATCGTCCAGAATTTTCCGGACCGCTTCATCCGAAAGGATCTTTGCCCCGAACACTTTTCGTAAACGTGCGGAGATGTCGGGCATTTTTACGCGCGCGGCTTTGGGCCTGACCGCAGGCACAAGCCGCGCTACTGCGGCGCGGCGTTTTGTGATGACAACCTCCTCACCTTCGGCGACCCATCCCAAAATCCGCCCAAAATCATGTCGGACTTCCCGAACGGATGCAGTTTTCATGTGTAACATTATGTGTCACAAAGACGGCCACGTCAACATTCACTTTTTCCATTCAAAAATCGACGGGTCGGGCGGGACGGGAGAGGGCATGGGGCGGTCGTCGCCTTCGAAGAGGACGTGGCGGCGTTGGACGGTGAATTTGGTTTTGCCAGCCATGGCGGACGCTTCCATGGCCTCCCAAGCTGTCAAATCGAATTCGGCGAAGCTGTTGCGGAAGAAATGGTGGGAGAGCGGGGAATCGGGCGGCGGCCGCATGCGGGTGTCGGCGGCGAAGGCAAGGAGCGGCTCCATATGGTCCCAGTCGAGATCATCGAAGAGGGCGGCGCGATCGAATTTTTTGCGCTTGATGCGGTCGGCGGTTTTTTGGTCCTGAATGATGACGAGCGGCTCCAGGGGATCTTCCACACCGTGCAGCAAAAGGAAGGGCGGACGCTCGGCGACACGAATATAGGTTTGATTCGTCAAGGCGATGACGGCGTCGAGCAAGGTGGGCGACGCGTTGGTGAGCCGGGCGTGGGCGCGGCGGAAGAAATAAAATTCATCGGTGGCGCCCGGCATGAAGATGAGCGCCTTGACGGCCGCGTTGCGTTGGAACGCATGCAGCATGAGCCGCACGCAATTGCTGCGGTCCAGTTCGGCGACGTTTTCCGGCAACGGCATTTTGGCGAAGGCTTCCTGCCAGGTGGTTTGCGCGAAGAGCGCGGGGCAGAGCAAAAGCAAGGCGAGGATTTTTGTCATATTAATCAACGGCGAGGCGGCTGAGGCGCTCGTGAATTTGTTCAGAGGATCGTTTGAGGAAACTGAATTCGCCGTAAAGCTGGCTGAGACGATCCAGCGCGGGCGCCGTCGGCCAAGCGGCGCTCATGTGCTTGAGTTCGGCTTCGAGAATCTCGCGGCGCTGGGTGAGCCGGCTTTGGAGTTGCATGAGCTTATCCGACCATTCCAAACCGACGGCGTAAAGCTGCGCGCGCGCGAGCGGCGAGGCGGCCTGTCCCCGCTGCCGAAGGAATTGGTCGGCGCCCTGCGCGGCTGGGGCGATGGCGAAGAAAAGATCGGCGGCCCCGGCGGGATTTTGGATGTCGGCGGGGCGGCGGCCCAGGGAAAGTTCCAGAAGATGCGCGAGGCGATCTTTCGGTTCGCGGAGGCAGTGATAGGCCGCGTTGAGTTCGGCGTAATGTTTGGTGGCCGTTTCCTTTTCGGCAGCGGACGCCTCATGGATGCGGTCGGGATGGGCGGCGTTGGATAACGCGTGGAACTTCGTTTTCAGCGCGTCCGGATCGAGCCAGGGCAAACGCGGTTGATCGAGCAAGGCGAAATAATCCATGGCTAATTGGCGCGGTCGCCGCGCGGGTCCCACGCATCGCGCAGGCCGTCGCCCACAAAATTGAGCGCGAGCAGCGTGAGGGCCAGCATGCCGCCGGGAAAAACGATCATCCACCAATAAATCCGCACGGAATTGATTTGCTCGGCGCCGTTGGCGATGAGCGAGCCGAGGCTGGCCTGGGGCGGCTGCACGCCGAGGCCGAGATAACTCAGGAACGATTCGTAGAGGACAATGGAGGGAATGGTAAGTGTCAAATAAACGATAATCACGCCATACACGTTCGGCAAAATGTGCCGGAGCAAAATGCGCGCGTGGCTGGCGCCTAACACGCGGCTGGCGTCCACGAAGGCCCGGCGCCGGAGCGTCAGGACTTGCCCGCGGACGATTCGCGCCATGGTCAGCCACGAAACGGCGCCCAGGCCGGCGAACAGCCCGGCGAATTGCACCATTTGGATCGTCCCAGCCGAAAGCGGCGAACCTTTGGTTTGCAGCCGGCCAATCACGGCATTGAGCGCAGCGATGAGGACGATCACAAAGACAATCGACGGCATCGAATAAAGAATGTCCACAAACCGCATCATTACGCCGTCCCAGCGCCCGCCGCAATAGCCCGCAATGGCGCCCCACAACACGCCGATCACGAGGCTCACGGCGGCGCCCACCAGCCCCACAAAGAGCGAAATGCGCGCGCCATACAAAACGCGGCTGAGCAGATCGCGTCCGAGGACGTCGGTGCCAAACCAGTGCTGCAAATTGGGCGGATTAAATTGGGCGTCGGAAAGTTTGTTCGGCGGGTGCGCCATCGCGGCGGGCACAACCGAGGCGAACGACGGCGAACTGAAGAACGGCCAAATCAGAATGATGGCGACCAGCGCGAGCAGGAGCGCCGCCGCCATTGTGGCGCCGCGATTCCGGCGGAAACGGCGCCAGGCGCGTTGATTGGGCGTGAGATGCTCAGTCATAACGCACACGTGGATCGAGCAGGGCGTAAGCGAAATCCACCGCCAGGTTCAACGCCAGCAGCAGCGCCGCATAGAGCAGCACCAACCCCACGACCATCGTGTAGTCGCGGTTCAACGAGCTGTTGACCATGAAGACGCCAATGCCGGGAATTTGGAAAAGGTTCTCGACCACAAACGATCCTGTCAACAAATCAGCCAGCATCGGCCCGGAATAAGAGAGGACCGGCAGCGCGGCGATGCGGAAGGCGTGCTTGATGAGAATGGCCGTTTCGCCCAGCCCCTTGGAGCGCGCGGTCATGATGAATTCCGCGTGCAGCGTGGCCAGCATTCCTTCCCGCATCAGGCGCGCCACCCGGCCTGAAAAATAAAGGCCCAGCGTCAGCGTGGGCAGGATCGCGTGCCACGGCGAGCCCCAGAGCGCGACGGGGAACCAGCGGAGTTTGATCGCGAAAAACATCACCAAAATCGGCCCGATGACGAGGCCCGGCACGCAGATCACCGCGAGCGCCGCGAAGCTGCCGACATAATCCGGCCAGGCGCCTTTGTGCACCGCCGTGTAGAAGCCGAGCGGAATTCCCACGCCCACCGCAAAACAAAACGCCGCGAAACCCAGCGTCAACGAGACCGGCAAACCTTCCGCAATGATGTCGGTGACCGAATGATTGCGGTATTTGAGAGACGGGCCGAAATCGCCGTGAAGCAAGTCTTTCAGGTAATGCCCGTATTGGGCGAGGAGCGGTTCGTCGAGATGAAATTTCGCGCGCAGGTTGCGCTCAATTTCCGGCGAAGCGGGCCGCCGTTCGCTGTCGAACGGCCCGCCCGGCATCGAGCGCACGAGCAGGAACGCCAGAAAGCTGACCAGCAGCAGCAAGAGCGGCAGGGACAGAATGCGCCGGACGAAATACACGGCCTGCAGCGTAGGAGGCGGCGGCAAAAATGAAAACGCAAAACACGCGGTTCACCTCTGGACAAATTTCATTTCTGCGCTCCATTGTGGCCTGAAAAAGTCCAACGCCATATTGCTGGGATTGTGGCTGACGCTCACGGCTTCGGCCTGGGGCGGGGTGACATTTCCCGTCCGCCACTCTTACATCAACGGCTTCTCCTCTGTCTTTCGCCTCGGCGAAAGTCTTTGCGAAATTCTGCCGCCGAAATTCGGCGAGCAATTGAATCCCCGCGCAGTCACGGTGTTGCGCGACGAACGGCCCATCATCACGCCCGTCACCGAGACGAACGACGGCTGCATCCTGGGCGAAGTGGCGGTTTCCGACGGGATGATTGATTTCCTGAACCATGTGGCGCATGCCAAGGCCGTGGACATGTTTTACGACGGTTATTTTAAGGAGTATCTCAAATCCATGACCAATGTCCTGGGCGACCATCCCACCTTTCCCGAGATTGATGAAGAGCGTTATTGGGCGGAGCCGGTGAGCTCTTTGCAGATGAGTTATTTCAACCAGATGATCGGCTTTTTGATGGCCATGAATCTGTCGCATCACTATCTCGGCCACTACATGAAATATGCGGAGCGCATCACCAGCCTCGATAAAATTCCCGAGCCGATCAACCGGTCGCTGACTTCGGAGGAATGGGAGACTTCGGTGCGGGCAGGCGCCGTGAACGCCTGCGGCTGCGCCTTGCTTTCGACTGGGGCGCGCGCTTTGTTTGAGGCCTTGAATCGGCTGCCGGAACGGCCGGAATGGGCGGCCTACCTGGCGCCACCGAAAATCAGCTTGCGGCGGCTCAACCGGGAACTGGCCAGCTATGAATTTGATTTTTTCCACGCCAGCCAGCGGGATTCGCGGGATCGCTGGCTCCACGCCGGCACGATGACGCCGCGCGATTTCGGCTATTAATCGTGGCCGAGCTTGCGTGATTTTTCGGCCGCCGCGCGCACGGCGTTCATCAGGGAGGCGCGCACTTTTCCTTTTTCCAATTCGTGCAACCCCTCAATGGTGGTGCCGCCCGGGCTGGTGACCATGTCCTTGAGCATTCCCGGATGCTGGTTGGTCTCCAGCACCATTTTGGCCGCGCCCAACACCGTTTGCGCGGCCAGCCTCGTGGCGACGTCGCGGGGCAAGCCGGCCGCCACGCCGCCATCGCTCAACGCCTCGATGATCAAATAAACATACGCCGGCCCGCTGCCGCTCAACCCGGTCACGGCGTCGAGCAGCGCTTCCTTGACCTGGAACGCAATCCCGACCGCCGAAAAGAGTCGCAAGGCGAGGGCCGCATCCGCGCTGGTCGCATGTTTGCCCGCCGCGAAGGCGCTGGCCGACGAGCCGACGAGTGCCGGGGTGTTTGGCATCACGCGAATGACGCGTGCGGTGGCGCCGAGGCCCGCTTCGAGCTTGGCAATTGGCACGCCCGCCGCGATGGAAATCAGCAGTTGGTCGGGTCGAAAAATGGGGCCGATGTCCGCGAGCAGATCGCTGACGTTGCCGGGCTTGACGGCGAGGATGAGGATGTTCGAGTTTTTGACCACCTCCACGTTCGAGGCGGTGGCTTTGGCTCCCGTGTCGCGCGCAAAGGCGGCGCAGGCGGCATGGACCGGATCGCTGGCGCGGACCTGGTTCGGCCTGACGACTCCCGCCGCGATCACGCCGCGGGCCAGGGCGGCGGCCATTTTTCCCGCGCCCAAAAATCCAATGGAAAGCTTCGCAGCCATGCCGGTTTCTAACAGACGCCCCCGAAGATGGCGAGGCTGGAGTTGTGCCGCCCGCGCGGCGGCTTGACACTGTCCGTGGCAAAACGCATGTTCACTTGCCGGTGATTGCTCTGTTATGAAAACCTCGCACAATTTGTTTGACTCGCTGAAGGAATTTGATTTGGGGAACGGGCGGAAGGGCCGTTTTTATTCGCTGCCGGCCTTGGAAAAGGCGGGCGTCGGCCCGGTCTCGAAACTGCCCGTCTCCATCCGCATCGCCCTGGAATCGGTGCTGCGGAATTGCGACGGCAAAAAGGTGAGTGAAAACAATGTGCGCGAGCTGGCCAATTGGATGCCGAAAGCCGCCCGCACGGCGGAAATTCCGTTCATCGTCGCACGCATCGTGTTGCAGGATTTCACGGGCGTGCCGTTGCTGGTGGACTTGGCGGCCATGCGCTCGGCGGTGGTGAAGCTGGGCAAGAACCCCAAGATCATCGAGCCGCTGGTGCCCGTTGACTTGGTGGTGGACCATTCCGTGCAGGTGGATTTCGCCGGCACCCCGGATGCCATGGCGCGGAATCTCGACATGGAATTCCAGCGCAACCGGGAGCGCTACCAATTTCTCAAGTGGGGGATGCAGGCTTTTGACACGTTCAAGGTCGTGCCGCCGGGCATTGGCATCGTGCATCAGGTCAACCTGGAATATCTGGCCAAGGGCGTTTTGCAAAATGCGGAGGCGAATGTCTTTTATCCCGACACGCTGGTGGGCACCGATTCGCACACCACCATGATCAATGGCCTCGGCATCGTGGGCTGGGGCGTGGGCGGCATCGAGGCGGAAGCCGGCATGCTGGGCCAGCCGGTTTATTTCCTGACACCCGATGTGGTGGGCGTTCACTTGACAGGAGCCTTGCAGGAAGGTGTGACCGCCACCGACCTCGCGCTGACGGTGACCGAAATCCTGCGCAAAGCGAAAGTGGTGGGGAAATTCGTGGAATTTTACGGCCCGGGCGCCGCCGCCCTGCCGGTGGTCGATCGCGCGACGATTGCCAACATGGCTCCCGAGTACGGCGCCACCATGGGATTTTTTCCCGTCGATGCCGAGTGCGTGGATTATTTGCGGAAAACCGGGCGCAGCGAGGAGCATTGCCGCTTGTACGAAAATTATTTTCGCGCGCAAGGTTTGTTCGGCATTCCGAAGAAAGGCGAAATCGCCTACTCCTCCGACGTGGAGCTGGATTTGGCGTCGGTCGTGCCGAGTGTGGCTGGGCCGAAGCGGCCGCAGGACAAAATCGCGCTGCCCAAACTTAAGGACGATTTCCTCAAGGCTTTCACCAAGCCCGTGACGGAAAATGGCTTTGGGAAAACTTCCGACGATTTGGGCAAGGCGTTCGCCATTGCCGCAGGCGAAGGTTGCGCCGCGGGCGGCGGCAGCCAGGAGCCCGTTTCCATCGCGCAAGCCGCGGCGCGAAGCACTAATCCACTGACGGAATTGGAAATGGCGAACAATCGTCCGACTCCCGATCAAGGCGCCGCCGGCGGGGCGATGGGCGCGGGCGAATTGCACCATGGCGATGTTTTGATCGCGGCCATCACCAGTTGCACCAACACCAGCAACCCTTCCGTCATGCTCGCCGCGGGATTGCTCGCGAAGAAAGCCGTCGAACGCGGGTTGAAACCGCGCCCGCTGGTGAAATCGTCGCTGGCCCCCGGCTCCCGCGTGGTGAGCGATTATTTGGACAAAACCGGACTGCAACCCTATTTCGACCAACTCGGTTTTAATCTCGTCGGGTATGGCTGCACGACCTGCATCGGCAACTCCGGCCCGCTGGCCGGCCCGATCGAGGACGCGATCACGAAAAACGATGTCGTGGCCGCCGCCGTGCTGTCGGGCAACCGCAATTTCGAGGCGCGCGTGCATCAAAATATCAAGGCGAACTTTTTGATGTCGCCGCCGCTGGTGGTGGCGTTCGCGCTGGCGGGCCGCGTTTCCATTGATTTGACAAAGGAGCCGATTGGCCGCGGGCAGGATGGCCGGGAGGTTTTCCTGAAGGACATCTGGCCCACCCTCGCGGAAATTCGGCAAGCCATGCAATCGGCCCTCAAGCCGGAGGTGTTCCAGCGGCTTTATCGGGATTTCGCCGCGCAGAACCCGAAATGGAATGAAGTGCCGTCGAGCGCCGGACAGGTGTACGCGTGGGACGGCGAAAGCACCTACATCCAGCAGCCGCCGTTCTTCGAGAACTTCGTCTTGACGCCGGGGCGCATCGCCGAAATCAAGGGGGCGCGCCCGCTGGGCATTTTTGGCGATAGCGTGACGACCGACCATATTTCACCCGCCGGCAGCATCAAGAAAACGTCGCCGGCCGGGCGCTACCTCATGGAGAGCGGCGTCAATTTTGTGGACTTCAACAGTTACGGCTCGCGCCGCGGCAATGACCGCGTCATGACGCGCGGCACATTCGCCAACGTCCGCATCAAGAACCTAATGGTTCCCGGCGTGGAAGGCGGCGTGACGAAATTCCAGCCTGGCGGGGAGCAGATGAGCATTTTTGACGCGGCCATGAAATACGCGGAAGCGCACACGCCGCTCATTGTGCTGGCCGGGCAGGAATACGGCACTGGCAGTTCGCGCGATTGGGCGGCGAAAGGCACGCGTTTGCTGGGGGTGAAGGCGGTGGTGGCGCAAAGTTTCGAGCGCATTCACCGCTCCAATCTGGTGGGCATGGGCGTGCTGCCGCTGCAATTCAAGGAAGGCGTCTCGGCGCAGACGCTCAAGCTCGACGGCACGGAGATTTATGACGTCGCTGGCCTGGGCGAGCAGCTCAAGCCGCAGCAGGATTTGACGCTGCGCATCACGCGCGCCAACGGCCAGACGGAAAATGTGCCGGTCACCTGCCGCATCGATACGCCGATCGAGATTGATTATTATCAACACGGGGGAATATTGCCTTACGTGTTGCGCCAGTTGGCGGCTGCTTGAAATTATTGACAGTTAAGGACCTTTCCGTTTCGTTTCATACGCGCGTGGGTGTCGCGCGCGCGGCGCAGGGGGTGTCCTTCGATTTGGAGCGCGGCGAAACCCTCGGCATCGTCGGCGAATCCGGCTCGGGCAAATCCGTCACCTGTTATGCAATGATGGGGCTCGTGCCCCAGCCGCCCGGCCGGATTGAAAGCGGCCAGGCGATTTTCGACGACGTGGATTTGCTCGCGTGCGACCCGGCGACGTTGAATGGCTTGCGCGGCCGCCGGCTCGCGATGATTTTCCAGGATCCCATGACGTCGCTCAATCCGTACATGCGCGTCGCGGATCAATTGGTGGAGCCGCTCCTGATTCACGGCTTGGCCACGCGCGCGGAAGCCCAGGCGCGCGCGGTGGAAATGTTGCAGGCCGTGGGCATCACTGAGGCCGCCCATCGTTTGCGGATGTATCCGCATGAATTTTCCGGCGGCATGCGCCAGCGCGTCATGATCGCGATGGCGCTGATCACCAAGCCGGATTTATTGATCGCCGACGAGCCGACCACCGCGCTGGACGTCACCGTGCAGGCGCAAATTCTGGAGCTGATCAAGCAAATGCAAAAAGAGCTGGGCATGGCCATGATTTTGATCAGCCACGATCTGGGCATCGTTTCCGGCGCGTGCGATCGGGTGCTGGTGATGTATGCCGGGCGGGTGATGGAAAGCGCGTCCACCGACGAATTATTTTATCGCACCAAACATCCCTACACGCAGGCCCTGCGCCAGTCCATCCCTGCGTTGCAGGCGAAGGGCGCGGAGCTCCACACCATTCCCGGCGCGCCGCCTGACGTCCTGCGCCCGGCTCCCGGCTGCCCCTTCGCGCCGCGCTGCGGCTTTGCCATCCCGGATTGCGCGCGCGGCGAAATCGAATTATTGACGGTCGAGCCGGGTCACGCCTCGGCCTGCCGCCGCGTGCAACGGGGGGAAGTGGCGCTATGAGCGAGGCCGCGCCCGCGTTGGAAATCCAGAATTTGAAGACCCACTTCCCGGTGGAGCGCGGGTTTCTGTTCAAGCGCCGCCTCGGCATGGTCAAGGCCGTTGACGGTATTTCTTTGACACTGCGCAAGGGTGAAATTCTCGGCCTCGTGGGCGAATCCGGGTGCGGCAAATCCACGCTCGGCCGCAGCCTGCTGCAATTGGTGCGTCCAACCGCAGGCGCCGTGATCCTCGAAGGCGAACGGCTCACCGACCTGCGCGGGGCGCGGCTGCGGCGGGCGCGGGCCTCGTTTCAGATGGTGTTTCAAGACCCCTATGCCTCGCTGAATCCGCGCATGACGGTCTTCGACGCGCTGGCCGAGGCCATGCAGGCGCATCGCAAAATTCCGCGCGGCGAATTGGCCGGGCACGTGGCGGCCTTGCTCGAAAAGGTGGGCCTGTCGGCGCGCGCGCAACGCAAGTATCCGCACGAATTCTCCGGCGGCCAGCGCCAGCGCATTGCCATCGCCCGCGCCCTGGCGGTCGAGCCGAAATTGATCATCGCCGACGAGCCGGTCAGCGCGCTCGATGTTTCCATTCAGGCGCAGATCATCAATTTATTGGCGGCGCTCTCCCGCGAGATGGGGCTCACGCTCATTTTCATTTCGCACGACCTTTCGGTGGTCAAACATATTTCTGACCGCATTGCCGTGATGTATTTGGGGAAGATTGTCGAGCTGGGGCCGGCCGAGCGGGTGTTCCATGCGCCATTGCATCCGTATTCCAAAGCCTTGCTCAGCGCCATTCCCATTCCCGATCCGCGCCAGGAAGCGGCGCGCGCGCGGGTGTTGCTGCCGGGCGATCCGCCTTCGCCCATGAATCCGCCGGCGGGCTGCGCCTTTCATCCGCGCTGCCGCTATGCGGTGGAACGCTGCCGGGAAATCGTTCCCCCCTTGGAAGCCTGCGGCGAGCCGGGCCGGGAGGCGGCCTGCATTCGCGTGCGGGAAATTAATCCGGAGCTGGAAAAGAAATAGGCGCCCCACCCGGGGCGCCCCATGAAAACTAACTCTACTGCGCTGCCCAGCATAGGGAAGCGGCCGCCGCCTGTCTGCGAGGGAATCTGTGAATTCATTTGCGAGGCGAAACCTTACAGTCCGCAAGAAGTGTTGTTTCGCCAAAACCGGCCTGTTATAGCTGTGCCGCCCGGCGCGCACATGGACAACAGCCCAACAACATCGAAACCCCTGCAAGTTCTCGCGGTCGTCGGCAGTTTACGCCAGCGCTCACACACGCGCCTGGTCATGCGGGAAGCCGCCCGCCTGCTCGCGGCTCATCAATGCGCCGTGGATGTGCTCGATTTCCAAGCCGAGCCGCTGCCGCTCTACAACCCCGACACGGCCCACGCCTCGCCCGCTTTTCCGGCCCTCCAGCGCCGCGTGCAGGCCGCCGACGTCCTGCTTCTGGGCGCGCCCGATTATCACGGGAGCATCAGCAGTGTGATGAAAAGTTTTCTCGACCATTTTTGGAAGGAATTCGCCGGGAAACTTTTTGCCAGCATTGTTTCCTCGCATGAAAAGGGCCTGACGGTCACGGACCAATTGCGCACGGTCGCCCGCCAATGTTACGCCTGGTCCTTGCCTTACGGGGTGTCATTTGTCAGCGGCGAGGACGTCAAGAATGACGAGATCGTCAGCGGCCCCTTGCGCGAGCGCCTGGCGATGTTTGCGCGGGACATATCCGTTTATGGCGCCGCGATCGCCCGGCAACGCGCGCTGGACCTGGCCTGCGCCGAGCCCGGCTTCATGGCCCGCCATCGTCCCTCCACGGCTTGATTTATGAGCGATTCCATCCCCTTCACCAAGGAAGATCCGTGGCGGATCTTCCGCATCATGGCTGAATTCGTCGAGTCCTTCGAGACCATGTCCCAGGTCGGCCCGGCCGTGACCGTATTTGGCTCCGCGCGTTTGCCGCCGAGCGATCCCAATTACGCCGCGGCGCAAGCCTTGGGCAAAGGGCTCGCCCAACACAATCTCGCCGTCATCACGGGCGGCGGCCCCGGCATCATGGAAGCGGCCAATCGCGGCGCCGCCGAGGGCAAGGGCAAATCCGTCGGGCTCAACATCGAGCTGCCGTTCGAACAGAAAGGCAACCGGTTCGCCAATGTCCCGCTGCAATTTCATTACTTTTTTTCGCGCAAGGTTTGTTTTGTCAAATATAGCATCGCGTTTGTGTTCATGCCGGGCGGCTTTGGCACGCTGGACGAATTTTTCGAAGTGGTCACCCTCGTGCAAACCCAGCGCATTCCGCGGTTCCCGCTGATTTTGTTTGGGCGCGATTATTGGACGGGCCTGCTGGAATGGGCCAAGGCCACGCTGCTGGCGCGCAAGTTGATTTCCCCGGGCGACCTCGATTTGGTTTCCATCGTGGACGACCCTGAGGCCGCGCTGGCCATCATCACTGACTATATGCGCCGCGTGGGTCCGCCCGATGTGCGTCCGCGCGCTTTGGGCTAAACTATCTCATGCGTCATATTACCCGCCTGGAAAATGGACTGACGGTCGTCACCGCCGAAATGCCGCACATGGCCAGCGTCAGCCTCGGATTATGGGCTGGCGTGGGAGGACGTTACGAAACAGAGTCGTTGAGCGGCGTTTCGCATTTCATCGAACACCTGCTTTTCAAAGGCACCCGCCGCCGCAGCGCCCGGCAGATTTCCGAAGGCGTGGAGGGATTGGGCGGCTACCTCAACGCCTTCACGAGCGAGGAGCACACCTGCTTTTACGCCAAGGCCGGCGCCCAACACTTTGAGCAATTGCTCGATGTGCTGGCGGATATGTTTTTGCACGCCGCCTTTGACCCCAAGGAAATCGACAAGGAACGCGATGTCATCAAGGAAGAGATCGCGATGTATCTGGACCAACCGCAGCAGCACGTCCAGGAGCTTTTGAACGCCGCGATGTGGCCCGGCCATCCCATGGGCCGCTCCATCACCGGCACCGAGAAATCCCTCGACGGCATTCACCGCGCGGAATTGGTGGCATTTCTCAAGAGTCATTATGTCGCGTCCGCCACGGTGGTCGCCGCCGCCGGCAATATTCAGCACGAGAAAGTCGTGCGGGCCGTCAAAAAACTGGCGCGCCATTTTGTGCCGGGCCCTCGCCCCCAATACGTTCCCGCCCGGAGCGCCCAGACCAAACCCACGCTGAAACTTCACACCAAAAAAACCGAACAAACCCAGATTGCCTTCGGCATCCGCGCTTGCTCCCGGCACGACGACCATCGCTTCGCCCTGCGCGTGCTCAACGCCATTCTTGGGGAGAACATGAGCTCGCGTTTGTTCCAAACCATTCGCGAGGACCAGGGCCTGGCGTATTCTATTTACAGCGGCAACAGTTTCTTCGATGACGCCGGCGACCTCGTTATTTCCGCCGGCCTCGACACGGGGAATCTCGCCCGGGTGATGAAAACCATCCTGCGCGAAATGAAGCGCCTCACCGAGGAATTAGTCCCCGCCGCCGAGCTGCGGCGCGCGCGCGAATATCTGGTGGGCCAGCTCGATCTCAGCCTGGAAAACAGCGAAAACCAGATGATGTGGCTCGGCGAACAGTGGCTGGGCTACGGCAAAATCTTCGCCCCCGAAGAAGTCAAAAAACGTCTAGGCGAAGTCAAACCCGCCGAAATCCGCGCCGCCGCCCGCGCCTTTTTCCGCCCTGATCGCTACAACCTCGCCCTCGTCAGCCCGCTGAAATCCGCCGACAAAATCGTGCCGGGATTTTAGCGCGTGTCAGATCAAGATTGGAACACCGTATTCTTCAAACCGTTCGTCAGCCGTAACCACCGTGAGATGGTTTAGAAGAGCAGTGGCGATGATGAAGCGGTCGCAGGGGTCGCGATGGTGGAAAGGGAGTTGCGCCGCCGCGACGCAGATTTCCGAGTCCAACCCCAAAATGGTGAGGCCATGCTGTTCCACGGCTTCCTGAAACCAATCCGTCGAAGATTTCGCGATCGAAAGTTTCCCCGCGCTTTCTTTATGCGCGATTTCAAATCCGCTGATTGCCGAGATGTAAACGAAAGGAGCCTCCCGGATGCTTTTGAGCGCGACCCGGCTGAGTTTGCGATCGTTGTTCACCAGCCATAGTAAAGCGCACGTATCCAAAATCACCGAAATTCCTCCGGCCACGCCTCCTCCGACAAAGGCTCAGTTGGATCCTCATGGATTTCCGCCTTTAACGCGGGATTCGGGATCGTCCTATCTTTCTTTTTATACCGTACGATTTCGGCCACAGGCACGCCGCGTCGTGAAATGACAACCGGGCTCCCGCTGGCCTCGACCAAAGCGAGCAATTTGGAAAAATTGGTCTTGGCAGCATGGACGTTCACAACCTTCATTCGGCCAGCTTAGTCCACTTAGTCCACTGAATCAATTCGATTCGTAGGGCGCCTTCTCGGGCAGATCGATGCGCCGGCCGGTGGCGGCGGATTTGCGGGCGGCGTCCAGGATTTCGGTGACGACCAAATTCACCTGCATGGACGACAGGCCGGCGGGGGTGATTTCTTTGCGCACGACGGCCGCCAGATATGAGGCGGGATCGGTCATGGGTGCGGCCAGGGGCGCGGGGATTTGTTCGGTTTCTTTCTGGCCGGCGAGCCGCACGCGCAAGAGATTGCGATTCGGCACGAGCGCGTAGCCGATGGCGCCATAAACTTCCATGTCTTTGCGGTCAAACGGCCAGTTCCAGGAAGCTTGAATGATCGCCTGAGCTTTCGGATAAGCCACCACAATGGTCGCCTCGTCCTCGACCTTCGGATAAATCTCCGGCTTGATGTGCTGGGTCACCGCCGTCACAGAAACCGGGCGCGCGCCGTTCATCAACAAGGTCGCGAGGTCGGCGCCATAACAACCAAAATCAATCAAGGCCCCGCCGCCGTTTAATTTCGGATCGGTGAGCCAGCTTAGAAATGTTTCCGAACATCCAATTTCCTTCGGGCCGCGATGGCCGTCATGCACCACGATTTTGCGCAGGTCGCCCAATTCGCCGCGCCGCGCCATGTCCGCCACGGCCGCATTGCCGGGGTACCACGTCGTTTCGTAATTCACGATGAGGTTGATGCCATATTTGGCCGCGGCCTTTTTCATCGCCAACGCGTGGTCCATGTTGACCGCGAACGGCTTTTCCATCATGACATCGAGGCCGCGCTCCGCGCATTCCTCGACCGCCTCCTTATGGTCATAGGCGCTGGTGAAGAGGGCGGCGGCCTGCGCATTGGTGTGGGCGAGCAGATCTTTGAGCGAGGTAAAAAACAGGCTTTTGTCCAAGTGAAATCGTTCAGCGTCCCGTGCGGCGAGTTTTTTATCCGGCTCGACAATGCCGACCAGCTCCACGTCTTTTTGGCCATTCAGGCTGGGGATGAAACCATTGGCGTGGTCATGCACGAGTCCAATAATGGCCACGCGCACGGGCGGTTTGGCATTCACGCTTTGCGCCGCGAGGGCCAAGTTCATCAGCAGAAGCGCACCTCCAACCAACATCAATTTTTTCATTGGATGCTGGTTTAATAGCGGAGCGCGCTACCTTTTGTCACGGCTGGACTTGCTCCGCTCGGCCGCATCCGATTGATGCTTGCGCTCGAGATTCTTATCGACGACGGCGATGGTGCGTTTCATTTGCACCATCAACTCCTCGTCATCCCGGATCAACTGTTTCAGCATGTCGATCAGGTTGTTATGTTGGGCCTTTTCCACCACGGCCCAACCTAGCTCTGACCGGGCAAGTTGTCCGTGGGCGGATGCGCCGAAACCCCTATCGGGTGTTGCCCGCAACGGGGTGTGGCGGATTCTGGCTGGGCTCGATATGCACCAGCACGTCTTTGACATGGGGAATCGCCGCCTGGACGCGATCTTTGACGCGGTGCGCGATCTCGTGCCCGGCGGCCACGGTGATGTTCGGGTCCACCTCCACATGCATGTCGATGAAATATTCAAAGCCCATTTTGCGCGCCTGACATTTCTCGACCGCCGTGACTCCCTCGACCTGGCCGGCGGCGAGACGCGCATTCGCCATCAAGGCCGTGTTGGGCGCGGCATCCATCAGTTCATTCGCCGCCTCGCGGATCATGCGCCAGCCGTTCCAGGCCACCATGCAGCCGGCGATGATCGCCCCGGCGTCATCCGCGCCGGCCGGCCCGCCCAGCAGCGCGACTGTAATGCCCAAGGCCGCCGCCAGCGAGGTGATGGCGTCGCTGCGATGATGCCAGGCGTCCGCCTGCACGGCACTGCTTTGCATGGACTCCGCTTCGCGCGAGACAAAGCGGAACAACCCTTCCTTGATGACAATCACACCCAACAACACCAGCAGCGTAAATGCCTCCGGGCGGGCGCGTGGGTGGGTCAATTGCTCCGCGGACTTGGCAATGATTCCAATGGCCGCCAGCAGCATCATCACGGAAACCACCGCCGCCGCGATCGGCTCCGCTTTGCCGTGCCCATAGGGATGATCGCGATCCGCGGGCGCGTTGGCCACGACCACACCGCGCCAGACGACGATGGAGCTGAGCATGTCCGCGCTCGATTCCACCGCGTCCGCGATCAGCGCGTGGGAACCGCCGAAAAAGCCCGCGGCGAATTTTCCCGCCGTCAGCGCGGCATTGACCGCCAGCCCCGCGAAGGTCGTTCTTAAACTGCGTTGTAATCTCTCCGTGCGAATTGGCTTGTTCATCCCAGAACCCAGCCCCGGTGTCAATCGGCGAACCGCGCCGGTTCGCGCCGCCCAAAATCTCTCGCCCTGTCCCGGCGCGCGGCGCATAATAATCCTGATCGCATGATTGAATTCTGGCTCAAACTTTGGCAGCTCGCGCGCCCCTATAAGGCGCGCTTCATCGTGGGCATCATCATGGGAGTGTTGAGCGGTTTGATGGAAACGCTTGTGCTGGTCACCGCCGCGTTCGTGGTGGGAACCATCTTCTTTCATCCCGAGGATGTGGACATCCAAAAAATCACGGCGCATCTGCCAGGATGGCTGGCGGGCCTGAAAGGAGTCATCCTTTCCTTGCAAAACTCAGTCATGTCCATCCAGCGCGCCCTTGCCGGCCAGGTGGCGGGCTCCAAGGCCGGGCTGATTTTGCTCGTCAGCCTGATTCCCGTGATGATGCTGTTGCGCGGCGTTGTCAATTATTTGAATTCCTATCTGATGAACTGGGTGGCCATCCGCGCGGTGTGCGATCTGCGCGCCCGTCTCTTCGACCAGCTGCAAAATCAGCCGTTGAGCTTTCTCTCCCGCCTGAGCACGCCGGAGCTGATGTCGCGCATCGGCGATGCCAGCGTCCTGCAAAACATGATCGCCGTGTCCATGGTCACGATCATTCGCGAGCCGGTCACGGGCTTGACGCTTTTTGCCGCGCCTTTTTTGATTGACTGGAAGCTCACCCTGGCGACGTTCGTCGTTTTGCCGCTCTGCGCGTTTCCGGTGATCATTTACAACCGGAAAGTCCGCCAGGCGGGCGCGGCCAACCAGACCGAGGCCATGGCGCTCAACAAAGTCATGCATGAGGCGTTCACCGGCAACCGCATCATCAAGGCTTACAACCTCGAAAGCGTCATGACCGAGCGTTATGCGGTGACGCTCCGCAAATTCATCGGCCATTATATGCGCGTCGTGCGCGCCACGGAGACGCCCGGCCCGATCATCGAATTTGTCGGCTCCATCGGCGTCGCCGCCTTGCTCGTCTATCTCGCCAGCGCCAACAAAGCCCCGGCCAGCATCGCCATTTTTGTCGTGGCGTTATTGTCGATGTACAAGCCGATCAAGGCCACCATCCGGGTGCAGAGCCAATTGCACCAGGCCCGCGCCGCGACCCAGCGGCTCTTCGAATTGCTCGCCACGCCCAATGGCATGCCTGATGTCCCGCATCCGCAGCCGGTGCAAGCCGCCGGCGCCGAAATTCATTTTGATGATGTCAGCTTTGGCTACGATCAGAAGATCGTTTTGCGCAACATTCAATTGCGGGTGCAACCGGGCCAGATGGTGGCGATTGTCGGCGGCACCGGCGGCGGCAAAACCACCCTCACCAATTTGCTGCTGCGCTTTTACGATCCCACCAGCGGCGTCATTCGCATTGGCGGGGTCGATATTCGGCAGGCTGCCTTGCGCCAGTTGCGCGCGCAAATCGCGGTCGTCACCCAGGACGTGATTCTTTTCAACGACACCATCGCCAATAACATCGGCTACGGACGCCCCGGCGCCACGCGCGCGGAAATTGAGGACGCCGCCCGGCACGCTTTCGCGCACGATTTCATTCTCGAAAAACCCCGCGGCTACGACGCCGTGGTGGGCGAACGCGGCGCCAATCTCTCCGGCGGCCAGCGCCAGCGCCTGGCCATCGCCCGCGCCATCCTGCGGGACGCGCCCATCCTGATCCTGGATGAGGCCACCAGTTCGCTTGACAACGAATCCGAGCGCATCGTCCAGGCCGCCCTCGACGAATTGATGAAAGGACGCACCACGATTTGCATTGCGCATCGCCTCTCCACCGTGCGCAATGCCGATGTCATTGTGGCGATCGAGCGCGGTGAGATCATGGAAATGGGCCGGCACGATGAACTCCTGCAACACGACGGCGTCTATCACAAGCTCTACAGCCTGAGCGTCGCCACCGGACGCAACGCCCTGCAATTTCCCGAGCCCCCGGTGCCGCGCGCGGCCTGAGCGCGGCTTAGTAATTGACAAAACCAGCGGGAATTGTTTCCATCCCGTTGCCTAATAACCAATTCTTTGCCTATGGCTGGCAGCAATTCAAATTTGCCGCGGAAAGTTGTGTTGCTTACAGACCAGGCGCAACCCACCGCCGGTGAGTTGACCCTGATCGCTCGGCTCCAGACGCAATTCTCCTGCAATGTTATCTCCCGCGGACCCAATACATTTGCGGCGGAGGATTTGTTGGGATTCGATCTGGCGATCATCACGCAAGGCGCCGGTTTGCCCGTGGAATTCCGCATCGTCCCCGTGCCGATGATAGTGCTGCATCCCGGCGCCCTGGCGAAGCTAGGCATGACGGGGTCGCAGGCCAGCGACTTCGGCCTGATTCCCAATACGCGCACGGTGGTGGGAGTGGGAAACCACGCCGCCACGGCGGGCTTGGCCGGCACGCTGACGGTTCTGTCCAATGCCGGCGAGATTGGCTGGGGCGCGCCGGCGCGGTCTGCGACCAGCATCGCGTTGGATTTGCAGAGCCGCGACCATGCCTGCATTTTCTGCTATGAATTGGGCGACAAAATGGTGTCGTACCTGGCTCCGCACCGGCGCGCCGCCTTCCTGCTCGCCGCCGATTCCCTGGGCGCCTCGAATTTCACCGACGCCGGCTGGACGCTCTTTGACGCCTGTGTAATTTGGGCATTCTTTGGCGCCGAAGCCGCGCGCCGCCCCGCAGCCGTCGCGCCCGACGCTCCCGCCACGAAGATGCTTTCGGTGGAGGATTACAAGCAATGGGTGGAGGAGAATGTCGCGAAGCAAATGATCCGTCGTCTCACCCTTTGGGGCTTTGGCGGGATTGCCGGTATTCTGGCTTTGGTGGCCGGCCTCATGTCAGCCACCAGTCATATGAGGGAGCATGTGGATCAAGTCGTCGATACAAGGGTTAAGGAATATCTAGCTGATAAATACGGTCCCACCAATATTGACCTTAAGGTGGACGATTCCCTGGCCCGGATGTTCTATCATGGCCCTCAAATGGACGAGCACATGGATCGTTATGCCTCGCGGTCCATTGAAATGGCCCTCGCCACGAACAAGGAGAAGATCGACGAGCGCGCTCGGGCGGCGGTGGTAGGTGAGGTTCAAAAGCTTCACACCGATGCGACATTTCAGGCGACGGTCAACACGGAGATCAAATACGCCTTGCTGGCCAATCGCCCGGCCATCAACGAGGCCGCGAACGCAGCCGTGACTCTGGCGGCAAACGATCTCACTAACTTTAACAAAGCGGTGTACAGCATTTTAACCAATCGCATCTGGCGCGGAGATATTGAGCGCCGTCGAGAATCCTTGCAATTGTTCACGATTTTTTGCGCCTCGGCGGATTCCTACCGAAATGAATTGGTCAAAATAATATCGGCCGATGACGACGACCCCGACTTTGAGCGGGTGCGTGTTCTGGCATTGAGAAATTGTGACGTAGGGGCAACCGACCAGGAGCGCCATCAGCTTTTTGACATCGTGTTGGCGCGGCTCGGGCGTTCCAACCGTGTCAAAGATTTATTGTCGTTTTTGCGATCGGGCCGCCTGGTTCGGGCTTCCCACTTGTCGGACTCATCCGGGCGCTTGATCAATCAGGAGGCGCACGACGCCTATGCGCTGATATTATCAAGATTTCCCGAGGAATTCGCGGCGGCCTTGTCGGCAGAAATGGAACATTCCTCTGGATCTTTTTTCCGCTCCGTGGCGCAGGACGCACTCGCGGAAATGCCAGGTGACCAACCGGCTCTCGCGTTGGTCAAATTGAGCGGGGATGGCGAACCACAAACCCGCACGAATGCCCTACGCGCCTTGGCCCGCCGGAAGTCAAAATTCAACGACGAAAACAATCGACAGCAAGCTCTATGTCAGCTGTGGCGAAATATTGTCCAATCCATTTCGGCCAGCGAGCGCAAACTTGCCAATGCCGAGGATCGCGTGCGCCAGCGAGACTCTCTGAGCCTGGATCGGTTGGTGCGAGATTTGGATCGAGACTTCAAAGACGCCGACACCAGTGCTTCGATTCTGCAAGAACTCAATCCAGCCGGAACCAACGACATCGATTGGGACTCCGTGGCCGCAGATTTTGCCCATGCGGAGTTCGACTACAGCGACGAACGCGATGCCCTTTACCGCGCCTTGGCTACTAATGATTGGCCGCTCGTAGAGAGCAAACTTTGGCCTGCCGTGGCCGATAGCTCCCGTTCCAGCGCCCGGCTTGCCACGGTCCTGCTTGATGCCTGGTGGAAACGCCTGAGGGTCGAGGACGCGGAAGGGCAATTTGGCGCGGCCCTGAATAGGATGGTTGCGGACACGCGCTGGGTTTATGATGAGGAGTTGGCGGCGTACGTCGAGCAAAGCGTCCGGGCGAGCGCCGCGACCAATTTCACCCCCGTCATTGCCAAATGTCATCAGGCTCTTCTGGATGAAATCCTCTCCACCAATGCGACAGACCGCATTGCGAATTCGGCATTGCGGGTAGCAGTAACCTGTGACGGTAAAACCGATCCTCCTTATGGCGCAAGTTTGACTATGATCAGCAACTGTGTTGCCCTCGTGCGGCAATCCACCAATGCCATCCTGTGTGTGCGCACTCTTACCGATTTGCTGGACTATTGCGTCGGAGCTGAATCCCCGCGCTCGTTGGCGCCGTATTTGGAAACGAATTTGACCCTGGCCATCAACGCTCCCTGCAGCAACGCGGTTGCCGCCACCCGGACCCAACTCGCGAGATACTATGTCACGGTCGCCAACCAGATCGATCTATTCGGAGACGCCGTCACCCCTGAGCAGTTCGCGGGCGCCCTCGATTTGTTGAACCGCGCGGCCGATCTTGTTCAAGACAAGAAGAATATTGCCCAGCAACGCGGCCTCGTCAAAGTAGTGCTGAATGATTTCCCGGGCGCCGAGGCGGATATGCAGCTGTCCCTGGAGCGATTCCCCGGCTCTGATTCTCAAAGCCGCCGCCGGCGCGCGGGCGCGCGGGAGAATCTCGGCTTGGTGTACCTGAAGCGCGGTGAATGGGAGCGGACTCTCACCAATTGCGCTTACACCGAGGCCGAGCTGCGCGGTGATTCTACCCAGCCGGTCCGTGATGAGCTGGTTTGGAACAATGTCTTCCAATGGATTGCGGCCGACAAAACCACGAATGCCGCGAAACGCGAAGAGTCGCGCGCGCGGCTGCGGAACATGGGTAATCTCAATGGGGAAATCCGCTCCCTAAAAGCCTATTTGCCAGTTTCCTATTTGCCCTATGCCACGAACGCCTTGGAGCTGGGACGCGAGACTTACGCCGGCTCGCTGGAACGATAGCCGGCCCGACAGGCGGCGGCGAATTTGGGGCGGGTCATGAAAAATAGCAGGGCCGCCGGGTAGGCCATGCTGAAAAGCGTGCTGAGCGCCGTCACCAAGTTCACGAAGACGGCTTTGACGGAGGGCGGGATGCGATCCGTGCCGGGAATGAGGTGGGTGTATTTCGCGATCACGGGAATGGTCGCGAGCGTCACCACGATGGCAAAGATCGCCCAGGCGATGGACAAGAGGCGCGCCCAATTTTTGCACGAAAATAATCCGATGGCTGCCACCACGAGAATTAACCCTGCGCCAGCCTGCACCAACCCGCTCACCCAAACCCACGGAACCATGCCGGGGTCGTTGGCGAAGGACTTGGCCATAGGCGAGATAAAGAGCAGGCCGGCCAGGCTGAACAACCCATAACCGAGGTTGAGAATTCCCAGGATCGTGGCCGATAGGGGTCGCGGCTGCATGGCCCAAATGTAAAGTCGCCGCGCCGCCGCGCAAGCGGCAATGTCACGCCAGCATGGCGTCGATGGGCTCGCCTTTGCCGTCCTTTGTCACATAAAAAGGGCGGCCTTCGGTTTCGTAGCTGTGATCGGCCGGAATGCCGAGCGCCTTGTAAATCGTGGCGTGGGTGTCGATAAGCTTCACGGGATTTTCCACCGGAACCATGGGATGCCGGTCGGCGGTCTTGCCGTGGACGTAGCCTTCCTTGAACCCGCCGCCAAAAAAGAGCATTTGGTTGCCGCTGCTGAAATGGCCGTGGAACCCATACATCTTTTCGTTTTCAATGATGAGCTTCTCGCCGTCATGCCGTTCCGTCGCGCCTTCCGGTTCGACCCCGGCGGACGGCGCGGCGGCAATGGTGCGCCCAAATTCCGTGGCGACGCAGACGAGCGTCCGTTTCAGCAAGCCGCGTTCGTGCAGGTCGCGCACGAGTTGGGCGATGGGCCCGTCGATTTGCTTCTTCATTTCCACCATGCGCTGGCGGCCGTTCTCGTGCATGTCGAAGCCTTTGAAGGGGCCATATTGATATTCCACCTGCACGTAGCGCGCGCCGCTTTCCACCAGGCGCCGCGCCAGCAGGCAGCCTTCCCCGAAACGGTTGCCGTAAAAATAGCCCGCATCCAATTCGTCCCGCGCCGTGATTTTGGGCTGGTACGCCTGGATGATTTCTGGTTTTTCCTCTTGACGATAGTTGAAGGCCCGTTTCACCGGCGAATCCATCATCGCCCGCGCCTCGGCCATCACCTTCATGTAATCCTGCGCCTTGCCCGCGCCCTGCAAATCCTGGTTCGCCGCTTTCGCCACCGCGTTTAAATAGGCTTGACGCCGATCCAGCCGGTCCAGCTTCATCCCTGCCGCCGCGTGCAGCGTGGCCAGCCCGCGCGCCGGGTCGGGGATCATGAACGGCGCATGGTTCACCCCGTAAAAGCCAGGCCCGATAAATTCACCGATGAACAATTTCTCCGCGTCGCTCGTGTCAATATCGCGTCCGATGTAAATGTATGCCGGGACATTGGGATCGCGCCGCCCCAGCGAGCGGCTCACCACCGCCCCAATGCTCGGCGCCTTGACGCCCGCCGGGAAAAGGTACCCGGTCATCATGTAATACTGCGCCTTTAAATGTATCGCCCCGAACTTGGTGTCATAGGTGAGGCTCCGCAAAATCGTCCCGTGATGCATGACGGAGGCAATGTTCTCCAGACCTTCGCCCAAAAAAACTCCGTCCACCGACGTCGGAATGGGACGGCAGGTTCCCAGCAATTCGCTGCCCTTCATGCCTTGGCGATAAGGCGTGTGTTGCTTCGGATCCCACGTGTCCGTCTGCGCCACGCCGCCGGGCAGCCAGATCATGATCATGGCATCGGCGGTGGCCTTCAGCGCCGGCTCCTCCGCGCGGGTCCACGACGGCAGGGCCAGCCCGGCTGTGCCCAGGGCGCACGTTTTCAGAAAATCACGGCGATTTAGATTCATCTTGACCTCATCGAATAAATTGAAATTCCGGGCTGACGACCAGCGCCCACATCATGTCGCCCAAGGGTTCGGTCTCGGGATGCGGCGGTCGATGCTCCAGGCCGGCCTTGTCCCAGTAAACCGTTCCCCCCGATTGATCGAAGGAGATGCCTGAAATCGTTTCGTCGGGATTAAGCCCCACTTCCCTCACCGGGATTTCCAGCCGCACCCATTCCCCAGCCTTCGGCAGCGCCCCCATTTTTCGGCGCGAGGGCCCGGTATCGCCGTAGCCAATTTTGTCTTCGCCCCAAAACGCCCGGTGTTCCCAGCCGTTTTGGTTCCATTGCACCATGATTTCTGCGGGCGCATTGGTCGGCTCCAAATAAACATAGGCGAACAAACGATCATCCCGCTCAAATTTCACGGGCGGCAGGTCCGTCACCAAATGTTGCTGCTTGGCCTTGTCCACGCTGGCGCTGTTCATGTGCGCCCGGGTCCCGCCGAACACCGGGTAGGCGGGGCCCTCGACCCAGCGCCACGCCGCCAAATCCGCGCGCGCGCCCGGCGGAAGATCGCCATCCACCCAAACCGTTTCAGCAGTTTTGGCCCGCAGGGGCGCGGCGCCGGGCACGTTGTCCTGCAAATACTTTAATCCCAGCGCCATTTCGCCCGCCGTCGGAGGCCGGTTCAACACTGTCCAATAAAGCTCGCGCACGACTTTTTTCTGGTCTTTCTGTGAAGCCCATTCGTCCAAAATTTCCCCGTCGTACACGAAATGATAAAGCTCCGGCCCGTTCAACATTTCCAGCGATTGCACCACCGCCACGTCGTCGGGCCGGCTGGTGCTCACCTCGTTGCGGGTGGGCGGACGCCCCAGCGCGCGCGTCAAGGCGGTGGAGGCCGCGTCGCGATACAGCCGCGGCCCGCTCCAGCCCGGCGCCGCGGCTTTGTGGATGCTGTCAATTACTTGTTCGGCGGTCAGGCGGCGGAGCGACGGGGAACGCACATATCGCGGCGCATCCGGCTTCTGCATGTTGAACGTGTCCTCCAGCGCGGGGTTGTAGCGCTGCTGGTAGGTTCGGCTCGTCACGATCAGCGCGATTGTATGCTTCAAGTCGTAACCGTGCCGCATGAAGTCGTCCGCCAGCCAATGAAGCAATTCCGGGTGGCTGGGCTCGCGGTCGGAGCGAAAATCATCCACGGGCTCCACGAGTCCAAGTCCTACGAATCGCTTCCACAGCCGGTTCACAATCGCCTGCGAAAAACGCTCGTTGCAAGGATCGATCAATCGTGTGGTCAGGTAATGCAGGCGCGCTTCTTGCGTGGATGGAACATTCGTCGGCGCGCCCGGCGCGTCGAAGGGGAACGCCGCCGGCACAAATTCTCCCATGTGTTTCTCGCAGCGAATCACCTCCAGGTCATTCGTGCTGAAGAGCCCGGCGAACGCCGTGAATCGCTTCTGCGGCCATTCCTTGTTCAGGAAATGGTTGTGGCAACTCGCGCACTTCATTTCGGTCGCCATGAAAATTTGCGCCGTGTTGGCGGCGGTTTGAATGGTGTCGCTGTGCGTGTCGGTGCGCACGAAGCCGTTGACGTTGGTGTGCGTGTTGGCCGTTTGCACATTGGCGTGCTTATAGCCTGGCATGGTGGGGTCCAGCAGCTCCGCGACAAACAAGTCGTAGGGTTTGTTCGTGACAAAACTGCGGTAAATAAAATCTCCATAATCCCCGTGCGTGGCCACGCCGCCCGCCGTGGATTGGCTGGCCAGGGCGTCTTCCCAGAACGGCGTCCAGTGCGCGGCGTAATCCTCGTTGCGCGCCAGCAGCGCCTCCGCCAGTTTCGTCCTCTTGTCCCGTCTTTTATCCGCGACAAACGCCCGGCTTTCGGCGGCGGACGGAATGATGCCGATCAAATCCAGGTAAAGACGGCGCGCGAAGGTCGCGTCGTCGCACAGTGGCGGTGGGGTTTTGGCTTCCGGCAGGTGCGCCTCGTCCCATTTGGCCGTGATGAATGAATCGATGCTGGCATTCTTCCAACTGGCCGGGGCCGGAGGCAAGGCGGCCAGGCGCTCATTGCGCCGCGCGATAAAATCATCGTTCGTCGTTGCCCCATGCGCGGCGGCCGCCAGCGCGCAGGCGAGCATCCATCCCAGTGATTGGCGCAAGTGAAACATTGGCTGAATTTTGACCTGACTTTTGGGTGTCCTATTCAACCACAATGCCGCAGCGGCTCCAAGCAAAAGGCGGAGAAGAGTGAAAGTAGGGCGGAAAATACCCGCTGGCGTTCATAGTGTTCCGCACTATAGTGAGGCTCCGTTCGTGCTTATCGTTATGAAGAACTTTTTAATGTCGGCGCGCGCTCGTGCGTTCCTTTTTCTCCTGGCTTCTTTCGTCGCCGTGCCGCGTCTCCACGCCGACACCAATCTTTATTCATCCGACATTTGGGCGTTGGTGGACGCCAAACAAATCATGGCCGCCGCCGCCAGCATCACCACCTCCAATTACCCGGATTGCGATGAAGCCACTGTCGAACGCAAAATGGAGCGGCTCTATCGCGCCGACGGCTCGGGCGAGTGCCAGGACGAATCCTTCACCAAAGTCCTGACCGAAAAAGGCAAGCGCAACAATCGCACGATCACATTGAGTTTCATGCTGCCTTATTCGCGCTCCGAGGCGCCGTTGGTCGAGGTGATCGCGCCCGATGGCCAGGTCACGCCGGTCGATCTCGCCGCCAATTCCAAGGAAACCATCGATGACAGCCAGATGTCCGCCAACATCTACGACCCCAACATGCGCGTCCTGCAAATCAACATTCCCAAGCTCGACGTGGGCGATGTCGTCCATGCGGTGACGCGCCAGACCATCCTGCGCCCGATCATGCCCGGCGAATACGCGGAGGAAAACCTGCTCGAAGGCACCGGTTACATCCGGCACATGTCCTATGAAGTCCACGCCCCCGCCGGCCGCCCTCTCCAGCGCATTGCCTTGCGCGACGAAGTCGCGGGAACTGTCAAATATACCACCCGGCCCGACGCCGACGGCGGCGTGCTGCATCATTGGGAAATCACCAATGTGCCCCGCATGTTCGAGGAGCCGGCCATGCCGCCCTTTGAAATGACCCTGCAACGCCTCCTGGTCAGCACCACGCCCGATTGGAAAACCGTTTCGCGCTGGTATTGGGATCTCAGCGCCTCGCACCTCGCCGCCACCGCGCCCGGCATGGAAAAAACCGTGCAGGACCTCACGGCCGGCGCGAAGACCGACCTCGAGCGAGTCAAGGCTATTTTTTATTACGTCTCGAAAAATATTCGCTATATGGGCCTCACGCCGGAGAAGGACCGTCCCGGTTACGAGCCGCACGACGTGAAAATCACGTTTGAGAAAAAATATGGCGTGTGCCGCGACAAGGCGGCGTTGCTCGTGGCCATGCTCAATGCGGCGGGCCTCCACGCTTATCCCGTGCTGATCGATGTCGGCGCCAAGCGCGACCAGGAAGTGGCCGATCCCTTTTTCAATCACGCGATCGTCGCCGTGGAGTTGAAAAAGGGCTCATACACCCTGATGGATCCCACCGATGAACACACCCGCGAACTGCTTCCCACCGGGGATTGCAACCACAGCTTTCTGGTCTGCCGCGACGGCGGCGAGGATTTGATGACCAGCCCCATCCAGCCGCCCGAGGACCATCTGATGCGCATCAAGACCACCGGCGTGCTCAACGCCTCCGGCGCGCTCGAAGCCAAATCCGAATTGGAATTCAACGGCGTGAACGACGATGAATATCGCAACGCCTTTTCCCACATGAAACCGGACGATCGCCGCCGCTTTTTCGAGCGCAACCTCAAGGAATCGATGCCCGGCGCCCGCTTGAAATCGTTGCGCGTCACGCCGGAAAATATGCTCGACACGTCCGAGACCTTGCGGGTCGCGCTGGAATTTTCCGTCGAAGGCATGACGGCCAACGGCCACGGCAAATCCATCGTCAGCGTGCCGTGGATTGGCAAGGATTTCGGGATTGTGAATTTCATTCTCGGCGGCGCCGGCCTCGAGAAGCGGAAGTATCCCATGCGCACCTTCGTGGCGTGCGGTTTGCAGGAGGACGTTTCCTTGAAATTGGAAGGCGGTTTTCGCGGCGCGGTTTCACTGCCCAAGTGCGCGCCCATCGACGATGACGCCAGCGGTTATCACGAAACGTTTTCCGCCCGGGAAGACGAGCTGGATTGCTCGCGCGACCTGAAGCTGAAAGTCGTGGATTTCTCGCCCGCCCAATATCTGCGCCTCAAGCAGGAATTGAAGGCGCTCCAATACGACGCCCGCAAGGCCCCAATCCTCGCCATTTCCGACGACGTCACAGAGCCGGCTCACCAAGCCGACGCCGTGGCCGACACCTCCGTGGAATCCAACGCCCGCATCCTCGAAAGCCACAAGGAGCTCGCCGTCACCGACGCTCACACGTCCCTTTACAAGGTTCGTTATGCCAAGAAAATTCTGAATTACGCGGGCAAAATTCGGGAAGCCGAAGTCAAACTGAACTTCAATCCCTCCTGCCAGGATGTGAAATTGACCCGCGCCGTGGTCGTTTCGCCCAAAGGCGACCGCGTCGAAATTTCGCCGGGCGAAATCAACCTCATGGACGCCGGCTGGAATTCCTCGGCGAAACGCTACACCGGCGGCAAAATTCTGGTCGCCAACCTGCCCGGGGTCGAGATTGGCTCGAGCATCGAAGTGGAATACGAGATGACCAGCTCCAATCGCCCGTTTGTTTCCGGGTTTGAATCCTTCCAATTGCCCGACGAGATGGACCACAAATCGTTTCAATTGACAGCGCCGCCTGGCCTGGTGGTGCACGAGCTGGTCAGCGGGCCGCGCGACGCCGTGAAGGAAGATGCGCGCCACGACGAGAAAGCCCAGTCTTTCCTCTGGCAATCCGACCATGCCGCGGCCTTGCCCGCCGAGCGTTCGCTGCCGCCCGGTTGGGCCTATAATTCCGGCGTCTCTTATTTTGTGGGCGACATGCGCGCCTACCTCAAAGAACTAAACGACACCATGCTCGAGCGCTCCGGGCAGCGCGCCAAAGTCGTCGCCGCGCTGGCGCGTCTCACTAATTCCGCCGCTTCGCCGTTGGAGACAGCGCAGGCGATTCGCGATTTTGTCGCCAAGACCATTCGCCTGGCGGGCCCGAATTTCACCGACCTGCCGTTGCGCGAACTCTCGCCCGCCGACGTCACGCTGGCGGATGGCTATGGCCACACCGCCGATCGCGCCATCCTGCTGCACGCGTTTTTCAGCGCCGCGGGATTTCAGCCGGAATTTGTGCTGGCCTCGGGGCTTCCGCCCATCTCCGGCATCACGAATGTAGCGGATACATTTCCGTTGCCGGAATGGTTTTCGAGCCCGCTGGTCAAGGTCACGATTGGCGGCGTGCCCTACTATTTTAATGACACGGACGAATATGCGAAGCTCGGCGCCACGGGCCGCGATGGCATGCTCGGCTTGGATCTGGGGTCGGAAACGCCGGAAGTCATCCACGCTGCCGCCGATTGCGCGGATAAAACGGACACCACCTATCATCTGGCCACGACCGACAGCGGCTTGACCCGCGTGACGGTGGCGACGCGTTATTACGGCGATGACTACACGCGGAAGCACAAGTATTTCGCCGAATTGCCGCCGGAAGAGCGCCGCCGCTATTTCCAGGAAGCCGTGTCCGGCGTGGCGCAAGGCGCCCGTCCGATTGGCGGCTTGACCACGCAATTCGACACTTATCCCGGTTTGGAGCAATTCACCGTGGAAGTGGACAATTACAGCGTGGTCGATGGAAAATATTTTTACTTCGATCTGCCGTTTACGCCTTCTTTATTTCCCGTGGGCTCGGACCACCGCGCGCTGCCGATTTTTCTCGATCATCGCAGCCGGAACACCGTGCGCACCGAAATCGAATTGCCCGCCGGCTTCAACCACATCGTGATGGCGCCCGCCAGCGCCACGCTGGAAGCTCCGGGCTCGGGCGGGTCCGCGCGCGTCTCGGCCACCACCACCGGCGGCCTGTGTGTGATCACGCATGAACTCGATGCGGAGCCGGCAATTGTCGATCCCAAGGCTTATCCGGGTATGCTCAAGCTGGAAGCTTCGCTCGAACGCAAATCGTCCCGCGCCTTTCTCCTGGAAAAAGAATAGGCCGCAACGTGGCGTCAGAACGACGTGAAATCGTCGTCCGCCGGGCCGGGCTTGAGGCCGCGCACCGAGGCAGTTTCCAGCCGCACCGGCGCGGCGTGATGACGGTGGCTTGAGCCGTTTTGATGTGGAGCGGGCGCGGATGATTTGACAGGCTTGATTGTCGGCGCCGTGGATTTTTCGCCGTTCCCGCCCAGCAGCTTGCTGAGGTCGCCCACCGCTGCGCGCAAAGCTCCGGCTTGGTGATTGAGCTCTTCCGCGGCCGCCGCGCTTTCCTCGGCTCCCGCGGCATTGCCTTGCGTGACTTTGTCCATCTGGCTCATCGCCTGGTTGACCTGCGCAATTCCCTGGCTCTGCTCCTGCGAGGCCGACGCGATGCCCGCCACCAGTTCGTCCACCTGCCGCGCCTTTTCCATGATCTCCTGCAAGCTCGTGGCGACTTTTCCGCTGATGTTCACGGCGTTGGCGCTGCGCGCGATGGAATCTTCGATTTTTTCGGCGGTTTCCTTCGCCGCCTGCGCGGAGCGTTGCGCGAGACTGCGCACTTCATCCGCCACCACGGCAAATCCCATGCCTGCTTCCCCGGCTCGGGCGGCTTCCACCGCCGCATTCAACGCCAGGATGTTGGTTTGAAACGCAATTTCGTCGATGGTCTTGATGATTTTTCCAATGTTATCGCTGGAAGTTTTAATTGAGCCCATGGCCCCATTCATTTCCTGCATGTCGTTGTAGCCGGTGTCGGCGGCGGTGCGGGTCTGGGCGGAAAGCTCCTTCGCATTCGCGGCGTTTTGTGCGTTGTTCTTCGTCATGCTTGAGATTTCTTCCAGTGACGCGCTCGTTTCTTCCAGGGACGCCGCCTGATGGCTGGCGCCTTCCGCGAGGGTGCGTCCGGCTTGCGACACCTGGCCGGCGGCGTCCGCCACGCGGTCGGAGCCTTCATTCAAACGCGCCGAAACCAGGCGCAGCACTTTGGTCGTGCCTAAAATAATCACCCAGGAAATGAGCGCCGCGCCCACGAGCATGCCCGCCAGCCCTAGCCCGAGACCTACGCTGGCCGAGCGCACGGCGGCTTGAATTTGCGCGCCCGCCTGGTCGCCCTTTTCCTTGTTCAAATTCACTTCCGCGTGAAGCTTGCCGAAGATGGGATCCAATTGCGTCTGCTTCAATTCCATCGCCTCTTGGGTTTTGCCGCTCCGGCTGAGTTCCAGCGACCGTTTCAAAATAGACGTGTAATCACGCTCCAACGATTGGAACGCCTCGAACTGCGCGTGGTCTGATCCCTGGCTGAACGTGTTCTCGTAACGCCCCGTCAAGTCGCTGATGAGCGCCAGGTTGGTGGTGATGCCGGCCTCGAGTTCGGCGCGCAGGTCATCGTTCCGGCTCATGAGGAATTTGGTGAGCAAGGTGGCGTTGTCGTTCGCCTCCGATTGGATTTGCCCCACCAGGTAAATGCCCGCCAGGCAATCCGTCGTGATCCGGGAGGAGCGGGCGGCGATGACGCGCAATTGCGCATAGGCGAACCCGAACAACACCGCCGCCATCAGGATAATGGCCGCGAATCCCCCCATGATTCTTTGGCCAATGGTCAACTTGTTCATAAAATCTATTTGATTGCCAGGGCGTAGCCCGCCTCGCCGGGAGCTTTCCCGTCCACCTTCAAAACTTTGACCGAGTCATCGGCGTCGCTGGCGCGGAGGTAGCCAATGGCGCCCGGCGTTTCCGCCACGAATTTTTTCATCGCCGCCGGCGAGCCCAGCGCTTTCGGAGCCGCTTGCACGGCGCCGGTAAATGTGGCGCCGACGAAATAATCGTTGTATTCCGCCTCGCTCATTTTGTACACGCCCTTGAGCGCGGCGTCCCGTTCCGGACGGCCGACGTCCATCATCACAATGACGATTTTCGTCCCGTCCGGCGCCTTGTTTTTTTCCGCCTTGAAATAGCGGCCGACGTCGGGGAGCGAGACATCGCTGAGCGCGGCGCCGGGCGCAGTGATGATGGCCAATTGCGCGCTTTTGTCCTGCGCCTGGGCTGCCACCGTCAAGAATAGCAGCGCCGCCGTGAGTCCGAGCATGGTGTGCAATGCGTTTTTCATGGGGTTCCTTCTTAGAAGCGGAAAGTCCATTGCGCCGTGAGCGTGTCGCTGTCCAGCACCTGGCTGCCGATGCGATGCTCATATTCCAGCTTCACGGCCATCATCGGCGTGAAGTCGTAGCGCACGCCCACCGTGGGGCCGTATTCGGTGTAATTCGCCCCGATGTTCGCCAACAGGGGATCGCTGGCCGAGGCCTTGCGGAAGTTGAAGCGGAGATAGGGCCGCAACGCGCCGAACTTTTTGGACACCTGGGTGTAGCCCGCAAAGGTGGTGTGCGATTCATCGTGGCGCGGGCTGTCGCGCATGATGACGCCTTCATTGTACCATTCAAAATACGGCGTGCGATAAATCCCATAAAGCGACCCGATCCATTGGTCGGTGCGCGGCAGTTGATCATTGGCCACCGTGTCGTGATAGAGGGACGTGCCGACTTGCAGGCCCGGAAGCCCCGTGGGCCGGGCATATAACGAGATATTCACGGCCTTGTAATCGTTGTTGTCGTCCGCTGCGAAGGTGCTCCAGTTTGTGTCGTAGCTGCGGCCATTTCCCACCGTCAGGTTATAATGCAGCCGCGCGGCGCCCGAGGGAATGTCCCCGTTCAAGGAGACCCCGTTCATGTGAATTGGCAGGATGCCGCCGTCGTCTTCAAAATCGTAAACGGTCGGACGGTCCACCGTCGTTTGAAAATAGGTGCCGTTGTGGAAAGTGTTGTTGTACCAGCCGATATCCGTGTTGAAGCGGCCCGCTTCCACATTGAAATAATCGTTGATGGTGTAATGCGCGATCAACCGCTCGATCTCGATGCTGAAGCCTTCCGCGTTGTCGTCGGAGATGATGAAGTCTCCCAGCACGTTGGCCCGTTCCGAGAGCTTCGCCACAATCAACGGATCGAAATCCCCCACGAAGAAGCTGCTCTTCTCATCGCGGGCGCTGCTGTATTTGAAATCGACATCGCCTTGCGCGCTGAATTGCACCTTCGGATAAACCTCCCGCGTCACGGACGGCTCCGCCTCCGCGGCGCCCTGGCCGGACTTCAGGTCTTTGACTTGTTGTTCCAAGGCGTTGATCCGCTGCAACAATTGCTGCATGGTGGCGGCGTCGGGCGCAGGTGTGGTTTGGGCGAACATGCCGGGCGCCAGAAGCGCGGCCAGCGCCGCCGCTCCCGCGGCTTTTTGCAGACGATTCGAATATGATTTCATAGTTTGGAGACTCGGCCGAGGGAGCTGACGCGCCCTGGGTAAAGGCTTCTTTCCCTGTCATCGTCTCCTCCTCCTGCGCCACCTTAGGCCGAAGTGGCCGGCGTCATGACCTGGGTCAAAACCTCGGGAAATCTTTTCGGCGCTCCTCAGCGCGGCACGCCCTGCGCTTGACCCTCTCGCCTCCGGCCTTCATGCTGCGCGGCATGTTAGCTCCGGAAGTCATCCCGCAATTGCAGCGGATCGTGGGGCCGGCCGCGGTCCTGACCCAGCCCGAGGATTTGATTCCTTATTCCTTTGATGGCGCCGCCGCCATGCGCCAGATGCCGGCCGCGGTGGTCCTGGTCCAAACCGCGGCGGAAATCAGCGCCATTCTGCGCCTCGCCCAATCCGCCCGTTTTCCAGTCGTGACGCGCGGCTCCGGCACTGGTCTCAGCGGCGGCAGCCTGCCCAGCCCCGGCGGCGTGGTTCTTTGCACGGTCAAGATGAATAAAATCCTCGAGCTGGATCGCGCCAATCTCACCCTCCTGGCGGAGCCCGGCGCCACCACCTTGCAGATCGCTGAGGCGGCGGCGGCGGCGGGCTTGTTTTATCCGCCCGACCCGGGCTCGATGAAGATTTCCACGATCGGCGGCAACGTCGCGGAGAATTCCGGCGGCTTGCGCGGCCTCAAATATGGCATCACGCGCAATTACGTCATGGGTCTGGAGGTGGTTTTGCCCGATGGCGAGTTGCTGTGGACAGGCAACAAATGCGTCAAGGACGTGGCCGGTTATTCGCTCAAGGACATGTTCGTCGGCTCGGAAGGCACGCTCGGCGTCATCACGAAGGTTTTGCTGAAATTAATTCCCCAGCCCGCGGCGCGCCAGACGCTGATGGCCACGTTTGCCAGCATGGAGCAGGCGGCCGAGGCGGTGTCCGCCATTATCGCCGCGCCCATTATTCCCTGCACGCTGGAATTTCTGGATCGCGTCACGCTGCAATGCGTGGAGGAGTACGCGCACATCGGTTTGCCGCTGGATTGCGCTGCGCTGTTGCTCATGGAGACGGACGGCCATCCCGCTGCGGTCGCCGAGGAAGCCGCCGCCATGGAGCGCCTGTGCCGCGCGCACGGCTGCCAGGAAGTGCGCATCGCCCGCGATGCCGCCGAAGCCGCCCAGCTCGCCGCCGCCCGTCGCAGCGCCTTTTCCGCCCTGGCCCGCGTCGCGCCCACCACCATTTTGGAGGATGCCACCGTTCCCCGCAGCGCCCTGGCGGGGATGGTTCGTTTTATTGACAGCGTCGCGAAAAAACATCAGCTTCGCATCGGGACCTTTGGGCACATGGGCGACGGCAATTTGCACCCCACCTTTCTCACCGATGAGCGCAACGCCGCCGAAATGCACCGCGTGGAATTGGCCTTTCGCGAAATCTTCGACGAAGCCATCCGCCTCGGTGGCACGATCACCGGCGAACACGGCGTAGGCCTTGCCAAAAAGGCTTTCCTCCCCAAATTCGCCGGCGACATCCAAATGCGCGTCCTCCGCGATTTCCGCCGCGTCCTTGATCCCGGCCAGATCCTCAATCCTGGAAAAATGTTTGACTATTAGTGACGGCGCAATTCCATGATCACCCGCACCACGGCGGCGAAGCCCAGCACGAGCAGCAGGCCGGCAATTCCCAGGCCGATCCATTTTAGCGGGCGGACTTGTCCGAGCATTTTCTCGCGCTTCGCCTGCTCGGTGACTTTGAACGCCTGGAATTGGCGCTCGATGAATTCCGGGTCGGCGACGTCTTCGCGCAAGCGCAGCATCCGCCATGAGTCGTCCAGCGTCCCGAAGCCTTCGGGGAATTTCGGTTTGGCTTCGGGCGGCGGCGGCGCGAAGCCGGCGTCCTTTTTCCAGAACGGCGCGTTTTCCTGCGTCCAGAGCAGGATCAACCCGTGGTTCTTCGCCACGCTCAACAGGCGTTCCCAAAGCATGGGCCGCAAAATGTCGGTGAGCCCGAAGTCCGCGATCGTTTCGGTGTGCAATCGCCCGGCGTGGCCGATGATTTGCAGCGCCATGGCTGCCGCAAGTTTCCCATCCTGATCTTCCGCCACTTGGAAATCCGTGAAGGCCTGTTCGTCCCCTGTCAGATGCGCCGCCTGCCATAGCTCTTGCAGCGCGGGCAGGTCATCGACCGTCGCGCGGCGCACCCGCCAGGTTGGGCCGCTGTCAATCGCCATTGGGATAGGAGCCGAGGACTTTCACGAAGTTGCACGCCTCCTTCAAGCCCTCGATCGCGCGAGCCACGTTGCGGTCCTGAAAATGACCGTCGCAATCCACAAAGAAAAAATATTCCCACGCCTTGCGCTTGCTCGGGCGCGACTCGATTTTCGTCATGTTCAACTTGAACTTTCGAAACGGCGCCAGCGTGCGGTAGAGCGCGCCCACTTCATCGGCGATGCTGAACATCAGGCTCGTCCGGTCGCGTCCGCTCGGCGGGCTGCATTGCCGGCCCAGCACCAAAAATCGCGTGGCGTTCTCGCTGAAATCCTGGATGTCGCGCTCGATGATTTTTAAATGATGCTTCTCCGCCGCCAGCAAACCCGTGATGGTCGCCACCTTTGCGGCCGCCTCCGGATCCTGGCGCGCCGCCGCCACCAGCTCCGCCGAGCGCGCGTTGGACGAGGTCTCGATGATCTCCGCTTTCGGCAAGCTGCGTTGCACCCACGCCCGGCATTGCGCCAGCGCCTGCGGATGCGCGTAGAGGCGTTCGGTTTCTTTTAATTCCTCGTTTGCCGCCAGGCAAAATTGAATCGGCAGCACAATTTGCGCGACGATCTGGAGCGGGCTTTCCACAAACATGTCCAGCGTGTGCGTCACCACGCCTTCGGTGGAATTTTCGATCGGCGCCACGCCGTAGTCCGCATGGTTTTTGCTCACCTCGGTGAACACATCCGGAATCGTTTTTTGCGCGGAATAATTCAAGCTCGCGCCAAATTTCTGAATCGCCGCCTGATGGGTGAACGTCGCCTCCGGCCCGAGGTAGGCGATGGTCATGGATTTTTCCAGCGAGAGGGCGCTGGACATGATTTCGCGATAAATGGCGCGCAACGAATCATTCGTCATCGGCCCTTCGTTGAGCTTGGTCACCCGTTGCAGCACCATCCGCTCCCGATGCGGCGCGTAGATGGCCTCGCCGGCTTTCACCTTGATTTCGCCGATGCCCAGCACATGCCGCGTCCGCTCATTGAGCAGATGGACGATCTTCTCGTCCAGTTTATCAATCGCCTTGCGGTGTTCCGGGATGTTCATGTCGCTGCACGTTACACAACTTCCGGCCCCAATTGCAGGCGAAAAAGCGTCACGCCTGCGGCGCGGGCCCGGGCTCCGCCGGCTTCTCCGCCTCTTCCAATGTCACTTGCTCCGGCGGCGCGGTGGCCAGGCCGGGGTCAATCGTCAGGAGCGCTTCCGGCTTGGTCACCGGCAAACGCCGCAATTCTTCTGCCGCCGGCAGATCTTCCAAACTGCGCAGCCCAAAATATTCCAGGAACGCCGGCGTGGTGCCATACGTCATCGGCCGTCCCACCACTTCGGCGCGGCCCACTTGCTCCACCAGGCCGCGTTCCAGCAAGGTCTGCATCACGCCATCCACCGCCACGCCGCGCACCTGTTCCACTTCCGCGCGCGTGATGGGCTGTCGATAAGAAATAATCGCCAGCGTCTCCAGCGCGGGCTGCGAGAGGCGGGGTGGACGCGCCTTGACTCCCACCAAGGCCACCAGCCACGGCGCGAATTCCGGCTGGCTGGCGAACTGCCATGAACCCGCCACGCAGGCGAGCCGGTAGCTCCGTTGCGCCGCCTCATGGTCTTTCTGCAATTGTTCCAGGGCCGCCGTCAAATCCTCCTCCTTGGTCTTCTTGAACGGCTTGGCGGCGTCGCCATGTTCCGCCGCGGCGTTGAGCAAATCCCGCAGCTCTTTTGGGCTGAGCGGCTTTTGCGCCGAGAATAAAATCGATTCCAAAATGAATTTCAGTTCCATGGACAGCCTATTCCGCAATCTTCGAGTCTTCCACCGCCACCGCCGGCTCGGGCGCCCGCGTAATTTCGATCTCCCCAAAATCCTCCGGCTGCGCGCAGATCAATTGCCGCATCCGAATCAGCTCCAGCAAGGCCAGGAACGTGCACACCACCTCCGACCGGTTGGTGGCTCCGCTGAACAAATCCGAAAACTTCACCGCCGTTTTTTCCGCCACCAATTTCACGAGAACCTCGATCTTTTCGCTGACCGACCATTTGTCCTCGAAAATCTCGCGCATGTCGTCACGCTGGCCGACGCGCTTCAAAATCGCGCTGACCGCGTTGATCAAATCAAACAGCGACGCCTCGGGCTTGGGCGTCGTTTCCGGCGCGGAGAAATCCGGTTTGATCGGCAGGCGGGGGAAGGTGTTTTCCTGCTCGATTTCGCGGGCCTGCAATTGCGCGGCGGCGTCCTTGAATTTTTTATACTCGACCAATTGCCGGATCAGCTCCCAGCGCGGATCTTCGGTTTCCTCCTCCTCGCCGGTCTCGACTTGCTGGTCTTTGGGCAGCAATTCGCGGCTCTTGATGTGCATGAGGGTGGAGGCCATCACCAAAAACTCGCCGGCAATTTCCAGGTCGAGCAGGCGCATCACGTCGATGTAGCGGATGAATTCCGTGGCCAGCTTGGTCAGGTTGACTTCATAGATGTCCACTTCTTCTTTCCTGATCAGGTAGAGAAGAAGATCCAGCGGGCCCTCAAACACTTCAAATTGAACTTTATATTCCGCCATGGTCCGTCCGTGAATGCGGCGCCAACTTTACGACGCTTGCCGCCGCGCCACAATCTTTTATGGCGCGCGGAAAGATTCTCTTGGAATGGCGCCCGGAATTGGGCATAAGAGCGCCAAGCACAGACAAATATTATGGCTAACATCCCTGGCCCCGCCAAGCAAACCGCCTCCTCCTCCCAGCCCGCCACCGGGCAAACGTATCGCGGCCCGTTCACCATCATGACGGTCCTCTTTTTTATGTGGGGGTTCATGACGGTGTGGAACGACATCCTCATTCCGCGTTTCAAGGAGGCGTTCACGCTCAATTACAAGGAAGCCATGCTCGTGCAATTCGCCTTTTTCGGCGCTTACGGCATTTTCTCCCTGTTCTATTTTATTGTCTCCATCGCTTCCGGCGATCCCATCAACCGCATCGGCTACAAGAATGGCGTGGTCATCGGATTGCTCATCTCCGCCACGGGCAGCGCGCTCTTTTACCCGGGCGCCGTCATGAAATCCTATCCATTGTTCCTGCTCGCGCTCTTTGTCGTGGGCGCCGGTTTCGCCATGCTGCAAATCGCCGCCAATCCTTACGTCACGATCCTCGGCCCGGAACGAACGGCGCCCAGCCGCCTCAATTTATCGCAGGCGTTCAATTCCTTTGGCACGACCATCGGGCCGCTCGTGGCGGGTTATTTGATTTTCGAAGTGTTCAATAAGCCCGGCACGCACGGGGCGGATTCCGTCAAAATCCCGTACCTTTGTTTCGCGGCCGTCTTCGTCATTTTGGCGGTCTTTTTCAAATTCGCGCATTTGCCCGCTTTCTCCAACACCGAGCAAATCACCGGGCTCGGCGCGCTTAAGGTTCCCCACACCGCCTTGGGCATGCTCGCGATCTTCATGTATGTCGGCGGCGAAGTCGGCGTCGGCAGCGCCATTGTGAATTTCTTCGGCACGGCCCCGCTCGGCGCGATGCCGCATGAACAGGCCAGCAAATATCTGTCGTTCTTTTGGGGCGGCTTGATGATCGGGCGTTTCATGGGCGCCTTTGCCTTGAGCGAAATGCGGCCCGCCGTGAAAAACAGCCTGGTCGTCATTGTTCCGGTCATCGCTGTGATTGTGGCGGGCGTCACCACCAACTGGAGCAACGCCGCCCATTACGGTGTTATGCTGGCCGTTTTGCTCGTGGCGTTTTTCATCGGCGCCACCAGCGCCAATCGCATGTTGACGCTGTTTAGCGTTCTTATCATCGCCTTGCTCGGCGCGGCTCTGGTCTCTTCGGGCGCCACGGCCATGTGGGCGATCCTGGGCGTTGGCATGTTTTGTTCGGTCATGTGGTCGAACATTTTCTCGCTCGCCATCGAAGGCCTCGGGCCACTGAAAAGCCAGGGCTCCTCGCTCCTCGTGATGGCGGTGACGGGCGGCGCGGTTCTGCCGTATATCCAAGGCGCCATCGCCGACCATTCCGGCATCCAATCTTCCTTCATCGTGCCCATGGCGGCCTTCGCCTATATCTGCTTCTACGGCCTGTATGGATACCGCGCGGGCCGTCCGGCGACTGACTTGGGCCGGTAGATGAATTACGAGCATGACCAGCGCATCGTCCTGGCCCTGGATGCGGGCGGGACCAGTTTCCGTTTTTTTGCGATGGTCGGGCATAAATCGCTCGGGCGCGCCATCGTTCTTCCCTCTAACGGCGAAGATCTCGCGCGCTGTCTCGGCACGATTGTGGACGGCTTTGCCGCTGTCAAAAAGCAATGCCCACGCCCGCCGGTGGCTTTGAGTTTCGCCTTCCCTGGCCCGGCTGATTATCCCAACGGCATCATCGGCGACCTCGGCAACCTTCCCTGTTTCCGCGGCGGCATCGCTCTCGGCCCCATGCTCGCCGAGGAATTCGGCATCCCTGTTTTCATCAACAACGACGGCGACCTCTTTACCTACGGCGAGGCCATTGCTGGTTTTCTGCCCTACATCAACCGTTTGCTGGCCGACGCCGGCAGCCCGCGCCGCTACAAGAATTTGCTCGGCATTACCCTTGGGACCGGCTTCGGCGGCGGCATTGTGCGCGACGGCGAATTGTTTCTCGGCGACAACGCCATCGCGGGCGAAGTCTGGCTGCTGCGCCACAAGCTCATGCCCGACACCAACGCTGAGGAAGGCGCCAGCATCCGCGCCGTGCGCCGCGTCTTTGCGCAACACGCCGGGCTGCCTTTCGACCAGGCGCCATCGCCCAAGGATATATTTGACATCGGAGTTGGCGCCCGTCCCGGCCCGCGCGAAGCCGCCGTGGCCGCGTTCCGGCAATTAGGCGAAGTCGTGGGCAATTCCATGGCCGAGGCCCTCACGCTGATCGATGGGCTGGCGGTCATCGGCGGGGGCATTTCCGGCGCCAGTGGGCTTTTTCTTCCCGCCATTGTTGACGAATTAAACTCCACCTATACCTCGCCCGCCGGCCAAAAATTCAAGCGCCTCGCCTCCGCCGCCTTCAATCTGGAAGACCCGGCGCAGCTCGCCTCTTTCCTCCGCGGCTCCTCCCGCGAAATTCAGGTCCCATGCAGCGCCCGCAAGGTGCAATACGATCCCCAGCCCCGCATCGGCGTGGGCGTGTCGCGGCTCGGCTGCAGCGAAGCCGCCGCCATAGGCGCCTACGCGTTTGCCCTACGAAAACTTGATCAGGCGCAGGCCTCCGGCGCGGCTTGTGCCGAGGGGTGAATCAGGGATTTGGCGAATTGCGGCAACCCTCGCGCCGGGCGACGTTTTCCTTGTGAAAACGATTTTGAAAACGCTCCTCGCCGGAACCATCGTGGCTTCGCTCGGTTCCGTGGCGTTGGGGCAAATGGCCATTAATCCGCCGCCGCCGGCTCCGATTGTTCATAATCAGGAGTCGCATATGTCGGCCACCAACGCGATTGTCGAGCCCTCTGGTTCGTATAACACCAACCAAATCCCCGCGCTCACCAACGCGCCGACGCCGCTTTCGCCGGATAAAACGCCTCCGGCCCGCAATCTCAATCCCCCCCAATAACACTCAACTAAATACATTTATGAAAAAACAACTCATCGGAATTGGTTGCGCCCTTCTTCTTGCCGCAGGCGGGACGGCAGTGGCGCAAGGAACTGGCGCAGCGGGTGGCGGCTCCGGCACAGGCGTGGCGGGTGGCGGTTCCGGGACCGGAGCGGCCGGGGTAGGCGCAGGCAACACAGCGGCAGGCGCGGGCGTGAATGGCACGACCGGCCCGGGCATGTCGAGCAGTATTAACGGCTCCACCGGCGTCCAAGGCGCGACGCCCGGATCGGGTGTCAATACGAGCATTAATTCTTCGGCGGGCAATGCCCCGATTCCTCCGGGCGCCCCGGGACAAGGCGTCCCTGGCCAGCCTGGCATGTCCGGTTCGACCGTGCCCAGCACCGGCGGCACGTTGCCCCCGGCTCCGGCTTTGCCCGGCGGATTTCCCCAGCCGGCTCCTGGCATCAACGAGCCCTCTGGCGCCGACATTCAGCCCGGCGGCACCATTCCGTCGCAAAATAATAATGGGACTCTCAACAATCCCGGTGGAGTTATTCAGCCGAACACCAGCGGCGTCGGCAGCGGCAGCAGCGCCGTGACGCCCAGCACGCCGAACTCGCAAGCTCCCGGCACGATTGAAACCGCGCCTCCCTTGCAGGGCGCTCGGCCTCAATAATCGTAAAATCTGACAGCAGCGCCTCGCTGTGCCGCGTTAGAGTTCGCCACAGCGGGGCCTTTTTGTTTTCAGGCCTGGCGGACGTGCGGGTGATGATGATGGAAAAGCTGTTCGCGATTGGTGAACAGATACCAAACGATAAAGATATTCGTGATCGTCACCACCAGCAGGGGCGTGGAAAAACGCTTCGATAATTCAAAAAATTCGATCGGCACAAAGAACGCTGATTCCCCGATCGCCAGCCATCCCGCCCACGACGTGCGGAACATCATCCCGAGACCTTCCACCAAGGGGAACAGCGCCCAAATAATCGTGCCAATGGCGGCGTTGCGCACATTGGCTTCCGTCAGGTTTTCGATCTTCAACGCCAGGTTGATGAAGAACTGGTTTTCCGGGTGAATGCGCAGCATGCGGAACACCCATTCCACAAAGGGCATGTGCATCGCATGTTGGTATTCGTCGGAAAGTCCGTTGGCCGCGTGCATGTAAAGAAGAATGCCCGCCAGCAGGAAGAGCACGCCCTTTGAGGTTTTGAACGCGATGATGAGGTACAGCGTCGGCGCCGGTTTGAGTTTTTCCTCCGTCACCTCTGCCTCCTCGTCTTCCACCTGGCTTTTGCCTGGTTCGGTCATGGCTGCGTCTTGGCCAGCAGCAGGCTCAACAGCTCGCTGATTTTCACCCGGCTTTGCTGCATCGTGTCGCGGTCTCGCAGCGTCACGGTGTCTTGCAATTCCGGCCCTTTCTCGCCCAGCGTGTCAAAATCGATCGTCACCCCAAACGGCGTGCCCGCCTCGTCCTGCCGGCGATAGCGCCGCCCGATGGCGCCCGCTTCGTCATAGAACACCGTCATGTGCGGCCGCAGCAAATCCCGCACGGCCAGCGCCTTTTGCACCAGCTCCGGCTTGTTCTTCAACAGGGGGAAAATCGCCACCTTCACCGGCGCGATGCGCGGATGAAAACGCATCACCACGCGCGTCTCCATTTTGCCCTTGTCATCCGGCGCCTGGTCTTCCGCAAAAGCATTGCAGATCAACGCCAGCGCCAAACGATCCACACCCGCGGAAGGCTCGATCACGTGGGGCACATAAGAACCCTTGGCCAGGGCGGCCGCTTCCGCGCGCGCCGTGGTTTCCGCCTGCTCCGGCTTTTCCCCCACCTTGGTCAAATAGTTTTTGCGCGACGCATAATACTGCTCGCCCAGCGCCGTTTGCCGCGCCGGATCCAGCTTCGCCCACGCCACGCGCAAATCGTCATCGAACACGCCCATCGGCTTGTTCGCCGAGCGCTGGTGCTGGGACAAATCAAAATCGCTGCGCGCCGCCACCCCTTCCAATTCCTCGCCCATCAACTCGCCCTTTTCGTCGCGTTTGCTGAAGGGGAATTTGTAAAGAATATCCACTGTCGCCCGCGCGTAATGCGCCAGCTCATCCGCCTTCTGCCAATATTCCACCAGGCTCGTGCGCGGCAATCCGATGCTTTCGTAAAACGCCAGCCGCTCCTCCACCCAATATTGGTGCCACATTTGCCAGCCCCAATTCGGCTGCGGCTCTCCCGGATGGCCCGGACCCGGCGGCTTGGCCACCGACCCATAAATCGCCTCCACCACCTCATCCGGGCGAATGAAAAACTCCAGCTCCATCTGCTCGAATTCCCGCGAACGAAACGTGTAATTGCGCGGGTTGATTTCGTTGCGAAACGCCTTCCCGATCTGGCAAATGCCGAACGGCACTCGTTGCCGCGACACTTCCAGCACGTTTTTGAACTGCACGAAAATCGCCTGCGCCGTTTCCGGCCGCAGATACGCCACGTTATCATCGCTTTCCAGCGGGCCGTAATGCGTCTTGAACATCAGGTTGAACGGGCGCGCCTCTGTCAATAAACTGCCGTTCTCGGGGTTGTAACGCGTCGTGTTCTCCACGTTTTCCGTCGTCTCCTGGCGCAACTGCAGCGCGTCCGCCCCTTCCGTCGCGCCCTGCGCATAATATTGCCGGGCCACCTTGCGCGCGCGCTCCGGGTTCTCGCCTTTTTTCAGCAGCACCGAAAACGGGCGGTCCACCTTCAGGCCCGCCGCCGAGTCCGCGCCGGTGTAGGAATAGACCACGCCGCTTTGGGCCTCGACCTGGTCGGCGCGAAAGCGCTTCTTTGTCAATAAACAATCCACCATCGGATCGGAGAAAGTCGTGGTGTGCCCGCTCGCCTCCCAGATTTTCGGGTGCATGATGATCGTTGCTTCCAATCCCACCACGTCATCGCGGCGTTGCGTCATCGATTTCCACCAGAAATCCTTCAAATTCCGTTTCAACTCCGCCCCGAGTGGGCCGTAATCCCAAAAGCCGTTGATCCCGCCGTAGATTTCCGAGGACTGAAAAATGAAGCCGCGGCGCTTGCACAGAGACACAATGCGCTCCATCAAATCATTCGTCTTGGGCTGCTCTGCCATAGCCCACCAGTGTTGTTTAGCCTCCCCCTGATGTCAAGGCGACCCGAATGGGGGCGATACCGTAAGAGTGTCCTAATTCGGTGGCCGTGCCGCTTTGCGACCCTGCGGCCCGGATTCCAGACTGTTGTTATTGGAAGGAGCGGTGGCCATGAAGTATCCGGTAACTCTACCCGATGCATTTGTGACGGTAGTGACTTTTATTCCAAATATCATGTTGCTGTCGGTGATGGGCACCGCAATTGTTTTGCCTTTAACCGCAGTCGCGCCGCTGATCGTGTTTGATGAATACAATATGGGCACAAACCGAAACGCCAAGGGCGTTTGAAAAAAATCCTTGGCCTCAATAATGATGATAATTGGATAAGAAGAAGCGCCTAATTTTCCGAAAGTCAGTATTGAACTGAATTTCCCATCGGAAAGTGGCCCATAAACTCCATGTAATGCGCCTATGTTCCAACGCCAGGAGTCTCCGTAGTCCAGAGGCATCAGGACTGGCACCCATCCCTGTCCTGGATGGCAATCGAATTCATGCGGCACTACAACCGTTACCTCCACATCTTCCGCCGTTAAATTCCCCGAGTTTCTTAAACCGAGGCAGAGGTCGAGATTTGAATGTGCTGCCGTTGGAAACACAACGGCGCCTCTTGCCCTTAAACTTGTCTCGAAATTCGTGCATACGAGAAAATCGTTGGTGAGAGCAATTAACGATTCGGGATTGGCCCACTCAATTAGTGAGAAAACGAAATTCGGACGGGGCGGTGGTAATGGCGGCAGCGCCGATTTCAAAAAGAAATCCGATTTTACAAGGCACGCACAAAATACCACTCCAGACAGCATCAGCAGGCGCCCTATTGCTTTTGCTCTCCAATGTTTTCCGCCGTGATTTATTAGTTCGATTTCGAGAATCTTGCCAACACCGATAAAAGCTCCTGACGACAGCAAAATCGCCAAAAGATTACATTTAGGAATATTCCACAAAATTCCAGCGGCGGTCATGCTGCACGTCGTAAGTGCGCCAATTAAGAGCGTCTTACGCTTCCGAGCTTTGGTCTCAGTGCTTTTGGCTCTGGGGCTCTCGTCTTCGCCGAGGTTTTGTGTGGGCGGGTCGTTGGAATTCTCTTGCGGCATTGATTATATTTTTGTTTCGGGAATTGTAATTGTGAACGCCGCAACTTAATTTAGTTTACATTAGCTAAAGGTGTGTAAGCGAAAAGTGAGACGCCCGTTCTTGCATGAGGACCTACTGGTGCAACGCTCGTCGCATCTTTGACTGATATGCAAACGATTTGACACTGCCAGCCGACGAATGCAAGGTTTTCCGTAACTAGGCGGGTTTGCGCATTCTGGTGTGAAGTATAGCTGCGGTAGCCGTCCTGGCTTCCGGGTGGCGAAGGACGCGCCGCAATTACAATTCCTTAGAATTGGGCATTCAACTTCCGGTTTGAGGGCTAGCGGCCCTCGGCTTCCGCCGCCGTTTCCATTAAGAGAAAAAACGCCTGCGCTTCGGCGGAAATGCCGGGCTGGTTAAATTCCGGCGCGCCGCAGGCGCCGCGGACGAATCCGTCGTGATCCACCTTCGCGCGGGCGGCGGCGCGCATCCGGTCGGCGGCCGGCAGGTAGCTGGCGTCAAGCCAGCCGCCGCGCACGCTGGTGTAAATGGCATACGCGAGCATTTGCGCGAGGTTGGTTTCTTCAAAGGTGGCGGGATCATCCACCACATTGTAAAACAAACCGCCGGGGCTTTGATGCGCCAGGCATCCGTCAAGAAGAGCTTTTAGGTAATCCACCAGTTTGTCGCGGTCGGTGGCGCGGTCAGGCGGGCAGGCGCGAATGACGCGGGCGAGGGCGGCGGCGGCCCAGCCCTGCCCTCCGCCCCAAAATTTGGGGTCCTGAAAATTCCCATTTTTTTCATTCCAGATATGGGCGAGCAATTTCGCCTCGGGATTCCAAAGGCGGCGTCGATGGCCTTCGATTTGCCGCATGGCCTCATCGAAATGGCCGGCGGCTGCGAGGAAGGGCGGCGTGGTGTTGAAACTGTCCGACCACATGGTTTGGCCGGTGTGAAACACCGTGCCGTCAGCGGCGCGCGGCGCGGCGCGCAGGGCGAAATTCAAGGCATTCGTCGCGGCCTCTTGCAGTTCGGGATCGCCCGTGAGCTGCGCGGCGCGCCATAGGGCCTCCCCGCCCATAAGCGGATCAACCGGCGCGCCGCCGAGGGCCGCGGGAACTCCCAGCTTGGATCGGTAAATGAGCGAGGCGCGCGCCATCTTCACCACCATCGCGTCGTCTCCCGCCTCCAGAAAGGCGAGGGCCAGCGTGCCTTGTTCCCAGGAATAACGCTGGATGGCCAGGGCGGCTTCGCGGACTTTGATCACCAGAGGGTCAGGAGCGTCCAGCATCCGAACATTCGAGATGGTTTTCATTTTCGCCCGACCGGCAAAAGTCCAGACCACCTGTTTGCGCGGCGTGACTTCGACCAATTGCGGCGCGTCCGGGAATGAGCCATGCCCGAGCCAATTCGCCAGCACGATATTGCCGTTGGGGCGCCGTTGGAACCCGGCGATGAATTTTAATTGCGCTTGGGGCGCATCGTCGGGCCGCAGGGCCCAAACGGTGTGGCCGGCGGCGTCGGCCTCGAATAATTGCGGGCCGCCGGGATGGTCGGCGCATGAAATGAGGGTGTGACCGTTCGGCAGCCGTTCCACACTGTGCGGGCCGCCGGGCGCGGGAATTTCCAGGACAACCTTCCCGTGCTCATCGTACTCGCGCACGACATCGGCGCCGTAATGCGCCACCAAATAATGGCCGTTTTCCAGGCGCCGCGCATTCCGCATGTAGGCAGAGCCCCCGTTTTGCCCCGGCGGCAGCAAATGCACTTCTTTGAGAATCGCGCCCGCCGGCGACACCTCGAGCAGGCGGGCCGCATCGCATTCGCCAATGAACGTATTGCCGTTCGTGAGCCGCTGGCAGGCGTAAATCGGGCTGGCGGATTCGAAGTCAAATACAACGTGTTTTTCGCGCGTTACTTCTTTCACGCTGCTGCCGTCGTTAAACAACAGGTCGCCGTTGGACAAGACCTGCAAATCATTGACGTGTTCAGCCGGATATTCCCATTCCACGGCGCCGGCTGGCGAGATGATGAACACTTTTCCCTGCGTGTAGTCCGTGCAAACAAACGCTGGACGTCCCGCGCCCGCTTGCGCCAGGAAAATTGCCAGCGCTACCGCCAACGCGCGAGCGCTTAGGAAGTCGCGGTGAATCACGGCTCCAGCATTAAACAAATCAGGCTTGGCGCGCCACGCAAATATGGCTCGCGCGAGGCACGAAAAAACTCCTGTGGCATTCGGCTTGATTCGTGGTAGGATTGCGCGTTGTTGTGGCTCTACTGCCTAGGCCCCATTTTTCACGAAAGCAACGAACACAAAGGGCTCGTCATTTTTGCGAGGCGTTGTGGGCGTGCTTTTGCGTCGTCGCTTTCTCCGTTTGCGCCCAGCGCCCGCTGGGGGCGGACGTTTCCCACTACCAGGGCACGATTGACTGGCCGACCGTGAAGAGAGATGGCGTGATCTTTGCGTGGGCCAAGGCCACGGAGGGGACGAGCTTCACCGATCCTTATTTCACCGCCAACGAAACTCATTGCAAATCCGCCAGCGTGCTCATCGGCGCCTATCATTTCGCGCGCCCCGACTCCAACGTCGGCGCGCTCGGGGCCGATGCCGAGGCGGCGTATTTTTGGAGCATCGCCAAGACTTATATCACCGGCGGCGGCGGGTATCTCATGCCGATGCTTGACATCGAGCAGGCGCCGGGCTCGTCCTACACCAAGGCTTCCCTTTCCATTTGGGTCAACCGCTGGTGCAACGATATCGTGTCGTATGGCGCCTCCAACGGCGTGGTGGTGAAGCCCGTCATCTATACGTTCACCTCCTACGCCAGCACGTGGCTTAATAGCACGGTGACGCAGTGGCCGCTCTGGATGGCCAGTTATCCCAGCAACCCGGACATTCAAAACGGCGCGCCCGCCTCGACCAGCCCGTGGAACACCTGGGACATCTGGCAATATGCCGACACCAATTGGTCCGGCGGCGATTCGGATGTTTACAATGGAACCACCAACGCTTTCATCTCCAAATTTGTCATTGGCGGCGCCGTCCTGACCAATATCACAGCCAACGTCGGCGCGGCTGCCACGTTTCATGTGACAGCCGGAACGGCTGGCAGCGTGGCATATCAATGGTTCTTTAACACCAATGTTATCGACGGCGCGGCTTCCTCCAATTACACCATCGCCAGCGTGCAGCTCACCAATGCCGGCGCCTACAGCGTGGTGGTCAGCAATTCACTCAGCGGCGTCTCCACGGCCACCGCGTATCTCTCCGTGCTCGCGCCGCTCGACAACGCGCCGGGCGCCGCCGTCTCGCCGCCCGGCATGATCAATTGGTGGACCGCCGATGGCAACACACGGGACATTTACGGCGCGGACAATGGCGTGTCCGTCAACGGCCTCTCCTACGCTCCCGGCGTCGTCGGACTCGCTTTCCACTTCGATGGCGCCTCATCCTATTTGCAGTTGACAAACCCCGTCACGCCGCTGGCCGGATCGTGGACGGCTTGCTTCTGGGTCAACCGCCAGGATGCGCCGCAAACTTCCGCCGCGTTGCTGGGTGATTCCACCAACATTTTGAAACTGGAGCAATACGGCGCAGGCCGCGCGGTCGGATTCAGCGTTCTCGGCAGCAATGATTGGACGTTCAGCCCGCCGTACGTCGTGCCGCAGAACACCTGGACGCACCTGGCCTTTGTCGCCAGCGGCGGCGTGACAACCCTGTATGTCAATGGCGTCCGCGAGGGAACGGCGCCCGCCGCCATTCCCCTTGGGCGCGCGAGCATGGGGGCGGATGGGCACGGCGACAACATGCTCGGGAGCATTGATGAGCCAATGCTGTTCAACACCGCCCTTTCCGAGGACCAGGTCCTGACGATTTATAATTCCGGGAGCGCCGGACTGATTCGCACACCGCAATTTGTCACCGCCACCCACAGCGCCGATGGAAGTTTCGGGCTGAATTTCGAAGGGCTCAGCGGGAAAAGCGTGACGATTTATTGGACGACGAATTTCACGAAGTGGACTCCGCTGGTGGTCATCGCCAATCCCTACGGCACCAACCAATACACGGACACCACTGTCAGCCCATTGCGGTTTTATCGCGTGCAATAATCAACGCGCGGCCCGCCAGATTTTCAGCGCGGATTTCAAAAACGCCGCCATTTCCCCAAGCGGAATCATGTTCGGGCCGTCGCTCAGCGCCTTCTCCGGCTGCGGATGCGTCTCGATGAACAACCCATCGGCGCCCGCCGCCAGCGCCGCGCGCGCCAGGACGGGGGCAAACTCGCGCTGTCCGCTCGATTTATCGCCGCCGGCTCCGGGCATCTGCACACTGTGCGTCGCATCAAAAATCACGGGCACGCCAAACCGCTTCATGATCGGCATGGAGCGCATGTCCGCCACGAGGTTGTTGTAGCCAAAGGTCGAGCCGCGCTCGGTGACCATGATCCGGTTATGGCCCGCGCGGCGCGCCTTGAGAATGGCGTTTTCCATTTCCGGCGGCGAAAGAAACTGCCCCTTCTTAATATTGACGATCTTTCCGGACGCCGCCGCCGCCTCGATCAAATCCGTCTGGCGGCACAGCAGCGCGGGAATTTGCAGAATGTCCACCACCGCCGCCGCAGGCGCCACTTGCGCTTCCCCGTGCACGTCGGTCAGCGTCGGCAGACCTGTTTCCTCACGAACTTTTGCCAGGACGGCCAGCCCTTCTGTCATGCCAAGGCCGCGAAATGACTTGGAGGAAGTGCGATTGGCCTTGTCGTAGCTGGCTTTGAAAACATACGTGATGCCCAGCTTGCGGCACGTTTGCTGGAGCGACCGCGCGATGGTCAGGCAAACCTTTTCGTCCTCCACCACGCAGGGCCCGGCGATCAGGAATAATTTCCCGCCCGCCGACAAATCCCGCCACAAACCAGCTTGATTGCGCATCAGGAGTCAATACGCGCTGCCGCCTGCCCGCCGCAAGGCTCAAGTTTCTGGCGCCGCGCGCCGATGCTCAAGGTTGAGAGATGCAACTTTGCTCGGATTCAATCGGGTCGCGCATCGCGCCGCGGGATTACGACTTCATTTGCCAACTGGTGTATGACCACAGCCGGATCAAATTGGGGGCGGACAAGCGTGAACTGGTCACCTCCCGCCTGGCCAAGCGCCTGCGCGCCCTGCATCTGGACGACTACAGCGCCTACTGCAATTTCCTCCGCTCCCCCGCCGGCGCCGACGAATTGCGCGAGCTGATCGACCGCATCTCCACCAATCACACGCATTTCTTTCGCGAGATGAAACATTTCGATTTTCTCCGCGAAACCGTCCTGCCGGCCTGGAAGGCTAGAGGCGCCGCCCGTCCGGCTTGTTTCCGGGTTTGGAGCGCGGCGTCGTCCTCGGGGGAAGAGCCCTATTCGCTCGCGATTTTTCTTTCGGAATATTTGGCTCCGCCGACCTCGGGCCAATGGCAGATCGAAGGGAGCGACATTTCCACCCGCATTTTGGAAAAGGCGGCCGCCGGCATTTACGAGAGCCAGCGCGTGGAAAGCATGCCGCGCGCGTGGTTGCAGCGCTGTTTTCAACGCGGGCATGGGAATTGGGAGGGAAACTACCGGATCAAGGCGGAATGGCGCGCGCGGGTGCGGTTCCATCACTTGAATTTGCTGCAATCGGAATACCCGTTTACCGAGCTTTTTGAAGTGATCTTTTGCCGCAATGTGATGATCTATTTCGACCGCGCCACCCAGGAGGATCTGGTGCGGCGCCTGGCGCGGCGGCTGGCTCCGGGGGGCTATTTAATGGTCGGACACTCCGAGAGCCTGAGCGGCATCCGCCACGAATTGCGCGGCGTCAAGCCGGCTATTTATCAAAAGCCGGCGTAACGGCGCACGCCTGGTTACCAGGTTTTCGGAATGATGCGGTTAGAATTCGGGAGGCGAAAAAACGTCACCGGTTCGCGCAGGTAAATCCCCACGTAGCCCTTGGCCTTCATTTCCGCCGCGGTGCCGATGGGACAGTCGCGGGGCTCGCCGATCAAATATTTTTCGCGGATGGTGCGTTGGTCGGGGCCAACCAAATCAAGGCAGCGGGCAGAGCGATTGCCGACGTAATTGGCGGCGGTGCATCCGAGGTCATCGTTTTTGTTTGTCAGTGTTGAATTCATATTTCTTGTATCGTTGACTAGAGTCTCTCGCAATCGAGTAAAATGCACAATCAGGGTGGCGATTGAAGCGCCTATAGGGGTGGAGGCTGAAGCCTCAGGGTCGAATGTGAATAACTCGCGCGCGCTAGCCGCGGCGCAGCAGGTCGTAATGAAATAACGCCGCCGTGACCAAGGAATGGCGGATTTTGCCCGCCCGCACCAGCGCGCCCGCCTCCGTGGCCGGCACCAGGCGCGTGAGCAAATCCTCCGTGGCGTCGAAGTCCACCGGCCCCGCCGGACGGCAGTCATCAATAAAAACCGTGTAGCAGACGTTGCTCATGATCGCCGGATTGGGAAACACTTCGCCGATGATCCGGGCTGACTTCCCTTCGTATCCTGTTTCCTCGCGCAATTCCCGCACCGCCGCCGCCACCGGCGAGGCGTCCTCCGGATCGATCATGCCGCCCGGCGCTTCCAACTCCACGGTTTCCGAGCCATGCCGATATTGCTCGATCATGACGAGTTCGTCCTGCGGGGTTCGGGCGATGACGTTCACCCAATTCACGCAGTCGATTACGTAAAAATCGTGCTCCCGCCCGCTGATTGGCGAAACCTTCACATCGGAGCGCACCCGGAAAATGCGGTAATCCGCCAGCGTTTGGGTGGAGGCTCTTTTCCAGGGCTTGATCATTTATTCCTTAAAGCCGCCGGAATCCACCATCAGTTTCAGCAGATGGGCCAGGGCGTCTTCGCGGGTGCGGTTTTTTTGCGCCGCCAATTGGTCGGCGCGCTTGGACAATTGCGCCGCCAGGATTGGCGCCTTTTCCGGGGGACAGCCCAGGCGGGTCAGGACGATGGCAATCTCGTCCGCGCTCACGGCTCTACTTCACCGTGTCGGCCGGGACGATCTTGACGCTGGTCACGCCCACGCGATTGATGGGACGGCTCTTCTCCCCGCCGCCGCCATGCGTGGTGGGGCTGTCGCCGATTTTGCCCAGCACTTCGTCACCCTTGATCAGCTGGCCGAAAGCGGTGTATTTGCCGTCGAGAAAATGCGCGTCCGCCAGGCAGATGAAAAATTGCGAGCCGGCGGAATCCGGATCATTGGAGCGCGCCATCGACAAGACGCCGCGCCCGTGCTTTTTGGCGTTGAACTCCGCCTTGATCTTGTAGCCCGGGTCGCCCGTGCCCCAGCGGCTTTCCGCGGACAAATCTTTCGTCAGCGGGTCGCCGCCCTGGATCATGAAACCCTTGACCACGCGATGAAAGGCGGTGCCGTCGTAAAATCCTTTGCGCGCCAGCGTCTTGAAATTCTCCACCGTTTTCGGCGCCACATCCGGCCAGAAAGAAACGACCATGTCGCCCTGGCTTGTTTTGATGACTGCCACTTCGTTTTCCATAAAACCTTTATTTGATCGTGCTGGCGGGAACAATCTTGATGCTGATGATCTCCATGCGCTTGTCCGGGCGATCCTGCGGATGCGTCGGCGTCGTGGCGATCTTCTCCAGCACATCGTCGCCTTTGATCAGCTTGCCAAAGGTCGTGTATTGGTGGTCGAGAGACGTGGGATTGCCGTGGCAGATGAAAAATTGCGATCCAGCGGAATTGGGGTCGGACGTCCGCGCCATGGAAAGCACGCCGCGCTCGTGGGAATGATTGTTGAATTCCGCCTTGATCGTGTAACCCGGCCCGCCCGAACCCCAGCGCCCTTCGGCGGAAGGATCTTTGGTCAGCGGATCGCCGCCCTGGATCATGAAACCCTTGATCACGCGATGAAAACAGGTGCCGTCATAAAACCCGCTCTTCGCGAGCTTCTTGAAATTGGCGATCGTCTCGGGCGCCGCATCCGTCCAAAACTCCGCCACCATGTCGCCTTCGGAAGTCTTGATGACCGCCACTTCCTTGCTGTCCGCCGCCGGGGTATTGGTGGCATCCGCCGCCCACGCCGACACTGAAACCACGGCCAAAAATGCCGCCAAAATTCTGCCAATCATTCGCATATTGTTCCAAAACTCTAATTGTGAATGCCCAAACTGCAACCTCAAACCACTTCCTTCGCCGCCGCCCCTTCGCCCTCGATGTGGACCTGCTTGTAACCGCCTTGCGACCGGAAATAGAGCAGGATTCCGATCAGCAAAACCGCCTGCACCGCCGGCAGCGCCGACGTGATGCGCAGCGCCATCTTGCTCCCGTGCAGCATGGCGTCCGTCACGATGGGTTTATCCGCCGCGGCGGTCAATTTCGCTTCCTGCCACCAGGCATTTAGTTTCACCGCGCTCTGATCTTTGCCTTCGCTCGCCGCCACGCGCCGCGCCAATTCTTCGCCGTTATCATCCAACGCCGCCACCTTCGATCCGTCCAAGCCCGTCGTGCTGAAAAACAAAAACGTGTTGGGCGCGTCCGCCTTGTAACGCTGATAGACAGCCGGGTTTTCCGCGACCATTTGCTTGGCGGCGTGCGAATCCTGGTTGAACCCGATGCCCGGCCCGCCCAGCAAACCAGCCGACAGCATCCCCACCCCGCCCATCGCGCCGATCGTGATCGCGCCGCCTTTGGGGAATCGTTCCGAAGCCACCGCCAGGAGCGTCGGCCACATGAAAGTCTTGCCCACCGCATACACCGTCGCCGCCGCGATGCACACCATCGCCGAGCTCGAATAGCCCAGCAACAGCAAGCCCAGCGAAGCCAAGACCGTGCTGGCAAACAACAATCCCAACGCCGAAATCTTATGCACAATTGGCCCCGCGAAAAACCGCAAGGCAAACATCAGCGAGGAAATATAAACAAACAACAGCAGCCCATATTCCGGCTTCGCCAAAAATGCGCCCGTGATCTTGCTCACCCACGAATCTGTCCCCAGCTCGGTGTAGCCTTGCAGCCCGTGAATGATCAACAACACAAACATCAACGGATAACCCATCGAAAATCCCGTGCACGCGCCAAAGATTAAAAACAAAACTCCGCCTCCGACAAATCCCATGAAACCCGGCAACCCGAGCGTTTCCGCCGTATCTTTCAGCCACAGCGAAAGCAGGAGGCACACCACAAACGCGCCCAGCATTCCCACCTCGCGCAGCATGTCCTTATACCGCACCCCATGCTCCAGCGCTTCGGACTTGGGAAATTTCTGCCCCAGCAACATCACGCCGTAAATCACCGTCGGGACCAGGAACAGCGAAATCTGGATTTGCCACGCCACCGGATTTGCGGCGCTCGATAAAAAGTAAGAGGACAAACCGCCCAGCACCAATCCCGCCGGCCAGCCCGCGTGCAGGATGTTCAGGTATTTGGATTTGCTCTTGCGAAAGAGCGAAGCCACCAGCGGATTCGCCACCGCTTCGCACAAGCCGTTGCCGATTGCGAACAGGAACATGCCCCAGAACAGGCAGAGAAACGCCGCGTGTTTGCCGCCCGCCGCGAACGCCGGCCCCGCCGCCAGCGTCACCACCGCCGAGGTGAAATGCAGCACAAACGCCGTCACCATCAGCCGCCCGTAACCCACCTTGTCCGCGATCAAGCTCGACAAAATTACCACCACGCCGAACCCCGTCAACCCGCCGCCCGTGATCGTCCCCAAATCCGTCATCGTGAAGCCGTATTGATTGGCCCATTGCCCCAGAATGCCGCCGCGCAGGCCGAAGCCCATTCCTTCCGCCAGGATCGCCATGAACCCCGCCCACAGCAGGCGATGGGCGTGAATATTTCCGCTGCCGGCCGTTTCTCCGCGATACGTGGGTGCGCTCGGTGTGCCAGTGGTGTCGCTCATAAATTAGAGGAATAGACAATTATTGACAGTTGTGCTCTGCATGTGTTCCGGGCTTGCGGGCCCAAGCTTGCGACGCCCCCGCCCCCGCGTCAACCAGAGATTTATATGAGCGCCGGCGCCCCCGCATCTCCACCTGGCCTCCTCCCCCACTCCAAACGTCTTCTTCCGCAGACGACCGATTTTATGTCATACCTATAACAAAGGTTGGTCATGAGACACGTTCTGTTAAATGCTTCGGGTCGAATCCAAACGAAGGACGCGTAACTATTCGAAGGCCGTGTCTGTGGAATGGCTTAACTACGAACGGATCCCAGATGACAAGATTTCCTGAATACGCGACGCCAATAACACGCAAAGGTGGCGCCGGCGATTCCAGTCAAAATCAACGCGCTCGGTTCCGGCACAACGGTGGTGGAAAAAGAGATGTCGTCCAATAAAGCGGTGTTGAATCCGTTGGCTTGCGCGGTAAATTCCAAGGCTCCCGTTTGATTGGCAAATGGAGCGACATCTACCCCATATAAAGTATAGGCCTGACCGGATGGACTCGTGCCGGCGCCGAGCAAGACAGGAGATAGAGTGTCGCCTGCAAATGAAACTAGAATTGGCTTGGCGAATCCCGGTTGCCAAAGCTTGAAGGTTAATGATTCAGCATCCGAAGGAATAGTCCCGGTCTGGCTGATCGAGGTGTTTTGGGCGGCTCCAGGCTGCAAATAGGCGGTGTAATTCCCGCCGATGACGTTCACCACACCGACTCCGCCGACCCAGCCGGGACCAAGCAAGTAA
>DASZMX010000068.1:0-15992 GCA_035551475.1 Verrucomicrobiia bacterium
TGAGCATCACAATCACTGGTCAGAGCGTGCCGCCCAACGCGGTGGCGGACAGCATTGTCATCAGCGCCTCCGCCACTTCTGCGGATCTTACCGCCCGGCTCTTGGCCAACGATAGCGATCTCAATCCCGATGACACCGCGCGTCTTTTTATCAGCGGTCTTTACACCAATGCCACCGTGGGAAATGTCGCGCTCACCAATGGCGTCCTGCGCTACAGTCCGGCGGGCCGTTTCACTGCGCTGGCGCCCGGTCAATCCGCGCCGGACAATTTTATTTACGTGTTGAGCGATCCCTTCGGCGCCACCTCGTCCGCCGCCGTCAATGTCACCGTCGTTGGGCCGCCGCTCGTGGCGCAAGGCTCGTTCGCCGCGGGATCCTTTAACCTCCACATTCTGGGACTGTCAAACACTGTATGCGTCGTCGCGGCCTCCACCAACCTGGCGGATTGGACCGTGGTGGGCACGGCGACCGAAGCCAGCCCGGGTGTTTTTAACTTCACCGATCCGGTTCCGCCCGGCGCGCTCACGCGTTATTATCAAGTGGTTCAATCGCCCACCAACGTCCCGGCGCCATAAACTGGCGGACAAAAAGGCGATGGGGTAGGGTGGTCAGGAATCTTAAAAATATGAGCATCAATTATTCGACACCTGACCTCACCCAACATCCGCCCCGCAGTCCGCGCTTGCGCCTGGGCGGCTATGTGCTGCTGCCGCGCATCCTTGATAAAGGCCGCGCCGCTCTCGCGGGCAAGCTCGGCGAATACCATTTCGCCGGCAAAGGGATGGACCGCCATTTCTTTGCCTTCACCGGGCTGGAGCACGAAGCCTTGAAAGCGGAGCTGGCCAAAGGCGGCGGCGATGGTGACATCCTTGCCTGGGTGCAAGCCAATGCCAAACCCGCGCGCGCGCCCTGGGAAATCGCCGCCTGGAGCAACTATCATTTGACGCGCGGCCCCGACAGCGACAACGAAACCCTGACCTATTTCGCCGAGCAGGTGAAAAAATTCAGCGCCACGCGCGAGGATGTCACGACCTGGTTCGAGTTCATGGAACTGGACGACTACTGCACGTTTGGCGGCAAGCCTTGATTCTTATTTTGGGGTCAGACCGCCGATGTCCAACCCGGCGCGGTAGTCTGGCCCCATGATGACAAACCTTGGCGGCTGGCAGCCTTCCGAAACCCTGGCCACTTTCGGCCAGGCCGTTCTCCTTAAAGACCGTGGCGGCGCCTACACCCTGTGCGGCGGCACCTTCGATGATCAATGCGAGGCCCGCGAATGGATCAGCCTTTTTCTGCACGAAGCGGTCGTGCGGGAAACGGAGCCATTCCAAACATCACGCCGAAATTAAGGCCGCTCGCCGCGCGCCAGACGCGCAGAAATCGCGTCCACGACGGGAGGCAGGTCGGCGACGGTGTCAATGATATAGTGCGGCCCGCACGACGCCAGGCGCGCGCGCGCGCGCGACAGCCGGGCATTCCGCTCCTCCGCCGGCAAGGCCTCCAACTCGTCGGAGGAAAGGCCAACTTCGTTCCCCGAGCGGACAACCGAGACGGTCCACATCCCAGCGGCGTGGCCTTCGGCGACGTCCACCGGCGTGTCGCCGACTTTGACGAAGGTTTTCATGGGATAAACATCGAGTTGTTTGGCGATGTAAAATGCCATCCATGGGGCCGGCCGGCCTTTGCCCACGACATCCGGCGTGACCCACAGCTCAGGACTGTATCCCCCCGCGATCGCCTGCGGAATCAGATCGACCATCATGGCTTTGTCGAATCCCGTGGTGCTGGCGATCTTGATCTGGCGCTGCCGCAATTCCAGCGTCACTTGCGGCACGCCCGGAATCACGTCGCAATGCCCCTTGAGCGTTTCGATTTGCAGCGGACAGAATTCCGCGTAGAGCGCGTCCAGAATTTCCGCCGTGGGCCGCGACCCGTGCGCTTTTTCCCAGCGCGGCGCAATCGACGGCTCGCTAAGAATTGCGCGAATGTGGTCAATTTTGTGGGCGCCCATCGGCTTGCGGGCTTCATCCATGGTGATGGCGACGCCGTGGCGGGCGAAGAGTTCGACGAACGCCCGCGCGGGCGCGCGGCTGCCAAAATCGAGCACCGTGCCCGAGACGTCGAAGATAACGGCGCGCACGCCGCCGTGGGGGGGAGAATCTTGCATCATGATGTTAAATTGCTTGCACAATGCCCCGACGATACCGTGCCTCCCGCCGCGTTCGTGTGACAGTCTTGTGATAATTCGGTGACACCGTGATCCTTTATTGCCGCCGATCCCCTGGTCGTATCATCCTTGCGGGATGACGAAGACCATTTTGGGGCTGAGCATGGCCGCCGCGCTCGCCGCCTGCGCCGCCGCTCAGGAGACGGGGGACAATGAACAGGTTCGCCGCCTCGCCGACGAGCGGTTGATCACGCCTGTCAATCAGATTGTCGCGCCCTCCGGCCGCCAAGTCCCTCTGCCGGGCCTGCGCCCCCAAGGCCTCGCGCTCAGCCCGGACGGCGCGCTGCTGGTGACTTCCGGCAAGACCCATCATCTGGTCGTGATCGATCCTGGCTCGGGCAAAATTTTGCAGGAAGTCTTGCTGCCGGGCGATGACGTGACGGTCACCAATCAAACCGGCGTTTCCCCCCGGCAGTTGTTCGGCGAGGATGAAGGCCAGTTGAGTTTCACCGGCCTGATTTTCTCTCCTGATGGCAGGCGCATTTACCTGTCGAACGTGGGCGGCAGCGTCAAAGTATTTTTGGTCGAGACCAATCGCGTTTCGCCGGGCTATTCGATTCCGCTCCCGCCGGCGAACGCGCCCCGGCGCAAGGACGAAGTCCCGGCGGGATTGGCGATGTCGAAGGACGGCAAGCGGCTTTACGTCGCCCTCAACATGGGAAATCGCGTGGCCGAAGTGGATGTGGAAACCTCGGCGATTTTGCGGACTTGGGAGGTGGGCGTGGCGCCATTTGATGTCGCGCTGGCAGGGCGCAAGCTTTACGTGAGCAACTGGGGTGGGCGCCGTCCCGTCCCGGGCAGCCTGACCGGCCCGGCCGGGCGCGGCACGGTGGTGCGCGTTGATCCGGTGCGCTACATCGCCAATGAGGGATCCGTCTCGGTGATTGATCTGAAGGAGAACCGCGTGACCGCGGAAATTCTGACGGGCTTGCACGCCAGCGCGCTGGCCATGTCGCCGAACCAGCGTCATCTGGTCGTGGCCAATGCCTCCAGCGACACGCTCAGTGTGATTGACACCAAGTCTGATGCCATCGTGGAAACACTGTGCGCGCGCCAGGATCCCGGGGATTTGTTCGGGGCGTGTCCCGATGCGGTGGCGTTTGACGCTTCGGGCCGCGAGCTTTACGTCTGCAATGCGGCGCAAAATGCCGTCGCGATTTTCGATTTCAAAGCGGGCGCCTCGCGCCTGAAAGGGCTCGTGCCGGTCGGTTGGTTCCCGGGCGCGGTGGTGTGGGACCAGCGGCGCCGCGCCATTGAAGTGGCGAACATCAAAGGAATGTCAGCCGGGCGCGTCGGCAAGACGAGCGGCCGGTTGGAGTTCAACACCCATCAGCATTTGGGCAGCGTGACGTTGGTCGAGCGGCCGAACACCCAGGAATTGGCGGCGGATACGGCGCGCGCCTTGCATTATATGCGTTACCCGCGGCTGAAGGAGGCCGCGCAGCCGGCCCGGCCGGGGCAGCCGCCGCGGCCCGTGCCGGAGCGCGTGGGCGAGCCGAGCGTGTTTCAGCATGTGCTGTATTTGATCAAGGAAAACCGCACCTACGACCAGGTGCTGGGCGACATCAAGGAGGGCAACGGCGCCGCCGACCTCTGCACCTTTGGCGAGCGGGTCACGCCGAATCAGCACAAATTCTGCCGGGACTTTGTTTTGCTTGACAATACTTACTGCTCGGGAATTCTCAGCGCCGACGGCCATGAATGGGCCACGACGGCCTTCGCGACGGATTATATGGAGCGGCTCTTCGCGGGATTTCCGCGCAGTTATCCCGACGGGTGCGATGACGATGAAGTCGATGCGCTCGCGTACGCGCCGACCGGTTTTATTTGGGATAATTGCCTGGCGCATGGCAAAACCATTCGTGATTACGGCGAATTCGCCATCACCCGCAAAGCGTGGGCGGACCACGCGCGAAAAGGCGCACCAAAATTCCTCGACGCCTATCACGAATTTCTGCATCCGACCGGCGCCATCGCCATGCACAGTGATCCTGGCGTGGAGTCTTTGCGCGCCCATCTCGATGCGCAATATATCGGTTGGGACCTGAATGTTCCTGATGTGCAGCGCTCCGCGGAATTCGTGCGGGAATTGCGCCAATGCGAACAGCAGGGGGCGCTGCCGAATTTCATGATTTTTAGTTTGCCGAACGACCACACCAGCGGCGCCGATCCCGGTTCACCCACGCCGGCGGCGCAGGTGGCGGACAACGACCTGGCCTTTGGCCAGATTGTTGATGCCGTCAGCCATAGCCGGTTTTGGTCCAACACCTGCATTTTTGCGATTGAAGATGATCCGCAGGCGGGCTGGGATCATGTGAGCGGCTATCGCACCACGGCGTATGTCATCAGCGCCTATTGCAAACGCCAGGCCGTCGTCAGCGTGCAATACAATCAACTGAGCCTGATACGCACGATGGAATTGGTTCTGGGATTGCCGCCGATGAACCAGATGGACGCCACCGCCACGCCCATGTCCGCCTGCTTCAACGACACGCCGGACCTGCGCCCGTACGACGTGGTGACCAATAACATTCCCTTGGACAAGATGAACCCGGACCCGAAAAAGATTTCCAACGCCGAACTGCGCCACGATGCCTACGTGTCGGCGCGCTTGCCCTTGTCCAAGCCTGATCAGTGCCCGGAGGACGTGCTCAACCGCATTTTGTGGCGGGCGGTGCAAGGCCCGCAGGTTCCCTATCCCGAGTGGGCGGTGACGGCATTGGGTGACGATGATTGACAAGCCATGAAACGCCGTTGGGAAGCTATTCTGATGTTGAGCGCCCTGGGTTGGGCGGTTATCGGCTGCAACCATCAAGACATGCCGGCGCCAATTCCGCCACCCGCGCCGCCCGCTCCCGTGGCGGTGGACATTTCCCTGCTTCTCAGCAACGCGGAACGCGGCGATGCGGCTGCCCAATACCAGCTTGGTTCTGCCTATGCGCAGGGCGCGGGCGCCAAAATGGATTACAAGCAGGCCGCGCATTGGTACGGATTGGCGGCCAGCAATAAATATCCGGCCGGGGAGGCGGGGTATGGCGAATTGTTGCTGGCGGGGCAGGGCGCGCCGCGCGATCCGTCCAACGCCATCGTATGGTTGACGCGTGCCGGAGAGGCCGGTCATGTCGGCGCGCAATACGACCTGGCCTTTATCTATGAATCAGGGCAGGGGACGGCCCGGAACAAGGATTTGGCTGTCAAATGGTGCAAGCTGGCGGCGGAAGGCGGGGATAAGGACGCGCAATTTGACTATGGCCAGCGCTGTTTAGTTGGCAATGGGCTGCCGAAAGACGCGGTGGAGGGATTAAAATGGCTGATGTTAGCGGCGCAGCAAGGTCTGCCCGATGCTCAAGCCGCGCTGGAAGCCGCGCGGAAAGCGGCGGTCGCCGATGATTTTTCGCAAGCCACGCAGCGCGCCGCGCAATTTTCTCCCCGTTCAGCCGCAGCGCCGGCGCGGTGAACAGTTAGTAACAATCCGCCTCTTAGCTGTAACGTACGCGCCGCGCGAAAGTTACACTACGTTTCTTGCTCAGAAACCTACCGCCACCTAGAGTCGGCACGTCTGAAACGCGCCGCCGGGCCCAACCAAGTTGCCCCACCGGCAGTCACGCAATCGTCCGGACCAATACACGACATGAGCAGTCTTACGACTTCAATACGCCGCCGCCGCCGCCATTCGGAGCAGGGCTTTACCCTCATTGAATTGCTGGTGGTCATTGCCATTATCGCGATTCTGGCGGCCATGCTGCTGCCGGCCTTGAGCAAGGCCAAGGAGCAGGCGCGGATGATTCAATGCACCGGTTCGCTCAAACAAATTGGCGTCGCCGGCGCGATGTACGCCGACGACAACCGTGACAGTTTCTTTTGCAATCCGCCCGATCCGGACAACGATCATCCTACTATTTGGCTTCCTAACGGCGGCGGGTGGACGCTCAATCCTCGCTCGACGATTCCTTTGACCGCTAACAACGATGCCGCCTACTGGGCTTTGGGTTACTCGACTTACTTTTCCGGCCAGCGCCGCCTATGGATCGACCCCGAGGGCGTGCCTTCGGCGGGAGGCGCCGTGGATGAATGGCGCGAGGTGGCCAGCGAAAGCAATTACCCGGAAGATTATTGGGCGGCCTCCTGCTATGGCATGTGCGATTTCTTGGTGATACCCTATGCGGGAGCCAACTCCACCTGGGGCAAGAATAAGGGTCCCCTCAAACGCAGCAATTACGCCAGCCCGGCCAACTTGATTTTCTGCCAGGATTCCGTCGAGCAAAAGTGTGAAGGCACGGATGACACATTGGGTTTGTTTCCTGGTTATAACACCATACTTAATGAGTGGGGGCCCGAAGGAAGCTATCAGCCGCTCTATCCGCAAATCGATCTTATCAAGCGCGGCTGGTGGCGGCATGCGAACCGTTGCGTGACCTTGTGGGTGGACGGCCATGTCAATCGCATTCGGCCCGTGGCCCGCAATGTGGGAATAGATTACCGCTGTTACACCGGCGAAAAGCCAGACCGTTTGCCGCCCACGATGTAACCCTCCACGCCACGAGCCTTATCCGCTTATGTTTCACACTGTCAAATATACACTACCCTTGCTTTTGCTCCTGGGCGCGGGTTGTCAAAAGCCGGCCCCCGCGCCTGCGCCAGTGACGACCGCGACGCTCGCGCCCACCGTCACCAAGGCCCTCCAGTCCGCCGATCCGGAAACCCGCAATGAAGCCGCCCAGGTCGCCGTCGATTTGGAGAGCCATGACTTGCCCACGGCCTTCGCCCGCATTGACGAGCTGGCTTCGCGTCCCGAGCTTAAGCCCGAGCAACGCGCCGAATTGAACCGCGCCCGCATGGCTGCCTTGAAACAGCTTCAGGCCGACGTCACTGCCGGCGACGCCAATGCCGCCCGCGCCGTGCGACGCTATATGTCCAGCCGCTGACTTTCCGTCCATTCCTCGACTCCAAATTCTCAACTCTGAACCATTAAAAATGAACAATATGAAACGACACGCAACCGCCTTGGCTCTGGCCTTGGCGTCTTATTGCGCCGGCGCTCAAACGAACGTTGGCCAATGGGATTTCACCAGCAGCAATCTCACCGCCACGGTGGGCGGATTGCCCCTGCAATTCGCCGACCAGGGAACACAATTTTCGGTGCGATTTGGCACCACGGCTTCCTTCAGCATTGCTCCGCTCAACGGCACGAATGCTTCGGTCTTGTATTTTCCCGCCTTGGGCGCGACAGGCGGCCTGGTCATGCCGACTGATGGCCTGCAAGCCAACGGCGGGGGCAGTCTCGCGAATGAATACACCATCGTCATGGATGTGCTCTATCCGGCGACCTCCTCGGCCCACGTGCGTCCGTTGGTGCAGACCGACGACGCGGTGATCACGCCTAACGCTGATTTGGTGGTGGACGCTTCCGGCGGCATTGGCGCGCCTCCCGGGCCCTATAGCGGCTCTATTCTTCCGAATACGTGGTATCGGCTCGCCTTCTCGGTCACGGCTTCGAGCATTGATATATTCATCAACGGCGTCGAAGTCGGCTCCCAAGGCTCCGACGGCCTTGACGGCGAATTCGCGCTCGCCCAGCCCGGAACCCCCCCGCCCTCCGGCTATGCCCTGCTTTTCCAGAACAGCACGACCAACGGCGCCGCGCCCGGCTATGTCAGCAGTATTCAGCTTTGGGACGGTGCGCTGTCGCCGGGGCAAATCGCCGCGCTGGGCGCGCCGAGCTCGACCAAAATCCCGACGAACATTGCGTCGATTCCCTCGTTCGTGACGGCGAAGGTTCCAAGCCCGAACGCGAACAACGTCTCGCCCGTGCTGGTGGTTTCCGGCGTGGTTAACCCCGGCGCCACCGTCGTGGATGGCAACTCCATCGCCCTCTATCTCGACAACACGCTGATCACGGCATCGATCACCAACACCGGCAGCAACTATATCTTCAGCGCCAATCCGACCAACGTGCTGCTTCCATTCAGCGCGCATAGCGTGGCGGTGATTTATTCCGACAGCGTGGTGGGTAAGATCACCAACGCCTGGACTTTTACCACTTTCGGCTACCAGAATGTCACGTTGCCCGCGCCCATCTATCTGGAAACCTTTGACGAATTGACGGAAGGCAGCCTGCCCGCTGGATGGACGGTCACCAATCATACCGACTCGTTGACCTCCGGCCTTGACCTGACCGACTCACAGTCTGATTCCTATAAAAACTGGGTCACCATCAATGTTTCAAACTATCCGGTGGTCTATCCTGATAAGGACAATTACACGTCGCCCGGTTTTCCGAATATTTCCGGCAACCGCCGTTTGATGCATCCGCCCATTGTCGAAAATGGCGTTTTCCTCACCAACCTGGCCTCAGGCAACCTGATCGTGGCGGAATCGGACCAACGTGGCGGCAATCAGGTGCAAGCGTTGATCACGCGCGATTACGACTTCACCGGCAGGTCGAATATCTACGTCTCATTTCACCATTTGAACGAGCAAAACCAGGACAATATGTGCTCCTTGGAATATTCCATCGATCAAGGCACGAACTGGCTGCCGATCCTTTACATGCTGGACGACGGCACGACAGACTCCGATGGCTCGGACATCATCTACAACAAAGCGACTGGACTAATCGACGTTTCGTTGACGATGAACACCGCGCGTCACGATCAAGCGTGGGGCGAATCCTATGGCTCTTATATCGCTGCGCCTATCACCCAGGCCTTGGCTCCCTATATCCGTCCCTGCCGCAACGATGATCCGGTGCAGCAAAAGCGCATCGAGGTCTTCGGCCTTCCGGCCGCCGCCGAGCAGTCGCATGTGCGCCTCCGCTTTATGCAGGCCGGCACCGGCAGTTGGTTCTTTGATGTCGATAATGTCGGCTTCTATTCGATCCCTGAGCCGATCATCCTGGAGCAGCCCGCGCCGGTGGTGGCGGACTTCAACGGGCCCGCTGGTTTCGTTGTGCAAGCGGGCGGTGACAACCTCGCCTATCAATGGGCTTTCGGCGCCACGAACCTCACGGACGCCACGAATGCGACCTTCAACATCGCGAACACCACCTCGAATAACATCGGCCTCTACACGGTCAAGGTGAGCAACCAATTCGGCTCCGTCACCAGCGCCCCCATTCAGTTGTCGCTCGTCTTTACCCCCGTCATCCTGACCACGCCCCAGGACCTGACCATTGCTCCGAGTGATCCGGCCACGTTTACCGTGTCGGCTCGCGGCGGACAACCTCTCTCCTACCAATGGCTGGTGGATAGCAACATCATCGTCGGCGCGACGAATGCCTCATTTAGCCTCGCGGCGGCCGACGTCACTAACTCGGGCTTCTATCAAGTCTCGATCAGCAATCAATTCAGCGTCGTGGTCTCCCATCCGGCCGAACTGACGGTTTACGCCGGCCCCATCACCAATGACCTGGTGGTGCACTTGACGTTTGACACCAACTTCGCGGATAGCTCCGGCCGCGGCAATAACGCCACTGCGGTCAACACTCCGACAATCGAGCCGGGCTTCCTCGGCAACGCCGTCCACACCAAGAACAATGGCGTGCCGGCGAATGCGCCTTCCACGAACAACTACCTGACCCTGGGCTATCCCACCGATCTCCAATTCGGTTCGGATTACGGCGGGAGTTCGGCTGACTTCTCCGTTTCGTTCTGGGTGAAAATCCTGGAGCAAAACGATGACCAGTCCTTCATCGGCAACAAAGACTGGAACAGCGGCGGCAATCCCGGCTGGATTATTGACACCGAGAGCGACGGCATGAAGTGGAATTACGCGGACAACGCGGTGAATCTGCCCGGCGTCGGCAGCCCGCGCCGCGACAGCCCGCACGTCGCCCCGCAACTCGAGGACGGCGGCTGGCATCATGTGCTGGTCACCTTCGCTCGCCATAGCGTCGGGACCATTTACGTGGACGGCGCGCTGGCGAACGTCCAGCCCCTCGCTCCTGATCCCGGCCAAATCGGCGGCAGCATCGAAACGCTTGGCCTGGGCTACAGCATCAACATTGGCCAGGACGGCACAGGACACTACACCGACAACGGCAGCGCTTCGCATGTCGATATGCTGATGGATGACCTGGCCATTTGGCGCCGTGTGCTCAACAGCCACGAAGCTACCGGGATCTTCAACGCCGGTCTCAACGGCATGACCGTGGACGAAGCGTCGATCAATAGCGTCGGCGCCAAGCCGAAGGTGCAAGTCCAGCCGCTGGACGCCAGCGGCGGCCCCGGCTCCAGCGTGAACTTCTACGCCGGCGCTCTCGGCTCTCCGACGCTGACCTATCAATGGCAATTCAATTCGGTCTCCATCACCAATGCGACCAACAGCTCGTATATGGTGACAAACGTCCTATCCTCGCTCGCTGGAGGGTATAGCGTGATTGTCTCCAATAGCTATGGAGCGGACACCAGCCGCGTGGCTGTCCTTAGTTACATTCCCGCCCCGGCCTTCACAGGCGTTCCGGCCGGCGAAGTGGTTGATGTGGGCGCCACCGTGGCGCTGGCCATGACCCCGGCCAACGGCGCCCAGCCTATCACCTATGCCTGGCTGCACGATTACACCAACCTGGTCGTCGGTTCGAGCGCCACTAACCTGGTTCTGTCGAACGTGCAGTTCGCGGATGCCGGCATTTATCAGCTCGTCGCCTTCAATAACTTCGGCGCCTCCACCAGCGCGCCGGCCTTGCTGAAGGTCTGGTCGGGCGCGATCACCAACGGCTTGGTGGCGCATCTGACCTTTGACGACACGCTGGCCGATAGCTCTGGCCGCGGCAACAATGCCACCTACGCAGTGAACGGTCCGAGCAACAGCCCGACGCCGCGCTTCGTTCCGGGCATTCTCGGGCAGGCGTTCGAATACACCACCACCGCCAACGGCTCGAACATCGAGTACGCGACGTTTGGTTATCCGACCGACTTGCAGTTCGACTCCACGAACGACTTCTCGGTTTCGTTCTGGGCGAATTTCACCAACCAATCCGATGACTTGCCGATTATCGGCAACAAAGATTGGGGCAGCGCCAGCAACCCGGGTTGGGTGATCACGACCCAGACCGGCGGCAATGCGCGCGTCAATGTGACCGGCGCGACCGGCAACGACAAATATAGCCAGACCGACTTCCCCCGCATCCTGAAGAATGGGGCGTGGCACAACATCGTGGTCTCCGTCCAGCACGAGCCCGCTCCCTTCGCGGCGAATCTCTCCTGCTACGTCGATGGCGTTCTGGTCAGCAAACATCCGCTCACCGCGGTCGGTTCGGTGGACACGGTGGCCTTGGCCTTCGGTTACACCAACGACCTGCAATCGGGCTGGGCGGTTAACATCGGCCAGGACGGCACGGGCCTCTACACCGATGGCGGTGGCGCTTATGATATCGATGCCAAGATCGATGATCTCGGCATTTGGCGCCGCGCGCTCACGGCCAATGAAGCGGCGGGCATTTACCTTGCGGGAACGCTGGGCAAAGATCTCACCCACGCGGCGAGCGCCGTGTTGTTCGCGAATGTCTCCGGCGGAAACATCGTCTTGACATGGGCAGGTTCCGCAGGCGTCGAGCTCCAGACCGCTCCGACCCTCGGGGCCGCCTGGGTTTCCGTCAATGGCACGCGCGGGGCCAGCACGGCCTCGATGCCGCTCAGCAGCGGGGCGACGGCCTACTTCCGCCTCGTTAAGGTTCAATGACCAATCCTGAAATCGCGTCGCCTGCCCGGATCGCATCCGGGCAGGCGGCCTCTGACCCGTGGCCTCAATCTCCGGCCCGGGCTTATAGTCTTCTGGCCTGCATCGTTTCCGCTTACGTGGGGGTTTATCTTTGCCGCAAGAATATCTCGGTCGCCATTCCGATGCTGCAAACGGCCTTCCACGCGACGAAGGCGGAGACGGGAAAGATCATTAGTTGCAGCGCGGCCGCTTACGCGGTGGGCAAATTCGCGTTCGGGCCGCTGATTGACCGGGTGGGCGGGCGCAAATGTTTGTTGTTCGTGCTCGCAGGTGTGGCGATTTGCGGCGGGTTGGGTGGAATGGCGGCGTCATTGCCGATGCTGGTGGGTTGTTACACGGCGAACCGCTTTTGCGGCGCCGCGGGCTGGGGTTCGATTGTCAAGCTGGCCCCGGCTTGGTTTCCGGCGCGGCGCATGTCGCTGGCGCTGGCATTTTTATCGTTGAGTTTTGTTTTTGGCGGCGTCTGCGCGCTGACGCTGGCGGGGGAAATCGCGGGATGGACGAATAACAATTGGCGCGCGGTAATGGGGCTGCCTTCCTTGGCGCTGGTGGTTTTGTTTGTGATTTGCTGGATTTTCGTGCCGAAGGATGCGCCCGCGGCGAGGGTCCCGGGATCGTCCACGTTTGATTGGAGCGTGGTGCGCAAACTAGCCGGCAATCCGCAATTATGGGTGGTCTGCGCGATTGCGTTCACGCTCTACATCATGCGCGAAACATTCAACGATTGGACCGTTGATTTTTTCAAAACCGAAGGCGGCGCGCAAATGAGCATCAAGGCCGCGGCGTTGCTTTCCACGCCGTTTGACGCGGCGGGCGCGGCCGGAATTGTGGCGCTGGGCTGGGCGTTCGACGGCCTGGGACATCGCTGGCGGATTGCGACGTTGGTGGTTTCATTAACGATGCTGGCGGTCTTGATCAATTATCTGCCGGCGATTTTTCATCTGGGAACATGGCAAGTTGAGACGGCCATCGCCTTGATCGGTTTTCTTTCCTACGGACCTTACAGCCTGCTGGCCGGCATTTTCGCGGTGGAAATCGGCGGCAAGCAAGGCGTCAGCACCGTGGCGGGCATCGTCGATTCCGCGGGGTACCTCGGCACGGTGTTCGCCGGGCAGCAATTCGGACGTCTGCTGGACCTGGGCGGTTATCGCCTGGGTTTTCACGCGCTGGCGATCGTCACGTTTGTCTCGGCGTTGCTGTGCCTCGGTTTGAAAACGCGCTCCGCTTCCGGCTATGACCGCGCACGATAAATTATTGTTTACGCCTGGCCCTCTCACCCTCAGCCTCAGCGTCAAGCTGGCGATGCTGCATGACGCCGGCTCGTGGCATAACGATTTCAACGGGTTGGTCGCCAGCCTGCGCGAACAATTGCTCGCGCTGTCCGGTTTGTCGCGCGAAAACGGCTGGGAAGCCGTGCTGATGCAAGGCTCGGGCACATTTGCCGTCGAATCGGTCTTTCAAACGTGCGTCCCCAATTCAGGCAAAGTCGCTGTGCTGGCCAATGGCGCGTATGGGGAGCGCATCGTTCAGATGCTGGCGGCGGCGCGCATTCCGCATGTGGCGTTGCGTTGCGCGGAAGACACAGTCCCGGATCCCGCCGCGCTGGCGGCGCTGCTGGCGAGCGACGGCGCGATTACGCATGTGGCCATGGTGCATTGCGAAACCACCACCGGCATTCTTAATCCCATCGAAACGATCGGGCCGCTGGCCAAGGCGCACGGCAAAATATTTATCGTGGACGCCATGAGCACGTTCGCCGCGCTGCCCATCGACTTTGCAGAATGCGGCATCGATTTGCTGGTTTCCTCCGCCAACAAATGCCTCGAAGGCGCGCCGGGCATTGGATTTGTGATTGGACGCCGCGGCGTTTTGCTGGCCAATGAAGGCGGCGCGCGCAGCCTGAGCCTGGATGTGGCGGCGCAATTGCGCGGCTTTGAGAAGGACGGAAAATTTCGTTTCACGCCGCCGACGCACATCCTTCTCGCTTTGGCCCAGGCCATGCGCGAGTTGGAGGCCGAGGGCGGCCTCTGTGCGCGGCTCCAGCGTTATCGCGCCAATCACAATTTGCTTGTCAGTGGAATGCGCCGGCTTGGTTTTCAGCCCTATCTTCGTCCTGAAGTGCAGGGGCCGATCATCACCTCCTTCCTTTATCCGCATGACAAATTTGATTTCACCGCCCTGTACAACGCTTTGAGCGAACGCGGCTTTATCATTTATCCGGGCAAGCTGACGCAGGCGAATACCTTTCGCATTGGCAACATCGGCTGGATTTATCCCGCCGACATCGAACAACTTCTCGCCGCGATTGAGAATGTCATCTGGCCCGTTCCATAAACGCTTATGATGCCGGATCGTTCGGAAGGCGATATCAACCTCACGCCCGCCCGCGCTGCGTGGGCCGCGCAAAATCTTGACGCTGAAACCCGGCGTCTGCTGGACGCTGATGCACGAGTCTTCCTGCATCAATCCCTTTCGTCGCCGTGTCTCCATGCCATTCGCTCCGCCGCCGGCTCCTCGTTTATCGATGTGACGGGCCGGACGTATCTGGATTTTCACGGCAACAATGTGCATCAGGTCGGTTTCTCGCATCCGCGGGTTGTCGCCGCCATTCGCGCGCAAATGGATTCGCTGTCCTTTTGCACGCGTCGCTACACCTGCGAACCAGCCGTTCGTTTCGCGGAAGAACTCGTGAGCATCGCGCCCCGGGGCTTGACGCGCGTTTTGCTCGCGCCAGGAGGCACGACGGCAGTCGGCATGGCGCTCAAACTGGCGCGCGTCGCGACTGGCCGTTTCAAATTTATCTCGTTGTGGGATTCCTTTCACGGCGCGTCGCTGGACGCCATCTCGGTCGGAGGCGAAGCGGCGTTTCGGCGCGGGATTGGGCCATTGCTGCCTGGCTGCGAGCACGCGCCGCCGCCCGATCCGCCGCATTGCCCATTTCGCTGCGGCGCCTCCTGTTCGCTGGCGTGCGCGGATTACATCGAATACATGCTGGAAAAAGAAGGGGATGTGGCCGCCGTCATTGGCGAAACCGTGCGCGCCACGCCGTTCATTCCGCCGCCCGGATATTGGCAGCGCATTCGCGCCGCGTGCGACAAACACGGCGCGCTTTTGATTCTCGATGAAATTCCCATGGGTCTGGGACGAACCGGAAAAATGTTCGCATGCGAGCATTTCGGTGTGGCGCCGGACATTTTGGTCCTCGGCAAAGGATTAGGCGGCGGCATTTTTCCGCTGGCGGCGATGTTGTGCCGGGAAGAGCTCAATCGCGCCGCGAACATTTCCCTCGGCCATTACACGCACGAAAAAAATCCCGTCGCCTGCGCCGCCGGCTTGGCCACCTTGCAAATCATCGCAGACGAAAACCTGGTCACGCGCGCGCACACGCTGGGCGAACGGACGAAAACCGCCTTGCGCGAACTCGCCGCGCGGCATCCGCTCATCGCCGATGTGCGCGGGCTTGGTTTGGCGTTGGGCGTCGAATTAAGGGTCGAAAAAAACAGCGATGTGGCCGAGCGCGTCATGTATGCGGCCCTCGCGCGCGGGCTGAATTTCAAAGTCACGATGGGCTCCATCCTCACCTTGACACCAGCCTTGACCATCACCGACGCGGAAATGGATCATGCGCTGGAGATTTTAGACGCCTCATTGGCGGCGGAAAATTCCCCACCCATGTAAGCACGGTCCACTTTCCCAGTCCGTTTTAGATCGTCAACGTGCCGATATGCCCGACGATTGTCGTGTTTGGAGCATTGACCAAAACCTCTGGAAAAGGATAGAATCGCGGATGCAACTGGTGGGTATTCCACGCGCCATAACGCCCCAGATTGGCCAACGCATCCGTAGCTCAATTGGATAGAGCTTCTGACTTCGGATCAGAAGGTTGCAGGTTCAAGTCCTGCCGGATGCACCAGGTCTGACTCCACCAGTTTTTGTCGCTTTGCGACGCTGACTGGTTGGAGATGGCGATCCTTGCGGAAGCCAATAAAGACGGGACTAAATCGTATTTTTCGGGCAAGGAAAATGAGACCTTTTTGCTTGAAATAAG
>DASZMX010000069.1:0-38510 GCA_035551475.1 Verrucomicrobiia bacterium
AAGGTGGTGGGATGGGTGGGGAACGCCATTTTTGCGTCGCGCTTCATTGTGCAGTGGTATGCGACGGAGAAACGGAAGCAGGTTTCAGTGCCGGCGGCGTTTTGGTGGTTGAGCCTGGCGGGCGCGTTGATTCTGCTAACCTATGCCATTTTTCATGACAAGGATTCGGTGTGGATTTTCGCGTATGCCTTCACCTGGATTCCGTATATCCGCAATCTGATCATTCATTACCGTCATGAACGCGCGCAACAAACTTGCGCGGCTTGCGGCGTCCTGTCGCCGCCCTCGGCCAAATTCTGCGCGCAATGCGGGGAGTCGTTGCGGGAAAATCAAAAATCCCTGAATCTTAAGGCGTGATCACCGCGCGGATTTGATCCGTGCCAGCTTCCAGATCGTCCAGGGCTTGATTCACCGCGCCGGCCTCCAGGGGAATCATGCGGATGGCGTCCGGCGGAAAACGAAGTTTGCCGGCGCGGGCCAAATCCAGCAGGAGGGGAATTTCCGAGGCCAGGTGGTCGGAGACGCCAATGATCTCCGCTTCTTTATTGATGACATCCCGGTAAGGCGCGACGGGAAAAGTCTGCGCCGTCAAACCCACCAGCGCCGCCCGGCCTTGAATGGCCAGCGAGCGCACTGCTCCGTCCATCGTGGCCGGCAACCCGATCAACTCCAACGCGACATCGACGCCCCGCCCGCCGGTCGCGGCCTTGATTTGGCCGGCAGCATCGCCGTCAGTCGGTTGAATTGGGGTGGCTCCGAGTTGGGCGGCGCGCCGCAGTTTGGCCGGTTGGACGTCCACGGCAAAAACCTGCCCCGCGCCCAGCGCCCGGGCCAATTGCGCCGCGGAAAATCCCAGGCCGCCAAATCCAAACAACGCCACCGTCTCACCGGCGCGCAGTCGGGCCTTCAGCAGCGCATGCAGCGAGGTGGCTGAGGAGCACATCATCACGGCCCCGTGCGCGAACGGGATTTCCTCCGGCAACAAAAACACCGAGCGCGCCGGCACGCAGACATATTCCGCGTAACCGCCGGCGCGATGTTTCCCAATCATCCGCCCCGTCACGCAGAATTGTTCGAGGCCGCGAAAACAAAACGCGCAGTGTCCACAGGTGGCCATGTAATGCACGCAGACGCGCGCGCCGGTCGAAATATGTTTGACGTTGGCGCCGAGTTCCGCCGCTTCGCCCGCGATTTCGTGCCCCAGCGTCATGGGCAGCTCCGCCACGGGGGAAACGCCTGCGCGATAATGCGCGTCTGACCGGCAGACGCCCGCCGCGCGCACGCGAATCAGCACGTCATCCGGGCCCGGCTCCGGCGTGGGAATGTCCTGGGCCTGCAACGGTTGGCCGGCTTGCGCCAGGCGAATGGCCCTCATGAACGGCGGGCCGCGGAGCGCGCGTTTTTGCCTTCGGATTCGCTCGCCCGCGCGCCGAGAGGCGGCAGGCGCAGGAAATCCCGGGAATTTGCGTGGCAAATATTCCGAATCAGCGGGCCCAACAGCGTTTCATCGTCCGGCAAATCGCCTTCTTCCACGTCGCGTCCGATCACATTGCACAAAACGCGGCGAAAATATTCATGACGCGGATAGGACATGAATGAGCGCGAATCCGTGACCATGCCCACGAACCGCGAGAGAAGCCCGTTATTGGAGAGCGCGTTTAATTGCCATTCCATCCCTTCTTTTTGGTCGAGAAACCACCAACCCGATCCCATTTGCACTTTGCCCGCAATTGAACCGTCGTTGAAATTCCCCAGCATCGTGGCGATCGCGTAATTGTCCGCCGGATTGAGATTGTAAATGATCATGCGCGGCAATTTTCCCTCGCCATCGAGCATGTCCAAATAACGCGCCAGGGGCGCCGCCTGCGGCACATCGTTGATGGAATCAAATCCGACATCCGGGCCGAGCCGGCGCTGGAGCCGCGAATTGACGCCGCGCAACGCGCCCAAATGCAATTGCTTCACCCAGCCTTGGTCCGCATCCAGACGCCCGAAAAACAGCATCAGATAGGTCGCGAATTGCGCATGCTCCTCGGGCGTGGCCGCCTTCCCCTTGCGCGCGCGGGCAAAAATTCCCGCCACCGTCTTGTCTCCGCAAGGCGCGGCGAAGGCCTGGTTCAGGCCGTGATCGGACAAGCGGCAGCCATGCGCATGAAAATACTGGTGACGCTGGGCGAGCGCCCCGAGAAAATCGTCCAGCGTGGCGATTTCCGTGTCCGCCACCTCCTCCAGTTTGGCCACCCAGGGATTCAGCCGGGCGGGTTGGTCCACGTTCAGCGCCTTGTCCGGGCGGAACGCCGGGTAAACACCGGTGGCCGCTCCGCTGGCCGCGATTTTTTCGTGGGCGCGCAAGTCATCCGTCGGGCAGTCGGTGGTGCAGAGGGCGGTGACGCGGAATTTCTTCAAAATCCCCTGCGTGCTGAAGGCGGGCGTGGCCAGTTGCCGGTTGGCTTCCTTCCAAATCCGCGCGGCGCTTTCCTCGTCGAGCAATTCCTCGATGCCGAAATAGCGGCTCAGCTCCAAATGCGTCCAGTGATAGAGCGGATTGCGCAAGGTATGCGGGACGGTGGCCGCCCAGGCGCGGAATTTCTCGAACGGCTCGACGGCGCCGGTGCAATAATCCTCGGACACTCCGTTGGCCCGCATCGCGCGCCACTTGTAATGGTCGCCCTCCAGCCAGATTTCGAAAAGGTTCTTAAATTGCCGATTCTCCGCGATGTCGCCGGGCGGCAGGTGGCAGTGGTAATCGAAGATCGGCTCCGGCTCCGCATAGCGCTGGTAGAGTTTCTGCGCCGTCCGATTGGACAACAGAAATTTATCATGGATGAATTTCATCGGCTGTCCTCAAAAGATAAAGTTCGCGGCGCAAAGTTCAAGAGTCAAAAACGCCCCTTTCCCTCCGAAATGTGAACCCGAATTAACATAATTGACACGAAGTTGCCACATGCTCTTGGCATCTTGCAGGAGTGAAAAAAGTTCTCATTCTGACCGCTGGCTTTGGCGACGGCCATAACACCGCCGCCCGGAACGTGGCCGACGCCCTTGAACTCATCTCCGATGACGTCAAGGTCGAGACCCTGGACTTGTTTCAAAGCAGCCTCGGGCTGCTCAATGATGTGCTCAAGAAAGCTTACCTCGGGCTGGCGCGCTACGCCCCGTCCGTCTGGAGTGGCATTTACTCCATGATTGACAACCCGAGCTTTGATCGCGTCCTGTCCGTGGGCAACCTGAAGACGGCGCTGGAGCAGGCCATCACCGAGGGCTGCCCGGATTGCGTGATTTCGACCTACCCCGTGTACGCGCATCTCATGCAGGAGATTTATCGCGACCATTCGGAGCGTCCCTTTCGCTTTATCACCGTCATCACCGATTCCATTTCGGTCAATTCCGCCTGGTTTCGCGCCCCGAGCGACGTCTATTGCGTGCCGAACGAGGAAACTGCCGAGGTGCTGCGCCGGCATGGCGTCGCGGCCGCCAAAATCAAGGCTTTCGGGTTTCCCGTCAACCCGCTCTTCGCGGAGATGGAAGGCCAGCCTTCGCCCAGCGATGATTTCGTCAAACCATGCAAGCTTCTCTACATCATCAACACCGGCAAAAAAAAGGCCGGCAAAGCCATGGATCGCCTGTTGGAGATTCCCGACGTGGAATTGACCATCACCGTGGGGCGCGACGCGGAATTGAAGGAGAAGCTGGCCAAACGCACCGAGAAATACGACGAACGAGTCAAAGTTCTCGGCTGGACCAACCAGATGCCGCGCCTCATGGCCTCGCATCATCTCGTCATCACCAAGGCCGGCGGCGCCACGGTGCAGGAAGCCATCGCGGGCCGTTGCCCGATGATTTTGAACCAGGTCATTCCCGGCCAGGAAGACGGCAACGCGCGGCTCGTGGAGCAATTGGACGTCGGCGAAGTCGCGGAAAAGAACCGCGATGTGGCGCAAGCGGTCACCAAGGCTTTCGCCAAGGACGGCAAAATCTGGCGGCAATGGAAGAAAAACCTGACCCGCCTGGCCAAGCCGGACGCCTCCCTGCGCATCGCCGAATTGGCGCTGGCGGAGTGCGACCATGAAGATTCCCGCCGCAAGAAGCCCAAGTTATTTCAAACCGACCGCCCGGCCATCACGGCTCCGGCGGTGGTCCGCACCTCCAGCGATGCCCGGATGTTGCTGTGCGATTTCCATATCCACACCAATTATTCGGACGGCAAGCTGACTGTCCCCGAGGTCATCGATTTTTACGGCAAGCGCGGCTTTGATTGCATTTGCATCACCGATCATTTGGGTGATCCGCGGCGCTTGATCGGAAAATTGAGCAAGCTGCTCAGTCTCACCCTGGGGCCGGAGCAATTGCAGGAATATTTCGACGTCATCGAGCGGGAGCGGCGCCGCGCCTTGCGCAAATATGGCATGCTCGTCATGACCGGCATCGAATTCAACAAGGACGGCTACACGAAAAAGACCTCGGCGCATTTGCTGGGCATCGATTTAAAAGCCCCAATTAATCCCGCCCTCGATCTGCCCGAGACCATCGCCGAAATTCACGCGCAGGAAGGCCTCGCCGTCGCTTCCCATCCGCACATCATGAAAAGCGAATGGGGCAAAAACACGCTGTTCCTGTGGGAAAATCAGGACGTCTTTGCGCCCTTGATCGATGCCTGGGAAATTGCCAACCGCAACAATATCTTCACCCCCGTCGGGCTAAAACGTCTGGCCTTCCTCGCCAACAGCGACTTTCATAAACCCAAGCATATCTACTCGTGGAAAACGCTGCTGCACTGCGAAAAAAGCCCGGAAGCGATCAAGGATTGCATTCGCCGCAATGAGCATGTGGCCATCACGCTGTATCGCGACCTGGAGACGACGCAGGCGCTCCATCGTCCCGACGCGGAAGTGGTGGTGCAGTTCGACACCGCCCTCGGGAATCGCCGGGAATTCCCGCAAATCGGCGCCTTCGCCGAACAGTTGCGGCAGGAGACCGTTTGAATCAGCGTTTGGCGCCGTAACGCGCCTCGGCGTTCAAGTTCTTGGCCACGTTGGCCACATTCGAGACGCTGGGATTGGGGATAATGTTATTGACCAGCCGTTTTAAATCTTCTTTCGGACTGTAGGTGAATTCGTAGGTGGCCACCCAGTCCCGTCCAAAACCGGCCGCCACCTTGGTCGCAATGGCGGTGATGTCCGGGCGGCACGGCACAATGGGGTATTTGTCCTTGCGGGTGTTGTAATCCAGATAGCCCTGTTCCTCGGCGATGTAGCAGACGACATGGGTTTCGCCCTTCATCCGAATGGCGATCATGCGGGGCGTGTAACCATCGTGCTCGAGAACTTCGGCGGCCACGGTGGCGAAGTCATCGCAGTCCCCGGACTTGGTGGTGAGAAAAATATCGTGGGGTTGCACCTCGGCGTGAAACTTGTAGGCGAACGTGGAAAAGAGCTTCGCGAACCTGGTCGGCGTCAATCCCGGCATCGCGCGCAACTCGTTCATGGTCAGCGCGTGACTGAGGGGCGTCAAAGCGGCGAAGGCGAGGAAAAATAAAGCAAGAAACCGAACTCTCATCGCGCGGTGTTTTAGCATTGGCAGCGCCAAATGGGAAGAAATATTTACGCCTTAGGATGATTCATCAATAGGCGCAAACCCTATGGACGAATGTCCACATTTGGAACAACGCCGCTGTCCAGATGGAGCAAAACTGTACACTTCGCAGATGTTTTTTCCCCATTGGACGGCGTGCGAAACGGGTTAAATTGATCACCAAGGAGGACAGATTATTATGAAATTAAAATGGAATACAGTTCGTATCGTGTTGGCAGCCACTCTCGGATCAATCTTCTGGGCCGGCTGCGCTTCAACTCAACCCGGACCGCGCATGGTCGAAAACACCACCGACCTCCGGGCCGCTGGTCCTGACACCCATCCGGAATGGCGCACGGGCGCCTACAATTACAATTGGGAGGACTACAACGTCCAAACGATTGAATAAGCTCATTTTGGGCGAGGTGAGGAACGCGCAGGATTTTTTATCCTGCGCGTTTTTCGTTATCCTGTGGAAATGGGATGTGGAAAAATCTGGAACTAATGAAATCAGGAAAGCCTCGCTGCAGAACGCTGCCTGGCAGGGAAAGACTCCTTCCTGAGTTTCTGATTTCCAGATTTTTCCTTTTCTAAGCCGCCGTGTTGAGCAGCTCCTGCAATTGCGCCGCGAGTTTTTCCGCGTGCGGATGATCAAGGATTTGCTCGTGCTTCCCGGTGACGCGCCGGATTTCCAGGTTTGGAATCAGTTTTCGCCAGGCGTCCACCGCCTCGAGCTGGAATAAATGCCGCTCATCGGTTTTGAAAAGCGTGGCGCGTCCACGGTAGGCGCCGGGCGTGTAATTCATCAACGCCTTCCAGTGGGAGGTGGCAAACCGGCGGTAATCCGCCGGGTAATGCGTCATATCCACAAAATCCTCCAGGCGCGCCGCGCCGTCGGCGGGGGCAGGGGTGGAGGCACGTTGGAGGCGGCGCGCCACGCCTTCGCGCACGCGTTGCAGTATGCGTTTGACAGTTTCCCGGTCCATTTTAGCAAGCCAGCCCGGCAGCGCCGTGAGCGCGTGCCACGCCAGTTGAAGGCTGGGACGCTTCCGTTCGCCCCGCGGGTCAGGCGGGGAACTGTCCAGCAGCGCCAGCACGGCGGTTTCCTCGCCTTGGGCCTCCAGTTGCCGCGCCATTTCGTAAGCCACCACGCCCCCAAAGCAATAGCCGCCGATGCGATAGGGCCCGGCGGGCTGCAAGGCTTTCATTTCCGCGACATAACGCGCGGCCATGGCTTCGATGCTGTCGAAAGGTTGCGCCGGCGCCACGAAGCCGTAGGACGGCTGGTCGGTTCCGAGCGCCTCGGCCAATTTGCGGTAGGTGAACAATCCCCCGCCGCCGCCGCCGCCCAGGGTGTGCAGCCAAAAAATCGGCGGACGGCTTCCGCGCGGCTGGATTTCCACCAGGCACGAACCCAGCGTGGGCGTGGCGCTTTCCATCAGCGCCTCCGCCATTTTCTCGATGGTCGGCGCGCGAAATAAAATCGGCAACGGCAGGCGCCGGCCCAAATTCTTTTCGACTTGCGCGATCAATTTTACTGCGAGCAATGAATGGCCGCCAATCTCGAAGAAATTGTCGGTCGAGCCAAAATCCTTGTGTCCCAGCGCTTGTTCCCAGATTTCGCGCAGGCGCCGTTGCAGGCGGGTCTGCGGCGGCTCCGCTTCCGGCGCGGAGCGGGGCGCGGGCGGGGTGGGCGCGACGGGCAGGGAGCGCCCTTTCTCCGTCAGGAGCGGCAGGCTGGCCACGGGCGCGTCCGGCTGCGCCGCCATGGCCTCCAGGGTGGCTTGATAATGCCCCAGCATTTGCCGGATGGTGGGCGCGCGAAAGGAGTCGGCGCGATATTCCATGATCAGGTGCGTCCGTTCGCCGCGATCTTGCGCCACCAATGTCAAATCGAATTTCGCCGTTGCGGTCTCCACTTCGATCGGCTCCACTTGCAAGCCCGGCCAATCCCACGCCGCTTCGCCCTGCTGGGTGGAGAACACGACTTCGAAGAGCGGGTTCCGATTGGGCCGGCGCGCGGCGCGCACGGCCTCGACGATTTGCTCGAACGGATAGGCCTGATGCTCGCAAGCCTCGAGGTTCGCCAGCCGCGCGCGTTGCAGCAATTCACGAAACGACGGCTGGCCCCCCAATGAAACCCGCACCGGCAACGTGTTCACAAAAAATCCCAGCAACGGCTCCGTCTGGAAATGCGTGCGCCCCGCCACGGGCACGCCCACGATGATGTCCTCCTGCGCGCTCCAGCGATGGAGCAGGATTTGAAAGCCCGCCAGCAGGGTGACATGCATCGTCACCCCCTCGCGTCGCGCCAGCGCCCGCAGCGCCGCCGTCAATTCGGGCGTCAGCGTCAAGCATTCGCGCGCGCCGGTTTCGCCCGGGATGACGGTAAAGTTTTCGGCAAGATCAAGGCTGGCCGGATCGCGCAGGCGCTCGCGCCAAAATTTTTCCGACGCCTCCCAATTGACCGCATCCTCGCGCTGCCAGGCCGCGTAATCCGCATACTGAATGGGCAGCTCCTCCAGCGTGGCGGCCCGGCCTTCATAGCCTGCGGCGAGTTCGCGCCAGAGCGTTTGCAGGGACCATTCATCAAAGGCGATGTGGTGCGCGTTGAGAAAGAGAACATGATCCATTTCGCCCAGCCGAAAAAGCGTCGCGCGCAGCATCAAATCATGCGCCAAGTCAAAGGGCTTCACCGCAGCCGCGCGCAGCCGCGCTGGCAATTCCGCCTCGGTGACATTTTCCACCGACAGGGTAAACGGCGCCTCCTCCAGAATTTTCTGCATCGGCTCATCCTGGCCTTGCACATAAACGGTGCGCAGAATTTCGTGACGTCCGATGATCATCCGCAAACTTTCCTCGAGCGCCGCGGGATTCAAGCGTCCGCGCAAGCGAAAGGCGGTGGGGACGTTGTAGCGCGGGCTGCCGGGCTGCATTTGGTCGAGAAACCAAAGGCGCTGCTGCGCGAAGGAGAGCGGGGCCAAGTCGGCCGCTTCCTCCATTTCGGGTGTCAGCAACGCGCTCATAAGGCTTTCGCGCGGTCGCGCCGCCGCGGAATCAAAGCGGGCGCCGCCGCCGGTTTCGCCAGCCGCTGCGCCAGCGCGGCAATGGTGGGATGCTCAAAAATCTCGCGCAGCGACAACGCCGCCCCGAGCGTCTGAAAGACCTGGCTTTGCAGGCGCATGGCCAGGAGGGAATGCCCGCCCAGCTCGAAAAAATTCTGATCCACGCCGACCTGTTTCACGCCGAGCAGTTTTTCCCAAATCTGCGCCAGCGCCCGTTCCGGGTCGGTGCGCGGCAGCACGAGTGTTTCCGCCGCTCCCGCCTCGTCCGTCGGCAATTGCCGGCGATCCACTTTGCCGTTGGGGGTCAGCGGCAGGCTGGCCATGACAAAAAAGCGGGAGGGAATCAGGTGCGCCGGTTCGCGTTCCCGCAGAAAGCGCCGCACGTCCGCCGGATCGACGGATTGGCCGGGGCGCGGCACCAGGAACGCCACCAACTGCCGCGTCTGCGTGGCGTCCTGCCGCGCCACCACCGCCGCCTGGCTCACGTGCGGATGACGCCGCAGCGCTTCTTCCACTTCGCCCAATTCGACGCGGAAGCCGCGAATTTTCACCTGCTGATCAATGCGCCCGAGGAATTCAATCGTGCCGTCCGTCCGGTAGCGCGCCAAATCCCCGGTCCGATACAGCCGCGCGGACGGATCATTAGAAAACGGGTCGCGCACAAATTTTTGCGCGGTCAATTCGGGGCTGTTCAAATAACCCAGCGCCAGGCCGTCGCCCGCCACGCACAATTCTCCCGGCGTTCCGATGCCGACGGCGTTGAACTTCGCGTCCACGATATAAGCGCGGGTGTTGCTGATCGGCTTCCCAATGGGAACCGTTTCCCCATCCCAGTCCGGCGGAATGGTGTGGCAGCAGGAAAAAGTCGTGTTCTCGGTCGGGCCGTAACCGTTGATGATGCGGCAATCCGGCAGCGCGCGCCGCGCTTCCTTCACGCGGGACGGCGACAGGACATCGCCACCCGCCAGCAATTGCCGCACGCCGCGCAGGGCTTCCAGATTGTGCTCCACCATTTGATGAAACAAGCCCGCAGTCAACCATAGCGTCGTCACGCCGTTGTCCCGCAGCACGGCGCCAAATTGCGAGAGCGAGTCAAAATATGGCGGAAAGAGGCACAACACGCCGCCATTGAGCAGCGGCCCCCAAATTTCCAGCGTGGCGGCGTCGAAGGTGACAGGCGCGAATTGCAGGAAAACTTCATCCGGCCCGAACGACGCGTAATTGGTTTCTTTGACCAGCCGCACGACGGCGCGCTGCGGGACGATCACACCTTTGGGCTGCCCGGTGGAGCCCGAGGTGTACATCACATAAGCCGCATCGTCCCCCAGTTTGCGGGACGCGCCCAGCCGCGCGATTCCAGCCGTGGAAATCAGGCATGAGGCTCCCGAATCTTGCACCATGTAATCCCGGCGCTCGACGGGATAATCCACATCCAATGGCACATAGGCCGCCCCGGCTTTCAGAATTCCCAGGATGCCCGCAATCAATTCCGGCGAGCGCGGCAGGCAAATCGCCACCGCGTCGCCCGCGGCGACTCCTTCCTGGCGCAACGCCGCGGCCACTTGGCTGGCGCGCGCATCCAGTTCCGCGTACGTCATGAGTTTCCCCTCAAAACGCAACGCGGTGGCGTCCGGCCGCAGCTTGGCCTGCTCGGCGAATAATTGCGCGATGGTCGCCGTGCGCGGGTAATTGGTTTCAGTGCGGTTCCATTCCTCGACGACCAGCCGCCGCTCGGCGTCGCTTAAAAGCGGAATCTCGGAAAGCGGTTTCTCCGGCTCTTGGAGCGCGCCGCGCAGCAAGGTGACGTAACGCTCCATCCAGCGATCCACCGTGGCCGCGTCAAATGCGTCCTGGGAATACTCCGCGTTGCCCCGCAAAGCCGACCCCTCGGGCGCCAGGCTTATGGTCAAGTCGAATTTGGCGGTGCCCGTGCGCAGGGGGATCTCCGCGACCGTCGCGCCGGGAAATTGCAGCCCGCCGGACAACTCATCCACCAACTGGAAGACCGCCTCGAACGCCGGCGCGGCCGGCAGCGCGCGGGCCCGCCGCAGGCAATCGATTGCCTCCGTGCGCACGCGCCCCAGCAATTCCTTAAAGGACGGATCGCCCGCCAATGAAACGGCCAGCGGCGCGGTGTTGATTAAAAGTCCGACGGTTTCTTCCGCGCCCGGATAATCGCGCTGGCTGACCGGCGCGCCGATCGTGACGCTCTCCCGCCCGTTCAGGCGGCAGTGCAACGCGCCAAAAATCGCCGCCAACGCCATAAAAAGCGTCGCGCGCTCGCCTTGGGCAAATTCGCGCAGGCCCGCCACGACCTCGGCGGGAATGGACACCGGCCGCCAATCTCCGCGTCCGCTGCGGGATGGCCCGCTCCGAGGCCCGGCGCCCGGCGTCGTTTCCGGCGCGGCGCCTTCCCGGCTTTGCGCGGCGGCAATTTCCAGGAAGGGCGCAGGTTCGGGCTTCGCGTCCAGCGTTCCTCCGCGGGCGAGGGTTTTGTAATCCTCGGAAAGTTCGCGCAACAAAATCCCGAGCGATTGGTGATCGGCGATCAAATGATGCAGCGTCAAGGTCCACACATGCTCGTTCTCGCCGAGGCGAATCAGGCGCGAGCGAACCAGCGCATCTTCTGTCAACTTAAAAGGCGCGCGCGCTTCCTCCTGTAAAACAGCGTGGAGCGAGCGGGCGCCCAAATCTTCCAGCTCCAAGCGGGGTCCTTCGTCTTCCGCGGCTTGTTGCATGGGAGTCTGGCCGGCGAGCGAAAGGCGGGTCCGCAAGGCTTCGTGGCGCCGCACGATGGCCTGCCAACTGCGCTGCACAAGCGCAGGTTGCAAGGGCCCGGTGATGCGGAAGGCGAGGGGAATGTTGTAGAGCGGCAGGCCGGGCGTCAATTGCTCGGCGATCCAAAGGCTTTCCTGCGCCGGGGTGAGCGGCTGCGGCCCGGCGGCCCGGTTCGCTGAAACCGTGGGCGCTTTGGCAAGCAGGCGCGCCTCCAAAGCGTTGCGCTGCTCCAGGTTTAGACGCGACAGACTCGGCAGACTTGACATAGTTGCGCCGCTATTTTCGAACGGGCGCCTCTTTTAAACCATTTCCCAAGCCAAAGGAAAATCAGGCGCCGCCCCATGTCGCAGCGCTGGTTGTTCTCCTTAGGCGCCTTCAGGGCGTGGCTGATGTCTCAAGGCGCGCCCAAGGTGACGCGGCCGCCTTGCGTCCCGCTGAAGCCCGCGCCGGAGTTTTGATTCTGCAACACCACGCCGCGATAAACCTCATAATGCCGCGTCGCCGGGTTGAGGAACTGGCCGGCAAAGACCCCGTTCACCGGGTTCAAAATTCCGCTGATGCGATTGGTCGCCGGGGTGAACGTGAACCGCCCGGATGTTTGCAAAGTGAAAGCGGCGGTGAGCGAATTGGTCAAGTCCCCGCCGGACACTTGCAACGCAGCGTTGCTGATGCCGAGGGCGGAATGGCCGCGCGCCGGCGGCACGTACGCTTCGCCCGTCACCGGCAGCGTGGCCGTGAAACCCTTCTCCCAATAGACCGAGCCGCTCACATTGGCGCCGAGTTGGAGCCAGCCGATCGCGGTGTCCGTCCCATTGCGATACGTGATGTAGAACGGCGTCACGCCGGTGGCGGAAAGCGTCGTGGCGCGGCTATAAAGAACGCCGTCGGCGAGCATGCCGACAATTGCCACCTGCCCGAGCCGATTGACACTGATGCTGAGCCAGCCGTCACCCGCCGGCGCTCCCGCCTCCCCGCCGCCCATCAGCGCGGTGTAACGCCCGGCAAAATTCGTGGCCAGGCTGGTGCGGGTGAACCCTGGCGGATAGGCCATGAGAGTCGAATTGAGCGCGCCAATCGTGACTGTGCCTTGAATGGAATTGTCACCCTGCAATTCAAATTTCACCGCGATAGGATCGCGGCGCGGACGATTGATTGTGATGGAGCCCACGGAATTGGAATCCAAACGGCCCGTCCACGCGTAGGCGGTGGTTTGCAACGATAGACGAGCTGAATAAGTCCCGCGCGCCGTCACCGTTACGACGATGTAACCAGCGGCGGTGTTGGTGAAATTGTCCGCATTGTAGAAGAGCCCGGAATACGTGCCGGCGGCAAATTGCTGCGCGGGAGGCGGCGTGTCCGTCGCGGTCGGCAAGAGCCGGGCAATGCCGTTGCGCGAGGCGCCTTCGACTGTGCTGAACGCGCCAACAATCAGAATCCGCCCGTTCGATTGCACCGCAATGGACCAGACGAAATTATCCACCGCCGGGGTGAAGGTGGTGTCCAGCGTGCCGTCGCTGTTCAGGCGCGCGAGGTTCTGGCGGGTTGTGCCCTCTACTTGGGAAAAATAACCGCCGATCAGAATTTTCCCGTCCGCTTGCAGGCGCAGGGATTCGGTTTTGTCATTGTCCGCGCCGACAAATGCGGCGTCGGCGGAGCCGTCGGCATTGAGGCGGGCCATATTTTGCCGGAAAAGCGTGGGGTTCTGCGAATCGCCCGCCACGAGATATTGGCCGTTGGCTAATTCCTGCACGGTGTAAATGGCCGTCAAATCGCCGAAGCTCGGGTTGAAAGTGGTGTCCGCGGCGCCGTTGGCGTTGAGGCGCACCATGCGATTGTAGGAATGATTGTCGTAGCTGGTGAACCAGCCGGTGACCATGATCTGCCCATTTTTTTGCACGAGCAGCGAGCGTCCCCAGGAATTGGTGTTGAAGCCGGCGCCGACGTTGAACGTGTCGTCGAGGCTGCCATTGGCGTTGAGGCGGGCAATGCCCCAGCGCGTGGCGCCATTGTAATTCGTGAAATTACCGGTGATCAGAATTTTCCCGTCGCCCTGCACGGCGGTGGCGAAAATAAATGGATCGGGATTGCCGGTGATCGCTCCGCCCAGCGTGCCCGTGGCGCCCGTGCCAGGATCAAAACTCGTGTCAAGACTGCCATCAGCGTTCAGCCGCGCCACCAGATTGCGCGACGCGCCGCTGACGGACGTGAAAAATCCGCCAATGACAATTTTACCGTCGCCTTGCACGGCCATGGTCCGCACCCAATACGAGGGGCTGGCGCTGAACGTCGTGTCGAGGCTGCCGTCGGCGTTCAGTCGCGCGACGTAGCTGCTCGGCTTGTTGTCGAACGCGGTGAAGCTGCCGCAAATGAGAATCTTGCCGCTGGCCAGCGGCACGACCGATTCGACCAGGCCGTTGGCTCCCGCGCCGGGATTAAAAGTGGGATCCAGAAACGTGGCGGCGCCGGCCGCCATGGCGCAGAAAAGGGTGAACAGAATATATTTTGTTTTCATAATAGGATCAGTGCATCAGCACGCGGTAATAGCGCGCTGCATTGGTGGCGGAGGAATCTGTCAGCGTGACCACCGAGCCGCTGCCGTTGGTGGACGGCCCGGTGGACCAATTGGTGTCGGATTGCGACGCGCGATATTGCAGCGTGTAATTCGCTCCCGGCACGGTGGGCGTGGCGACGCTAAAACTGTGCCCGCTGTAATGCGGGTTTTGCAGGAGCGGACCGGTGCTGGCCAAAAGCCGGGCAATGCCGTTGCGCGATATGCCATCGACTTTCGAAAAACCGCCGCCGATCAATACGCGGCCATCGCTTTGCAGGGCAATCGTCCAGACAAAATTGTCGATGTTCGCCGAAAAACCCGCATCGATCGTGCCGTCCGGATTCAGTCGCGCGATGCTGGCGCGGTCGGCCCCGTCCATCTCGGAAAAATAACCGCCGATCAAAAGCTTGCCATCGGGCTGCTGGCGGATGGTTTCGGTTTTGTCATTGTCCTGGCCGGCGAAATTGGTGTCGAACGATCCATTGGGGTTGAGGCGGCCCATATTCTGGCGAAACAACGTGGTGTTCTGCGAATCGCCCACGACGTTATATTGGCCATTTGTCAACAGAACGGCGTTGTAGATGGCCGTGAGATCGCCGAACGAGGGGTTGAAGGTGTTGTCCGCCGAGCCGTCGGGATTCAGGCGCACCATGCGGTTGTAGGAATGGTTGTTGTAACTCGTGAACCAGCCGGTGGCCATGATCTGGCCGTTGGGCTGCACCAGGAGCGAGCGGCCCCAGGAATTCACATTGAACCCGGCGCCAATATTGAAATTGGTGTCCAGCGAGCCATTGGTGTTCAAGCGGGCGATGCCATACATGTCCGTCCCGTTGTAATTGGTGAAATTTCCTGTGATCAAAATTTTGCCGTCCGGCTGAATCGCTGTGGCAAAGATGAAGGGATCAGCGTCGCCGTCCACCGCCACACCCAGGACGCCGGTGGCGCCTGTTCCCGGATCGAAGGAAGTGTCCAGACCGCCATCGGCATTCAACCGCGCCACGAGGTTGCGCGGCGCGCCTTCGACAAAATTAAAAAAGCCGCCAATGACAATTTTGCCATCGGTTTGGAGCGACATCGAGCGGACCCAATAGGCGGGATGACCGTTAAAATTAGTGTCGATGCTGCCATTCGCATTTAGGCGCGCGATATAGGCCCGGGACGCGTTATTGAACGTGGTGAAATTGCCGCACATCAATATTTTGCCATCGGCCAGGGGCACAATGGTCTCGACCAGGCCATTCGCGCCGGTGCCGGGGTTGAAACTCTGATCCAACAAACTGGCGTGTGCGGCCACGGCCACGAACAACCCCGCCCAAAACCCCCATGCTCTCATACTTCCTTCTCCATTAACTCGGTTAAAAGATGGAGGGCATGTTCGGCGATCGTGGGATGCTCGAATAAACCCGCCACCGAAACCGGCGCGTCCATGCGCCGGCGAATCCTCGCCACCACCTGCATCGCCAGGAGCGAATTGCCGCCCAGCAAAAAGAAATTGTCATGGATGCCCGCGCGGTCGATTTTCAAAACATCGCACCACGCTTCCGCAAGGAGTTTTTCGATGGGCGTGCGCGGCGCCGTGAAGGCCCGCTCCATTTCCGGCCGCGCGTCCTCCGGCGCGGGCAGGCGCTGGCGGTCGATCTTGCCATTGGGCGTGAGCGGCAATTCCGGCAGCGTGACAAAACGGCCCGGCAACATCTGCACCGGCAGGCGCTCCGCGAGGAAACCACGCAACTCCTCCGCCGGCACGCCGCCATTGCGCGACACGCAATAGGCCACCAACTGCGCGCCCAACTTCGGATCCTGCCGCGCCACCACCACTGCGGCGGAGACGCCCGGGTGCCGGGAGAGAGCGCTTTCGATTTCGCCCAGCTCAATGCGGTTGCCGCGAATTTTTACCTGATGATCCAAACGCCCGCCGCAGATCAGGTCTCCGTTGGGCAGGAACCGTCCGACATCGCCGGTGCGATAGAGGCGCGTTTTCGGATCAAAGGGGTTCGTGGGAAATTTTTCCGCCGTCAAATCATCGCGATGGAAATAACCGCGGGCCAATCCGGAGCCGCCAATATATATCTCCCCGTCGGTTCCGGTGGGAACCAATTGCCCGCGCGGATCAAGGACGAACACCTGGGTGTTGGCGATGGGTTTGCCAATGGGGACGATGCCGGCGCCGTGGCTGACGCGATGAATCGTGGACCAGATGGTGGTTTCGGTGGGGCCATACATGTTCCACAGTTCGCCGCAGCGCGGGAGCAATTGGTCCGCGAGGTCGCGCGGCAACGCTTCGCCGCCGCACAGCGCTTTGAGGCGCGGATTGCCTTTCCAGCCCGCTTCGATCAACCCGCGCCACGTCGTGGGCGTGGCCTGCATGACTGTCGCGCGGCTTCGTTCCAAGGTCTCGGCCAGCTCCGAAAAATCCAGCGTCTGATCGCTGCTCGCAATCACGGTTTGCGCGCCCACGGTCAACGGCAGCAATAGTTCCAGCCCCGCAATGTCGAACGATAAAGTCGTGACCGCCAGCAACACGTCGCTGCTCGACAAACCCGGTTCGCGCCGCATCGATTCAAGAAAATTGACCACGCCGCGATGCAGCACCTGCACACCTTTGGGCTGGCCGGTGGAGCCCGACGTGTAAATCATATAGGCCACGTCCTCATGCGAAACGCGGCTGGCGGGATTGGATGAATTTTGCCCGGCCTGCGACAAGAGATCGGCCTCTTTAGTCAAAATGATTTTAAGCCCGGCGTCGCGCGTCATGAAATCCAGGCGCTCCTGCGGATAGGCCGGATCGAGCGGCACATAAGCGCCGCCGGTCTTGAGAACGCCCAGGACGCACACGAGCATTTCCAGCGAGCGCTCACAACGAATCCCCACCATGGCGCCGGGCCCGGCGCCCTGGCTGTGCAGCCGCGCGGCCAGGGTGTTGGCAGCGTTGTTCAACTCGCGATACGTCAGGCGGCGCTCTCCGAAACTCGCCGCAATCGCGTGCGGCGTGCGCACGGTTTGCGCCTCGAAAAGTTGATGCACGCACAGGGCGGGATAACTGACCGTCGTGTCGTTCCAATCTGTCAACAACCGCTTTTGCTCCACCGGATCGTGCAGCGCGGCGTCATCGTAGGGCGCGTCTGGTGTCAGGGCCAAAGACCGCAGCGCCCGTTCGTAATAGCCGCAGAACAAGGCGATTTGCTCCGGGCAAAATTCGTTGGGATTGTAATCGAAATGCATCTGCAGCTCGGCGGCCTCGGCGTCGAGCATGAAGGTCACATAGAAATTGAAATTGTTGGCCTCGAAATAATGGTCCTCGAGAAAGGCGCGGGCGCCATAGCCGGGCAAATCCTTGTAAACATGGAATTGCACAAAATCGAAGGCGGTTTCGAAGAGCGCCTGGCCGCCGGCCAATTGCTGCACGCGCGAAAGCGGGCAGCGCCGATGCGGGATGATTTCCTTTTCCGCGGCAAACGTTTGCGCCACCAAATCCCTCCACGTTCCACCGGCCAAATCCAGCCGCAAAGGCAGCGTGTTGAGAAACAGTCCGATCAGCTTTTCTCCATCAACAGTCTGCGGACGCCCATTGGTGACCAGGCCGGTGACGACGTCCGCGTGGCCGGTGAGAAAATTCATCACCCGCAGATGCGCCGCCAGCAGCGAGGTGCGCAAGGGAGTGCGGGAGGCGCGGGCCAGTTTTTGCAATCCGTCCAGCACATCGCGCGGAAAAATAATTTCCGGGCCGCGCACCTGTTCGCGTCCGCCCTTGCACATCGCCTTGGGCCAGCGGGGCAGAAGCTGCGCGCTGACGCCGGCCATTTTCTTGCGCCAGAATTCGGACGTTTTCTCGGACTCAAGCGCGGCGCGTTCCAAGGCCACGAAATCGCGGTAGGTGACCTTGGGCGCCGCCGGCGCGGTGCGCGAATGATAGTCCCGAAACAGCTCGGTGAGCATCGCGGCCAGGCTCCAGCCATCCATGATGGCATGATGAAAACTGACGATGAATTGAAAAGTATCGTCGCTATAAAGCTGCGCGTGAAGGCGCATCAGGGGAGCAACGCTCCAATCGAACCGGCGCCGTTTCTCGGTCTCGACCCAGGAGACCAGCGCCTGCCGTTGCGCCGCCGCCGGTTGATTGCGCAAATCCTCGACGGTGAAAGGCGTCGTCACGTGCGCATGCAGCAATTGCATCGGTTCGCTGTAGCCGCCGACGTCGAAGGAGGTGCGGAAAATTGGATGCCGCTCCACCAGCCGCGCGATCGCCTGGCGCAACCCCTCCTCCGCGAACGGCATGCGGAGCTGGAAGCTGAACACGTCATGGAACACGGCGGAGGCCGGGTCGAGATCGCTGTGGAACACCATGCCGGTTTGCAGCTTGGTCATCGGATAGGCGTCGATCACGCCTGCGGGCAGCGTTTCCAATGATTTCAGCGGCGGAATGGCTTCGCTATGGTCATCCTCGGCCAGGCTGGCCAATTCGGCAATCGTCGGATGCTCGAAAAGCTGCGGCAACGAAATGTAAATGCTCTGCTCGTGCGCGCGAGCCAGGGCCTGGATGCTCCGGATGGAATCGCCGCCCAATTCAAAAAAACTGTCGTTGCGGCCCACGTGGTCGAGACTCAACACGTCCTGCCAAATGCGGGCCAGCGCCGCTTCGCGCGGGTTGGCCGGCGCGGTGTACGGCTGCGTCAAATCCGGCCGGGCATGCCCCGGTTCGGGCAGCGCGCGGCGATCCGCCTTGCCGTTGACGGTGAGAGGAATTTTATCGATGACAACAAAAAGCGCCGGCGCCATTTGCGGCGGCAGTTTGCCCGCCACCCATTCGCGCAACCCGGAAACAGCCAGTTCGCCCTTGGGCACAATGTACGCGACCAATTGCTTTTGTTCGCCCTCGCCCCGCGCGTCTGCCACGCATTCGCGCACCGCCGGATGCTGCTGCAGGACGGACTCGATCTCGCCCAGCTCAATGCGGAAGCCGCGAATCTTGACCTGGCAATCCATGCGGCCGAGATATTCGATTTCGCCGCCTGGGAGCCGTCGCGCGAGGTCGCCCGAGCGATACAGCTTGCCCGCGCCGCCCAATGGGTGCGGGATGAATTTCTCCGCCGTCAATTCCGGCCGGTTCAAATAACCCTTCGCCAGCCCGGGGCCGCCAATGCAGATTTCGCCGGGACAACCGGAAGGAGCCAGGCGCAGCTTTTCATCCAGCAAAAGAAACTCCAAATCGGGAATGGGATCGCCAATCACGCTGCCCAATCCGACATCGAGATCCGCCTGGCGAATGGGCCGATAGGTGACATGCACGGTCGTTTCCGTGATGCCGTACATGTTTATGAGGCAGGGCGTTTTGTCGCCATGACGATCAAACCACGGCCGCAACATCGGCAGGTTCAAGGCTTCGCCGCCGAAAATCACGTAGCGCAACGAGAGCCGGCGCGCCTCGGGCGCCGCGTTCTCGGCCCAGATCAATTGCCGGAAGGCCGAGGGCGTCTGATTGAGCACCGTGACGCGCTCGCGCTCCAGAAGTTCGTAAAAAGCCTCAGGCGAGCGGCTGACCAGGTACGGAACCACGACCAACCGCCCGCCATAAAGTAATGCGCCCCAAATCTCCCAAACCGAAAAATCAAAGGCGTAGGAATGAAACAATGTCCAGACATCGCGCTCGTTGAAGCCATACCAGCCATTGGTCTCCTGGAAGAGCCGGACGACGTTATGGTGGGTGACCATCACGCCCTTGGGCTGTCCGGTCGATCCGGAGGTGTAAATGATATAGGCGGTGTCGTTCGCGGCGATGGACACGCTGGGATTTTCGCGGCTTTCCGCGGCGTTTTCGCCATCGGCGCAAACGATCTTCGCGGTGGTGGCAGGGAGTGAACCGGCCAGCGCGCTTTGCGTGACGATCACCGGCGCCGCCGTGTCCGTCAGAATGAACGCGATGCGCTCCTTCGGATACGCGGAATCGATGGGAACATAAGCGCCGCCCGCTTTCAAGACGCCCAAGATGGCGGCGACCATGTGGGGCGTGCGTCCGAGACAGAGCGCGACCGGGGTGTTGGCGGTGACGCCCAAGCCGCGCAGGCGATGGGCGATTTGGTTGGCCCGCTCATTGAGTTCGCGGTACGTCCAGTTTAAGCCGTCGCAACCGAGCGCAACGGCGTCCGGCGCGCGGCGAGCTTGAGCCTCAAAAATTTCGGGGATCGACTGAGCCACGTTCACAGCGGCCAGAATAGAAAAGCCGCCCAAAGCTCACAATCCGCGCCCCGCCTGTTTGGACGCTCAATGTTTTCCCTGCCCTAAATCAGGGGAAGCGCCCGGAAAACGGGGGCGTGACCGCGGCATTGCGCGCCGTCCGCCAAACGCCTATGCTGCGGCCAAAAGCGACCAACCACATGGCAAATACACGATTAAAAGAGGCATTGGGCAAACGGCGACTGGTTTGTGACGGCGCCATGGGCACAGAATTGATGCGCGCCGGCCTGGAGCAGGGCGGCTCCGGCGAAATGTGGAACCTGACGCATCCCGAGCGAGTGCTGGAAATCCAGCGCCGCTATGTGGATGCCGGCGCGGATTGCATCATTACCAACACGTTTGGCGGGAACCGGCTGATGCTCACGCGCCATCAACACGCGGACGAATTGGCGGAGATCAACCGCGCGGCCGCCCGCGTGGCGCGGGAGGCGTTTGGCGGACGCGAAGGATTTGTGCTGGGCGACATCGGCCCGGTCGGCGGCGTGCTGGAGCCGTATGGAGATTTAAAGGCGGACGTGGTGCGCGCCGCGTTGCTCGAGCAGGCGGCGGCGCTGGTGGCGGGCGGCGTGGATGCGATCATCCTGGAAACACAAACGTCCTATGAGGAATTGGGCCTCGGCATTGAGGCCGCGAAGGAAGCGGGCGCGCCGTGCATCATTGCTTCGCTCGCGTATGATCGGTCGTTGGACGGAACATTTTTCAAAACCATGATGGGCATTGCGCCGGAGGAAGCCGCCGCGTTTGCGCAGGAAAAAGGCGCGGACGTCATCGCCCTCAACTGCGGCACGGGGATGGATATGGAGGCGGCCTCGCAAATTATTCCTCTCTACAAGTCCGTGTGCGACCTGTTCACCATGTGTCAACCAAACGCCGGCCTGCCCGTTTTGGAAAAGCTGAAAGCAGTTTATAAACAGACGCCGGAGGAAATGGTGCAGCGGCTGCCGGATGTGCTGGCGGCGGGGGCCAACATTGTCGGGTCCTGTTGTGGCAGCACGAGCCTGCATACGCGCGCCATACGCGCCGTGGTCGATGATTTTAACCGGACGCATGGCCAGAAATAAAAGCCAGATCATCGCGGCCCTGCTCGATCCCGGCGTAATTGCGGTCGTGCGGGCGCGCTCGGCGGAGCAGGTGGTGCCGTTGACGGAAGCCCTGCTCGCCGGCGGCGTGACGGCGGTGGAAATCACCATGACCACGCCTCAGGCGTTGCGCGCCATCGCGATGGCGAAAGCCAGGTTTGGCGAAACCGCGTTATTGGGCGTCGGCACGGTTTTGGATGAGGCGACCTGCCGCGCGGCGGTGGAGGCGGGCGCGGAATTTGTGGTGACGCCGATCATGCGCCCAGCCATCGCGGCGGCGGCGCGCGCTTTGGATCGCCCGGTGATGCTGGGAGCCTACACGCCGACCGAGGCGCAGCTGGCGCATGAAGCGGGCGCGGATTTCATCAAGATTTTTCCCGCCGACGGTTTGGGAGCCGGTTTTATCAAGGCCTTGCGGGCGCCGCTGCCCCATTTGCGGCTGGTGCCGACGGGCGGGGTGGATCTCGGCACGATCGCGGGTTTTTTCAAGGCGGGTTGTCCGGCGGTGGGCGCGGGCTCCTCGCTCCTGAGCGCGCGGATTTTGGACACGTCGGATTGGGCGGAACTGACCCGCGTGGCGCGGCAATTCGCCGAGGCGGCGCGCGCCGCCAAGACGGCTCAAAAATGATGCGGCGCGCGGCGCAGGAATTGGCCGCGCTGATTGTCCCCCACAAATTTGCCGTCGCGCGCGGCGATTTTTCCCCGCACGGTCACGACATGCGGACGCCCCTCGATTTCCCAGCCTTCAAAGGCGTTGTAATCGAGGTTCATCTGGTGCGTTTTGGCGGAAATTTTGCCGCGATAATTCGGGTCATACACCACGAGATCGGCGTCGGCGCCGGGTTGAATGGCGCCTTTGCGCGGGAAGAGGCCGAAGAGCTTGGCGGCCTGGGTGCTGGCGGCGTTGACGAATTGGTGCAGGTCGATGCGGCCGGCCTTGACGCCGTGAGTGTAAAATAAATTGATTCGATCTTCCAGCGAGGGAATGCCGTTGGGGATTTTGGTGAAATCGTTTCGGCCCATTTCCTTCTGGCCCTTGAAATCGAACGGCGCGTGATCGGTGGCCAGCGTGGCGACGAAACCGTGGCGCAAACCGTTCCAGAGAATTTCCTGGTTCAATTTCTCGCGCAAAGGCGGCGACATCACAAATTTCGCGCCTTCAAAGTCCGGCCTTTCCGCGTCGGTTTTGTCGCATAACAAATATTGAATGAGCGTCTCGACCCAGACATGGACGCCCTGGGCCTGGCCGCGAATCGCTTCGCGGAGGGCTTCGTGGCAACTGGTGTGCACAATATAAACATGCGCGCCGGTCAGCCGGGCAAACGCCATCAAGTGATGCACACCCTCCGCCTCCACCAATGGCGGGCGGCTCCAATAATGATATTCCGGGCCGGTCTTGCCCGCAGCCAGCAGGCGCGCCTGGGTCGCGGCGATGAGGTCGGCGTTTTCGCAATGCGCGGTGGTGATCACCCCGAGTTCCTTGGCCAGGCAAAGCGTTTTGTATAATTCATCATCGGTCACGCCGAGCGCGCCCTTGTAGGCTAGGAACACTTTGAAGCTGCTCACGCCGCGTTGCACAATTTCGCGGAAATCGCGCTCCGCTTCCGCGTCGTAACGCGTCACGCCCATGTGAAACGTGAAGTCGCAGGCGCTTTGGCCCTGGGCTTTGCCGAGCCACAGTTCAAAGGCCGCCAGCGGCTTCTCCTCGCGCCCGGGGCAAATCATCTCGATGAACGTCGTGGTGCCGCCGACGAGCGCGGCCCGGCTGGCCGTGGCGTGGGTGTCCTTGGCGAACGTCCCCATGAACGGCAGATAAATATGCACATGCGGATCGATGAAGCCGGGAAAAACGTATTTGCCGGCCGCCTCCACAATCTCCGCGCCGGGCGGCGGCGCGATCTGCGCATCGATGCGGGTGATGGTTTCGCCTTCGCAAAGAATATCGGCGACGTAGCGTTCGCTGGCGGTCACGATTTCACCCTGCCGAATGAGAAGAGACATACCGGAGTAGTGAGGCGTGCGCGGAGAAAAGACACAAGGAATTTTTGCATTGCCCGGCGCGGCGCGGAGGAGTAGGGGTCAGGCATGAAACGTGCGATGTGGGCGGCGGTGGGCGCGGCGTGCTGGGCGGCGGCGGCTTGGGGCGCCCCGACGGGCAACGAGGCGAAACTGGCGCGGCTCCCCATCAAGGCGCGCGAAGCGGCGCGGCGCGAAATTGGCGAAGGCCGCATCGAACACATCGTGCGGGACAAGGACGGGGATAAAATCATATTTGACATCGATTTCACGCGCGCCGGCAAGGAGCGCAGCCTGACCGTGACGCGCGAAGGGGAATTGGCCGAAGTGCAGGTTTTCCTCGAGGAGATGCCCGCGCCCGCGCAAAAAACGGTGCGCGCCACCGCCGCCGGGGCGCAGTTGGGCGAGATTGATCGCTCCGTCGAAAATGGCAAAACCGAATACGACGTCGAAATGACCAAGGCGGGCGCGACGCGGAATTTCACGGTGGCGGCCGATGGGAAGCTCATCAGCCTGGAGCTGCCGCTGGCCGAGGCGCCGGAGCCGGTGCGGAAAACCATCCAAACCGAATTGGCCGGCGCAAAAATTTCCGCCATTGAATTTAGCAATGATGAAGACGACGCTACCTACGATGTGACCTACACGCGCGCCGGCCAGGAGCGTGAATTGTCGGTCGATCCGGATGGAGATGTGACGGACGAGGAATTGCCGCTGGCGGAAATACCTGCGCCCGTGCAGGCGGCGATCAAGGCGCTGCCGGGGGCCGGCGCGGGTGAACTGACGGTGGACAAATCCACCGACCAGGGCAAAGCTGAATACGAAATAGAATTGACGGTGCAGGGCAAAAAAGAAACCCACCGCTTCCGGGCGGATGGGACGGCGGCGCCGCCCGAATAGCCCGGCGGGAAAGAAACATTGCACGGCGGCGGGAGGAGGGATTAAAATATGCGGATGTTGCAGACTGTGGCGAGCCGGGAACCATCGGACGTTGCCTCTTCTCAGCGAGAGCGCTTTCTCCAAGCTTACCGCTTCATGCTGTTGTCCCGGATTTTGGATGACAAGCTGGCCAGCCTGTATCGCGGGGGAAAAATCCATGGCGGAGTGTTCCTCGGCCGCGGCCAGGAGGCGCTGTCGGTGGCTTTGGGGCTGGCTTTGCAGAAAGGGGACATTTACGCGCCCTTGATCCGGGACGGCGCCGGGCGGCTGGCTTTCGGTGAACCTATGCTTGACGCCGTGCGGACTTATCTGGGCTCCGCCCTCGGGCCGATGCGCGGGCGCGAAGGCAATGTGCATCGCGGACGGCCCAAGGAGGGCATGTTCGCCATGATCAGCCATCTCGGGGCCATGATTTCAGTGGTGAACGGCGCCTTGATCTCACGGCGTTTTCGTGGCGAACGCGGCGTCGTGGGCGCGGCGTGCGTGGGCGAAGGCGCGACTTCCACCGGCTCCTTTCACGAGGCCATCAACCAGGCGGCGGTGGAGAAGTTGCCGCTGGTGCTGGTCGTCGCGAACAATCAATTTGCCTACTCCACCCCGTCCGAACGGCAATTTGCCTGCCGCGATTTGAGCGATAAAGCGGTGGGTTATGGCGTGGCGGGTCATTCGGTGGACGGCACCGATTTGGAGGCGTGTTTGAAGGTCGTGGGCCGCGCCGTGAGCCAGGCCCGCGAAGGCCATGGGCCGCAATTGATCGTGGCCCGCCTGCTGCGCTTATGCGGCCACGGCGAACATGATGACGCGGGCTACATCGACGCCAAGATGAAACAATCCCCGCTGGGCCGCGATTGTTTGAAAGTCGCCGAGCAATTTCTCGCGCGGCAAGGGTGGGCGGACGAGGCGGCGCTCAAAGCCATGCGCGATGAAGCGGCGCACACCGTCGAGGAAACCGTGGCCCAAGTGCAGCGCGAACCCGCTCCCGATCCGTTCAAGGAAAATTGGTGCGCCTTGGCGTCGCGGCATTTGAGCGAGGTGTTTGAAGCGCCAATGGCGTCGGAAGCGCCATGAGCATCACTTACCTGGAAGCAATTCGGGAGGCGCAGGCCAAAGCTTTGGCGGATGATCCGCGCGTTTTTATTTACGGGCAGGACGTGGGCGCGTTCGGCGGCGCGTTCAAGGCCACCAAGAACCTCGCGGCGGAATTTCCCGGACGTGTCATGGACGCGCCGATTAGCGAAGACGCGATGGTGGGCGCCGCCATCGGCGCCGCGATCGAAGGCATGCGCCCCATCGTGGAAATGCAATTCGCGGATTTCTCCACGCCCGGCCTCAACCAAATTTTAAACCACGCGGCCACCTTGTATTGGCGCACGCGCGTGCCTTGCCCCATCACGGTGCGGCTGCCTTCCGGCGGCACGTCCGGGAGCGGGCCGTTCCACAGCCAAAGCATGGAGGCGATTTATGCGCATTACCCCGGGTTGATCGTCATGACGCCAGCCACGGTCGAAGACGCCTACAGCATGTTGCTGGAAGCGGTGTCAATCGATGATCCGGTGATTTTTTGCGAGCATAAATATCTGTATTACCATCTGAAGGCGCCGGCCCTGCCGACGGAGGCCATGCCGGTGGGCAAGGCGCGCATCGCGCGGGCCGGGCGCGATCTGACGATTGTGGCCTACAGCGCCATGGTGCACGAAGCTCTGGCAGTCGCGGACGAATTGCTTTCCGAAGGCGTGGATATTGAAGTGGTCGATTTGCGCTCGATCAAACCGCTGGACACCGACACCGTGATTGCGTCGGTCGCGCGCACCGGGCGCCTGCTTTGCGTGGGCGAAGCGTGGCCGTGGGGCGGGGTGACGGCGGAGGTGATCGCGCGGGTGGCGACGGAGGGGTTTAATCTGCTTGACGTGCCGCCGCAGCGTCTGAACGCCAAGGACACGCCGATTCCCTATCATCCGAATCTTTGGTCCACGCATCGCCCGACCGCCCGCAGCATCGCCACCGCCGCCCGCAATCTTTTGCGTTCATGACCACCCGCATTCCCATCATTATGCCGCAGCTCGGCGAATCCATCGCTGAGGCCACCATTGTCAATCTGCTCATCGCGGTGGGCGATCAAGTCGCCGCCGACCAGGATGTCATTGAAGTGGAAACCAACAAGGCCACGATGAACGTCGCTTCGCCGTGCCCGGGAAAAGTGCACGAGCTGAAGGCGCAATTGAACGAGAGTTATCCCGTCGGCGCCGTCCTCGGATATCTCGAAGTGAATGTCGAAGACGCCGAGCGTCTCGGCTTGGGGCAGCCCGAAGAGCCGACGGCCAGCGCGCAAACGCCGGTGAACGGGGAGGAGCCGGCGATGCCCGAACCGGAGCGCAAAACCGTGCAACCCACCGTGCGCGGCCTGCCTGTGCCGGCCCATGCGGCGGGCGCCAGTTATATGTCCCCGCGCATGAAGGCGCGCATGGCGGAGTTGGGCATTCACGCCGCCGATTTGGCGGGCTTGCCCGGGAGCGGCGCGGCGGGTCGCGTCACGATTCTGGATTTTGAAAAGTTTTTGGCCGGCCTGAAAAAGCACAAGCTCTCCGACGCTTCGAGCATGCGCGTGGCGGTGGCGGACGCGATGCGCCGCAGTTGGACGCGCCCGCTGGCGACGGTGGCCTTGCCCTGCGCCCTCGACGCCATGCTGGCCCATCGCAAAGTTACACAGCCGAAGCCCGGCCCGGCGCTTTACGCCTTGCGCGCCCTGGCTCTGGCTTTGGCGGAAAACAGCGCGCCCGCGGGACGCCTCATCGGCGCCAAAATCGTCCACCCAGTTTCCATTGACCTTGGCTTCGCCGTCGAGGCGGAGGACGGCGTGCTGGTCCCCGTCTTGCGCAACGCCGACGCGCGGCCCTTGCGCGAATTGACGCTGCGCTACAACGAACTGGTGGAGCTGGCGCGCCAACGCCGCTTGCCGCCGGATGCCACGGGCGGCTCGATCGCCACGGTCACCAATTTCGGCACGTTCGGCCTGACCTGGGCCACCCCTATTCCGCTGCCCGAACAGACGCTCGTGCTAGGCTTGGGCGCAGGCAAGAAAGTCCCGTTCTGGGACGAGAAAAAGAATCAATTTGTGCCCGTGAACGAAGCCAATCTCACCCTCAGTTTCGACCATCGTGTCATCGACGGCGGCGCCGCAGGCCGGTTGGTGGGGCGGGTGGCGGCTCTTCTGCAAACTCCCGAGAAACTCTAACTGGCGATTCAAGTCCGCAACGTCTTTTGACGATGAGAGGGCGAGTCGTGAGAAGCGCAAATCCTGTCCCGCACAAAAACGGGCTCTTGCATGGTATCAAGCTTTTTTATAAAAGCAAGGAAATCTGTGGACAATTTTTGCCGGGTATGGTGGACTACGTCCGCTTGGGGAAACCAACCACCATTCTGTTCAGGGCGGCCGCATTTATTTTTGCGGGCTCCGCGGTGTTTTGCGCTTTGGGCGAGGGCCTGACGCGCACCTACGCCAATGGTTACACGATCACGCTGAAGATTGGGGAGAGCCTTTACGAATCGTTGCCCACCCGTTGGGGCGATCAGCTTGATCCGCGCCCGGTTTCCGTGCAATCGCAGGAACGCCCATTTATCGATCCGGTGGCCTTGACCGACGACAGCAAGGTTTCGCGGGAAGTTTCGCTCTCCGTCGGCTTGATCGATTTGATGAACCACGTCTCCCACGCCAAGGCCGTGGACCGCATCACGCCGGGCTTCTTTGACTCTTACGTCAAGACGATTTCACTGGGCAGCCATGACCACCTCAATCTTCCGGAAATTTCCGAGCCGCGCTACTGGTCGGACACCGTGAAGAACGACCAGATGAGTTACTTCAACCAGATGGTCAGCGTGCTCATGGCGATCAATCTTTCGCACCATTACCTCGGGCACTACGCCAAGTATGCCGAGAAAATGGGCGCCAGCGAAACGCCGCTGCCGATCAACCAATTCTTGACGCCGGTCGAATGGGAAATGTCCGTCAAGGCCGGCGCGATTAATTCCTGCTCCTGCGCCCTGGCCACCGCCGGGGCGCGCGCCTTGTTTGAAGCCATCGACAAGCTGCCGCAACGCCCTTCCTGGACCGCTTACATCGCCCCTCCCTTCGCCAATCTGCAAGCCTTGAACAAGGAATTGGACGACTACGAATTCCAATTCTACCACGGCACCCTGGGCGATCAAAACACCCGTTAACCGCGCTACGGCCCGCCCACTTTCACGCGGTAAAAGCGCTGTTGATTGGTCGCTTGGGGATCCGTCAAGTTGAAAGACCCGGACGCCGCGGAGTTGGTGGTGAAAATCGACACCCAGGCCGAGCTGAGATTGGTCGAGATTTGCACCGTATAAAGCTGGTTCGTGGCGCCGCTGAAGCCGAATTGAAACTGGCCCGGCGCCCACGCGAGCGAGCCGAGCCGCGGGCGCAACACCGTGGCCGTCGCCACCAAAAAGTTCGCGGCGCCGTTATTATTGACAATATTGATGTCCTGGCCGTTGACGCAGGGAAAGCCGAGATTGTTGAGGCCGTGGCAATCCGGCGTAACCCGCCACTGGCCGTTGCAGACGAGCAAGGTGGTTTTGCCGTTGGCGTCGGTCGCCGGGTTGACCGTCACGTAATTAGTCCCTTGCAGCGCGGCGGAGCCGGAAATGAAAATTCCCGCCACCCCGGCGGCATTGCCGCTGTTCGTGATGGAGGCGAAAATGGAGCCCGTCCCATGCCGAGCCACGAGGTTCATGCCGCTGACATCGTTTCCAGCCGAGATCGTCACCGGAATAAACGGGCTGACCAACCCCACGGAGGCCGCGCCGCTGGAGGGGTCCGAGTTTAACTCCACGTCGTAATCGCCGGCATCAATGCCCATTTGATAATTCCCATTTTGATCGGTCGTGGCGCCGAAATAAGCGCCGTTTCCGCCGTTGGGGAAGGCGAAGAGGTTCATATTCGCCACTGGATTTCCCAAATCGTCCACGACTCTGCCGGAAAGCTGCGCGTCGAACGACTGCGCCTGCACCGCGAAATCCGCCGTGCTGTCGTTATTCAAAATGGTCACGTCCTGCGCATCGGGGCAGAAGTAATTGCCGCCGCCCAAAACATTGTCCAGGCTGTCGTTCCCGCCCTGGCAGGTGAGGCTCACGCTCCAGGTTCCGTTGGCCGCCAGCAGATCGTAATGCCCCGCGCCGTCCGTGTCCGTCTGCGCCCGAAAATTATCCGGCGAACCCTCCAGATTGGCGCTGACCTGCGCGCCTGTCACGGGCGCGCCATTAAACGTGACCGTGCCCGTGATATGATGCGTGACGACAATCGCGTTGAAATTCGCCAGCAGGGCCGTGCCCGCCGCAATGCTCGCGCCGGTCTGGTCGAACGACGGCTGGGAGAAAAGGTAATTCGTGGGATTGTTGTCATTGCTGACTTCCACCTGCCAAAGGTCGTTGTCTCCCAAACCACCCACAATGGCGGCGACGTAATTGCCATTGGCATCTGAGAACGTGTCCAAATCATACAGCGACTGGCCGGAATTATTGTTGTCTTGCGCGAACAAATCGATCCCCGCCAGCGGTTGGCCCAAATTATTCGTCACGCGTCCGTAGACGAGAGCATTGGCCTTGGCGTAGGAAAGAATCACGCCGCTGTCCCCAGCGTTGGCGGAGGCATTGCCGGAAGGCGTCACGTATCCCAAATCGTTGAGGCTGGCGCCATTGGCGTTCAGCTTCCAGCTCCCGGGTTGCACGGCCATGCTGTAAAATCCGTTGCTGTCCGTTCCGCCCACGGCCAACAGTCCGTTGCCTTGCGCTGTGACAAACAGGCCAGGCAAACCCACGTTCGCATTTGCCGCATCCACCACCCGGCCGGAGATGGTGGTCGTGGCGTTGGACAGGCTCAAGTTTGTCGTGAGCGTCACACCGGCGGTGACAGTCACCAGGGGAGCCGCCGCTGTGGGGGTCACGTAATTGCTGCGGAATGCCACCACCAAATAGCTGCCGGGCGGGGCTTGAATGCCATAGGCGCCCGCGCCGTTCGCCACTGTGCCGCCCGCCGGCTGGCCCAGCCCGCTATGTCCCGGGCGCGGCGGCGGGAAAAGCAACACCGTGGCATACGGGACGGTCGCGCTCGTGCCGTTGCTCACCACATTGCCGGCCACGCCTTGTCCAAAGGGAAAATTCGTGACGGTAAACACATTGGTCACCGCATCCGTGGCCGTGGAAATCTTCACCAGGTATTGGCCGATAATATTCTGCGTAAAGTCGCTCGGGCTTAAATGCAGTTTCGCGGTGATTTGCCCGGGAGTCGCGTCAGTGTCCCCGGGAACCGCCCCATTGGTCACCCCGGCAATCACCATGCCTGCCTGGCCGTCGGTCAGGGTAAACTGTTCGATCAGCTCATCCGCTGCGTCAATGACGCCGTTGCCGTTGACGTCGAGATATTTTTGCGCCACCACCGTTCCGCCCGGCGCTATGCCTGTCACCTGCAACGTCACTTGCCCGTCGAAGGTATTGCTGATGGAGGACGGCGTCAGCGTCAGCGTCGTGGCGAAGAGGCGCGGGCCAGCCAGCCAGGCGGTCAAGACCAGGGCAAGACGAAGGGCAGTCGCAGGAGAGAGTCGTTTCATAGGTGGAAAAAGCCAACGCCGCAGCTAATCTTGAAACGGCGGCTTTGTCAAACATTATTTTGGAGCGTGAAGCGAGGAAGGCAGAGGCGTGGCGCGGCGCAAATTGCGGCTCTCGTCCGCATTTATTGGCGCAGCGACACGCCGGGATTTAGGAAGCAGTCAACATGCCAGAGCGCTGGAAAATGCCTCGTTTCTGCGGAACTCCTTGCGCGGCAACACCAACCCTGTTCCGCGCCGCGCCGCGCTCCACTCGCGTCCTGTCCTGTTTTGGGCGCCTGGGAAAAAAACCGAGGCGGATCAGCTCGCGCTGGATCCGCCCCGGGGCGAAAGGACTTGGCTCTCGTGCGAGTATTATTTTGTCGGCACGGTCGCGATCGTTTGCAGGATGCGGCTGGCCACCTTGTAAGGATCGGCCTGCGAATTCGGGCGGCGGTCTTCGAGATAGCCTTTGTAGCCGGCGTTCACGAAGCTGTGCGGCACGCGCACGGAGGCGCCGCGGTTGGCGATGCCGTAGTTGAATTTGTCGATGGACTGCGTTTCATGCAGGCCGGTGAGGCGGAGATGATTGTCCGGCCCGTAAACGGCGATGTGCTCGTTTTTGTATTTGTCAAAGGCCGCCATCAAGGATTCGAAGTAAGGCTTGCCGCCCACATCGCGCATGTGGGTCGTGGAGAAATTGCTGTGCATGCCGGAGCCATTCCAGTCCACATCCACGCCAAGCGGTTTGCAATGCCAGTTAACATCCACGCCGTATTTTTCGCAGAGGCGCATCATGAGATAACGCGCCATCCAGAGCTGGTCGGCCGCGCTCTTGGAGCCTTTGCCGAAGATCTGGAATTCCCACTGGCCTTTGGCGACTTCCGAGTTGATGCCTTCATGGTTGATGCCGGCGTCCAGGCAGAGGTCGAGATGGGTGTCCACGATTTCCCGGGCGATGTCGCCCACGGAATCATAGCCCACGCCCGTGTAATACTTGCCCTGCGGGGGCGGGAAGCCGCCGCCCTTGGGAAAGCCGAGGGGCGCGCCGTCTTTGTAGAGAAAATATTCCTGCTCAAAGCCAAACCAGGCGCCGGGATCATCGAGGATGGTCGCGCGCGAGTTGGTCGGGTGCGGACTGCCGTCCGGCAAGGTCACTTCGCACATCACCAACACGCCATTTTTCTTGGTCGAGTCGGGGAAGACGGCCACGGGCTTGAGGCCGCAGTCGGAACTGTGCCCTTCGGCTTGGCGGGTTGAACTTCCATCGAAGCCCCATTTGGGCAGCTCTTCGAGTTTGGGGAAGCTGGCAAACTCCTTCATCAGGGTTTTGCCACGGAGGTTTGCGACAGGTTGATAACCGTCGAGCCAGATGTATTCCAATTTGTACTTTGCCATTTGAATCGATCTAGATGTTATTGTTTGTTGGCTGCCGAAACCCTCAGGTTTCCGACCGTCAGATAATCCGGTAGAGCATAGCAACTGCGATGCCGCGTGTAAGAAATTTGTATGAAATGCCCCTGCACTGCACGGAAAAAAAGCGGCCTCGGCGAAAAATCGTTTCCCAGCGCTCCTTTAAAACAATTCAGCGCTGTATTTTTTTGACCGTACTGTATGAATTGGGAAGCAAATTGAGGCTGACATGCTGCAAGTCAAAGACACGCTCCGCGCCACCGTCCATCTGAGTTTTGATGGCCGGGTTTTGAAAACCTACCACGGCCCCGATGCCCAGGCCCGCTTTGCCAATGAAGTCCGCGTCCTGCGCCACCTCGAAGCGCGCAACTGCAATTTCGTCCCCCGCCTGCTGGAGGAGGATGCCACCCTGCTGCGCATTATCACCACCAATTGCGGCACCCGGGTGGAGCATCTGGATGCTGCCCGCGCCCGCGAATTGTTTGCGGAATTGGAAACCTACGGCGTCCGCCACGACGATCCGGACATCCGCAACGTCACCTACCGGCAATCCGACGGCCGGTTCTGTGTGATTGACTTTGAATTGGCCACGCTCCTGCCCGACCCCGCCAAATAAATGCAAGCCCCTCCTCCCACCGCCGCGCCCGCTCACGTGCAATGGTTTGGCTGGACGGACCGCGGCAAGGTCCGGCCCAACAACGAGGATTCCTTCCTCGGCCTCCAATTTGACGCCCGCGAAGTCCATCGCCTGGGCAAAACCGGCGCCCTTTCCCTCGCGAACGCCGATTGCGCGTTTGCCGTGAGCGACGGCATGGGCGGGGCCAAGGCGGGAGAATTCGCCAGCCGCATTGCCGTCGAAAAAATCACCACGCTTTTGCCGCGTTCCTTCAAGCAATCAGCGATCGGCCTAAGCGCCGGCTTCCCGGACATTCTCATGGAATTGTTTGGTGAGATTCACCGCGCGCTCACCTACGTGGGCGCCAGCTATTCCGAGACGCGCGGCATGGAAGCCACCTTGACGCTTTGCTGGTTCACGCCGGGTTGGGCGTACTTTGGCCATATCGGTGACAGCCGCTTGTATTACCGGCCCGCGCGGGAGAATCGCATCCAGCAGCTCACGCAGGACGACACGCATGTGGCCTGGCTGCTGCGTCACGGGCAGATCACCGAGCACCAAGCCCGCACCCATCCGCGCCGCAACGTCCTGCAAAAGGCCCTCGGCGGCTCCAACCAATTTGTCGAGCCGCAAGTTGGCGCCATCGCCTGCGAGCCCGGCGACGTCTTCCTGCTCTGCACCGACGGCCTGGTCAAGGGCCTCTACGAGCATCATTTGCTTGACATGCTCCATCCTTCCGCGCCCCGGGAAAGCAATCGCGCCCGCGCCCTCGTGGACGCCGCCCTGGCCAATGACGGCTCCGACAACACCACGGCGGTCGTCGTGCAAACATTGGCGGAACCGCCTCCCGCCGTTTGACGCGGACGAGGATTCGGGGTAAAAGAATGGGAAAACCGCTTCTGTCATTGCATGAAATCTTTTCGTTTTGTTGTGGCCCTCGGCGGGCTTGTTCTCTCGCTTCCTTGTTTGGCCGGCCCGCGGCAGTTCAGCTTTCAATTGAGCATCAATCGCCAGGGCGAAGTTTCCAATCCCAACCACAGTTACGGCGCTGATTTGCAATTTACCGACTCGGACACGCCGGTAACCTTTGATCAGATCACGTCGCCCACCGGCAAATACACCGCGGGCGCGGGATCGGGGGCGTCGTACGGCGGTTGGGCTTTTCCCGATTTGCAGCCGGTTCTCGACGAGTTTACGAATGGGCCCTGGACCTTGGTGGTTGATGCAGGCTCGCCGTCGGAGCAGACCTACCATTTTGCGGTGTCCGTCGGCGGCATTTCCACCAATGACCTGCCCGATTTGCAAATCGTTTCGCCGACCAACAGCGAGGTGAATGTTTCCACGCTGCCGCTCTTCCAATGGGACGGCCCCACCAACGCGACCGATATTCAAGTCAACACGCACACGGATGATTATAGTTTTTACAATGGCAACGATTTTGGCGCGGACACCAATGCCTCTTCCTGGACGCCCTACAATCCGCTGCCGCACGGCATCAATAATTTCGAGGCCAACGAATTTTTTGCGGCGACGAAATTTTCCATCTCGTCGCTGACCAATCAGAATGGGCAACCCGTGAGCTGGAGCACGCTGACGCAGTGGCATGCCGAGGATAGCGTCAAATTCTTTGTGGGTGAGCCGCCGCCGCTGCTGGCCAGCTATTCGTTTGATGACACCAATAATCCCGGCGCGGATCTTTCCGGCAATAATTATCAGCTCGGCGGGCCGTCGTGGTTCACGCGCCCGCCCGATCCCGCGCCCGGCATTTTGGGGACGTGGGGCCTGCTGTTCAATGGCGGCAGTTGGTATTCCTTTCCCGACGCGATTAAAAATGCCGTGGAAGGCAGCTACGCGATTTCCGCCTGGCTGGCCACGACCAATGTTTTTGGAAACGACAGCGACACCTTCGGCGCGGGCATCGTGGCCGCGGGCAACAACGGCGACCCCGTCAATGATTCGATGCCTTTGACGCAAACCGGCAGCAAAATCGCCCTTTACACGGGCGACACCGGAACGGCGCTGCATTCCGCGTCCTCCGTGAACACCGGCGCGTTTGTCCATGTGGTGGTCAGCCGCGATGTGACGACGGGCGAACGCCGGATTTATATCAACGGCGTTCTGGACAGCGCTGATTTCGCCGGCACGAATATCCTGGCCAATTCCGAGGAGGCCGATCTCGGTTTTAACTGGGACGGGTTCAGCGGCTGGGTGGGTGTGCTCGACGAACTGCAAATTTATCGCGAGCCGATTGGCGATAGCAACGTGCTCTATCTCTTCCAACATCCCGGCGAAAGCGTCACCAATCTTCCACCGGAGGCCACGTTCGATGTTGCGCTCAACACCACCAATTTCGGCTGGACCACCAGTGGCGACGCGCCTTGGTTCACGGAGTCCTCGGTCACGTTTGACGGCGCGTTTGCCGCGGAAAGCGGGCTGATCACCGACAATCAAACCAGCGTGTTGGAAGCGACGATCATGGGACCCGGTTCACTGACGTTCTGGTGGAAAGTTTCTTCCGAGCAGGATTACGACTACCTTGACTTCAGCCTCGACGGGGATTTATGGGACAGCATCTCCGGCGACGTCGATTGGACGCAGGACACCGTGCCCATTGGCCCCGGCACGCATGTGCTGCACTGGGATTACACCAAGGACAGCGGCGGCTTGGACGGCGCGGACACCGGTTGGCTGGATCAAGTCTCCTTTGTCCCATCCGGCAATCCGCCCGTGGTCGGGGCGCTCTCGAACAACGAGGTTTTTTACGCCGGAACCACGGCGGCGCTCGAGTCAAGTGTAACGAGCGATTCTCCGGTGACGTATGATTGGTATATCTATTTCAACATTGCGTGGGCCGATGCGACCAACGACACGTTGATAATTCCAAACGCGCCGGCCAGCTACAGCACGTATCCCTTCAATGTCGTGGCGCACAATAATTTCGGCGCCGGTTCGAGCGGGCAGGTGACGATCACGATCACGAATGATCCCGCGCCTCCCGCTGTCAATTGGACAACGCGACCCTCCGGAACCTCGGCCAGCGCGGCGCAGGTGGCCGCCACCGACGCCGCCGGCAACGTGCTGATCGCCGGCTGGTTTAGCGGCACGGCGACGTTTGGCACGAATATTTTGACAGCAGCGCAGCCGGCGGCGCTTTTTCTCGCCAAATATGATGCGCGCGGCTCCGTGTTGTGGGCGCGCAATCTCGGCGGCGGCAGCAACAACAATGCAAACGTCATGACGCTCGACGCCGCGGGCAACATTCTGCTGGGGGGCTCCTATCAGGGCGTGGCCACGCTGGGCTCCTTCGTCTTGACAAACGCCGGCAGTTACGACGCCTATTGGGCGCGCCTCGACGCCAATGGCGTGTGCCAGCTCGCGCGCCGCTTCGGCGGCCCGGGCAGCGATTTCGTGCAAGGCATCGCCCCGGCGGCGGACGGCTCCATTTATGTGGCGGGCGCGGGCGACAGCTCGACCTTGGGCGTGGCGGAACTGTCCGGCGGCGGGACCAGCGCGGGCATCCTCGCGCGTTATGCGGCGGCGGGCGCCGTGGAATGGGTGCAGGCCACCGCCTCGGGCTTCGCGTTGGGTGATGACGTGTGTGTGGTGGGCACGAACGTATTTTTTGTCGGCGGCAAATTTCAACCCATCTCCTTCGGCGGATTCTCCCTGGCGGCGGATGGCGGCGCGACTTTTCTGGCCAAATGCGGAACGAACGGCGCGTGCGTCTGGCTGCAAGGCGAGGGAGCGCACGAGGCGAACACGTACGGCTACCTCGATTTCATGCGGATGCATGTCCGCAATAACCAGATTTATCTCGGCGGCCAGACGTACGGCCTCAACGCGAGTTTCGGCGCGTTCGCCTTCAACAGTGTCGCCGGCCGCAACGCCTATGTCGCCCGCTTCGACACCAATGGCGCGTTCCTCATGGCGCGCCTGCTCGGCGACACCAACACGGATGTCAGTTCCATGCAAACCGACGCCGCCGGAAATATTTATGTCGGCGGCGCGTTTAGCGGGCCGACCGATTTTGGCGGGCGCTGGTTGATGAACAGCCGCGGGCCTCTGAACTTGCGCACAGACTACGGCTTGTTTGCGGCGCGATACGGCGCGGATGGAGCGCTGGACTGGACGGAAGGAAGCGAAGCGATGACCGGCAACGGCGGTGTGTTTCTCACTGGCGCCATCGCGGTCGCGGGCCCGGACCAAATTTATCTCGCCGGTGGAATCACCAACCAAATTTATTTTGGCGCCGCTTCCGTTGCCTCCCCGAATGGCATGGAGTCGGCGGCATTGGCCCGCTTCTCGAGCGTCGGCCTGCCGGTTTTGCTGGTGGATTTGCAAACGGTTGGAACCTCGCTCGATTTCTCTTTCCAAACCCAGGCCAGCCACACGTACTTGATTCAAGTCAATACGAATCTCGCTGGCACGAATTGGCAGACGTTCACGAATGTGGCGGGCGATGGCGGATTTAAGACCGTCTCGACGCCCATTTCCGCCGCGCTACACCCGGCATTTTATCGCGTGCAGACGCAATGATTTAGCAGGAATGTGAACCGCCGTCGCGTTGCGCATCAAGATGTTGCGACGTGCGCCTCGGGGAATGCCCTATGGCGCCGTAGCTGCTGATTAGCAGAGTTGAAATGCTTCTCGCTAAGCGACACGACATCGGATTGGAGATTCTTCAGGGCAGCGCCTTTGCTTTCCTCGTTGGCTGCATCTATCATTATTTTGGCCCCTCCTCGTCCACCCCGCCAAGTCCCGAAGTGTGCGCGGTTTTGGCGGCGGGTGTGCTTTTGACGGTTTCGGTGGGCCGTCAATTCGCGGCGAAAACTTCCACGCCCTCCGCCGCGGACACGCTGTCCCAGCGTGAGGAGGCGGAACTGGTGGAAAAATTGCGCGGAGCCGATTGGCTGCAATTGGAAAAAGTGGTCAGCGAAATATACGTCCAGCTCGGTTGCGCCACCTGGCGCCAGGCCAACAGCGAAGGCGAAAATAATTTCAGCCTCGTCATCGAGCGCGGCAGCCATAAGGCCGCCGTCATGTGCAAGCCTTGGAAAAACGCCGAGATTGCCTCGCCTGAAATCATTGAATTCTCCACCGAACTCAAGCGCGCCGGCATGTCGCACGGGGTTCTGGTTTCGCTGCGCCAAGGCACGCTGCCCGCTCTGCAAGTGGCGGAAGCGTTAGGCATCGAAATTGTCAACGAAACAGGATTATTGCAGCTCATGGCCGGATGCGGCGAACGTCTGCGCGGCGAATGCCTAGCCATTTTGGAGAGCGACGCGAAGTATTGCCCGAGTTGCGACCACCAAATGTTGCTGCGCACCGCCACCAAGGGACTCGGCGCCGGGGAACAATTTTGGGGCTGCTCCACTTACCCGAAATGCCGGTGCAGTGTGCCCCACTAAAAGCCCTGCGGCATCTGATCAACTTTTGAATTTGTAACCCGCCGAACGGAGCAGCGCGAGGCGTTGCTTGCGCGGCTCCCAACCCAAAACAATCAGCTCCGGCCGGCTCCCCGCCTCGTCGCGGCGACGATCGCTTTCCAAGGCATCCACGATCCGGAGTTCCGGGTAGCTTTCCAAATTCTCCGCGGGAGAATTATCCGCATTCTGTCTCATAACTGACCTATTATGAGCATCGACAATGCCA
>DASZMX010000070.1:0-8272 GCA_035551475.1 Verrucomicrobiia bacterium
CTGCGCCCGCCATAAAATTGCGCCGGTGACGGAACATTTTCCGATGTCGCGGGTGAATGAAGCGCTGGATCATCTGCGCGCCGGACGCGCGCGGTATCGCGTGGTTTTGTCGAACGACATCCAGTGACCGAATCCCCCCAGACCCGCGCGGCGCCCATGAATTTCAGTTACGCGCTGGGCTGGCGCGTTTTTCGTTTGCTGTTCGCCACGTGGTTTCGTTGGCGGGTGAACGGCGCGGAGCGTGTGCCGAGGGGAGGCCCCGTCATCCTGGCCGCCAACCACGCGAGTTTTATTGATCCGCCTTTAATTGGCGCCAGCGTGGGGCGGCATGTGAGTTTTCTGGCGCGTGAATCGCTTTTCGATGTGCCGCTGGTGGGGCCGATTCTCCGGTCGTGGCGGGTGGTTCCGGTGGATCGGGATGGCGGGACGGGGCGCGGCCTGAAGGCGATTTTGCAGCGCCTCGCGGCGGGCGGCGCGATCCTGCTTTTTCCCGAAGGCACCCGCAGTCCGGATGGGCGGCTGCAGCCGGCGCGCTCGGGCATTGGGCTGGCGGTGATTAAATCCACCGCGCCGGTGGTGCCGGTTCGCGTTTTCGGATCGTTTGAGGCGTATGGGCGTGAGGCCCGCTTCCCGCGCCCGCGCCGGGTGGCTGTCAAATATGGCGCCCCATTGACCTTCACGGCTTTGCGCGCGGAGGCGCAATCCTGCCCGCGCCCGCGCCTCAAGGAGATTTACCAGGAGGTGGCTGATCAAATTATGGCGGCCATCGGAAGCCTTGACGCGGGCTCAGCAAAAAATAATGAACAAGGATAGGCAAATCTCAGTCATCACTATCAGGGGAACCGTTATTTGAAGACCCCGATCAAGCGAGTTAGGTTGGCCTGTCGTGAAGCCAAGACACTCATGGAAATTGGCGTTAGTGTGCGCCCTGGCGGGAATCGTCTGTGCGATTCTGGCGTGGCGGGTGCCGGCGCATTTGCGGGCGGTTGATGCCCGGGTCTTGCGCGCGGCGGCGAATCGCGGTTGGGCCGTCCGGGAAGCGGGGCTGCAACTTGTCCGCCAAAATCATCCCGGCGCCGCCGAAATGCTGCGCGCCGCCGCCCGCCAGGAAAATCTGCCCGGCTCAGATGAACTCGATCATTTGCTCGCCGCTCACGCCGCCGCGCCGCCGCTGACCGACACATTTATCCGCACGGGCGCCCGCGAGCAGGAGCTGGCGCACTTAGCCGCTTCCCCGGCGCCGGCGGTGCCCGAACTTTTGCAAACGCGCGCCCTCAAATCCACGAAACTATTTGCGCCCTCGGCCTCCGCGGCGGGCCAGGCATTTGACGCCGCCGTGGCGATCGCGGGTTATTTGATTGACAACAATGCGCTGACCGGCTCCTTGCGGGACGCGCTGCAAGCGGCGGCCGCGTCGGCCAACCACGGGGGCGATCCGGAGCCGCTGGAGCGTTTTCTGGTGGATTTCCTTTCGCTCGGCCAGCGTTTGAACCCGGATCAAGCGGCGGTTTTCGTGCAGAATATCCAGGATGCCGGGACGTTCAGCGTGCTGGCCGAGGAGGCGCGCAATGCCGGCGCGCAGCTTCCCACGCTTTTCGCCGCCGTCCAGCTCTCCGGGCAGCCGCGCGCGGTGGCCTCTTATGTGCAGGATTTTCCTCCGACCGGTTTGCGCGACATCGGCGCCAGCCTGCGCGACGGTTCGGGCGGCCTGAATGAATTGCTGCGGCGCCATGTGCGGATCACGGGCGCCGTGACGGACGGCCCGGTCAATGCGCTGGATAATTTTTCCCTGCGGCAACCCGCGCTCGCGGTGGCGCTCAAGTGTTTGCTGTATTTGCTCGCCGGTTTTTTGGTGGCGGAGACGTTTTATTATGCGGGGCCGGAGCCGGCCGCGCGCGAGCGCCCGCTGCAAGTGCGCGGGGTGCATTACGCGCGGGAAGTTCTTTTTGCGCTGGGGTTCCTGCTGGTGGCCCTGCTCGTGAGCGAGCCGTTTCTCGCTCAGGAAAGCCATAAAATGGAAATGCGATTGCGTCTGCCCACGGTGGGCGGGCCGGTCGCCGCCGGGGCGACCCCCGTGAAACAACTCAAGACGTTTATGAACCAATCAACATTGTTGACACTGCTGTTGTTCTTCGTGTTGCAGGCGCTGTTGTATGTGGCCTGCCTCGTGAAGCTCGCCGAAATCAAACGCCAGAACGCGCTCGCGCGGGTCAAGATCAGGCTGCTGGAAAACGAGGAGCATCTTTTCGACGCGGGGCTGTACCTGGGATTTTGCGGCACGATCGTGTCGCTCATCCTGGTCTCGCTGGGCATCATTGAGCAAAGCTTGATGGCGGCGTATTCGTCCACGTCGTTCGGCATCATCTTTGTGTCGATTTTCAAGATCTTCCAGTTGCGCCCGGCGAAGCGCCAGCTCCTGCTGCTCGCCGAGGAGGACAACGTCAATGCTGAACTCGAAGTCACGCGCCAACTCGCCACCATCCCATGAATCGCTCCATCCTCATCGTCATTTGCGATTTCCTGTTGGTGAGCCTTTTGGCGTTCTCCACCGTGGACATCAACAAGGTTTCCCATCCCGGCTCCGCCAGCCGCATGCAAATGCAGATGAGCGCTCCCACCAACCAGGCCGCCGCCAAGGAAGATTTGGGGCAAGTCATGCGCCTGGCCTTGAACGAGGAGCAAAAAAATCGCGCCGTGCTGCTCGCCGAGTTGAACCAGACCCGCGCCGCGGCCAGCAATCAGCAGTCGCAACTCGCCGTCCGCAACGAGCAATTGCAATCTTTCCAGCAGGAAATTCGCCAGCGCGAAGACCAGGCCCGTCAACTGCAGGAGCAGGTGGCCGCGGCGCAAACCAATATCCAAACTCTTAACACTCGCCTGCAAAACACCGCCGCGGAATCAGCGTTAACCCGCGAGCAGCGCGACGCCATCGCCGCCCAAGCCCGCAAGGAAGCCGAGAAAGCCAACGATTTTCAACAGCAACTGGCGGCCCTGCAACGCAGCAACGAATTGGCCCTGGCCGAGAACCGCAACCTTAACGGTCAACTGCAAAACAGCGAATCCGCCCGCCGCGCTGCCGCCGCCCAGCTTTCCACGATGCAGGATGAAGTCACCGCGCAACGCCAGCAAAACGCCCGGCTGGCCGAGGGCGTGAAAGTTCTCGCCACGAAATCTTCTGAACTCGCGCAGGAAATTCGTGAGAACACGCCGCTGACGCCCAACACCATTTTCAACGATCTCCAGACGAATCGCGTCGAAGCCAGCTTTTACGGGGTGCGGGCCGGACTCTTTGGCGGGGCGACCCGTTACAAGCAAACCTCCACGATTATCGCCACGGACGGCACGAACGCCTTTGGCGTTTGCCATGTGCAAGACACGCCGGTGGTGTTGTGGAGTCCGGGCGCCAAATGGGAAGAGCTGACGTGCACGCTTGGGCACAATTCCGCGGTGGCCACGGTGTCGTCGCTGGCCTTCTCCTCCACGGACCCGCGCGTGGTGCTGATGCCGTTGACGCCCGCGGTCGTGCGCCAGTTGGGCGCCAAGGCTTATCGGTTGTCGTCCGATCCGTATAAATTTCAGGAAGCGGTGGTGGTGGGAGCGCGCGAAGGTTATTATGGGCAATGCCGGTTCGACATCGATACGACCGCGCCCGATTATTTCCGCATGGATCGCAGTTCGTTGCGCGGTCTTTTTGGAAAATTCAATCCCTCAAGCGGCGACCTCGTTTTCAGCCGCAACGGCGAATTGCTTGGCGTGATGGCGAACAACACGTATTGCGTCCGCTTGCGCAACGCCAATGCGTCCGCCGGGTTCCAGCTTGGCCCGCAAATGCAAACGCAAGGCACCTCGGACACGCTCTCCTCTCTTTACGCCATGGTGGCGGGGCTGCCTTATAAGTTACAGTGAGTCCTCTTCCTCTTGCCGGCGTCGTTGCGCTTCCAGCAATTCCTTCGAGAATTGCACCGTCTCCGAATCGCTAAAATCCATTTCCCCTTTTTTCTCCCCGCGCAATCGCGCCCGGCGCGTCGCGCTCAACGCCATCGCCGCCACAAAAAAGATCAGCACCGTCGCCAGGATGCAAATCAACACGACTGCTGCCGCCAGTTTCATAGCGGCCCGACTTTAGCTCGTTAGACAACAATAAGGAAGCTCATTTTACCGCGGACTTCTCGGCGCGAATTCGAACAGCCAGTCATCCGCGGCGTGCGGGTCGTAGGTGAAGGTGTGTTGATAGACCTTTCCGTTGGTGGTCCACAGAAAAAAATTGTCCGGGTTGTTCGGCGAGCCTAGCATCCAGGCGTCCGGCGTCGGTTTGAGGCCGGCGCGCACTGCCATAAACATGATCGCCGCCGCCATTGCCAGTCCAAGGCTCACCCGCATGCTCGGTCGCGTGGTCACTTCACTTCATAGACCCCGCATGGTTCGGATTTGTATGTTCTTTTTGATGGCGGCAGCGGCGCTCGGCGCCGAGACGTCCGCGTTCCTGTCGGTCAAGATCGCCGCAGACCATCCGGGCTTGGAAACGCTGGCGGTGGACAGCCTTGGCCGGACGAATTTTCCGCCGCTCATCCTGCGACCGCATGCGTCTCAGCCTTCGGCCGTTTCGCGCCCCGGTTTGAATCGGGTGGAATACCGCAGCCCGTCGCTGACGGCGGAGAGCACGCCGCGGTGGGCCATTGAAGCGCGGTCGCAGGAAATCCGGTTCGTCTCTCATTGGACGCCGGCGGACCCGCCGGAGCCGCTGGTCCTCGATTTCGATCCCGAGGTGTGCAAAGCCACCTTGCTGGGTTTATTTGACACAAATGGCGGCATCAAACTTCCAGCCATTCTGCATCTGCCGGGGCGCGGTTCATTGCGCATCACGGCGGATAAAACCGCGCCGGCGCTGGGCTACGATGCAACGCTGGAAGGCGGCGGCTTTGTGCGCGTCACCTTTCCGGGCGCCACGTCGCAAAATCCCTCGGTGGCTTACCGGCTCGCGGTGACGGCGATCTATCCGGCAATTCCGTCGCTCCCCACGCTGGACACCGATCCGCGGTTCGATGGCTTCCGGCGCAATTGGCTGAATATTTTTCAGCTTCATCCGCGCCGCCGCGTGCTCGCCAATAACACGGGCAGCGATAACTGCGCATTTTGTTACTACATGTATGCGGATATCGCGCGCCAGACGCCGGCCCTGGCGCCGCACCTCACTGCGCTGGACATCGTGCGTCAGACGCTGGACGCCATCCTGCGCGGAGTGGATGCGTATGGCATGCCGGGCCATGGCGCGTTCCCCGAATTTTCCGCGGACACTTATCCGTCGCTCCTCATTGCCGCCGCCGATTACGTCGAAGGGGCGCGCGACCACAAATGGCTTGCGCAAAATTATCCCGCGTTGCGCGCGTGGGCGGACAAGATGCTTGCGACCGATCACAGCGGCGATGGATTGATTGAGTACACCTTGAGCGGCAATGCGGGTTCCTGGCCGGAACAATTAAAATTCCGTCCCGCCAATTGGTGGGACACCATCGGCTTCGGCCATCAGGACGCCTATGCGAATGCGCTGGCGTATCGCGCGCTCGGCGAGATGTCCAAACTGGCGGAAAGCGCCGGCCAGCCCGCCGACGCGTTGCGCTTCCAAACCGCCGCCCACAAACTGCACGACGCCTATTTTAAAACGTTTTTCGATCCCGCCACCGGCGTCCTGGCTGGCTGGCGCAGCGCGGATGGCCAGTTGCATGATTATTATTTTCTTTGGGTGAACGGCATCGCCATCGATTACGGCCTCGTGCCGCCGACGCAAGGCCCTGCCATCATGGACCGGCTGCTGCGCAAAATGCGCGATGTCAACTACACGAATTTCGCCCTCGGCCTGCCGGGCAATCTCGTGCCGGTCGCCCGCCGCGACTACGTGGATCTCAACCCGCGCTTCGGCGGCGGACGAAAGGACGACAACAGCGATGGCTTTCAACGTTACGAAAACGGCGGCGCCACCGCCTGTTATGCCTACTTCACCCTGGCCGCGCTCTATGACATCGGGCGCCCCGATGACGCTGACCGCATCTTCTTTCCGATGCTGGCGGCCTTTGGGCAGAATGGTTTTGATGGGCGCGGCCCCAACGGATTGACCAAGGATTGGAAAGCCTGGGACGGAACGTGCTGGGGTTACGAAGGCCTCCTTGTGGACAATTACTACACGCTCCTGGCCCTTCTCAAACGCCAGATTCCCGTCCCGGCGCCGGGCGATTAAAACGCCGCGCGCCTCGAACTATCGTTGGGCCGCGAGACGGTAGCCGACGCCGGGTTCTGTCAGCAATAATTCCGGGCGGCTGGCGTTGGCTTCGAGTTTTTCGCGGAGATGGGCCATGTAAACGCGCAGGTAATGGGCTTGCTCGCCATAGTTCGGGCCCCAGACCTCTTTGAGGATTTGCCGGTGCGTCACGACTTTTCCGGCGTTCCGCACCAGCAAGCGCAAGAGGGAATATTCGGTGGGCGTGAGCTTCACTTCCTGGCCGCGCGAGACGACCTTGCGGTTGGCCAGATCGACCTCCAAGCCGCCGCTGGTGAACACGGCATTTTCCTCCAGCGGCTGCGCATGGCGCTGGGCGACGCGCAAGCGGGCGAGCAATTCCACGGTGCTGAAAGGCTTGGTCACGAAATCATCGGCCCCGTGGTCGAGCGCGGCGACTTTGTCCTCCTCGCTCTCGCGCACGGACAGCACGATGACGGGAGCCTGGCTCCATTCGCGGATGCGTTGCAGCGTTTGCAGGCCGTCCATGTCCGGCAAACCAAGGTCAAGTATAATAACATCCGGGCGCCGTTGCGCCGCCTCCACCAGGCCGTCCCGGCCGGTCGCCGCCTCGAAGACGCGATACGCCGCCGCTTCGAGCGTCACCCGCAGAAGCCGCCGGATTTGCGCCTCGTCGTCGATGATTAAAACCGCCGGGGCCTCGTTCATGCCGCCGTCTCCAGGGCCGGGGCGGGCTCGACCGGCAGGTAAATGGTGAATTCCGCGCCGCCGCCCGGGCGATTCTGCGCGGCCACGCGCCCGCCGTGCGCTTCCACGAAGCCTTTGACAATCGACAATCCCAAACCCGTGCCGCCCGCCGGCGAGCCGGGAGCGCGATAAAATTTGTTGAACAAATGCCCGAGGCTGTCCGCCGGCAAACCGGGGCCGCGATCGCCGACGCTGAGGGCCAGCTCGCCGCCGGTCTCACCGGCCTTGACCTCCACGCCGGTGCCGGCGGGCGTGTAAGCCGCGGCGTTCAACAGCAGATTATTCAGGGCCTGTTCGATCAGCACAAAATCCATGCGCACCAGCGGCAGAGGGCGTTGCAAGCGCACCGTCACGGGATGACGCGCCAATTCCCGCTCGTTGCGCCGCAGAGTCACGTCAATCAAATCCCCGACATCGCACCAGTCCAGGCGCGGCTTCACCTTGCCGGATTCCAGCCGCGTCATGTCAAGCAAATTACTCACCAGCCGGTTCAGGCGCCCCGCGCTTTCCTGGATCTCCGCCGTCAAGGTGCGCTGCAAATCGGGCGCCTGGCCCTCCGCCAGCCCGCTCACCGCCGTCGTGATCGCCGAGATCGGCGTGCGCAGCTCATGCGAAATGGAGTTCAACAGCGCCTTGCTCAATTTCTCCGACTCCGCCGTCAGCCGCGCGGTCTCCGCCTCTGCTCCCAATTGAATGCGGTCCAGCACCAGCGCCGCCTGGCGGGCGAAAGCATCCAGCAAGTCACGTTGCTCCAGCGTCGGCTCCGGCCCTTTCCATTCCACCGCCAGCGCGCCCAGCACGCCGCGCTTGGCGGTGAGGGGGACGCAGATGACAGGGACGGTGGGCAGCGTGTCGCTGAATTTGCCCGCGACGCGGCCATTGCGCACGACCCATTCCGCGACGGTTTGCTCCTTCGCCGAGAGCGTGAGCGTGCTGGCGGCTTGCGTCTGGCCGTCGCGCAGGAGAAGAGCGGATTGGGCGTGGAACGCCTGCTCCACCTGGCGCGCGAGGCGCGCGGTCATGTCCTCGCTGTCGGCGGCGTCGGCCAGGTCGCGTGTCAACAAATAAAGGGCGGTGGCCCGCTCCTCGCGGCGCCGCTCCGCGCGTTCCTGCCAGCGGATGCGCGTGACGAGATGCCCGAGCGCGAACGCCACCACGAAAAACATTCCGATCATCATGATGTCCTCCGCGTGCGTCAAGATGAGCGTGTAGCGCGGCGGCAAAAAGAAAAAATCCCAGAGCGCCGCGCAGGCCGCCGCCGTGGTGAGCGCGGGGCCGCGCCCGACGAGGCTG
>DASZMX010000071.1:0-36691 GCA_035551475.1 Verrucomicrobiia bacterium
CGAGTTTCTCAGGCTCGCATAGTGAATCCGACCGTGCGCCGATATTTGGTCATTCGATGCGTCGGCACGTGCAACCGGTCGGAAATGGAAATGCTCGTAATCAGGCGCAAAATTTGCGCGCTCGGTCTCACGAGCCAGAAATTCTAAGGTGGGAACAATCGTCCACGCCGGAGGCCGCGTGAAGCACTGAATAAACCAAGAACTGATGTTGGAGCGACTGACGCCCAGGTGAGACGCTAACTCGGTCGCTTTACCGCGATGGCTGAAAAGCCATTGGGAAAAGTATTCTCTGAATTGCTGGAATCGTTGTTGTGGGTCTTTTTGGTGCATTCGAGCCTATCGGCTCGTTTCGCACAATGTTTGTTATATTTAATGAAGTTAGAGAATTGGCGAACAGCGTTTGTTTAGACGCATCGGGGAATCCTGCGGTGTTCGTTTGGTTGTTCATCAGGTTGAAGTTGGATTTTGGAAGCCTATTTTATGCTCATGGATCCAGAAAGCGAAGTTTTGATTGTCGGCGCAGGCCCCACGGGGCTGGCGATGGCCGTTGAATTGCGCCGCGCAGGACTGCCTTGCCGGTTGATCGATAAGGCGTCGGAACCGGCGCGCCATTCGCAGGCGCTCGCAGTGCAATCGCGGACTCTGGAACAGTTCGAGCGTTATGGCGTGGCCGATAAACTGATCGCCCGGGGCGTCACCGCCAAGGATTTTAAGCTGGTCAGCGACGGCAAAACACTGCTCACGCTGGGGTTTGACCAAATTCCGAGCCGTTATCCCTATGTGCTGCTGGCTCCGCAAACGGCCACGGAGGCGGTTTTGACGGAATGCCTGCACGAATTGGGCGGCCAGGTGGAGCGCGGCGTGGAATTGGTGTCATGCGTCAACGGGTTGGATTGCGCGCACGCGAAGCTTTGTCATAAGAACGGACATGTGGAAGAAGTGACGGCCCGCTGGCTGGTGGGCTGTGACGGCGCGCACAGCAAGGTGCGGGAAAAGCTGGAGCTGGAGTTTGTGGGCGACCGGGCGCCGCTGTCGTTTTTTCTGGCCGACGTGGAACTGCAAGGGCCAGACGCGCCCACGGACGAATTACGGGTTTATTTGCACGACGGAAATGCCCTGTTTCTCGGGCGATGGGCTGAAAAAATTTGGCGCGTGGTGATGGTGTCGCGGGAAGGAGCGGATTCCCAAGCCGGTCCGACGCTCGCGGATATTCAACATGGTTTGGACGAATTCACGGGCGGACGAATGACCGCAGTCAATCCCAGTTGGCTGGCTCCATTTCACATATCGCAGCGCAAAGTGGAGCGCTATCGGACGGGGAATATTTTCCTGGCGGGGGACGCCGCGCATGTGCATTCGCCCATTGGCGGGCAAGGCATGAACACCGGATTGCAGGATGCGGCCAATCTCGCGTGGAAAATGGCGGCGGTTCATCGCCATGGAGATCCTGACCTTTTGTTGTCGTACGACGAGGAGCGGGGCGCGGTGGGAGACGCGCTCTTGCGCGTCACGTCTGAGGGCCTGAAGGCGGCCACCACGGCCAATCCCCTGCTCCAGAGTTTTCGGGATTTGCTTCTCCCGCACGCGGCTCATCTGCCCGCGGTGCAAAATACAATTCTCGGATTCATCTCGGAAACCGGGATTCATTACCGGCATTCCTCGGCGGTGCGTGATTTGATGGACTCCGGACCGTTGCGGGGCGGCGATCGCGTGCCGAATCCGGATGTCTATTTTCGGCTGCGTCACCGCCAGCTTTTGCTGGACTCACTCAAGGAAGGCGGCCATATGGCGCTGGGCATCAATATCAAAAATGAGGAGGCGACCATTCATGCGCTGGATGGCGTGCCGCATCTATTCCTCGCGGCCCAAGTGGGAGCTTCGGCGCGCGCCGGGTGGATTGACACGGTCCTCGAGGATTGGTACGGAACGGAATCTCAAATCATTCTGGTTCGACCGGATGGGTATGTTGGGTATCGAGGCGCTGAGGAGAACGTGGAGGGCTTGGAAGAGTATGGGCGATTGGTGGGGCTTCCCCTCGCCCGTCTCGCTGGCGCTCACTGACATGAATTCGGCGACGGACGATGACATTTGTCGTGTTCTCGTCCGAATTGGGCGCTAGTTTGGGCGGCGGTTAGGTACTCTAAGCCAAAAGCGCCTCTCGTGGCGCCCCTCATACTATGCCGAGCCAAACTTTGGGACAAACTCCTGCTAAAAACCCGAGCGTCCGAGCCTGGGTCGAGGAGCAGCGTGAACTTTGCCAGCCAAAACAGGTGTTTTGGTGTGACGGGTCGGAGGAGGAGCGAGAGGCTCTGACGGCGGAAGCGGTGGCGCGCGGAATTCTCATCGCTTTGAACCCCCAAAAGCGGCCCGGCTGTTATCTGCATCGCTCCCATCCCAACGATGTCGCGCGCGCGGAACAGCTGACTTTCATTTGCACGCCCACGGCCGAGGAGGCAGGGCCCACCAACAACTGGGCGGCTCCGCAGGAAATGTATGACAAGCTGCGCGGCCTGGCGGCGGGCTCCATGCGGGGGCGCACGATGTATGTGGTTCCGTATTTAATGGGGCCGCCGGGATCACCGTTGTCGCGCGTGGGCATCGAGGTGACGGATTCGATTTACGTGGCGCTAAGCATGCGGATCATGACGCGCATGGGCGACGTGGCGTTGCAGGAATTGGAGCAGCGCGACGATTTTAACCGCGGCTTGCATTGCATGCTGGATGTGAACCCGGCGCGCCGCTTCATTTGTCATTTCCCGCAGGACAACGCGATTATTTCCGTCGGCTCGGCTTATGGCGGCAATGCGTTATTGGGCAAAAAATGTCTGGCATTGCGGATTGCTTCGTATCTGGCGCGGCAAGAAGGATGGCTGGCAGAACACATGCTGATCCTAGGCGTGGAAGCTCCCACGGGCGAAAAGACATATGTGGCGGCCGCATTTCCGAGCGCCTGCGGCAAAACGAATTTTGCGATGCTCATTCCCCCGCCCCATTTCAAAAATTGGAAAGTTTGGACCGTGGGCGATGACATCGCCTGGATGAAACCGGGCGCGGATGGAAAACTTTATGCCATCAATCCGGAGAATGGTTACTTCGGCGTGGTTCCGGGCACGAATTGGAAATCCAATCCCACAGCAATGCAGTGCATGGAGCGTGACACGCTTTTCACGAACGTCGCGTTGACGCCGGATTTGGATGTGTGGTGGGAAGGCAAGGATGGCCCGCCGCCGGAGCATTGCCTGGATTGGAAAGGAAATCCGTGGACGCCGCAGTCCCCGGAAAAAGCCGCGCATCCGAACAGCCGATTCGCGGCGCCCATGACCAACAATCCGCAACTTGATGCCGCGGCGCAGCGACCCGAGGGCGCGCCGATTAGTGCGATCATTTTCGGCGGACGCCGGCCTGACACCATGCCATTAATTTACCAGGCATTTGATTGGGTGCATGGCGTGTATATTGGAGCCACCATGGGATCGGAAACCACGGCCGCGGCCGCCGGCGTGGTGGGAGAAGTGAGGCGCGATCCGATGGCGATGCTGCCATTCTGCGGTTATAACATGGGTGAATATTTTCAGCATTGGATCAACATGCGGAAACGCCTGAAGCATCCGCCGCGCGTGTTTCATGTGAACTGGTTTCGCAAAGATGGAGACGGCAAATTTCTGTGGCCGGGTTTTGGCGATAATATGCGCGTGCTAAAATGGATGGTGGATCGATGCCAGGGACGCACCCATGGCGACGAAACGGAATTGGGCTGGATGCCGCGCCTGGAGGAAGTGGATTTGGCGGGTCTGCCCGAGGACGCCGGCGCGCGCCTGGAAGCGGCGCAGAGCATCAACCGCGAGGAATGGAAACGCGAGCTTAATTCCCAGGAGCATTTCTTCCGTAAACTTCAGCCCTATTTGCCCAAGGAATTGCTCTTGGAGCGCGACCTTTTGAGCTCACGATTGGAAGGGCTGCCTCAGGTTCTCCCTGAAACTTCGCCCGCCGTTTGACTTAGCGTTGGTTCGGGTTGAGGATAATCCCAATTTCCAGCCATGATATTGTCATGGGACATTGGAAAACACAAATCACCGCCTAATCCATGGAAACCGCGCCAGTCAAAGTCTTGCTCATCGACGATGAGGAGAATTCGTTCATTCTTTTGCGCCGCATGCTGGGCAAGGTGCCGGACAAGAAATTTGTCATGGAATGGGCGCCGGATTACGCCGCCGGCCTGACGGCGCTGGAAAGCCGCCGGCACGATGTCTGTTTGCTTGACTATCGATTGGGGCCGGAAACAGGCCTTGATCTTTTGCGTGAAGCAGTGGCGCGCGGGGTCGCCACGCCCATGATCATTCTGACGGGCTCCGATGATCCCAAGGTGGACCTCGAAGCCACGGCGCTCGGCGCGTCGGATTTCATGCTGAAGGACTCGCTTGATCCCATCATTCTGGAGCGTGTCATTCGTTACTCGATTCAGCACGCGGCGACATTGGCGGCTTTGAAAAAGAGCAATGAGCGGTTCCGCTTGTTGTTTGAACGCAGCCTGGATGCCATACTTATTTCCAATAATCGCGGAGAATTGATCGAGGCGAATTCGGCCGCCTGCAATCTGCTGGGCATGGAGCGGGAGAAATTGCTCGAGTTGAAATGGTCCGATTTGCTGGTCAAAGCCTTGCGCCAGACCACCGAGCCGCGCGCCGATCTTGGGGAAGTCATGCTGCGCCGGCCTGATGGCGCCGTCTGCGTGATCGAATATTCTTCCACCCAATTGGCGGCGGGTTTGAACCTGAGCATTTTGCGGGACGTCACCGAACGGCGCCGTCTGGAGGGCGAAATTCAAGAAATCAGCGAGCGTGAACAACGCCGCCTGGGGCAGGACCTGCACGATGGATTGGGCCAATCCATGACGGGCATCGCTTGCCTGGCCAAAGTGCTGCAGCAGCGCCTGGCCGGAAAAAATTCCGCCGAATCCGAAGCGGCGGGAAATATCGCCACTTTGATTCACGATGCGCTGGCGCAGACCCGGCGTATTTCGCGCGGGCTTTGCCCCGTAGTGCTGGACACCAATGACATTGAAGCCGCGTTGGAACAATTGGCGGAGAATTTGCGCGCGATGTTCTCGGTGAATTGCGAATTGCAATGTTCGCCCGGGATTGAAATTGCGGACAACGCCATGGCGGTGCATTTGTATCGCATCGCCCAGGAAGCCGCCACTAACGCCATCAAGCATGGCAAAGCGAAAAGCATCGCGCTGAGTTTTCTGGCGACAAAATCGCGGCTGATTTTGCGCATCAAAGACGACGGCCAGGGGTTTTCGCCGGAAGCCTCCAAGGGCAAAGGCATGGGCATGCGGGTAATGCACCATCGGGCGCGCATGATTGGAGCGAGCATCTCTATCCGGGAGCCCAAGGAAGGCGGCATTACGGTTACTTGCTCCCTGCGCCGCCCGCAAGTGTCCAAGCGGGCGCTGCGGCGCAAGCTGGCGTCACGCCAGCCGGCTTTAGCCAACGGCGAGGCGGCGCTTTAACCGCGCCATGGCCTGGGCGCGGTGGCTGATCCTATTCTTGACGTCTTCGCCAAGCTCCGCGAAGCTGCGCGTTTGCCCCTCGGGAACAAAAAGCGGGTCGTAGCCAAACCCACCCTGCCCCGCCCGTTCGCGCGCAATGCGGCCCTCGCAGGCGCCGGCAAAAAACTCTATCTCCCCGCCGCGAATATCGGGCGCCAGGGCCAAAACGCAGCGAAAGCGCGCCGTGCGCTGGTCCGGCGGAACGGTCTCCAGAAGGCGGAGCAATTTGGCGTTGTTGGCGGCATCCGGAGAGTTTTCAGGGCCGGCGCTGGCGAAGCGCGCTGAATGCACGCCCGGCGCGCCTTGCAAGAAATCAACTTCCAAGCCGGAATCGTCGGCCAGCACAGCCGCGGCGTTTCCGGCATCATTTTGTTGACAAAGCCACTGGGCGAGAGTGCGGGCTTTTTTGGCGGCATTGCCCTCGAAAGTGGCGGCGTCTTCCACCACGCTGGGCGCGTTGGGAAAATCTTCCAATGTTCGCACGATCCACGCCGCCCCCAACATGGCGCGCATCTCCTGCGCCTTATGCGCATTGCGGGTCGCCAGGACGATGGTCGTCACGGGGCGATAAGTTTAATGGAAAAGCCACCGGTCAGTTCATTGTCATCCAGCGTATAGCCGCCGCCGCCAATCGCGGGATTGACGAAGGCGCCTTGGAATGGATGCGTCACTTGGGTTTGCGGATTGAAAAATTGGCCAGTGACAACTCCGTTCGTGCCGTAAGCGATGGCGGAAACATTGGCGGACGTTTGGAATTGCCCGGAGACAACCTGCAAGGTGTTGGTGACCGGCGTGGAAAGCGTGCCGCCTTTGAACACGATGGAATATTGCGAGCCGTCCGCGGGAGGCTGGCGCAGTCCGCCGGTGGTGGTCATGGCCAGCGTCGCAAAACCTTTCGGATAGTACGGCCCGGCCACGGCGCCCTTGGTCCAATAAAGCGGAAGCGTGGCCACTTGGTTGGTGTTCAGGATTTGTTCAAAGCCCAAAACCATGCCCTTGGTTTTGTAGGTGGTCGGAATCGAATAAAGCGACCACAAGCCGGTGTCCGACACGGTTGATCCTTCCACAAACGCGTTGTTGTCCGGCATCATGCCCGAAACAACGAGAGACGCATTGGTGTTTGCCGTCATCAGCGCGTAGCCGGCGCCGATCGGAAGGTTGGTGTTGGAATTTTGCGGCGTGAAGACGAAGACGTAATCGCCCGAGGACGGCGTGGCGTTGGTGGTCAGAGCCGTCGCGTTGCGATAGGCATTTAAGGTTGCCGCCCAAGTGGACTGGCCAATAAGACCGGACACCTGCTCCGCGAACGGGTCGCTCATGGGAAGTTGCAAACGGAGAATCAAAGGCCGTCCCGCATAGCCGCCGGGGCTGAATTGCAATAGGCCGCTTAAGGGAAACCGCGTGTGAATGGGGAAGGCGGCAGCAACTCCCGGCAACAAAACTTTGCCGCTGGCCACGCCCGCCGTGCTAATCGTAAGCGAAATGGACCCGGCCGTGGTGGTGGTTTCACTTTGACTCACGTTAAACAGACCGGTGTAACTTCCCGCCACACGCGGAAAGAGGTTCACAGTCAATGCCTGGGAAATTTGATGCGTCCGGCCCTCCGCGTCATAACCGATGGCGACAATCGTTTGGGCTCCCGGCGGCAGGTCGGACATCGTGACCGACCAATTTGTGCCGGACAATTGGGCGTTGGCCACGGCTGTGGCGGGAATGGTGTTGGAGAACGACTGCACCGCAACGCGCACCAATCCGATCCCTGTGCCCGTGAAGGTCTCGGTCGAATTGTAAATGGTGGCGGACGGTTTCGGCGACGTCACAAGAAAGGCGTTTCGGGGCAGATCATTGGAAACAAAGGTGGCGGTCAACACCAGCGGGTTATGCACCGAATTCGCCGAATTTAGCACGAAAGTGATTCCGGAATTCATTCGCTCCGAGCCGCCGCCGGACCAATCGTGGAAGGACTGTCCTGGCCGCGGCGTGGCGCGCAGCGCATAGACTCGATTTACAGGGAGAAAATGAACCACTGGGCTAACCGTGCCGGGGCCCTCGGTTATGACGTTGACCACGGCCAACACGGAGAATTTCTGATACGCCACCGTCCCCTTCCCTTTTGCGTCCACAATGACCGTCTGCGCTTCGTAGTTGCCGGGCGCGATTTCCTGCGGCATGGCGAAGGTCCAGTTTCCATCCACATTGTCAATTGTATAACGAGGGGAGACAGCAACATTGCCAGTCGTGGAATACACTTGCAAGGTCACCTGCGCCGGAGTCGTTACCGTGCGCGCGATCGTGCCGCTGAAGGTCACGTTGCCATTGGTCAATTGCGCGTTGGCTTTTGGTGTCACGATGCGAATGCCCGCCGGCAAGTCGTTGGAAACAAAGTTGGCCGTCACCGTGCCGCCGTTGAGGTTTGTAAATGTGAACGTGGGATTAAACGTCAGACGGTTGGAGCCGATGCTCCAGCCCGTAAAAATGCTGCCCTTGGCCGCCACGGCGCGCAACGGGATGGCCGCCCCGACGGCGTTCGTCTTCCCGCTGATATTATTAGGTGTGACTGTGCCGCGCCCATTGGTGGTGATCAGCAACGGCAAAATCTGCGGGGTAAATGAAGTAAAGAAAGAGGGCGATTCATTGCCACTTCCGTCCAAAGAGTTGGCGCCCGCCTTCGTGGTCCACGGCGGAAGGATGCCGCAATCGGCCGTCCAATTGGTTGTTCCGTAAAGCAGGGGGCTGAAAGTGTCGCCATTTTGCTGCACGGTCAGCGAGAGAAACACCCAGGCCAGGGATGCATTGTCGGACGCCGTGCCGCTTACCTGCACATCGCCGGTGGCTGGATCGACAAAAACATTTGTGATGGCCACTGTCGGCAGCGTTTTGTCCGGCGCTGGCAAGGAGGGGAAGTTGAAATCTGCGTAAAAAAGGTTGGTGTTCACGGGCGCGTCAAACCCGCTGTAATTCACCGGCAAATCGGTGAACACCGGATCGGCGTCGATCGATCCTTCGTCGAACACGCCATGCCCGCCTTTGCTCAGGTGGTTGAAATAATCAAATGCGCCGGAGCCGCTGATGACGCGGCCAAAGACGGTGAAAAATTGATCGTCCAAATTCACGGAGGAAACGGGCGGATGCGGCTTGGTATTATCGGCGAGATTGAAAAAGAACGCGTTCTCCGCGGAATTGGTGTCGCCTCCGGAAAGGGCCATGGCAAGGGTGCCGAAAACATTGTGAATTTTCGGGCCCACCGAGAATTCGGAAAAGATATGTTGCGGCAGGGCGGGTTGGAAACGAAAGCGATCCACATATTGGTCGACAATGCTGATGACACCGGCTGATGTGCTATCCACCGGAGTCGTGGAATCGCTGCGGCTGACCGCATCGTAGCTTCCGCTCTGCAAGACAAAATTCGGAAGCAATCGCTCAAAAAACAAATTCGAATAGGCGCCGGAGGTCGCATAATGGATGAAATTTGCGACCGTGGCCGGCTTGTCGTGATCGAATAATTGGATCGTCAAAGTATTGCTCGATCCATCCGCGTAGCCGGAGATGGTCAAATTAACGATAGTGCCCGGCACGAGGGTCAGCGCGGCGCCTCGGCTGGTGGTGGTTTCGGAATCTGCCGCGGTCACGACGACGTCCACCGTGCCCGCGTCGGTGAGGTCGTCGGCGTCCAGAAAGGAATTGGTGGCGTTGGGAATGTTCACACCGTTGAAACGCCATTGGTAGGAGGCGGCGTTGTTGGCTGTCACCGTAAATTGCGCGGCTGAGTGAACGTTCACAGTGACATCGGATGGCTGTGAAGTGATCGTCGGCGGATCTGCCTCGACACTAAACGCCAAAGCCAAAGCCGCAGCCAAGACACGGAGGGGACGGAATCCTTTCATTCCAGCGCACTTTGACAGCGAGCGGTGAAAAATGGAAGAAATAAATGAATCGTCTTACGCCGCTTTAGGTTACGTTTAGGCGACGAGGCAGTTCAGGTATTCGGTGCGCGTTTGCCCCGAGCGTGCAATCGGGGATTTCGTCACAAATATTTGACTTGCGGCAGGGCACGAAAAGAGTTACAAATGACGCGTATCAGATGGGCTGGGCCCGTCTATTTTGGTGATATTTTGAAGCATACATGAATAAGTTCCAACCCGTGAGGGGCTCTTGAGTCGGCCCTATTCTCCTCGTCCGTTTCCCTCGCCCGCCTCGTTTACGCGCGTCAACGGGAAAATCCGTGCCCGCGAAGTCCGGGTAATCGATGTTGATAAAAAGCAGCTCGGCGTGCTGCCCTTGGGTGACGCCATCAATATGGCTCGCGCCAAAGGCGTGGACCTCGTGGAGATCGCTCCCAACGCCACGCCGCCCGTGTGCCGACTCGTGGATTTCGGCAAATACCGCTACGAATTGGCGAAGCAGGAAAAGGAATCCCGCAAGCATCAGCACGCGAACAAGGTCAAGGAAATCCAGCTGAGCCCCAATATCGATCCGCACGATTTCGGCGTGAAATTACAGCATGCGATCAATTTTCTGTGCGAGGAAATGAAGGTCAAAGTCACTCTTCGTTTTCGCGGCCGCGAAATGGCTCACAAGGAATTCGGCTTTCAACAAGTCAACAAGTTTTGCACTGATCTCGCGGCCTTTGCGCATCCGGACGCTCCGCCGAAGCTCATTGGCAAAGGGATCAACGTCATGTTGAGCCCCCTGCCCCGCAACAAACGCGCCAAGAATCCGAAGCAACCCGAGCGCGGCGCGGAAGCGGCTGCCCAGGCGGACATCGACGCCGGCGTCACGGGCCTCAACGGCCAGTCCGACGATGCGGATGACGCCGCCGAAAACGAGAGCGGGCCGGCCAACGGAGAATTCTCCGACGCGCCGTTCAACAACGTCGAGGCCAAAGCCGGCAAATAGCCGCGGCTTCTAGCGTTTTTTCCACGGTACCTTGGGCGGCTCAGGCAAACCCTGGGCCCGCAACGCGGTGCGGAAATGGGTTTTGGACACCTTCACCAACTCGGCCGCGCCAAATTTTTCCACAAATTCCTTGGCGGCTTTGTCCACGGCGGCTGAAGCGCCTTTCGGAAAGGTCATGCCGAAGCTTTTTCCCAAAGCCGCCAGGCGCGTGACAAATTCGTTGCGCGCCAAAATGGAAGCCGCCGCGACCGCCATGTCCGATTCGGCTTTATGCCGTTGCACCAGTTCGAGGGTTCGCCCCATTTTCATGAGGGCATTGGCGACGGTGGCCTTGTCATAGGCAAACTGATCGCTGATTGCCCGCACCGGGGGCGGGATCATGCGGGCCGATTGCCCCATCAAATTCTCGATCACGCGCGCATGGCCCCAGGCGAGCATGGAATTCACGCTGTGCATTTTCGTGTAGAGACGATTGTAAGCCTCGTTTCCAATCGGCACCACGGATTGAACGCAACCCGGCGTTTCGCGAATGATTTTCGCCAATTCCGCGATGCGGCGGTCGCTGGAAATGTTTTTGGAGTCCTGCACTCCAGCGCCTTTCCAGGCGGTGAGCGCGGTTTCGTTTACATAGACGGCGGCGACGCATAACGGCCCGAAAAAATCGCCCTTGCCGCTTTCATCCACGCCGATGCGGGGGGCGAGCAATTCCGGATTGAGAACGGTTTCGTAGCCGAGTTTCACCTCCTGCAAAATGTGCGGCTCCAGCACAAATTCGACGAAATCCCGGGCGCCCTTTCCTTGAATGACCAATTTCCCGCTTTCATAAAAAACGAGATTGACCTTTTCCTTTTCCGCCGCGAATCGCGCGTAAGGCACCTCTCGGAATAAAAAATCGTTGGCGCGCAGATGCTGCTCCAGGGCGGCTGCTTGGGGATCGGTTAATTTTTGCGTAAAACTGCTCGGTGCGCTCACGGCCTCATCCTAGGCGCAACTGCTCGGGAAAGAAAACCTTTTGCGGAAAGCCTTGGCTTATTACACTCGCACCCGCGTGCGCCCCTCCGCTCTTAATCTTAGCCGTCAGATCGTGGCCTGGTTTGCCGTGCATCAGCGCGACCTGCCCTGGCGCCATACCCGCGATCCGTATGCCATCTGGATTTCTGAAATCATGCTGCAACAGACGCAGGTGAAAACGGTGATTCCCTATTACGAGCGGTGGATGCGGGAGCTTCCCACCGTCGCCGCGTTGGCGAAGGCGGAGCCGGGCCGCGTTTTAAAACTGTGGGAAGGCTTGGGCTACTATCGCCGGGCGCGGCACGCGCAACAAGCGGCCCAAATCATCGTGGAAAAATTTGCGGGTGTGTTTCCGTCCTCGCTCCCGGAAGTTTTGGACTTGCCGGGCATAGGCCGCTACACGGCGGGCGCCATTTGCAGCCTGGCCTACAATGCGCCCGCGCCCATTCTGGATGGCAACGTCATTCGCGTGTTGACTCGCCTGTTTGCAATCTCTGGAAGTCCACGTGACAAGAAAATCAATGCGCAACTTTGGACTTTGGCGGGAGAATTGGCGGCGGCAGCGCAAGACCGCTCGTCGTTAAATCAAGGGCTGATGGAACTGGGCGCGTTGGTGTGTTTGCCGCGCGCTCCGCGTTGCGGCGATTGCCCTTTGCGAAAGAATTGCGCCGCCCTTAAATCCGGCCGGACGGAGGAATGGCCAATGCTTGACAGTCGTCCGGAGATCACGCATCGGCGCGTCGCGGCCTATATTGTGCGGCGGCAGGATCGGTTTCTCGTGGCGCAACGTCCGGCGGGAGTCGTTAACGCGCTGTTGTGGGAATTTCCCAATCATGAGGGCGAAACGACTCCGGAGGAATTCGACCTGCTGGAAGCCAAGCCGATCTGCCAGGTCCGGCATTCGATCACTCGTTATCGCATTTTACTCGAGGCTTTTCCGGCGCGATTGACACTTTCGCGGGCTCCCGCACGAATGTCTTGGCGCACGCTGCCGGAGTTGCGGGCGCTTCCCTTCGCCAGCGCCCACCGCAAAATCGCCGACCATCTCTCGCTGCATTGACCTGTTTTTTTCGCTGGTTAGATCGCCCGATCACAAAGCGCGGACCTATGGCGGCCTAAAAGGGCTCGCGTAATAACTGGTGAATCGTGGCGGCGCATTGCACCTTAAGGCGCATGCACCTGTCTGGCCTGCATCATGTGGCGGTGATTTGTTCGGATTACCCGCGGTCCAAGCGTTTTTATACCGAGGTTTTAGGCCTGCATGTGGTGGCGGAGACGTATCGCGAGGCGCGGCGATCCTACAAGCTCGACCTGGCGTTGCCTGATGGCGCGCAGATCGAACTGTTTTCATTTCCCGGCGCGCCGCTGCGTTCCTCGTATCCTGAGGCACAGGGTTTGCGGCACCTGGCTTTCCGCGTGCATGACTTGGATGAGTCAATCCGCGAACTCCAGGGCAAAGGCGTTTCGGTGGAAGCCGTCCGGGTGGATGAGTTGACAGGAAAACGATTCACGTTTTTTGCGGACCCGGACGGGTTGCCGATTGAGCTTTACGAAAGCTGACGCTACGGAAACGGGGCGAAATGGCAGGACGCCCAATGGTTGGGCCGAACTTCACGGAAGGCGGGAACTTTAGCTTTGCATTTCGCTTCGGCGCGAGGGCAGCGGGGATGAAACGGGCAACCGGAGGGCGGGTTGAGGGGCGACGGCATTTCGCCGGAAAGGATCAGGCGCGCGGCGGCGTTCGCTCCGACTTGAGGGACAGCGGAAATAAGAGCCTGCGTGTAGGGATGTTGGGGCGAGCGCGCGACGTCCGCGGACGAACCCAATTCCACGATTTTGCCGAGATACATCACCATAATGCGGCGGCTGATGTGCTCCACCACCGCGAGGTCGTGCGCCACGAAAAGATACGCGACCCCGTGCGCGCGTTGCAGATCCTGTAGAAGGTTAACGATCTGGGCCTGCACCGAAACGTCCAGGGCGCTGACCGGTTCATCGCAGACAATGAGCTGCGGCTCAACCGCCAGAGCCCGGGCAATCCCGATGCGCTGACGCTGGCCGCCGCTGAATTCGTGCGGATAACGCCGGGCATGCGACGGATCCAATCCGACGCTCGCGAGCAATTCATCGATGCGTTGGACTCGGAGGGCCGGCGTGGCGGCGAGCTGATGAATGTCGAGCGCTTCGCCAACAATTTCACCGACGGTCATGCGGGGATCGAGCGAGTTGTAAGGATCCTGAAAAATCATCTGCAATTTGCGGCGGCGGGCGCGCAATTCCTCGGAGGTGAGATGGGCGATTTCCTCACCGTCAAGTCGAACGCTGCCCGAGGTGGGATCGACCAGCTTGACGATGGCGCGGCCCAGGGTGGTCTTGCCGCAGCCGCTTTCCCCCACCAGCCCGAGGGTTTCGCCGGGGCTGATCTGAAAGGAGACGCCATCCACCGCCTTGACCGTAGCCGGATGGCGATTAAAAACGCCCTGCTTGACTGGGTAGTGGACGCACAGATCGCGGACTTCGAGGAGAGGCGCGGGAATCATGAATTCCAATAAGGGCAACGCACCCAACGGCCTGGTTCGACTTCGAGTAGCTGCGGGACAGCCTGGGCGCAGTCAGGCCGCGCCTTGCTGCAGCGCGGATGAAAGGGACAACCACCCGGCATGGCGCCTAGGGCGGGAACGTTGCCCGGAATGGATGTCAGGCGCTCGTGGCTGGCGCCCAACTGCGGGGCCGAACGCATCAGGGCTTGCGTGTAAGGATGAAGCGGTCGGCGCAGCAACGCGCCGGACTCGGCCATTTCGAGAATTTTCCCGCCATACATGACCGCCACCCGATCTGCGATCTGGCCCACGATGCCGAGATTGTGCGTGATGAGAAGCATGGCCATGCCGAGGCGTTGCTTAAGCTCCTTTAACAAATCAAGGATTTGCGCCTGGATGGTGACATCGAGAGCGGTGGTGGGTTCGTCGGCAATCAGCAGTTTCGGCTGCGCGGCCAGCGCCATGGCGATCATCACCCGCTGCTGCATGCCGCCGGACATTTCGTGCGGATAATTCCGCAGGCGCGATTCCGGGGCGGGAATGCCCACCCATTGCAAAAGCCGGGCGGCCTCGGCATCGGTGGCGTCGGCGGGCCGGTGGAGCTTGAGCGACTCCTTAATTTGGGAGCCCACCCGGAAGACGGGATTCAGAGAGACGGACGGGTCTTGAAAAATATAACTGACAATACTCCCCCGCATTGCGCGCAAGGCGGATTTGGAGGCGCGCAGGACATCCACGCCCTCGAGCAAAATGCGGCCCGATGGATAAGACGCGGGAGGCGTGGGCAGGAGGCGGGCGATGGAGAGCGCCGTGACGCTTTTGCCGGAGCCGCTTTCGCCGACGAGGCAAAGAGTTTCGCCGGGTTGGATGGAGAACGAAACGCCGTCCACGGCGCGGGCCGATCCGAATTCGAGGACGAGATCTTGAATGTCCAGCAAAGGAGCGTTCGTCACGGCGAGCAACGTAACCGGAGCGGCGCGCACTTTGAACTTTAAAGTTTAAACTTCGGTGTTTAGGCTGGCCGCACAGATCATGAAATTAATCCGCTTGACCTCTCCCGTCGTTGCGAGCGCCCTAGCGCTTGCGTTGTCCACCGCCGCCGCCCTGGCCGCCCCGAAGAAGGTGCTCTTCTTCTCGAAATCCTCCGGTTACGAGCATTCGGCCATCAAACGCAATGGCGACGCGCCCAGTTTCGCCGAGAAGACGCTGACGCAGTTGGGAGCGAGCAATAACATCGAATTCACGTTCAGCAAAGACGGCACGATTTTTACCCCGGAAAACATCGCGAAGTTCGACGCGTTTATGTTTTACACGACAGGTGATTTGACGGAAGCAGGCACGGACAAGAATCCGCCGATGACGAAGGAAGCCAAAGCGGCGTTTCTGGAGGCGATACACAACGGCAAAGGCTTCGTGGGCGTGCACAGCGCCAGCGACACCTTTCATTCGCCGGGCAACCGGGATTACGGCGCGGGGCGGCATGAAAACGACGGCGACAAGGCCGATCCGTATATCAAGATGCTGGGCGCGGAATTCATCGTGCATGGCTCGCAACAAAAAGCGCACCAAATCGTCGTGGACAAAAGTTTCCCCGGGATCAGCGCGGTGCCGGACGATTTTGGCCCGCTGGAAGAATGGTATTCGTTGAAGGATTTCGCGCCAAATCTGCATGTGTTGTTGATGCAGGACACCTCCACCATGGACCATGCCTCGGATGGCAACAAGCGGGCCTACGACCGTCCCAATTATCCCTCGACCTTTGCGCATATGTACGGCGAAGGCCGGGTGTTTTATTCCAGCATGGGGCATCGCGACGATGTGTGGACCAACCCTGTATTCCAGCAGGTGCTGCTCGGCGGGTTGAATTGGGCGCTGCACAATGTTGATGCGGATGTCTCGCCCAACCTCGAGAAAGTCGCGCCGCAAGCGAGGATGCTTCCGCCCCGCTAGCGGGCATTCTCGCCCTTGAACTTTGGGGCCGGAACTTTACACTGCGCAGCGTGACCAATGAGACTTTTGACGCCATCGTGATTGGCGGCGGACCGGGCGGCAGCGCCATGGGAAGTTATTTGGCGAAGGCGGGCAAAAAAGTTTTGCTGCTGGAGAAGGAAGTTTTCCCGCGATTCCATGTGGGTGAGTCGTTGCTCCCTTACAATTTGAGATTGTTCCAGGAATTGGGCGTCATGCCGGCCATGGAAGCGGCCGGATTCCCAAAGAAGTACGGCGCGCAGTTTGGGCTGGGGGACAAATCGAAGTGGGTGGGATTCGTATTTCGCCAGGGTCGTTTCACGCGAGAACCGCAGGCGTTCCAGGTCGAGCGGGCGCCATTCGATCATATTCTGCTCAAAAATGCCAAATCCGTCGGCGTGGATGTGCGGGAAGGATGGTCGGCGCTGAAATACGAAACCACCGACAAGGACGTGGCGGTGCACGCCAAAGGGCCGGATGGGCAACCGCATGTGTTTCGGGCGTCTTATCTCGCGGACGCCAGCGGGCGCGGAAACTTGACCGGGAACCAGGATGGATTGCGCATTAGCCACGCCAACCTCAACAAACTCGCGGTCTTCGGCCATTTCCTTGGGGTGAAGCTGGATCCCGGCGAACGCGCCGGGGACACCGTTATCATTCGCCTGGCGCGGAAATGGTTTTGGGTTATTCCGGTGTCGGCGGACAAAACCAGCGTGGGCTGTGTGTTGGACAAAGAGGAATTTTTGCGGTCGAAAACCGCGCCGGAAGAATTGTTCAACCGGATTGTGGCGGAAACGCCGGCGATGCGCGATCGCATGATGGAAAGCCAGCGGGTTGGGCCAATTTATACCACGGCGGATTTTTCCTATTATAACAAACGGCTGGTGGGGCCGCGTTTGATTCGCATCGGGGACGCCGCCGGCTTTCTCGACCCCATTTTTTCGTCGGGTGTTTTCATGGCCATGCTGTCGGGCAAACTCGGGGCGGAGGCGATTCTCGGAGGATTGGAAGGGCGCTCCACCCGCCGGCTCTTCGCGCGCTACGAAAAGAAGTTCTTTTCCGCCATGCGTTTTTACTGGGAAATGATCGAGGGCTTTTATACCACGCCCTTTATGGAAGTGTTTCTGGAGCCGCGCGAGAAGTGGGATTTGCCGGCGGCGGTGAATGCGGCGCTGGCCGGCGAGCTCAATGGGGACTGGTCTTTGCGCTGGCGTATGAGGGTGTTTTTCTGGCTGGTGAAGCTCCAGGGCAAGCGTCCCTTTTTGCCAAAGATCACCTTCCCGGTTACTCTTCCCCATGCGTAGTTGCGCGCTAGTGATGCGAATACTTTTGGGATGGGCGGCTTTGCTGCTGTGCAGCGGTTGTTACAGTCATCGGGTGTACTCCTGGAACCCGGTGACCCTGACCGGTCCGGGTTGGGTCAGTTTTCACGGACAAGCGTTGTGGAAGCCGACCCCGCGGGTGCCGGAGCTGGCGGGCGACGTGTTTGCGGCCGTCAACACCAATTCCGGCAGCGCCTTCATCCAGTTCAGCAAGACGCTGCCTTTTCTCACGGCGCAATTGAACACTTTGCGCTGGGAGGTGGACATCCCGAGCCAAAGCAAGACCTACTCGGGCGGTTATCCCCTGCCCTCCCATTTTGCGTGGCTGCAATTGCCCGCGGTGCTGCAAGGGCAATCCTTGACGCGGCCCTGGATGGAGACGGGCGATTTTTTGAATTGGGAGATTCGCAATCCGAACACCGGCGAATCCTTGCGCGGATATTTTAACCTTCCATGAGACCCACGCGCGCGGCGCTTTTCGGTTTGCTCATAGTGGCGGTGGGGCTGGGATTATTCCGGCTGCATTTTGACACGCAGGTATTGGACTTGCTGCCGCCGCAATTAAAAGTGGTGGAGGGGTTGAAGCTTTATCAGGATCATTTTTCCAATCATCGCGAAATGATCCTCAGCGTGCGCGGCCCATCGGCGCCGGTCACGGAAGCCGCAGCGGCGTCGCTGGCCGCGCAAATAGGCGCCGATTCAAACCTCGTGGAAACGGTGCGGTGGCGCCCGGCCTGGCAGGAAGATCCGACGCTGGCGGCCGAGTTGCTGGCGGCCATCTGGTATAATCAACCTCCGGCAACCTTCCAAGAATTGGCGGGGCGATTGGAAGAAACAAATCTGCCCTCACTGCTGCAATCCGCGAAAGAACGCCTCGCCACTTCGTTTTCGCCCACCGACATTGCGCGCCTGGCGTACGATCCATTCGGGTTGACCGATTTGCCGGAGGAAACCGCGGCGCAAATCCCAGCCTCGATGCGCGACCAGGATTGGTTCGCCTCGCCGGATGGGACGTATCACGCGATGTTCGTGCAGGCGCGTCCGCCGCTGGAAGATTATCAGGAATGCATCTGGTGGATGGAAGGCATGAAACGGGCGGTGGCGGCGTGGAAGGCAAAATTTCCGCAGTACGCGGGCATCACGGTGCACTACACCGGCCCGCCGGCCTTTGTGGCGGAAACGTCGCAGGGAATGCGGCGGGATTTAACCCAGTCCATCACCGGCGCCATGGCGCTGATTGGGCTGCTTTTTTGGGCGGCGTACCGGCGGCTGCTGCCGACGCTGTGGATTTTAATTCTGTTGACTGTAATTGTGGCGGGAGCGCTCGCGCTGGGCGGGTTATTTATGGGCGCGCTCAATGTCGTAAGCCTCGGCTTTGCGGGGATTTTGCTGGGAATCACGGCGGATTACGCGCTGGTGTTGTACCAATCGTCGCTGGCGCATCCGGAAATGGACGCCACGGCGGTGCAACGCCGGGTGCGCTCGGGGATTTTGTGGTCGGCGACAGCGACAGCGGGGGCGTTTTTTATCTTGCGCGCCAGTGAATTCCCGGGGTTAAGCCAGCTCGGAACGATGGTGGCGTGCGGATTGGCGCTAGGGGCGGTGGTGATCCTTTCGTGGTATTTGCCGCCGCTGCTGAAGCTGAAAAAAGGGCCGGCCCGCCTGCCGCGGTTGCCGGGATTCACGCGCGAAGCTGGTTTTGCCCGCACGGCCACTGTGGCCATTCTCATCTTGACGGCGGCGGGATGGATTTGGCGGCGGCCGATCATTGATTACACGGGAGACGCCCTGCAGCCGTCCAACAGCCAGGCCTATGCGGCATTGCAGGAAATGGAGCGGGAACTCAATCGCTCGGAGGAGCCGTTTATTGCGCTGGTGCGCGGGACGACGCCGGAAGAAGTGTGGGGCCGGTTGCAGGCGCTGCATACGTCGCTGACTAACGCCGTGGCGGCGCGACAGATTTCATCGTTCATGCTGCCGACGCTTCTCTGGCCGCAGCCCGCGGCGCAACAGGCAAACCGCGCGACGGCCCAATGGCTCGCCAGCCAAGGTGGTCGTTTGCGGCAAGCGGCTCTGACTAATGGATTTTCCACCAACGCGCTGGTGTTGGCGGATGCCATTTTGCGCGTGTGGGACCGGGCAGCCCGGACGCCGTCCATTTTCTGGCCGACGAATGAATTGAGCCAATGGATTTTGCAGCGCGTGGTGGCGCAGGACACCAACGGGTATCTCGCCATGGGCGCGGTTTACCCAATGCCCGACGCCAGCGCCGGGGCCGCGGCCAAATGGGCCAAAACGCTCCCGCAGGATCAAACATGGCTGACGGGCTGGAAACCGCTGGCCGGAGAATTGTTGCGCACCATGACATCCAAGGTGGCGGTCATGCTTGTCGCGGTGATTTTACTTTTGGCGATTTGTCTGCGGCTGGCGTTTGGGCGCTGGCTGGAGGTGGGGCTCGGTTTTGGCGCGCTGGCTTTGAGTGGGCTGCTGCTCTGCGCGATCATGCAAATGGCGGGCTGGTCCTGGAATCTTTTAAATGTGATGGCGTTGCCGCTTCTGCTCGGCGCCGCGGTGGATTACACGATCCTTATGCAATTGGCGTTGCGCCGGCATCGCGGTGACATCGCGGCGGTGCATCGGGAAATCGGCGTGGCGCTGACGCTGAGTTGCGCGACGACGGCGATTGGATTTGGGTCGCTGGCCTGGGCTGGCAACGGCGGGTTGGCCAGTCTGGGGCGCATTTGCGCGCTGGGCATTTGCTGCGCGGGATTTATTGCGATTTTTCTGCTGCCTTTCTGGTGGACGCGCTGGGGCGCCGATTTCGGCGAGCCGGCAGGCCCGCCGGGCATGTACAATGCCTTCTTTTGGCGCGTGGGGCTGAAAGTGGCGCGTTCTGTGCCGCGTTCAGCGCTGACGCCGCTGGCGCGGATAGCCGCATGGGCTTATTGGCGCACTCAGGCGGAACGGCGGGAAATTGTCGTGCAGAATTTGCTGCCGGCGGTGGACGGCGATCGGGCGCAAGCGGAGTTGGCGGCGCGCCGTTTGTTTTTGAATTTCGGGGCGAAAATGGTCGATTTATTGCGGTGCGAGGCGGGCTGCCCGGCGGAGGCTTTGATAGACCAACTGGTCAATGCCAGCGTGGTGTTGGACGCGCGCAACCGCAAAAACGGGCTGCTGCTGGTGACACCGCATTTGGGCAATTGGGAATTCGGCGGTTACATCCTGGCGGCGCGAAATATCAAGTTGCATGTCGTGACGCTCGCTGAACCGGGGCGCGACTTGACGGAAGTCCGCGCGGCGGCGCGCGCGAGAAACGGGATTGAGACGATCGTGATTGGTGAAGACCCGTTTGCCTTTGTGCAGATTATCAAGCTGCTGCAAGAGGGCGCCGTGATGGCATTGTTGCTGGATCGTCCGACGCCAGCCACCGCGACCGCCGTGGAGCTTTTTGGGCGTCCGTTTCGCGCGGCGCTGGCGGCGGCGGATTTGGCGCGCGCCTCAGGTTGCGCCATCGCGCCGGTGTTTATTCTCGGCACGGAGCAAGGTTACATGGTGGAGCTTTTGCCGACGATCGCTTATGACCGGGGGGAATTGGGCGAGCGGGCGGCGCGACAGGAATTGACGCGGCAAATCATGCAGTCATTCGAGCCGTTCATTCGAAAATTTCCCGACCAATGGTATCATTTTATCCCGATCTGGCCGCCTGCGACTGCCGCGGCGCCGAACTGGAAACAAACGGAATTGACCTCACTCGCTAAATGAAAAAACTGCTTTTAATCCTGGCGCTGCCGTGGGCGGCGCTGGCGGCGCCAGACGACCAGTTCGTGCAGGACTGGATCAAGGCGCAAGCCGGCGTGCATTCGTGGACGGCGGATTTCAAACAAACGCGCGAACTCAAGGCGCTGACGGAGCCGCTGACCGCGACCGGCAAAATCTGGTTCATGGCGCCGGACAATTTTCGCTGGGAAGTGATGAAGCCGGCCCCGACCATCGCCGCCCGCGTGAAGGACGATTTGCTGGTGGTGTTTCCGCGCTTAAAGCGCGCGGAAAAATACTCGCTGGCCAGCCTGCGCAAAGGACAATGGAAAGATTTGATGGGTTTGCTTGACACTGGTTTTCCACATAGCCGCGAGGAATTCGAGGAGCGTTTTCATGTGCGCGACGTGGTGGATATTCCGGGCGGCCGGCGCCTCGTGCTCGACCCAAAGTCCGCGCTCGTGAAAAAATATCTGCCGGAAATAAGCATCGATGTGCGGACGCCCGACCTGACGCTGCTGGCCACGACGATGACGTTTATTGACGGTTCGGTGTTGAAAAATGAATTCACGAACACCCAGTTAAATCCGCCGCTGGATGCCGCCGTGTTCACGCCGTCGGTCGAGGGTTACAAAGTCACACAGCCGCTGGCGGAAGCGCCATGAATGAAATGGACCGAGCGCTGGCGCTGCTGCCACATGGACCGGAGTTTCGGTTCCTCGACCGCATCACATCGCTGGTTCCGGGAGCAAGCGGCGCGGCGGAATACCGAGTGCGCGGTGATGAGCCGTTTCTGCGCGGGCATTTTCCGGGCGAGCCCATTTTTCCGGGCGTTTTGTTGATCGAAGCGGCGGCGCAACTGGCCGGCTGCGTGGCGCAAAGCGATCCAAAGCTGGGCCCCCTGCCCGGCTTGAAACTCACCGCGATTCGTGGCGCGAAAATCCTGGGCGCAGCCAGGCCGGGCCAGACACTCTGCCTGACGGCGACCATCACGGGGCGGATGGGCAATTTGATCCAGGCGAGCGCCACGGTGCATGCCGACAGCCAGGAAATGGCGCGTTGCGATCTCGTGCTCGCCGGCCTTAACTCTTGAACTTGGGCGATTGCCCCAGAAATTCACGCGGATTGCCGTAAATCATCTTGTCGATGGCCGCCGCGGTGTGTTCGCGCTGCCGCATTTCCAGAGCGGCGCGTGGCACCGCCAGCGGCACGCTCACGCCCCAATCGCAGGCGCTGTTCATCCAAAGGCGTTCGGAACCGTAGAGCTCGATCATGTCCACCGCCCGGGCGGCGGTGCATTTGGATTCGGGATAAAGCGTCATGCCGGCCCAAAAACCGGCATTCAAGGCGAGTTCGATGGTGTGCTCCTCGACATGATCAATGATCACCCGCTCGGGGGGAATGCGTCCATCGCCGCGAAAAGCATCAATAATCAATTTCGTCCCTTTTAGTTTGTCTTCCAGGTGCGGCGTATGGACCAGCACGAGCTGCTGGCGACGCGCGGCGAGGTCGATGTGGGATTCGAGGGCTTTTAGCTCATTGCGGGTGTTTTTGTTCAAGCCAATTTCGCCAATTCCGAGGACGTTGGGCCGATCGAGGAATTGCGGGATAAGAGCAATGACTTCGCGGGCTAATTCGAGGTTTTCAGATTCCTTGGGATTCAGACAGAGCCAGCAATAATGAGTCAAACCGAATTTCGCGGCGCGGCGGGGCTCATGCTCGGTGAGCTGGCAAAAATAGTCGTAAAAACCATCCACCGAGCTGCGGTCAAAGCCTGCCCAAAAGGCTGGCTCACACACCGTTTGGCACCCGGCGGCGGCCATGGCGAGATAGTCGTCCGTGGTGCGGCTGACCATGTGGGCATGAGGCTCGATGTAACGCATATCAAACGAGGCGTCCCGGCCAGGCGCCAGCGGCGCCTTTGCCTGCGGCGGCTCCGGCGGGCTCCGTCGTGGGATCACTGAGGGAAAGAAGAACGCGCCGGGCGCGGTCGGCGCCGCCGGCGGAAAGTTCGGCCAGCGCGCCGCGAAGGGCCGTCAGACGGAAATCATCCATGCCGGGTGCCCGTTCCACCCGGTCAAGAAAAGCGGCGAGATCGATGAGTTTGGCGCGGACCTCCATGAAATAGGTGTCGATGACTTTTTCGCGTGTCATAGTCAAATGACGGTGTAACCGTTGCGCTCGTTTGCGCCAAATCTTTTTGGAGGGAATTGTCCGGATGGCGCGTATTACGGGTGGTGAAGGGACGCATCGCCATTTGGGCTTTGATTCCGCTGGCGTGGCTGCTGGCGGGGTGCCACGGCGTGGCCTTGCCACCGGAACGGGCGTCGCGCGCGCGCCTGGCGGGGGTGAGCAATGAATTGGCGGTCTTGCCAACGCTCGGGCCCGAGGCCGCGTTGGGCGATTACTTGCGGTTCGCCATGCTCAATCAACCGACCGTGCGTGCGGCCTTTGCGGATTGGCAGGTCTCGGTTGAGCGGATCACCGTGGAACGTTCCCGGCCTGACCCGCAGTTGACGTTCCAGGCCTATATCCAGAATGCCGTGACTTCCGTCATGCCAGGATTGATGCAGGCGTTGCCGGGGCCGGGGAAACTGAAAGCGGCCGGCAACCTGGCGGCGGCGGAAAGCGACGGCAAATTCTTTGCCTTTGAGGCGGCGGCGCTACGAGCGGCCTTCGGGCTCAAGCAGGCGTTTTACCAGATTTGGTTTCTGGACGAAAAACTGCGCATCGATCGCGCCACGGCGCGGCTTCTGACGCAACTGGAGCAAAGCGCGCGCGCGCAAAATGAAGTGGGCAAAGTCACGCTGCAGGATGTTTATCGGGCGCAAATCGAGGAAGACCGGTTGCAAAACGAAATCACAAATCTCGAAGATGCGCGGTCGCTCTGGCGGACGAAATTCAAAGCCGCGCTGGGCCGGCAGGCGAACGACGCGGACCCTCCCCTGCCCTCGCGTTTTGAATCAACGCCTTTGGCGTTGGGCGGCGACGAAGTGTTGACGGCGGCCCTGGCGCAGAATCCCACTCTGAAAATGGCCGAAGCCGAAGTGCGCGCCGCGGAGGCGGCCATCGCGGTGGCGCGAAAAACCAAAATCCCAGATTTCACCGCGGGCCTTTCCGTGGACGCGAAAGCCGCGCCGATTTTTTACTGGCCCCAGGCCAGCATGACTTTGCCGATCTGGCGGGACAAGATCGCGGCGCAGATTGCCGGGGCGCAGGCGCAGAAACGGGCGGCGGAAGCGCGCTTGAGCGCGGCGCAAATTGACTTGACGGTTGATTTTGCGGCCAAGGCCTACGATTACCGCGAGAACACGCGGGCGCTGGCCCTGCTCGGCGAACACCTGATTCCGAAGGCGCGCCAGTCTCTTGAAATCGCGCGCGCCGGCTACCTCTCGGGCGGGATTGATTTTTTTAATCTAATCGACGCCGAGCGATCGCTGTTGAATTTTCAATTGGAAGAAGCGGAAGCGCGGTCGCGCCGCGAAATTACCTTGGCGGAAATTTCCTTGTCCATTGCCGGCATCGCGCCTGCGGGCGCGCCTTTTTATGAAGACAAACCTTAGAATTTTGCTGTGGGTGATCGCGTTGGGCCTGCTCGGCGGCGCCGGACCGGCGTCCGCCGGAAAAACGCTTTATACCTGCGGCATGCACCCGCAAATCATTTTGGATCACCCGGGCGATTGCCCCATTTGCGGGATGAAATTAGTCCCCGTGCGCAAGGCGGAGAATGACACCAATGCCGTCATTTCGATTGATCCGGTGACGATTCAGAATATGGGCCTGCGCACCGCCCTGGTGAGGCGCGGGCCGTTGCGGCGGACTATTCGCAGCGTGGCTAATATTGATTTCGACGAAACCTCGGTGAGCGAGGTCAATACGAAGTTTAGGGGGTGGATCGAAAAATTGTTTGTGGATTCGACCGGGAGGCAGGTGATGCGCGGGGATCCGTTATTCAGCGTTTACGCCCCGGAGCTTTTCAGCGCCCAGACGGAGTATCTGTTGGCCTTGGAGGCGGCGGAGCCGGACGCGCTCAAAACCAATGCGCTGACAAAACTTCAGTTTTACGATGTTTCGCCGGAGCAAATCCAGGAGCTGGAGAAGACGAGGACCGCGCGCAAGGATTTGACCGTGCGCGCCGCGCGGGACGGCGTGGTGATTGAAAAATCCGTGGTGGAAGGGCAAATGGTGGAGCCGGGAATGAAGCTGTACCGGCTGGCTGATGTGTCGGTGGTATGGGTGTATGCGCAGATTTATGAGCAGGACTTGCCGTTCGTTAAGGTCGGACAGGAAGCGGAGGTCAGTCTGCCGTATTTGCCCAACCAGAAATTCCGCGGGCGCGTCACGTATATTTACCCGACAGTGGAGGAGAAGACGCGGACCGCACGGGTGCGCATGGAGTTTCATAATCCGGGCTATTTGCTGAAACCCGGCATGTTCGCCACCGCCGAAATCACCGCCGAGCTGGCGGCGTCCGCGCTGCTCGTGCCCGACATGGCGGTGCTGCGCAGCGGCGAGAAAAATACCGTGTTTGTGGTGCGGGACGGAGGGAAATTCGAGCCGCGCACCGTGGAACTGGGCCCGCGCGCGCAGGACAATATGTATGAGGTGGTGAGCGGGTTGGAGGACGGCGACCGGGTGGTGACTTCGGGGCAATTTATGCTGGATTCGGAAAGTCAATTGCGCGAGGCCGCGCAGAAAATGACCGAGCCCACCCCTACGGAGGCGACGGCGGCAGAACCGATGAAGGCCGAGGCTTCCCTCGCGGACACGAATCTCGTGTACATCTGCCCGATGCCCGAGCACGTTTCGATTGAGTACGAGCATCCAGGCAAATGCCCGCTCTGCGGCATGGCCCTGGCGCCGGTGTCGCGGGCCATGCTCGAAAAGATTCAGCCGGGCGGACGCGTGGTGGCTTACGCGTGTCCGATGCCGGAAGATAGCGACGTGCGCTCGGACAAACCCGGGAAATGCCCGCGTTGCGGCATGACGCTGATCCCGGTGATGGAAAACGCGCCGCTCAAACCCTGACCTGTGCTCAAAAAAATCATAGATTTCTCGCTGCGCAACCGGTTTCTCATCCTGCTGGCGGCGGCGGCGTTGATCCTGGCTGGCGTCTATTCTGTCAAAAATATTCCGCTCGATGCGATTCCCGACCTCTCGGACGTGCAGGTGATCATTTACACCGAATGGCCGGGGCAGGCCCCGCAGATTGTGGAGGATCAATTGACGTATGCGATCACCACGAAAATGCTCTCCGCGCCCAAAGCGAAAGTGGTGCGCGGATATTCGTTTTATGGATTCTCGTTTGTCTATGTGATTTTTGAGGATGGGACGGATCCTTATTGGGCGCGCAGCCGGGTGCTGGAATATTTAAGCGGGATCAGCAGCCGCTTGCCGGCGGGGGTGACGCCGTCGCTCGGGCCGGATGCCACGGGCGTCGGTTGGGCGTTTATGTATTCGCTCAATTCCACCAACCGCAGCCTGGCGGAATTGCGCTCCCTGCAGGATTGGTATTTGCGCTACCAACTGGCCTCGGTGGAGGGAGTCTCGGAGGTGGCGTCGGTGGGCGGCTTTGTCAAACAATACCAGGTGACGGTCGATCCCGGCAAATTGCGCTCCTACAATTTATCGATAGCGGACGTCAGCGCGGCGATTCAGCAAAGCAACGGCGAGGTCGGCGGGCGCTCCATGGAAATGGGGGAAAAGGAATTCATTCTGCGGGTGCGCGGTTACATCGCGAGCCTCGAGGACCTCAAAAAAATTGCGGTGGGCCTGGGAGCGAACGGCGTGCCCATTCTGCTGGGGGAAGTGGCGGACATCCAATTGGGTCCGGAGATGCGGCGCGGCATTGCCGAATGGAACGGCGAAGGCGAGACCGTGGGCGGAATTGTCGTGGTGCGCCAAGGGGCCAATGCGCGCCAGGTCATCCTCGATGTCAAAAAGAAATTAGCGGAGGCGCGCAAAGGCCTGCCGGCGGATGTCACCTGCTCCATCGCTTATGACCGCAGCTCGCTTATTCAACGCGCGGTCAAGACGCTCGAAGATAAATTGCTGGAGGAAAGCGTGGTGGTGGCGCTGGTGTGCCTGGCTTTTCTGATGCACTTGCGGAGCGCGCTGGTGGCCATTTTGATTTTGCCCATCGCGGTGTTGATTTCGTTCCTCATCATGTATGAGCAGGATTTAAGCTCGAACATCATGTCGTTGGGGGGAATTGCCATCGCCATCGGGGCCATGGTGGATGCGGTCATCATTATGATCGAAAACGCGCACAAACATTTGGAGCGCGATCAAGGCAAAAAGCCGCATTGGGAAATCATTCGGGACGCCTCGGTGGAGGTGGGGCCGACGTTATTTTATTCATTGCTGGTCATCACCGTCTCATTTTTGCCGGTGTTTACCCTGCAAGCGCAAGAAGGGCGGTTGTTCAAACCGCTGGCGTTCACCAAAACGTATTCCATGGGCGCGGCGGCCCTTCTCTCCGTGACGTTGGCGCCGATTCTGATGGGGTATTTCATTCGCGGAAAAATTCCGGCCGAGGAAAAAAATCCGCTGAACCGGTTTTTTATCTGGCTTTACCATCCGTTGATCGATTGGGTGATTCGCTGGCGGTGGGTTGTGCTGGCGGGCGCCGGGGCGCTCGTGGCGTGGGCCCTTCTTGTGCCGTTGCCACGTCTCGGCTCCGAATTCATGCCGCCGTTATACGAGGGGGATTTGTTATACATGCCGACGACATTTCCGGGCATTTCACCGACGAAGGCGCGTGAAATTTTGCAGCAAACCGACAAAATCATCCGCTGCTTTCCCGAGGTTGAGAATGTTTTCGGCAAAATTGGCCGCGCCGAAACCGCCACCGACCCCGCGCCGTTCGACATGGTGGAGACAACCATCAGCCTCAAACCAGAGGAGCAATGGCCGGCGGCGGACATCAGGGATGACGAGGGAAAAATTGTGGCCCATCGACGCCGAACGCCGGACGACCTGGTGGCGGCCATGAACGCGGCCATTCAAATTCCGGGATTGAACAATGCGTGGACGATGCCGATCAAAACGCGCATCGACATGCTCGCCACCGGCATCAAGACGCCGGTGGGCATCAAGGTGGCGGGTCCGGACCTGGCGCAATTGGAGACGACCGCGGCGCAAATCGAGGCGGTGATCAAAAAAGTTCCGGGAACCTCCAGCGCCTTCGCCGAGCGCGTTATGGGCGGCAATTACGTCGAGTTCCACATCAACCGCGAGGAAATTGCGCGGTATGGATTGCGTTTGGGTGATGTGCAAAACGTCCTGCAAGTGGCCCTGGGCGGAATGCCGCTGACGACAACCGTGGAAGGACTGGAACGCTACACCGTGAACCTGCGTTACAGCCGGGATTTTCGCGAGAACTTGGAGGCTTTGCGCGACATCATGGTTCCGACGCCTACGGGGGCGCAGGCGCCGCTCGGGCAATTGGCGGAAATCAAAATCGTGCGGGCGCCGATGGGGATCAAGAGTGAAGCCGCGACACCCAACGCATGGATTTATGTGGATGTTAAAGGCGTGGATTTGGGCGCCTATGTGCGCCATGCGCGGGCCGCCGTCAATGCGGCCGTGGCCAATGGCTCCGTCCAATTGCCAGCCGGCTATAATATCATCTGGAGCGGCCAGTATGAGTATATGCAACGTGCGGCGCAACGGCTCATGATCGTGGCGCCGCTGACCCTGCTCATCATCATTCTCATTATTTATCTGAACACGCGCTCCGTGGTGAAGACGGCGATCGTCATGCTGGCGGTTCCCTTCTCGCTCGTGGGGGCGTTCGCGGCGGTTTATTTTCTGCACTACAATCTGAGCGTGGCCGTGTGGGTGGGAATCATTGCCTTGGCGGGATTGGATGCGGAGACGGGCGTGGTGATGCTGCTTTATCTTGATCTGGCGTATGAGGAATGGCGGCGGCGCGGACAGATGCGAAATCTGGTTGATTTACGGGACGCGATTTATCACGGCGCCGTGAAGCGGGTGCGCCCGAAAGCGATGACGGCATCGGTCATCGTTGCGGGATTGCTGCCGATCTTATGGAGCCACGGCGCGGGGGCCGACGTGATGAAGCGAATTGCGACGCCGATGGTGGGAGGAGTTGTGACTTCCACGATGATGGAATTGTTGGCGTACCCCGCGATATTTTTTATCTGGCGCTCGCGCCATTTGCGAAATTCGGTATAGTTTTGCCGATGGCAACAATTCCGTCCCAGCCGCGGGTGCGGCGCTGGATCCTTTTATTCTTTGCCGTGCCACTGCTGGCGGTGCTGGGAATTTACGGGTATTTATTATACACCCGCCTTTCGCATCGACCGCCACCGGAGCGCCTTATTTCTTCAAAGCCCTTTGCCACGGCGCGCGTGGGCGGGACAACCGCCAGCCTTTTTACGCAAGGCAACCAATTGCGGCCCTCCGGCAATGACCTTTTCGTGGAGTTTCGCGATGCGAAAGGAAATCTGACGAACGTGGGCAGCGTCACGTTTGAGCTTTCGTTAAACATGCCAGCGGTGGTGATGCATAGCCTGGGCAAAGTTTATCCCACGTCCACGCCGGGACGCTACCGGACCTCCGTGCAGCCGCAGATGGGCGGGGATTGGACGGCCCGCCTGGCGCTGCGCAATGCGCAAGGCGAGGCCGCGACCAACTTTTCCCTGACGGTGAAATAGGAGCGCGCCGACCGCCAGCCGGGGCGGCGCGAAAGATTCGCCCTGTTCAATTTCCCGTTCTCGCGCCACAATTTCCACGCACATGGCGATCGAGAAACAATTTGCCTGTCCTCTGCCGCATGGCATTCATGCGCGGCCGGCCAGCGCTTTGGAAGAGGTGGCGCGCGGCTTCGCCGCCGACATCATTATAGTCAATCATCGGACGCGGCGGGCGGCTGATGCGAAAAGCATTCTTGCGCTGGTGGGGGCGGACATCCGGCATCTGGACGCGTGCTCCCTGACGTGCAGCGGGCCGGACGAGCAGCAAGCGATGGCCTTTCTATCAAATTTTCTGGAGAACCAATTCCCGTTGTGCGATCAGCCGACGGCCACAGTATCCCCCGGGCCGCCGGAACCAACCCTGCCGCCATGCCTGGCAGGCGCGGAATGCTCCATTTATCCGGGCGCGCGGGCGGTGGGCGGGATCGGCTTGGGGCGCGTGGTGCAAGCGGGCGGGTTTCGGGTGCCGTTGGCGCTGACAGAGGCGTCTGTGGCCGACCCGGCCGAGGAATGGCACAACCTGCTGGGTGTTTTGGGCAAGGTGCAAGCCAGCTACGAAAATCGCCTCGCGCAAGCCGGCAGCGGAATAGAATTCAATCTGCTGAAAGTGCATCGCGCGATCACGCGGGATGCGGAGTTTCGCCGGCAATTGCAAATCGCCGTGCGGGAGCGGCATCGGAGCGCCGCAGGCGCTATTGCGGACACGGAGGCGCGCTTTACCAGGGATCTGGGGGCGAGCGAGAGCCCCCTCCTCCGCGACCGGGCTTTGGACATTCAGGACGTCTGCCGCGAATTGCTGCGCCAGCGTTATGGCATCGAGCTCGGCGTCGAGAGTGTTGAGTTGACAGTCGATTCCATCGTCGTGGCCGAATCGCTCACGCCGGGGCAATTTTTGGGGCTCAACCGGATGTTTTTAAAAGGGCTGGCGCTGACCGAAGGCGGGAATGCTTCGCACACGGTGATTTTGGCGCGCTCTTTCAATGTCCCGACCCTCGTGGGAGTGCGGAACCTGCCCACGCTGCACGCCGCCGAGGCGGCGGTGGACGCGGATTTGGGCGCGCTGATTGCGCCGCTGACGCCCCCAGCGCTGCGCTATTATGAAATGGAGCGCCGCCGCCTGGACGAACGCAGCGCGCGCTTGCGTGAAATGTCACAAAAGGCGGGCGAAGGCGGTCTTCGCATCGAAGCCAATATCGCCATTCCGGAAGAGGCGGCGCAGGCGTTTGCGGCGGGCGCCGATGGCGTGGGCTTGTTTCGCACGGAAATGATTTTCTTAGGCCGCCTTTCTCCACCGGATGAACAGGAGCAATTTGAATGCTACCGTCAGGCGCTGAACGCGGCCGCGGGCAAGCCGGTGGTGATTCGGACGCTGGATGTGGGAGGCGACAAATTGCTGCCTTACCTCAACCTCGCTTCGGAATCCAATCCGCTCCTGGGCTACCGCGCAATGCGCATTTACCGCGAGTTCGAGGCGATTTTCCGAACGCAACTTCGAGCGCTGATTCGGGCGTCAGCATTTGGCCGCCTTAAAATCATGATTCCGCTCCTGGCCACGGTCGAGGAAGCGCGTTGGGTCAAAAAGACCGTGGCGCAGGAACAAAAAGCGTGCGCGGATGCGGGGCTGGATTTCGATCAAACGATGCCGGTGGGAGCCATGATTGAAGTGCCCGCCGCCGCCCTTTCGCTGGAGCATTTGAGCAAGGAGTTGGATTTCTTCAGCATCGGCTCCAACGATTTGCTGCAATACATCATGGGCGCGGATCGGGGCAGCCGCCGTCTGCAGTCGCTTTACCAACCGACGCAACCGGCCTTTTTGCGCGCGCTGCACCAGATTATTGACGCGTGTCACCGTGGGGACGGGAAAATCAGCCTCTGCGGGGAAATGGGCGGGGAAATCCGCCTGCTGCCTTTGCTGGCCGGATCCGGGTTGGATGCGATCAGCGCGTCCGCTCCGCTAATCGCGGGGTTGCGGGCGGAATGGGCGGGACTAGACCTCCCGGAATGCCGGCAATTGTGGATGGAAGCGCTGGATTGCCGAACCGAGGAAGAAGTGGCGGCGCGGGTTGCGCAGTTTTCAGCGAATCGCGCGGCGCCGCTGCTGGATGTCGAGTTGGTTTTATGGAATCCCGATGCCGCCACTAAGGAAGAGGCCATTAAATTGGCCGCGGACCGCTTGTTTGTGATGGGGCGCACGGACTCGCCGCGGGCCGTGGAGGAGGCGATTTGGCAGCGGGAGCGGCAAAGCTCGACCGGTTTCGGAAATGGGTTCGCCATACCGCATTGTAAAACGAATGCCATGCGGGGGAATTCTGTGGTCGTGCTCAAATTGGCGGCGCCGATCCCCTGGGACGCAATCGACGGCCGGCCGGTGCAATTCGTCGTTCTGCTGGCCATCCGGGAAACCGACGGAGCTGTCAACCATTTGAAAATCCTGGCGCGCCTGGCCCGGTTGCTGACGGATGATGAATTCCGCGCGCGGCTGGAAGGCGAGGCCAGCGCGGGAAGCCTGTGCGATTTTTTGCGGGCGCGGCTGGACGGTTAAGCGCGGCCCTCTACCAGTGAGTCTGGAGGCGGTAGAAGCGGCGAGGGCCTGAAGCGAGAGGGTCGCTGGCGTAGCCGTTGGAGCTCGGGCCGCCTAGATTCAACCAGCCACCGGGAGCCAGGTTGGTGGAGTACTGGACTTGATAGTATTGACCAAGGGCGGGATTCCACGTCATCCAAAAGGAGCTGCCATTGGAGAAGGAAGACTGGAAAGACGGCGCAATGGGAGGGGCGAATGGCGCGACAATATTAAGCGTGGCTTGAGCGGTCGTGGACGCGTTGCCGGCGCCGTCCTGGGAGTTGACCAGAACATGATACGTTCCCGCAGGCAAAACTCCCGCGTCGAGCGTCCATTGGGTTGTGCCGTTGACACGGGGGCTGAAAGCCACGCCATAAGGCTGTGCGATAAAAGTGGCGAGGACGCGAGCCACGCCGATGTTATCCGCGGCGGTCCCGGACACAATCAAATGGCCGGTATTGGTGCCGGCGGCGGTAATCGCAGCCGTTGGCGCGGCGGTGTCCACAGGGGGAACGGTGAGGAATTGAAAATCGACGTAAACGAGATTGGCATTGCCGGGAGTCGCCAAACCAGTATAGTTGACAGGCACGTCCGTGAGGGGCGATCCTGGGCTCGAGAGCGAGTCGTCGTAAATGCCATGCCCATTTTTGGAGAGGCGATTAAAGTAATTGAGAATGTTCGTGCCGCTGGTGACCCGGCCAAACACGGTGAAACCCGAATTTTGAAAATCAAGATTGGCGGAATTGTTGGCCAGGTTGAAGAAAAATGCGCTTTCAGCGGAATCCGGGTCGCCGCTCTTTTTTGCCATGGCCACGGTGCCGTAACCATTGTGAATGACAGGGCCAACATTAAATTCGTTATCGAGCGAGGAGATAAGAGGCGGGTTCTCGACAAAAGTGTCCACGTACGTTTGCGTGATGGAGAAACCGGAAAGAGCCGCATTGGTGCGGTTGGCGGCGTCGTAGCTTCCTCCCTGCAAGACAAACCCGGGAAGCAAACGATCCATGAACATATTGGAGTAGGCTCCCGAAGTGAGGTAGTGAATGAAATTTTGCACCGTGGCAGGTTTGTCGTGATCGAATAATTGGAGGGTCAGGTTGCTCGAGCCGCCGCCCATGAAGCCGGAGAAGGTCACCTGCACAATGGTTCCCGGAACGACATTGAGTTGAGCGGAGCGCGTGGTGGTCGTGGATTTGTCGGCGGCGGTGAGAACCGCGTCCAAAGCCGCGCCATTAGTCACGTTATCAAGGTCAAGAAGAGTGTTGGTGGCGTTGGGAATGTTGGAGCCATTGCTCCGCCACTGGCAGGAAACGGCGCCGCTGGCCGCGACAAAGAATTGCGCTGCTGAGGCGACGTTGACGGTGGCGTCCTGAGGTTGGATGGTGACAACCGGCGCAGCCCCCTGCCCTGTCATTGCCGCAACCAGGGCGCACCCCACGATCCAATGGCGAAGGTGAGAAATCATTCGTGATGATAACCCAAACGCGGATTTTAGCTAGTTTCTGACGCGAAAAAAAGCCGCGGCGTTGGTCGCGGGAACGACCAGGATGCGGACGCTGGTCGTGACGGCAGGCGTCCACCCGGAAGCCGAAGCGGGCGTTTGATCGACGATAAAAGGGGGTGAGCCGCCGAGCCACGTGAGTTGGACATTTGCACCGAAGGCTGCGGCGTTAAGCGAAATAGGATCGGTCACGTTGATGATCACCGCGTCATAAGCCACGGCGTGCACACCATCGGCCGCGCTGAGTTCAAGCGTGTAGATGCCGGGCGCGCTGAAGGTGGCGGTGGTGTTGGGTTGAAAAGCGTGGGCGAAGGTTGCCACTCCGGGGCCGGAATACATTTTCCACTGCACCAGCGGAGCGGAGTTGGAGGATGTGACGCTGCCCGCCAGGGCGATGATTTGCGAAAGAGAAACCGTTTGATCAGGCCCCGCTGAGACAGCGGGGGCGCCGGGCGAACGCGGGCCTTCATTGGGCCCGGTGGATTGAACGACTTCAAAATTGGTCAATCCGACGGTGGCGATGTCATCAAACGCGCCATCCGGCCAGCGGTCGTCAGGAGTGATCGAAATGGAAAAGAAACCGCCATTGTCCGCCACAAATCCGCCGTATTTTTTCAGCCCTAGTAGCACGGCTTTTTCTTCACGCGTCCAATTGGCGGGAATGGCAAAGCCGGCTTTCAGCCGCAAGCGCTGCCCCATGGAAGGGAGGTTCGGCAGCGTATTGGTGGAGGCGTAATGCGTGGCTGGATAAATGTAGGAGTTGTAAAGTGAGCGTTTGACCACGATGCGGCACGCATGCTCCACCATGCTGCGTTCGCACTCATCGAAGCGGATCAGCGCGGGGAACATCGGCAGGCCGGCAGCGTCACCGGATGTCCAGCCATCAGGACGCAGTGCGTTGGTATTGAGGTCGAAGATGGCGCCGTTGGCGGCTTGCCAATTGCCGCCGGCCAGCAACGTATGCCAGGTTTCAAAACTCCGGCCGGCGCCTGGTTGCACCATGATGGCGTGACGGTCTCCGCCCAATTGGGCGGCGTCCGTTTGGGCCTCGGCGAGCGTTTCGGAATCGGTTTGGGTGGGCCAGCCTTCGATCGGCAAGTTGCTCGGTATGGGATAAAGGCCGTAGGGAAACGAGCCGCCGTGGAGGTCGGACTCATCAGGATAATCCGTGAAATCAATCTGGAGAAGCGGCTGACTGTCTGGCGTCAAGACGAAGTTCATTTCCTGGAACAAGCGCAGCGTGCGGCGATTGGAAGGCAGATCGGAGATGACCTGCGCCATGATCGCATCCGAGTTGCCCAGGCGCGGCAATCCTGAAATGTCCTCGTTAAAAGGATTGGTCACCGGGAAAATTTGCAGGGCGGAAACCACCGCGTCCGCCTCGGACGTGTCAAAGAGAATAGCATTCGTGACCAGCGGCGCCGGGCCCAGGATCCGGCCCTCCTGATTGATGCGCTCGGCGTGGGAAAGCCCGCTGGCGGAGAGGGCCATCACGGCGGCGAGAGCGGCGCGCTGACAGAAACCCGTCACAGGCGTGAGGTTATTTGAAAAGGCCCTTTAACCCATCTGTCGCCTTTTTGACGTTGCCGCTCTTGAGGGCGTCTTTGGCGCCGCTAAGAGCTTCCTTCCCCAAGTCACCGGCGTTTTTCGCGAGGGCGCTGGCGGCGGCGGTCAGCACCGCATGCAGGGCGCGCTGGCCCACTTCCACCGGGGTGATGCCGTCAGGCCCCGTCCCCAGCCCTGTCACATGGATATCTGGAATCGGCAGCGTGATGGTGCGCCCGCCGGACAGGTACGAGTTGACTTCCAGCTTCGCGCCGGAAATGACCAGATCGTTGACCTGCAATTTACGCTCCGATTTAGCGGGGCTGGCGGGCGCGGCGGTGGAGTCAGTCGCGGGCGCGGTGGCTGGGCTGCCCACGTAGTCATTTAGATTCTTCTCAATCTTGGTCAGGTTATTGTCGGTCGGGCCGCCTTCCAGCATGATGACGGGGTTTTTGACCGAAATGGTTTCAACCACCAGTTTCGAGCCAAAGACGGAGCCGGGTTGAACGTGGACGGTGATATCATCGACAGCCACAGCGGTGGGCGTTTTGCAGCCGGCTGGGTTGCCGAGGATGAATCCCGTGAGTTGCGCGCGTCCTCCGAACAGCCAGACCTCGGCGCTTTTCAGTTTGACGTCCACCTTGGTGGCGTTGGGGCCGATGGTTTCAACCCCCTTCTTGACAATGGCGCCGAGGGAAAAGGCGAGGACGACGAAGACCACCAGCAACAGGACAACCAAGCCCACCACCGCGCGCACGATCCATTTGGTTTTCATAGTTAAACCCGAGTTATTCTAACCGCATTTTCATGGTGCGGCAACTGCGGGGGACGGGGCGAGATATAAATAGAAACGGGCTACGGCGCGCGGCGGACTTTAAAGAACGTCGGGCCGCCCAGGCTGTTGATGGGCGCGGAAAAGAGCGGAGCCTCGGCGCCGGTGGCAAGGGTGGCGGCGGTCTGCCAATCCGCCCACGCCGGATCGGTGGTCGCCTGGATCTGGACGCCGCTTGCTGTCAAATAACCACCGACCGAAAACTGGATTTGTCCGTTGGTCACTGTTAGATCGTAAATGACCGGCAACCCCGATTCCAGGCCGGTGAGTTTCATGGCGGCTTCCGCGGCTTCGCCCGTCGTGGCGTTGGTAAAGATACGGTTTAACTCCGCGGCGATAATGGCGTCGCCTGGGTATTTTTGACGCGCATGGAAAAGGCGTTCCGGCAGGGACAAATCGTTGGTGGCGCCGGCATAGGCGGCGTTGAGGTAAAGGCGGCGAAAGTCCTGCAGCGTCTCGAGATCGCGAAGGCCGAACTGCGCCGTAGGC
>DASZMX010000072.1:0-8611 GCA_035551475.1 Verrucomicrobiia bacterium
GTCGGGTTGCAGGCCAGGTCGCTGCCGGGCGGAACCGTGATGCTCGGAGGGACTTTATTCGCGGTCCAGGTATAAGTGACCGTCGTGCTGTTGACATTGCCGCAGGCATCGGTCGCCATGATTGTGAACACTCGGCTCGCCGCGCAATCCACCGCGCCATCGACGTGCGTCACGGTGAAGGTGGTCAGGCTGCCGCAGTTGCCGGTCACGGCCACGGTGTTGCTGATCGCGGAGTCATCCGGAATGCTCGCCGGGTTGCAGGCCAAATCGCTGCCGGGCGGAACCGTGATGCTCGGCGGCACTCTGTTCGCCGTCCAGGTGTAGGTGACCATCGCGGTGTTGATATTGCCGCAGGCATCGGTCGCCGTGATCGTGAAAACACGGGAGGCGGCGCAGTTCAAGACATTGTCTGTGTGGGAAACCGTGAAGGTCGTCGCGCTGCCGCAATTGCCGGTGACCGCCACCGTGTTGCTCACCGCGTTGTCGTCGGGGATGCTGGCCGGGTTGCAGGCCAAATCGCTGCCGGGCGGAACCGTGATGGTCGGCGGCACCTTGTTCACCGTCCAGGTGTAGGTGACCGTCGTGCTGGCTTTGTTGCCGCAGGAATCAACCGCGTTGATCGTGAACACGCGGCTCGCGGCGCAATCCACGGCGCCATCGACATGCGTCACGGTGAAGGTTGCCGCGCTGCTGCAATTGCCGGTGACATTCACCGTGTTGCTGATCGCGCTGTCATCGGGGATGACGGCAGGATTGCAGGCCAGGTCATAGCCCGGCGGAACCGTGATGGAAGGAGGCTGGCCGTTGACGGTCCAGGTGTAAGTGGCGGTGTTGGTCACGCTGTTTCCGTAAGTGTCGGAAACGATGATCGTGAACACGCGGGACGCCGAGCAGAGGTTCGTGGCGTCAAGATGAGTGACCGAGACGTTGGTCGTGCCGCAGCTCACCGAGGCGGTGACATTGGTGCGCTCGTCGGCATCCGAGATGATGACGGTCGGGTTGCAGCCATAATCCGAGCCCGGATTCACGTGCACCGATGGCGGCGTCGTGTCGGCATAACCGAAATCCACGCCGGTGGCGTTGCAGGGCACCAACGCGACGCTGATCTGGCCGCTGGTGTTGCCGGCAGGATAGGTTTCCACGTAAGGCGCGCCGAGGTTGACCTTCACGATGTAGTTTCCGGCCGCCAGATTATTGAAGGAGTAGGAGCCCGAGTTGTCCGTCACCGTGGTGGCGACGAAGTTGCTCGAAGAATCCAACAACGTCACCGAGACATTGCCCAAACCGAGATCCGTGGAGAAATCGGCGCTGCTGCCGTTGCAATGCAGCAGAACTTCGCCCGAAACGCCGGCGGTGTATTCCACCATGCCGAGGCAGGAGCTGCATACATAGATGGGAGCGCCAGAGGAAGTCAGCACCGCGCAATGGGTGGCATCCGAGCCGACCTGGGCGGTCACGCTGATATTGAAAGTGGAGCCGGGGCAATTGACGATTTGCACGCAAAGCTGAATGTTCGTGCTCTGGCCCGCCGCCAATTCAAACGGCGCCGGCATGGCGCAGTTCAGCGTGCTCAAACCCGCCAGCGTGATGCCCACCAAGTCAGAAGACCCGGTGTTTTTAATCGTGACGTTGAAGGTGACGGTGGAAGAGGACGTGGTGGAGGGGAGCAACACATGATTGTCAGACGGGCTGCTGTCCAGGTCCAAAGGCGAAGTGAGCGTCACGTCGCAAGAAATGGAGGCATTGTCAACCAAAGCCACTGCTTTGTCCCCGGCCGAAACCGGCATGCCGTTGGTGACCACGATGCCGCCGACGTTCGTGACGGAGTGGCCGATGTGCGCCTGGCCTTGCACCGTGACGGTATTGGTGGCGTTTGCAGCAAAGGCCATCGTGAACTTGCCGGTCAAAGCCTCGCCGGGAGCGAGGACAGTGGTCGGGGAGGGGAAGAAGAAAGGAGTCAGATCGTGGGGTTGGAGCAAATTATCGACGACAGTCAGATTGGTCAACGGAATGGAGCCGGTGTTGGTGACCGTGATGTCATAGCAGAACGCGGGGAGCGCCGGGCCCGTGCCGCAACTGGAAGCGGTATAGCCAGCGGCTTGATGACTGAAATTGCCGCAATCGCCATTGGCCTCGAGACAAGCCACAACTTTGGTGACCGCCACACTCGGAATGCAAGGATACGGGATTTCAATAATGGTCAACTGATCGTGCGGCGTGACATTGACCGCCACGATCACAGAGATTACATCGCCGCAGCTCGGCTCCCAGGAATCGGCGTTGGCCAAGGCATCAGAGAGCAGTTCGTTGACATCATTGACGCCATTCGTGACCAAATTAGGATAGCCCGCCGCATTTCCGCCGTAGATTTCCTGAGGAATAGGGCCGCCGATCAGGTTCCAAATCGCAACCTGCACGTCAAAGAAATAAGCGCCTTTTTTGTGGTTGAGGATATAGTTAATCTGGCGCCAGGTGTCGGGCGAGACGTACACGCTGCTCGGATAATTGAGCGGCAATTCCGAATCGAGGTTAGGATCGCAGCTCGAGAAGAAAGTGGCATTGTAGGTGGCGCCGGCGCCATTGATATCGTCCGGAAGGTCAACGCACCAGGCGAGGTACGGCCCGGGCGCCACACCAGCGGTGTCGCTGAAAACGTGGTTGGTAAGGGTGGAAGCGTTATGGGCGGCCAGGTAGTCGCGGTGAAACCAAGGCGGATTGGCGGCGATATAATCCGAGGCCGTATTAGGCAGCGGGATGGAGAGAAGACAAGGTTGGGCCGTGGATCGGACAGGAAGCCACAGGAGTACAGCCAGGGCTAAAAATTGGAAACATCGAATGAAATGGTTGCGCTTCATAGGCAAAATAGCGACTAACAACCCCGCCCGATGCTCAATCGAACGAGGCAATTACTTCCGGGAAAATGCGTGTCCAAGCTCCCTCCCCTAAGGGAGGGAATCAGGACCCAATCAACTTACTTCCGCACGAATTTGCGGAGGAATGCCAGCCCAGTGATGCTGGCCGCGAGCAAGGTCGCGTTGGTGGCAGAGTCGGGCACGCTGGCGCCGACCCAAGCGTTAGCCTGTTGCGCCAAAACGGTCATGGCGACGAGGGCGAATAGGATCGTGGTTTTTTTCATTATAGTTTATTATCTTGGCCCCACTAAGGGCCGAATTATGGTTGCACTGTCAAGTGTCTCACTTTTGAGCACTGTCCTCCTTCAGCCAAACTTGTGCCAAGTTTTAAGGCATATCCCCATCAAAGTCATAACTATTTTAATATGAATAGCTTAAATCAAAATAACTACGCCAAAGAAGGGGCAACTCTTCGCAGTTATGTAAGAAAACCCGACACCGCAACTGTTACATTCAGTCGCAAGCTATTGATAATCAACGCCAAACAACCTAAAAATCCGCGTGTAACACCTTACGACTTCAATTCCTTGCCAATGCCGAGTTTTTCCATGAGGTCGTACAGGGTGGGTCGGCTGACTCCAAGTTCTTGCGCCGCAGGCGCTATGCGCCCGGCGTGGCGGCGGAGCGCGCCTTGGATCATGTCGCGTTCCAGCTCTTCACGGGCGTCTTTCAAGGTGGCGGCGGGCGAGGCGGCTTGACCTAACTCAAGGTCTTTCACGGTCAAGCGTTTGCCCTCCGCCATGATGACAGCGCGCCGAATGCAGTTCTCCATTTCGCGGACATTGCCCGGCCAGGGATGACGCGACAAGGCGCGTAACGCCTCCTGATCAAAGGAGAGCCCCACCTTGCCAGATTGGGCGGCGAAGCGTTGCAGGAAGAATTGAGCCAACAGGCGGACATCGTCTTCGCGATCGCGCAACGGCGGCAAAGTAATTTGCACGACGGCCAGACGATAGAAAAGGTCTTCGCGGAAGGTGCCGTCGGCCATGCCTTTGCGGAGGTCGGCGTTGGTGGCGGTGACGACCCGGGCATCCACGTCGATGGATTGGCGGCCGCCGACGCGCTCAATGCACTTTTCCTGGAGGAAACGCAGCAATTTAACCTGGAGCGGCAGCGGAATTTCGCCAATTTCGTCCAGAAAAAGGGTGCCGCCGCTGGCGGATTCAAAACGGCCTTTGCGCAAAGCGTGCGCGCCGGTGAATGCGCCTTTTTCGTGCCCGAACAGCTCGCTTTCCAGGAGCGTTTCGGGGATCGCGCTGCAATTGATGGCGATGAAGGGGCCGTCCTTGCGTCCGCTGCTCTGGTGAATGGCGCGGGCGGCCATTTCTTTGCCGGTGCCGCTTTCGCCCAGGAGCAGGACGGGCGCATCGGTGGTGGCGACTTTGCGGATGGACTCGAAAACAGTGCGAATGCTCGCGCTGGAGCCCATCATGCCTTCAAAATTCTTGCCGCCAAGAAGCTGCTGCATGTCGCGGTATTCGCGCTCGAGGGTGGCGACGTGGAAGCAGCGTTTGAGAAGCAGCTTGAGCTCCTCCATGTCCACGGGCTTGCAGAGAAAATCATAGGCGCCGGAGCCGATGGCTTGCAGAGCAATGTTCCGATCCCCCTGGCCGGTGATGACGACGACCTTGACCAGGCGGTCCATCCCGAGCAATTCCCCGAGTGTGGCCAAGCCTTCCTCGGGATCGCCGGGATGGGGCGGCAGGCCCAAGTCCAGCGAAACGACCAGCGGCGAGACGCTGCGAAATTTTTCCACGGCGCTGGCGCGATCCTCCGCCATGACGATCTCGTACTCCTCCGCCAGGGCCCATTTCATCTGGGTCCGTATTTCCTCGTCGTCGTCAACTATAAGCAATGTGGGCTTCATGCGGTGGAATTGGGCAGGGGGAGCAAGACGCGGAAGGTGGAGCCTTTGCCGCGCTGGCTTTCGACTTCAATGCGGCCGCCGTGCGCTTCCACGATCATTTTGCTTTGAAACATCCCGATTCCCAAGCCTTTCTTTTTGGTGGTTTGAAAAGGGCGGAACAGCGCGCGGCTCATGAATTCCGGATCCATGCCGGAGCCGGTGTCCGTCACGGTCACGACCGCCCAGCCATCGCGCGGCGCGGACTCCACGGAAATCAAGCCGCCGGCGGACATGGCCTCGATGGCGTTGAGCACGAGATTGGTGATGACTTTTTCAAATTGCTCCGCGTCCAGCAAAAGCTTCGGCGCCGGCGCCAGGCGCCGTTGCAGCTCGATGCCCGGCGGCGTCGGGCAATCGGCCAGGGCGTTTGTCAATACTTGGTTTAAATCCGCTTCCACCGGGGTGATTTGCAGGCCCTCCCGCAAAAGGCTCAGGCGGCTGATCAAATGATTGATGTGGTCGCAGGTCTTGCCAATTCCGCGCAGGGCGTCGGCGCGGAATTCCGGGTTGTCGAAATGCACCGGCAAATTCTTGAGCATCAAATTCAGCGTGGAAGCAAGGTTCTTGAGGTCATGCACAAAGAAGGTGGACATGGCCTGGAACGCCTCCATTTCCTTGTGCTGCAGCAGGCGCTTGGAGAGACGGGCGTTGAGCAGGCTGGCGGCCACTTGATCGCCCACGCAACGGAGCAAATCGAAATCCTGCAGGGAAAAACTCATGCCGCCGACGCGGTCGCCGAGCAGCAGGACGCCCAGGAGATTGCCCCCGGCGGTCAACGGCACGCAGACCCGGTCGCCGCTCTTGGCAAACTCCACCGGATGACATTGGCGCAGCACTTCCGCCCACGGCGCCTTGTTTTTATCGAGCGTGATGGGATCGGTGTGAGCCTGCAAATGGCGGATCACGTCCTGCGCGCCGGGCGTCGGCGGCTGGCGGGTTTGCGCATCCGCGGGCGAAAGCGAGGTGGAGGCGGCGCAGAGGAGGTTTTCTTTTTTCTCGTCCACCAGCCACAAGCTGACGGAAAGGATGTCAAAATAACGATTTACCAGCTCCACGGCGGATTTGCACAGCTCCGCTTCGTTGGTCTTGGGGGATACCTGGCTGGTGAAGGCGCGCCAGACGGCCCGATAATCGTACATGGAGGTTTGGAAATAGCGGCTGACGAACTGCCGCAAACGCAGCCGGGCATGATCGGAAAGCGCCAGCACCGTGATGCAAATAAACAGGGCGAGAATGATGAAGGCTTTGAAGGAAAACGATCTTTCGCCGCCGATCAGCGAATCGAGCTTGGAAAAAGCGCCAATGACAAACAGATAGAGGCCGCCCACAAATAAGGTGACGGAGCCCTGCCAAAGGCCCGGGCCGGGATAGACCGTCACCGCGCCGCCCGTGCGCCAGATGGAGCGCAGCGTCATGGCCCCGCCCAGCAACAGGGCCAGGGCCTCGGCTTTTTGCAGCGAAGGTTCCACGGAGCGAAAAATCAGAACCTGGGTGGAGATATAAGCATCGACGCAGAAGAACGCCCCGAGCCCCATGATCATGTACTTGATGCGCCAGCGCATCATGCCCATGGAGGCGCGCACGGTCCGCTCCAGATTGACCATCACCAGGACGACCGCCAGCAGCCACACGAGGTAAAGCAAATAGGAACCGAGACTAACGCGGTATTTCCATTCCGTTTCAAAAACTTCCTTATAGAGAGAGGCAACAAGTTTGTCGCGAAAAAGCGCCGCGATCAGAACCGGGACGACGATCATGAAACCTAAAAGAATCCGCCATTGTTTCAGGTTCTTGCGCGGATTGCCGCGGGCAAAGGTGAGACTGAAGGCGATCCAGATGGAGGGCAGGAACGCGTAGCCGAGAAGACGCCATGATTCCCAATCGGCCTTTTCGATGCCGGTGACTCCCAGCTCAGCCATGCCGGAACAGGCAAATTGCGCAGCTAAAAGAAGGAGGCCGACGGCGAAAAGCCAGGCCGAGAGACGGCGGGCCTCACGCCAAACCTCAAAAGTTGCGACGCCTCCCGCCACGGCGGCGGTCAGGAAGTATAAAGTGGCGGCGCTATCCATCAACCGCCGCCATTAAAACCGCGCGCTGTAATAAATAAAACAAAAAAGAGACAGGACTTGCGTCCTGTCTCTTGCTGCAAAACGTATCTTTTATTCCTACTTGCGGAACCGGCGGCTGACGCCACCCAGAACCACGAACAAGGAACCGAGGGACGCGAGGGTCAACCCGCCATCCGGAACAGTGACCGTGCCATCCAAGCTGACGATCGACGCCTTCTTGTGCAAGACGGGGGTGATCAGAATCTCTTCGGTCAGGGCATACGGGCCGGTGCGGGTAATCAGACCATGTGCGGCCACGCTGCCGGAGCCAGCGAGGCTCGCGGTGGCAACCGCCGTGCCGGTGGTGTCAAGCAGATCGCCATTGGCGTCCGCGAAGAGCGCGAGCATTACCGATTGCAGGTTATTGGCCACGTTCAGGTGCAGTTGCAGCGCCGCCACGCCCGCATGGGTGTAGCCGTCATCGCTGAACAGGATTTCCAAGGGAGCCGTGCCGGAGCCAACCAAGCTGGCGATGTCCAAGGTCGGAACCGCAGGCGAACCGAGCGTCGGGAAGGTGGTGCCGCTGGTGAGGGTCAAAGCCCAGGAGCCAACGTTGCCGGTGAAAGTCGCAACCCCAAGGGCGTTAGCCGTGACGGTGGCGGAATGCGTGCCCGAGATGATCTCGAGCTTGGCATTGGCCATCGCGCTCGGCGAGGTGAGGGCGAGCATTCCTGCCACTGCAAGAGCTCCGAATATTGTTTGGTTTTTCATTATATTATTTTGTTACGTTTCGCAGTAAATCGTTTTCTTCTGCAACTGTTTTAAGCAGCCGGTATGCCAATGATTTTCCAGTATTTCGACTGCCACCTAAGGTATTAAACTCGAATGGTTTACGGGGTGGTTTTTTATCGTGAAAGGGTTTCCCTCACAGACCGGTTTCGTAAAGCTTTCCGACGGGCTTTACACCCCTTTTGGCTGGGAATCTTTACAACTCCCCTAAAATCAGAAAGATGGAGCCAATTTCACGATCACTGTAAGCCCAGCCGACATAAAGATAACAAAAAAGAGGCAGGACCTAAGTCCTGCCTCTCTCACACAATGTAAAACGCGTAGTGCTTTTCAGCTTACTTGCGGAACTTGCGGCTGACGCCAGCCAGCAAGACGAACGCAGAGCCGAGGCTGGTGAGGGCGATGCCGCCATCCGGAACCGTGACGGTGCCGTCAAAGCTCAGGAAGCTGCCCGCGCCGCGACCCGGGGTGATCAAAACCTCTTCGGTCAAGGAGTAGGGCGAGCCCACAGAAATCAATCCGCTAGCAGTGCCATTGGCGGTGCTGGTGGAGAAGATTTGTGTGCCAGTGGTGTCGAGCAGGTGGGAACCAGCCGTCGCATACAACGTGGAAACCACGCTGGAGATGTTAACCGCGCCGTTCAAATGCACGACGTAGTCGGCGACACCCTGTTGGGTATATCCGTCATCGCTGAACAGGATTTCCAACGGAGCGCTACCGGCGCCAACCACGCTGCCAATGTCCAAAGTAGGAGTCGCAGGAGTGCCAGCGGTCGGATAGGTCACGCCGCTGGTCAGGGTCAAAGCCCAGGCGCCAACGGTGCCGGTGAAAGTTGCAACGCCCAAAGCATTCGCCGTGATCGTCGTGGAGGACGAACCAGAGATGATTTCCAATTGAGCATTGGCCATCGCGCTAGGAGCGGCAGCGGCCAGAACGCCCGCGAGAGCCAGACCGTA
>DASZMX010000073.1:0-3158 GCA_035551475.1 Verrucomicrobiia bacterium
TCCACTAGGGCAGTTTTCATGATGTGCTCCTTTCAGGATGCGGGGTGATTAAAAAGCGTGACTGAATTCTGCATCAGTTGAAACTCCGCCAAGGAAAGCAAAAACGCCAGGGTCGATTCCGCCCCCTGATTTTGGTTCACCCGGTCCACGTGCAGCGCATCGCGGCATCCGCCCGTGTTCGGCGAATACAATTCCAATCCCAAATCGTTCCAGCCCAAAAACCAGTCAAAGGTTCGTTGCGCCTGTTGATACCACCAAAGCTCCTTGGTCGCGCGATACGCTTCCAGGCAGGCCGACACCATGGCGTGCGCCTCAATGGGCTGCTGGTCAAAGGCGGCGCGATTGCCCGCGCGCGGATAAAAGCCGTTGCTGCCAATGGGCCGGAAATCGCCGTTCTCGGCCGTTTGCACTTGCGCCAGCCAGCGCAGGGTTTCCAAGCCGCGCTCATAGACCGCTGTCTGCCCGGTCGCCTGCCCGCTGAGAATCAAGGCGTGCGGCAATTTGGCGTTGTCATACGAAAGCACGTCCTCAAACCACGGCCACGAATCATGCGCCGTGCGCTGGAATAATTCCATCAGGCGCGAGGTCAGCAGCTCGCGCATCTGCTGCGCCACGCGATCGCCGCTCAAGCGCTGCAAATATTCATGCAGCCCCAGCAGCGTAAACGCCCAGGCGCGCGGCGAAGTGAAGTCCGCCACGGCCGGCAGCGCCTGTTCGAAAACTTGGCCGGACAAGACCTGGAAGCTGCGATAGGGCGACCGCCCCACTCCCAGGCCCAGCGCCCACAGCGCCCGCCCGTGCGAATCTTCCGATCCCTGCGGATCCAGCCAGCGCCGGTCAAAGCTCATATGGTTGTGAAAGCGCTTTGTCTTGAAATCAAACGCATGATGCAAAAACGCCGCGTACGTCGTGGCCAGGGTTCGCACCCCTTCCGGCTCCAGCTCCATTTTGTCCAGCAACACCGCCAGGATGAACGCCCGCGCATTGTCATCAGTGCAGTAGCCTTCGGAAAAATTGGGGACGGTGAAAATCGCATGCTGAAAAACTCCCGTCGAATCGGTCATGCGCGACAAATGGTCGAGCTTCAATTCCGGCAACGCCCGCGGCTCCACGTCCAGCGTGCGCGTGGCGAAGGATTTGCGGGACAGCGTCGCCCGCTCCAACCGCGCCAGCTCGAAGGATTTCATGTAGAGCTGCGCCACCTGGCTCCAAATCATTTCACGCCCGAGCTTGTAGGCATTTTTGCGGATGGCGGTGCGCCGGGTTTCATCGCGCAGCAAGGCCGTGACTTCGCGCGCAATGGCTTTGGCATCGCCAAACGGCACCAGCGCGCCTCGCTCCTCCGCCAGCAGCTCGACGGCATGCCAATAAGGCGTGGACACCACCGCCTTCCCCGCCCCGAATGCATACGCCAGCGTGCCGGACGTGATCTGCGCCTCGTTGAGATACGGCGTCACGTAAATATCCGCGGCCCCGATGAATTCCTTCAATTCCGCCAGCTCGACGAAGCGGTTGTAGAAGATGACGTGTTTCTGGACTTTGTTTTTTTGCGCCAGCCGCTCCAGGCTCATCCGGTAGGTTTCGCCATGCTCCCGCACCAGATTGGGATGCGTGGCGCCCAGCACGATGTAAACAACATTGGGAAATTCCGCGACAATCTCCGGCAGCGCGTTCAACACGTTCTCGATGCCTTTGTTGGGCGAAAGCAGCCCGAAGGTGAACAATACCTGCCGGCCCTCCACGCCAAACTGGTCCTTGTAAAAACTCGGATCGACAAACGGGATGTCCGGAATGCCGTGCGGAATCAAATCGATCTTCTCCGCCGGCGCCTGGTAAATGTCCCGCAGAAATTGCCGCCCCCGCTCCGCCATCACAATCAACCGCGTCGAACGCGCGATCAATTCCTGCATGACGCGCCGCTGCTCCGCGTTCGGCGACTGCAACACCGTATGCAGGGTGGTGACAATCGGCATGCGCAACTCGCGCAGCATCGCCAGCACATGGCTGCCCGACGGCCCCCCGAAAATCCCAAACTCATGCTGCACCGAAACCAAGTCGGCGTTGCCGATGTTCAGAAAATCCGCCGCGCGAATGTAGGAGGGCAGGTCCTGCTCCTCAATTTCGAACCGCACTTCTTTCGGATAATCGTACCCTCCCGCGAGGTCGTTCACGGGCACGGCAAAACATTGCGTTTGCGGAAATTCCGCCGCCACCGACGAAAGAATATCCGACGTAAATGTGGCAATGCCGCACTTCCGCGGCAGATAATCGCCCAGAAAGGCGATCTTCCGAATTTCAGAAATTTTTTCCAATTCGGTAAGATGACCCGTCCCGGAAAAAATGCCAAATGATCCGCGCCTTTTTTCCCCCGCAACGCGGCCTAGGGTTTTGCACGGGCCTCCGCGTCGGAAGGGTTTGTATTTGACACCGGCGGCCTCGTCCGCCGCAAATAAATCCGATACACCCACCAAATAAAGAGCGGCTGAAACGGCAGGCGCGCCCACAAAACCCACGGCGGCGCGTCCACCCCCGGCCAGCCATGCGCCGCGACCTGCCAATTGGCCGGGAACACCGCCACCAGCAGCGCAATCAATCCCCACGCCGCCAGCCGCCGTGTGGCCGTCCAGAGGACGCCGAGGCCGCCCATCATTTCGGCCACGCCGCTGATTTCCACCAGCGCCCGCGGGGACGGCCAATGCGGCGGAATCATCGCCAGGTAAGGTTTGGGCATGAAGAAATGATTCGCGCCGGCCGCCACAAACAACAAGCCCACCGCCCACTGCCACGCTGTTCGGGTCCCGGATTTCATGCCACGACTCACCCTTCCCCGCGCCGCCGCCGCTGTCAAGCAATCCGCCCCGGCCCCGCCTGGCCGGCTTCGGCCAAGCAGGGTCGCGCGGCGCGAACTTACAAGGAGTTCCCGCCCGAAATGACCACCGTCTGCCCGGTGACCCAGCCCGACTCGTCGGACGCCAAAAAGGCCGCGACCTTGCCGACATCATCGGGCTGGCCAATGCGGCCCAACGGCGTCTGCGCCAGGATTTGCTTATGAAAGTCCCCGCCCACGAATCCCGCGGCGTGCAGACCTTCCGTCTCGATCATTCCGGGGTTAATCGAGTTAACGCGAATTTTCTTCGGGCCCAGTTCCTGCGCCAGGC
>DASZMX010000074.1:0-52423 GCA_035551475.1 Verrucomicrobiia bacterium
TTTGAGCCAATGAATGACGCGCGGCCCGAGCCACCAGCTTAGCAGCAGCGCCGTCACCGCCGCGCCGGCGCTGCGGAAGGTGATGTAGCGAAACATGCGCAAGGGGCCGGTCCACGCCGCCCAACGCGTGTTTTCCGCCGCCGCCATTGCATACTGTGTCAAATAGTATAACACGTCAGTGTTGGCTTCCGTCCGGGCGTCCAAAAACTTCGATGATGCGTTCCAGCCGCATGGCGCGAGAGGCCTTGACCAGCACCAGGTCTCCCGGTCGCGCATAGTCCCGCACCGCTTGCGCGGCCGCTTCCACTTCCGCCAGTTCCACCACGCCGGTCAACCCGCCGCGCCGCGCGGCCGCCGCGATGTCCCCCGCTCGCACGCCCACCGCAAAAAGTTTGTCGAGGCGGGCTTCCGCCGCGCGCTGTCCGACTTCCGCATGGGCTGCCGCCGCGCCTTCGCCCAACTCCGCCATGTCGCCCAAGGCCGCCACGCGCCGTCCGGCGCAGGGCAGGTCGCACAGCGCCTGCAAGGCGGCGAGCATGGAATCCGCGTTGGCGTTGTAGGCGTCCGCCAGCAGGCGCACGCCCGAAAGCGTCAATAATTGCATGCGCCATTTCGCCGGCGCGCACGCCGCGAGGCCGCGCGTGATCTGGCCCCGTTCCAAGCCCAGCTCCGCCGCCACCGCCACGGCCAGCGCGGCGTTGACCGCCTGGTGCCGCCCCAATAATTGAATCCGATAATCGCCATCCCATTCCGCGCGCGGCGTGCGCAGGCGGAAGGTTGTGCCCAACTCGTCCACATGGATGCCGGCCACCCGAAATTCGTTGTGTTCGCCTGTGCCCACGCGCACGACCCGTGCGGACGTTCGCGCCGCAATGGCCTCGGCCCACGCGCTGTCGCCGGGCAGAAAGAGCGCCCCGTTTTTGGGCAACGCCTCAGCCATCGCGCCTTCTTCCTGGGCGACGCCCGCGAGATCGCCAAAAAATTCCAAATGTTCGCGCCCGATGCTGGTTATCACCCCGTAGCACGGCTGAATCCATTGCAATAACGGCGCCAATTCACCTGGATGATTGGTGCCGGTTTCCAAAACCGCCGCCTGATGCGCGCTTTCCAATCGCAACAGCGTCAAAGGGACGCCGACGTCGTTGTTGAAACTCGCTTCGCTCCACAACGTCGGTTTTTTCTGGCGCAAAACCGAAGCGATCAATTCTTTCGTTGTGGTTTTTCCGTTCGAGCCGCCCACCGCCACGATGGGCAAATCGAAATCGCGCCGATAACGCGCGCTCAAGCGCCCCAGCGCACGCCTGGTGTTTTCCACCACGATGACCGGGCAGCCCGCAAAGTCCGCCGGCAATTTGCCGCGTTCCGCCACCACTGCCGCCACCCCGCGCTTGGCGACCTCCGCGAGAAACCGATGCGCGTCGAACCGCTCCCCGGCGAGCGCCACGAATAAATCACCTGGCTCGGCTTGGCGCGAATCGGTGCAAATCCGCCGCGCCAACGCGTCGGCCGCGCCGCCGCGCACTTCTCCCTGCATCGCCTCCGCCACATATTTTAAAGTCCGCGGTTCCATATCCTCACTCACTTTGCCACCGACGCCGTCAATGTTTGTGTCACCGGCGGGGGCAATTCCACGTCCGGTTTCAAGTTCAAATAGTTCGCCGCGCGTTCCGCAATCGCATGGAACACCGGCGCCGAAACCTTGCCACCGTAATGGCCATCCTTCGGATCGTCCATGACGACCGAGATGCATATTTCCGGGTTGTCCGCGGGGAAAAAGCCAATGAAGCTCGAGAAAAATTTTTGCACATACTGGCCGTGCTCGACTTTTTGCGCGGTGCCGGTTTTTCCCGCCACGGTGTAATGGTCGAGGTGCGCCTCCACCGCCGTGCCGTCCGCGGTCGGCACGGTTTTCAAGGCGGTGACCATATCTTTGATGGCTGGCAGGCCCGCCACTGTCCGCATGGCCTGCGGTTCGTATTGCACCAGCGTTTTGCCATCGGCATCTTCGATCCGGCTGACCAGCATCGGCCGCATTAATTGGCCTTTGTTGGCAATGGCGCTCATGGCCATCACCATTTGCAGCGGCGTGACGGCGATGCCCTGGCCCATGGGAATTTGCGCGATGGAAACTTTCGACCAATTCGTCACCGCATGCACGATCCCGGGCTCTTCGCCTGGCAGCGGAATCCCGGTGCGCCGGCCAAAGCCAAAGTCATGGATGTAGTCATACAGCCGCTCCTGCCCGAGCCGCAGCCCCACTTTGGCTGCGCCGATATTGGAAGATTTGGTGATGATCCGTTGCACGGTCAAGAGCCCGTACGGCTCGTGGTCGTGCAGGACGCGGCCCGCGAATGCGAAATGTCCATTCTCGCAATCGAATACATCGTTGAGCGTGACCACCCCCTCGTTCAAACCCGCCGTGATGACGACCACTTTGAAGGTGGAGCCCGGCTCCGCCACATCCGCGATCATGCGATTGCGCAAATCCTCCGCCGGAAACGAGCCGGCGGCGTTCGGGTCGAACGTCGGACGCGTCGCCATCGCCAAAATTTCGCCGGTGCGCGGACGGGTGATGATGCAGGAAATGCTCTTGGGCGAATGTTTTTTAATAGCCTCCCCCAGCTCGCTCTCTGCGATGTTTTGCAATCCCGCATCGAGCGTCAAGACGACGTTCAAGCCGTCGCGCGGCTCGACATCCTGGTCGCGGTAGGCCACCAGTTCGCGCTGGCGCTTGTCCATTTCCGTCCGCCGCCAGCCGTGCACGCCCGCCAATTTCGAATTGAAAGCGTACTCAATTCCTTGCAAGCCCGTCTGGTCTTCATCGTTCGCCACGAACCCCACCACTTGCGCTGCCAGCTCGTGGTTCGGGTAAAACCGAATCTGGTCATCCTCCGCAAAAATCGCCTTGGTGCGCAGGTTCCGATAAAACATGCGCTCGGACGGCTTCAATTCCTTTTCGTTCACGCCCGCGCACGCCTGGGCCATGGCGGCCTTGATTTTTTCCCAATCATCGACCGAGGCTTTGCGCTTGAGAACGATATATTTGACTAAATTGGTCCGCCCATTTTCCACCTGCCAGCGCGGGGTCAGCCGGTCGGCCACGTAGGCTTCATTGGTTTGCAGCAAGGGCGCAAGCAGGCGCGCCACGTCCCCGGAGCAACGCCCGAGCAGGGAAGGATCGGCGCAAATGGTTTTGGCAGGAACGCTGGTGGCCAGAAGATTGCCGCGAATATCCATGATCTGGCCGCGCATCGGCGCGCGCGCAATCGTGCGGACGGTGTTGCGCTCGCCCAGCGATTTCAATTCCTCGTGCCGGAAGGCCTGCAAATCCACCAGCCGCCCCGCCAGCGCGCACAGGCCCAAACCCAACAGCGCGGTCAGGAAGTAGAGTTTGCGAATTTGGGCGGCGGCGATCATTGGCTTGCCATCGGCCTACCCCCGGCGCGGTTCGGTTCCTCCTCCGAACACGCGCCGGCGGCGGCCAAAATTATTCGTTATGCATCCCAGCGGACACCAAAGCCTGGCGGCGTTCGGCGCCGGCGGGATCGGTGTCCTCCAGGGAAATGATTTGCGTCAGGGCAGGGGGGCCCAGCTCCAGCCGCAGTTTTCGCACGCGCGCATCCAGGGCGACCGGCGAGCATAGCTGTGACAACTGGTCGCGCCGCAGCCGGTTCGCCTGCTCCAGGTCGGCCAGCCGGATTTCCCGCTCCTTGATCTGGCGCCCGAGAATGCTGATCTGGTTTTTATACCACACGTAACCCACGCCGAGCATCGCGAACAGCGCGCACAAGGTCACCGCCATCAGCGCCGGCCCCAGCCGCACTGACGATTCCTGTTTTCTATTTTTGGTCGTGGCCCAAAACATTTGCCGTGCCTTCTGCTTTTACAATTTTTCCATGCACCTTAACTGCGCGCTCCGGCTGCGCGGATTGGCTTGCAATTCCGCTGGCCCGGGCGCGACGGCCTTCCGCGTCACCCATTTCACCTGCGCCGGGCGGGGCTTCCTGAGTTCAGGAATGTCCCCTCCCGGCGCCGGCTCATAATCGCGGGCCAGGCGGCGGCCGTAATCCTTGACCACTCTGTCCTCCAACGAGTGGAAACTGATCACCGCCAATCTGCCGCCCGGCCGCAAAATGCTCAAAGCCGCGTCCAACCCGCGTCTCACCGACCCGATCTCATCGTTCACGGCGATCCGCAGCGCCTGGAACACTTTTGTGGCCGGATGCGTTTTTTTTCCGGCCCGCGGCGAAACGCGCTCAATCAATTCCGCCAACTGTCGTGTCCGCTCGAACGGCTGCGCCGCCCGATCCGCTGCAATCGCCCGCGCGATTCTCCGTGAATTCTCTTCCCCGCCGTATTCCCAAAAAATATTCGCCAAACTCTCGGCGTCCGTCTCCTGCAACAGGCGCGCCGCCGTCAGCTCCTGGCGCTGGTCGGCCCGCATATCGAGCGGTCCATCCTGCATAAAACTGAATCCCCGCTCCGCCACATCGAGCTGGGGCGAACTCACTCCCAAATCGAGCAGGACGCCGTCACAACTCCCCGGTTCCACCCACAAACCCATGTCCGCGAAATTCCCGCGCCGCAGCTCAAAGCGACCGGAGAATTCGGCCAAGCGCTCTTGGCACGCTGCGACTGCGGCGCCATCCCGATCGAGCCCAAACAGCCATCCAGTCGGAGCGCTCTTCCTCAGAATTTCCGCGGCGTGACCACCCCCACCCGCTGTTCCGTCCACGTACCGTCCCCCCGGTTTGGGTTGGAGGACTGTGATGACCTCCTGCAACAGGACTGGTATGTGACTGAACATTTTGTTTTTCCATGGCCGTCAGTGCGTTGACACTGCCTCCTCGGCGAGAGTGGCGCGCCGGGCTTGCGCAGTCGCAAAAGGGTTGAACCCTTTCGGCGCCCGCGGTTGTCTCACCTCCAGATCGTCGTCACTCAAATCATTGCGCAGCGGCGCCACGCGGTCCAAAGCCAGCTCGGTTTGCACAGAGGTGACCTTCGTCACCCGCCGTTTTCCCGTGATCCGCTCCAGCAACAGCCGCCAGATGCCGGCCTTGCTGTCCCGCCGCGCCGTCGGCATGGGAGCGGGCGCCGTGGGAATTTCGACGGTCGCAGGGCTGGCCGAGTCTTTTTTCAGGACTGGCAGGTTTTCCTCCACCGTCGGCGCGGCTTCAAAGGTCACCGCAATTTTCTCCTGGCCCACGTTGCCGGTCACGCATTCCGCCGGGTGGGCTACGATGGGGGGGACGGAGTGGGAGGGCTTCGCGCGCTCCATCGTTTTGCCTTCGAAGCGCGGCACGCCGTTTTTCATCACCTTGTAACAATTGCGGTCGCTCATGCCGCGAATCGTGTGGCCTTTGGTCAATAAAGTAAGTGGTGTCATCGTCACTCCATCAATCGCATCGCCTCGGCCATCACGGCGTTGTCCAGCGCCTCGACCTTGGCATATCTTTCGGGACTCCAAATCTCAAAACGGTCCAACATTCCCACGAACACCGCATCGTTCGTGATGTCCGCCGCCGCGGTCATGTCCTGCGGGATCGCAATGCGGCCCGCGTTATCGACCGACACCGTCACCGACAGGCTGCCGATGCGCCTTTTCAGAACACCTTTTGCGGCGCCATCCGGCATCTCGTCCAATTTCTGCCGCAACTTGGTCATCCGCGCCGGCGTCAAGACGCGCAAACACGTCCCAGCCTGGTGCTGCTGCCAGATTACCAAGTGAAAATCCTCGCTCTTGCCCGAACGCCAGCGATGCGGCACGGGCACCCGGCGTTTTTCGTCCAGGCGCTGGCGGTAAACCGCATCATACGTGACTTCCTGTTTGGCGCCGTCGGACATCGGAAAATTCCATTCAAATTGAGCAATCGGCTGTTCATTTTGGGACTCAATACCATCGACTCCCAACTACCTCCACTTTTTACCCCTTTCTCCCCCGGAGCGTCAACAGAAATCTTGACAGAAGTTATTCACAATGTTATTCACAGCCTCTTCCGGTTTTCCAGCGCAAATTATCACGGCGGTGGCCGTTTGTTTGACACCATTTTTCACCACTGTGTCATTGTCCGGTTCAGTGATTGCCCGATGCCTCAAGCTGGGTCGCCCCCACCCGGCGCTACTTGCGTCACGGGGGCCGTTCTGCGTAGATTTGCTCGTGCGAAAATTTATTTGTCTGCTGACGGGTTTGGCTGCAATGCAGTGGACAGCGTGGGACGCCTCCGCCCAAATCGACCCGGAAAAACGGTCGCTGGTGGAGATGGGCTATAACCAGCCGTTCAAGGGTTCGGCTCCACTCGCCGGTTATGCCTATCTCTATTTGAATGAGCCCGATTATCTCGGCACCAATATCACTCTGCGCCTGGCTATCGCGCCGGTGTACTTGGATTCTGAAGTGGGTTTTCGCCATTTGCTCGGGCCCAACACCGACCTGGCTTTCGGTCTGGCGGGGGGCGGTTTTGCGGATGATTATTACGAAATACATCGGGGCCAATACCTGCGCGACCAATCCTTTCTCGGCCATGCCGCCGAAACCACTGTTTCGCTGTATCATTTGTTCAATCCCACCGACCGCGTCCCGCTGAACGGCATCCTGCGCGTGCAGGAGCATTATTCGTTTTTCGGGCGCGACGACACGTCGCCGAATTTTGCGCTGCCGAAGGACCATTCCTCCGTGAATATCCGCACCGGGCTGCGCTGGGGCGGGCGCGCTCCGGTTTTGCATCCTGATCTGGCCTTCGAGCTGGCCGCGTGGAATGAAACGCAATTCCGCACACCCGCCGGCGCCTACGGCTACAATGGCGACCGCACCGTGGAGGCGTTCTCGGATTTTTACTGGGGCCGCGCGCTGCTGATTTACACCTTTCCCACCACCAAGCAGACGATGAGTGTTAGTTTGACAGCCGGTTCGGGCGTGCATCTGGACCGTTTCGACGCCTATCGCATGGGCGGCGATTTGCCGCTCGCGTCCGAATATCCGCTCGTGCTGCCCGGTTATTTTTACCAGGAGTTAAGCGCCCGGGATTTCGCGGCCTTCACGGCGGAGTACACCATCCCGCTCGGGCCAAAAGGCCGTTGGTCGCTCACCCCCATCGCGACAGCGGCCAAGGTGGATTATTTGCCCGGCCTCGAGCAAAGCGGCCATTTCAATTCCGGCGCCGGCCTCACCCTCGGCTACCGCTCCAAATCGGGCATGTGGAACACCACCGTGACATATGGCTACGGGTTCCAAGCCATCCGCTCCGACGGCCGCGGCGGCCAAAGCCTGGCCGTCATGTGTCAAATCGATCTTGGCGTGCGCCCCGGACGCAGCACTTACAATCCCGGCGCCGCGCCTTACCAGCCGCCCTCCGTCTTCCGCTTCCTGCGCAACCTTTTCTGATCGGAATGAAGTAATCTGGAACTCATAAAATCAGGAAAAAGACAGGGGAAAATTGGGAATGCTTTTTTTCCTGAGTTCATAATTTCCAGATAGCAAATCAATTCGAGGCGGGCCTGCCGCGGGGAAAATTGAAACGGTTTTCGCATTATAGCTCAGTCGTGGAGCAATTGCGTTGGAACAATTTTTGGCATAAAGCTGAGTGGTGCCAGCACATCCTCCGAGAGGAAACAGCACAAAAAAACGTGAACAACTGTCGAGGCGGAGGCAGGAATTGCGACACGCGATCCATACGAAGTCACCAGACAAACACGTAGCCAAGACCGTGGAGAAGTTGAGGCTGGCGCAGCTTTCCTTATTGAAGGCGGAGCTTTACTGGGAGCGGGCGACGGCGTTGCGAGATTTTCAAGTCACCGAGCTTTCTCCCGCCGCGCGAAAGCACATTGCCAGCCTTGAAGAACAGGTGAGGAGGTGGGAGTCGATGAATGTTCAGGAAATAATTCGTGAAGAATACTGAAGCTCATTTACCAGGAAAAGACAGGGGAAAATTGGGAATGCTTTTTTTCCTGAGTTCATGATTTCCAGATAGCAAATTTTCGTCGGCAGGCGGAACGAGGTTTGCCCTTGCCACGACCGATTCGCGGTCTAATCTTGCCGCGTCTATATGATCGAAATGTATCAATTGCCGTGGAGCCCGTTCTGCCTCGTGCAAAAGCGCATTCTCGAATATGCCGGCGCCAAATATAAGGCCATCAATGTGCCTTCCGGGAACCGCGCGGCGATCTGGCGCGTGACGCGTGAGCGCTATTACGCCGTCCCCGTCATTCGCGACGTCAAGACGGTGGTTTTTGAAACCGACGAGCATTCCCAGGTCGTCGCCAAATATCTTTCCACAAAATTCGAACTGGGCCTTTTTCCCAAAGCGTTCCAAGGCATCGATAGGCTGTTATGGCGCTACATCGAAGATGAAGTGGAAGGCTCGACGTTTCGGCTCAATGACGTTTATTACCGGGAATTCGTGCCGAAGGCGGACTGGCTGAATTTTGTGCGGCACAAGGAGCGGAAATTTGGGCGCGGCTGCCTGGAGCAATGGCGCGACCAGCAAGCCCAGCTCCAGGAGAAGCTGGCGGCGCAACTCATTCCGTTTGAGCTGATGTTGCAGGAGCGTCCCTTCCTGCTGCGCGCCGAGCCGCATTTTATCGACTTTGACCTTTGGGGAATGCTGTCCAATTTCCTGTACTCCGGTCATTACCAACTGCCAGCCGCGCACACGCGTTTAAACGATTGGCACGCGCGCCTGTCCAAACTCAAGAAAGCTGCGTTCCCGAGTGAAAAACTACATACTTGACACCAATGTTCTGCTCCACGATCCCAGTTCCATCCTCGCTTTTAAGGGCAACAATGTCCTGATCCCCATCGAGGTGATCGAAGAAATCGACCGTTTCAAACGCGAATCCTCCGAACTCGGCCAGAACGCCCGCACCGTCTCGCGCATGCTCGACGCGCTGCGCAATAAGGGCCAGCTCAACCGCGGCGTGAAATTGGAAAATGGCGGTCATCTCCGCATTATTTTCCACGACCACAACGGGGCTGCCTCGCCCTTCGGCAACAACACGGTGGACAGCCGGATCGTCGGGCTTTCCCTCGCCATTCACAAGTCGGACACGAAAATTCCCACGATTCTTGTCACCAAGGACATCAACCTGCGCATCAAGGCGGACACGCTTGGCGTGCCTGCGGAGGATTACGAGACCGACCGCGTTCTTCTTACCGATCTTTACACGGGTATGCTCGAGTTGACGGTGAGCGGCGATAAAATGTCGCACTTCCGCAACGACGGCGAACTGGAATTGACCGGGCACGGCCCGTATTTCCCAAATGAGTATGTCACGCTGACGGAGGACACCAACTCCAAGCGCACCGCCCTCACCAAGGTGGATGCCACGGGCAAGAAACTCGTTCCGATCATTGATTGCCGCGACGGCATTTGGGGCATCAAGCCGCGCAATCGCGAACAGCATTTTGCCTTTGACGCGTTGCTCGATGATCGCGTGAAACTTGTCACGCTCATGGGCAAGGCCGGCACGGGCAAGACGCTGATGGCGATGGCCGCCGGCTTGAAGCGCACGGTGGTGGACCGCGAATTTCGCCGCCTCGTCGTGGCGCGGCCGACCGTTTCGATGGGGCGCGAATTGGGATTTCTGCCCGGCTCGCTGGAAGAAAAGCTCAACCCCTGGATGCAGCCGATTCACGACGCCCTGGAATTGCTCAGTGATATGAACATGGGCTCCGATCACCGGCGCAGCGCTGATTTGATGCGTTCCGGCGCCATCGTGGTGGAAGCCTTGAGCTATATTCGCGGCCGCAGCATTGCGCATCAATACATGGTGATCGACGAAGCGCAAAACCTGACGCCGCTGGAGGTCAAGACGATTATCACGCGCGTCGGCTCCGGCACGAAAATCATCTTTACTGGCGACCCCTATCAAATCGACAATCCGTACGTCGATTCGTCGTCGAACGGGTTCAATTACATCATCAGCAAATTCCGCGATCAACCCATCGCGGCGCATATCGAGCTGCAAAAAGGCGAGCGCTCCGAATTGGCGGAGCTGGCGGCCAATATCCTGTAGCCACCGGTGTTATTTAGCAGGATTGGCGCCTTTGACCTGGAGGCGGATCGAATACAGCGCCGTGCTGGCCGTGATGAAGAGCGTCTGGTGGTCCTTGCCCGCAAAACTCACGTTGGCCGACCACGGCTCCGGCACGTCGATGTGCTCGATTTTTTGGCCGGCTTTGTCGAAGACCGTCACGCCTTTGCCGGTGATGTAAATGTCGCCGCGCTCGTCGATGGTCATGCCGTCGGAGCCCATGTTGCAGAAAAGAGTTTTGTTCGTGAGGGAGCCATCGGGTTGAATGTCAAAAGAATACGTGTGGGAAGCGCCAATGTCCGCCACAAAGAGTTTTTTTCCATCCGGCGTGCCCGTAATGCCGTTGGGTTTTTTGAAATCGGTGGTGACGCGGGTTAATTGCCGGGCATCGGGCGAAAGATAATAAACCTGCTCCGTGTCCAGCGCCATGACCTGATGGTCCCACCATGGACGCTTGTAAAATGGATCGGTGATGTACATCGACCCGTTCGGCGCCACCCAAACGTCGTTGGGGCCGTTGAGATATTTGCCCTGGTAATCCTTGATCAGGACCGTGACGGTGCGGTTGGGCGCGATCGACCACAGCTCATTTTTCTCGTCGGCGCAGGCGATTAGATTTCCCCGCGCGTCGAAATACATCCCATTGGCGCGACCGGAGGGCTGCATGAAGGTGGAGAGTTTGCCATCGACGCTCCATTCCATAATGCGGTTGGTGTTTTGATCGGTGAAAAATAAATTGCCCTGGGCGTCGCAGGTCGGGCCTTCCGTGAAGAGAAATTCCGAGGAAAGTTTTTCCAGTTTGGCGCCGGGCGCGATGATGTCCGACGCGCGCGCCGCCAGGATGGCGGCGGCCATCCCGCCAACGACGCCAGCCAGCCGAAGCAATGTTTTTTTCATAGTGATGCCCGGCAGAGTGCCCAGACCGCTGGGCGGCACGCGACAAAAAAAATGATCTTTGAAGTTGCGGAGGCGCCGGGTAAGGTGCGGCGCTCATGAAACGAAAAGCTTATGCCGCCGCGGGAGTCGATATCGACCTGGGCAACCAGGTCAAATCGGGCCTGCCCGCGCTGCTCGCTTCCACGCATCGCCCGGAAGTTCTGGGGAAAGTGGGCGGGTTCGGCGGGCTTTTCGCGTTGGACGTTAAGAAATACCGGCAACCAGTGCTGGTTTCCAGCGCGGACGGCGTGGGGACGAAGCTGAAAATCGCCTTTGCCACCGGGCGCCACGACACAGTGGGGCAGGATCTTGTCAACCATTGTGTCAATGACATTGCCGTGCTGGGCGCCGAAGCGCTTTTCTTTCTCGATTATATCGGCACCGGCAAACTGAAACCCCATGTTTTTCATCAGTTGATCCGCGGTTTTGCGCGCGCCTGCCAGGAAAATCATTGCGCCTTGATCGGCGGCGAAACCGCGCAGATGCCGGGATTCTACCAGGAAGGTGAATACGACGTTTCCGGAACCATCATCGGCGTGGTCGAGAAATCAAAAATGCTCGACGGCAAGACGATTCGCCGCGGCGACGCCATCATTGGCGTGGCCTCCAGCGGCCTGCACACCAATGGCTATTCGCTCGCGCGCCAGGTGTTCTTCGAGAAACTTGGCTGGAAACCGGACACCTATGCGCCGGAGTTGCAGAATACCATCGCCGACGAACTGTTGAAAATTCATGTGAGTTATGGTCCGCTCGTGCAAAAGCTTTTGAAGAAATTCAACGCCTCCACACGCGTCATCAAAGGCCTCGCGCACATCACGGGCGGCGGATTTATCGACAACATCCCGCGCGTTTTGCCGGCCAAGTGCGATGCGGTGATTCGGCGCGGCTCCTGGCCGGAGTTGCCCATTTTTGGCTTGATCGAGCAGCGCGGCGAGGTGGCGGCGGCGGAAATGTTCCAGGTGTTCAACATGGGCGTCGGCATGGTTGTCATTGTGGCTGCGGAGAAGGCCGACGCGGCGTTGACCTACATCAACAGCCAAAAACATTCGGCGTGGATCATCGGCGAGATTGCCAAAGGCGCGGGCCGGACGGTTCTGTCATGAACATTTTAGACGAGCTGGAATGGCGCGGGCTGCTGGCCGATTGCACCGACGCCCCGGGCCTGCGGCAGCGCGTGGACGCCGGCCCCATCACCTTGTATTGCGGCTTCGATCCCACCGCCGACAGTTTGCATGTGGGCAATCTGGTGCCGCTGCTGGCGCTGCGCCGCTTTCAGTTGCACGGCCACCGGCCCATTGCCGTGGCGGGTGGCGCCACCGGCTCGATTGGCGATCCGAGCGGCAAGACGGCCGAGCGCCAATTGCTGACCACCGAAGTCCTGGCGGCGAACATCGCCTCGGTCAAAGTCGAATTGGGCCGGCTGCTGGATTTCAACGCCGCGGCCAATCCCGCCCGGCTCGTGGACAATGCCGACTGGACCGCGCCCATCAGCTGCCTGGATTTCCTGCGCGACATTGGCAAGCATTTTTCTGTCAATCAAATGGTGGGCAAGGAGAGCGTGCGCGCCCGCATGGAAGACCGCGAATCCGGCATCAGCTACACCGAATTCAGCTACATGCTGCTCCAGGCTTTGGATTTTTACCATCTGCGCCAGACCGCGCAGTGCGAATTGCAAATCGGCGGCTCCGATCAATGGGGCAACATCACCGCCGGCATCGATCTCACGCGCAAAAAAATGGCGGTGAGTGTCTTTGGCCTGACCCTGCCGCTGATCGTGAATGCCGACGGCACCAAGTTCGGAAAATCGGTCGCGGGCGCCGTCTGGCTCAATCCCGCCAAGACCAGCGTGTATCGTTTTTACCAATTCTGGATACGCGCCGACGACCGGGACGTGGTGCGTTACCTGAAATATTTCACGTTCCTGGGCCGCGAGGAAATTGAAGAACTCGCCGCGCAGCACACCGCCCGCCCGGAAGGGCGCGCCGCGCATAAGGCGCTGGCCAAGGCGATGACGGATTTAATTCACGGCGAGAGCGCCACGACGGAGGCGATGCGGGCGAGTGAGATTCTATTCGGCGGCGGCCTGGAGGGCATTTCCGAAAAGACCTTCGGGGAAATCGCCGGCGAAATCCCCAGCGCCGAGGTGGCTAAAACCGCTCTGGAAGGTGAAGGCTTGCCGCTGGTGGATTTGCTCGTCTCCGCCGGGCTCTGCCCCTCAAAAGGCCAGGCCCGCAAGGACATTGAAGGCGGAGGCGTCTATGTCAATAATATCCGCGAAGCGGGCGCCCAGGCGCGGGTGCAGGCCGCGCAATTGCTCTTTGGCAAACGCCTGCTTTTGCGCAAAGGCAAACGCAATTACGTCGTCATCACAGCCCAATGAAAAAAGTCCTCTTTCTCTTTCTGGCCGGGATGTCGTTCGCCGCCGCCGCGGGTGAACTGGTGTTTATCGGGCGCGGCGATAAAAACATTCATGTCGCCAGGCTCGATCTTCAGACCGGCGCGCTGAGCGGCGTGCGCGAAGCGGCCCAAGTCTTCGCGCCTTCGTTTCTGGCTATCGCGCCCAATCACCACTTTCTCTACGCCATCAGCGAAGGCTCGGCGATTTCGAACAGCGCGCTTAGCGCCTTTGCCCTCGGCAAGGACGGCGCCCTGACGTTTCTTAATCGGCAATCGGCGGTGGGCAGCGGCCCGTGCCACGTGTCAGTCGATCCGCGCGGCCAATGCGCGTTCCTCGCCAATTACAACAGCGGCAGTATGACGGTGTATCCGCTGCAAACCGATGGCAGTCTGGCCGCTCCTTCCACCTTTATCCAGAATCACGGCTCAAGTGTCGTGCGCGAACGCCAGCAGGGCCCGCACGCGCATTGCGCGGAAACCGATCTCGCGGGCCGCTATGTGTTTGATTGCGACCTGGGTCTGGATCAAGTTCTTATTTACAAGCTCGACGCCGCCCACGGCACGCTGACGCCGAACGATCCCCCGTTTTTTGCCGCCCACCCCGGCTCCGGGCCGCGCCACCTCGCGTTTCATCCCAACGGTCATTTCGCCTATTTGATCAGTGAAATGGCGGCTACCGTCACCGCTTTGACCTACGACCCTGAGAAGGGCCGGTTGGCCGAGATTCAAACCGAATCGTTGACGCCGGAGGATTATAAAGGCTGGCGTTCCGGCGCCGAGGTCGCAGTGCATCCGACCGGGCGGTGGGTTTACGCCTCGCACCGAGGGGACAACACGATCACTGTTTTTGCATGTGACGTCGCAACGGGCCGTCTCACCGTGGTGGAACGCAAGTCGAGCGGCGGCAAAATCCCGCGTGATTTCGAGATCGACACCACTGGCGCGTTCCTCCTTGCCGCCAATCAGGATTCCGGCCTCATCGTGGTTTTTCGCATTGATCCGGCCACGGGCCGCCTCCAGGAAACCGGCCAGACCCTGGCCATACCGATGCCCATGTGCCTGAAATGTCTTGCTGACGAATAGCCCGCCCCGCCGTAGGTTGTCCCCGTGCAGGGCAAGGACAAACCGTCGGCCAATTCCGCCAGCTCCATTTTTCCGCGGACAGATTGGCACGAATTGCAGCAAGCCGGGGACGCGGACATCGCGCGCCTTGACCGGCTGATCCGCACCTATTGGACGCCGCTCAAGATTTTTCTCACGGCGACCTTTCCCAACTTGCGCGACCAGGCGGAAACCCTCCTGCAGGAATTTGCCGAGGACAAAATCCTCAAAAAAGGCTGGCTGCAGCGGGCGGACCGCTCGCGCGGCAAATTCCGCGATTTCCTCAAGACCAGCCTGCGCAATTTTGTCCTCGACCGGCTAAGCCGGGCCGACGTGCGCAAGGCGCCCATTTCGCTGGAGGAATTGGATCGGGAATGGCCCGCGCCCGCGACGGCTTCCGAAGAATTCGATTTGACATGGGTCAAAATCGCCCTGGCCGAAACCTTGCGGCGGATGGAGGCGGATTGCCAGGATCCCGCCCAGGATCAGCCGCGGCGCCGGCAGATTTGGGAAATGTTCCGCATCCGTTTGCTGGAGCCGATGTTCGAAGACAAACCGCCCGTGCCCTATGAGGAAATGGTCAAACGCTTCGACCTCAAATCGCCGACCGACGCCTCCAACATGCTCCTGACCGCCAAACGAATGTTCAAGGCGCATCTCGGGCGCGTCGTGCGGGAATACGCCGACCAGGATGCGGCGGCGGCGCTGGAAATCCAGGAACTGGAGGAGTTCATCGCCCGGTTGGCCGCACGAAAATAATTCCGGCGCAAGATCGGACGGCGCGACGCGTATAGAGTATGGACATGGCAGAATTTGATTCCGCAAAGGCGCTCGCCAAGAGCGAGGTGAGGAGCCTTGCGGCCTTCCTGGCGGAGGGCGCCGAACCCGCCCGTTTGTGGCGGCCCGAGGAAATCGCCGCCGTTTTCCATCATCAAATGGCGGCTCCGATCCTGGTCGATCTGGCCGGATTCGATCCCGCCACCGCGCGCCGCCTGCCGCGCCTCGCTGAGGCCCAGGCTCTCGTGCTCAAAAGCTTCGCCGATCTTTTTCGCCATCCGCTGCCGCCGCTGGAGTTGCTGGAGTTGACGAAGCAATTTGCCAAGGCAAACATGGACCATCCCGAAAGCGTCCTGCCCGGCGAAGTGGCTTCCGTGTTATATTATGCCAGCATCGCGAGCGCGCTGGTTCGCTTGGGGCGGCGGATTTCGCGTTTGGCGGACGCGGATTTGCGCCGCGGTTTTCGCTGGGCCCTCGAGCGGCCCTGGCTGGATTCGGAAACGCGCGCTCTGATGGAACAAGCCATGCAAAAACTTTCCGCATGAACGAGGACCCAAATCTGGAATCCCTTCCCCCGGTCTCCTCGTTCGCGGGGCCGATTGCCGAATTAGTCGGCCAGCAAATGCTGGCTCCGCCCGCGCGCCCCGGCTTGCTGGCGGCGCTCGGGCCGTATGAAGTCGTGCGCGTGCTCGGGGGCGGCGGCATGGGCGTCGTGCTGCTGGCGCGCGACAGCGCCGCCGGCAAAAATGTCGCGATCAAGATGATCAAATCGGAATTGGCCGGCGACCAGCGGGCGGGCCATCGTTTCGTCAAGGAAGCCGGGCATTTGCAAAAGCTCCAGCATCCAAACATCGTGCCTGTCCTCGAGGTTTCGGACCGCGCGGCGGGCGCGTATTTCGTCATGCCGTATTTCGAGCGCGGCAGCCTGGCGGGGCGCATCCGTCCCGGGCAGCCGCTCGACGCGGTATTTATACTCGACATAGCGCGGGACATTGCCGAGGGCCTCCGCTTTGCGCACCAGCGCGGGATCATTCATCGCGACCTCAAGCCGGCGAATATTCTGCTCGGGACGGAGGGCCGGGCTTGCCTGGCCGACTTCGGCCTGGCGCGGAGCTTGTTCAACGACACCATCATGGATGTGGCGCGCGAGCAATTCGAAGGCACTGCGCCTTATATGTCGCCGGGCGTCGCTGCCGGCCACGCCGAGGACACCCGTTGCGATATTTATGCGTTTGGCGCGTTGCTCTACGAAATGCTGACCGGCGAACCGCCTTATTCCGGCGCTTCCACGCGGGAAATTCGCGCTCAAATTCTCGCCGGGCCGCCCCGGCCCATCCGCGAACGCAATCCGTCCGCCGACAGCGGGTTGGTGACCATTGCCGAGGGAGCCATGGCCCGCGAGCTGCGCAATCGTTACGCGGACATGAACGACGTGGCCGCCGATCTGCGGCGCATGCAGGAAGGCCGCACGCCGGTCGGGCCGCGCGGCGGCAGCGCGCAAATGGTGCGGCGCACGCCTCTCTCCATTTGGATTCTCGCTGCCGCCGCCTTGCTTTCCTTGCTCGCGTGGCTGCTGCCGCCGAAGCCGCGTAAAATTCCGTCGGCTCCCCATCACGCGCCGGTGGCGGTTTCGCCCAGCACGGTTCCGCCCGCGCCCATCCTGCCGGCGCCGGCTCCGCCGCGCACCAATTCGGCCGGTCCGGGCATCATCCTGGCGGGCGCGCCCGGCAATCTCGGCAGCGCCGATGGCCCTTCCAGCGCCGCGCGGTTTCATGCGCCGGAAGGCATTGTGGTGGATGGCAGCGGCGCTGTTTTTGTGGCGGATGCGGGCAACAATGCCATCCGCAAAATCAGCCCAGACGGCGTGGTGAGCACGTTTGCCGGTTTGCCGGGAAGCCACGGCAGTATTGACAGCGGCGGATCGGCGGCGCGTTTTTGGGCGCCGTTCGGATTGGCGCTGGATGGGGCGGGAAATTTATACGTCGCGGACCTCGCGAATAGCGCGATTCGGAAAATCACCTCGGACGGCGTGGTTTCCACCCTCGCGGGCCTGGCGGGCGATGCGGGCAGCGCCGATGGGCTGGGCATTCACGCGCAATTTCGCAATCCATGGAGCGTCGCGGTGGACACCAACGGCGTGGTGTACGTCGCGGACGCCAGTAATTTTACCATTCGCAAAGTCACTCCCACCGGGCAAGTCAGCACGATGGCCGGCGCGGCGGGCATGTTAGGCAGCGCGGATGGGCCGGCCAGCGCCGCGCGTTTCTGGGAGCCGCGCGGCATCGCGGTGGACAAAGCAGGCGCCCTTTACATCACCGACAGCGGCAATCACACCATTCGCAAGATCACGCGCGACGGGTTGGTCGTCACTCTCGCGGGGTCGGCGGGTAACCCGGGCAACGTCGATGGCGTCGGCGCTGACGCCCGATTTGCCAGCCCGCAAGGCATTGCGGTCGCGGCGGATGGCTTCATTTACGTCGCCGAGCCGGAAAACCGGAGGTTGCGTCGCATCAACGCTGACGGCGTCGTTTCCACGATTCCGCGGCCGGCGGCGTCCGTGGGCGGCGCGGGATTTCGACCCTCCCAAGTGGCGGTCAGCGTCACGGGCGATTTGTATGTGACGGATTCGACCGCCAGCGTCATTTGGAAGATCCCCGCGTCAAAATAAACGCAAGATTCGTGGCCCGCCCCCGTAAGGGTGTTTGAACAGGGTTGCAACCTGAGTGTCTTGGAAGATAATGGGCTATTAAAGGATGCAGGCAATAAACATCATAAAAAGCACGCTGGCGGCGGCCCTTCTGGCCGGATTAGCCGGCTGCCAGACTTATCACAGCAAGGAACGCGACGCGCTGGAAGCGTGGCGGGCCTCGGACGTGCAAGGAGCGGCGCAGGCGTTTACGGCGCGGGCCGAGCGCGAAAACCGGCGCGACGCCATCATCTGGCGCCTCGAAGCGGGCACGGCGTTGCGGGCGGCGGGGCAATTTGACCAAAGCACCCGGCTCTTCGATGAAGCGGAGGCGCGGATTGACCAGCACGAGCAGGAAGCCAAGGTGCGCGTCGGCCAGGAGGTGATTTCCGTCCTGGGCAATCCCGCCGAAACGACCTACGTGGGCCGCACGTATGACAAAATAATGGTTGACACGTACAAGGCTCTTAATGACATGGAGCTTGGACAGCTGGATCGAGCCCGCGTCGATTTGACCCGCGCCTACCATCGCCAGCAGGATGCGGTGGCGGAAAATGCCGCGCGCATCGAAAAGGAATCCAAGCAAGCCGCCGCCGAAAAACCAGACGCGCAACCCATGGCGCAATCCGCCGAACGCGATCCGCGCGTGCAATCCGCCCTCGACAATGCCTACAGCGACGTTCGCGCCCTGCCTTCCTACGGGGATTACGTCAATCCCTTCACGGTTTACCTGGACGGGCTATTTTTCATGGCCGCCGGCACGGACGGCTCCGATTGGCAGCGCGCCGAAAAATCGCTGGAGCGCGCGGAACAATTGAGCGGACACAACCCCTATATTGCGCAGGATCTGCAAACGATGCATGGGCTGATGAACGGCGGCTCACTGCCGCCGACAACCTACGTCATTTTTGAAACCGGCCTCGCGCCCGTGCGCGAGCAGGTGCGCGTGGATATTCCATTGTTCATCTCCGGCGTGCGTGACGTGCCTTATCTCGGCGCGGCCTTCCCGGTGTTGAAGATGGAGCATGGCGCCTTGCGCACGCTGCTGGTGTCGGGCGGCGGGGCGCGCGAAACGACGGCCACCGTTTGCAGCATGGACAGTGTGATCGGCAAGGAATTCCAAAATGAAATTCCGCTGATCATCACCAAAACAATCATCGCCACGGTGGCCAAAGCCGCCGGCGCCTATGGCGTGACGCGCGTCGCGGAAGAGCAGGGCGGCCCCATCGCCGGCTTGCTCGCGCGCATCGCGACGACCGCCACGCAGGTGGCGATCAATATCGCCGACACCCGCACCTGGACGACGTTGCCCAAGGAATTTCAAATCTGCCGCCTGCCCACGCCGGCGGACCGCCGCATTGTGGTGAGCAGCCCGACCGGCGCGCCCCAGGCTTCCGTCGGCCTGCTGGATGGAACCGTGAATGTGGTCGTGGTCAAATCTATTTTGGCCGGCGGCCCTTTTGAAATCTCGCAATTCAAACTCAAATGAAAAAATTATTCGCCCTCTTGTGCACGCTCCCGGCGCTGGCCGGCTGCATGTCTAGTGTCAACACTACTGAACCTTTGCAGCCCTCCGCTTCCCCGCAGGCGGTGGTGGACAAGCGCGTCATCACCGATCCTGGATTGGACAACGCCGCGCAGGTCACGGGCGTGTACTCGTCCACCGGGCCGCAAGGGTTTCTCAAGGTGGAATTACGCGTGCAGAATCAAACTCATGCCCGCCAGGCGTTCAGCTATCGCTTCGCGTGGATGGACCAAAACGGCATGACCATCGACCTGCCGACGGCCACCGCGATTCCGGTGACCTTGGAAGGCCGCGAGACCACTGCGCTCGTGGCCATGGCTCCCACGCCGCTCGCGAAGGATTTTCGCGTGACATTTTTCCCAGCAAAATAAGCGAACCCGTGAAATATTATCTTATGCGAAAATTATTGGTTTCTCTTTTCCCCGCCGCCTGCGCGGTTTGGCTGGCCGGTTGCGGCACTGACGCCCACTACGTCAACGCCTCCGGCAACCAGGTCGTCACGACGGTCGGGGAGGTCAACATCCAGGATTTTGCCAATGCCGCCGACGCCATGACCCGCTCGCTGATTGATCGCGAGATCAACACCGGCGACCTGCGCAGCGGCGCGCCCGGCGACAAGGCCCTTCTCGCCATCAGCCTGATCAAGAACGAAACCGGCGAACAATTCGACACCGATTTGCTGGTCAAAAAAATCCGCGTGGCGTTGCTGCAAACCGGCAAAGTCTATGCCACCACGACCGGCGGTTTTGGCGGGCCGGAAGATCCGCTCGCCGCGGCCAATCAATCCAACAGCCGCCGGCCCGATTACACGCTTTCCGGCAAAATCATCGAAAGCCGCACGCAGTCCGGAAACTTGCGCCAATCCGCTTTTGTCTTTCAACTTTCCCTCACCAGCGCCGCCAATGGCATCGCCGTATGGGAAGACGAAAAGACCATCGTGAAGCAGGGCACCCGGCCGGCGGTGGGATTTTAAACGCCACGGCATTTCATCTGGCCGCGCCAAGGGGTGGCGCGGCGCAATGCTTTTGCTTTCGAGGGCTGACCTGTTACATTGGAGTTTCTGAATTCTTGCTATGACTGAACAACCAATGGCGGGTCGCCCGCGCTCCTCGCCGCCGGCGGAAAATCTGGCCGCGCTTTCCCACGATGACGTGGCGGCCATTGATGATTTGCGCGGAGCTTATCGCAAAGTGCGCGCGGAATTGGCCAAGGTGATCATCGGCCAGGACACCGTCATCGAGCAGCTTCTGATTTGCATCCTTGCCCGCGGCCACGGCCTGCTCATGGGCGTGCCGGGGCTGGCAAAAACCACCATCGTCAATGCTCTGGCGCAGGTGATGTCGCTGGATTTTAACCGCATTCAATTCACGCCGGACTTGATGCCGTCGGACATCACCGGCACGGATATTTTGCAGGAAACCGATCAGCCGGGCCGGCGCGCGTTTGTGTTCGTCAAAGGTCCGCTCTTTGCCAATATCGTGCTCGCCGACGAAATCAACCGCACTCCGCCCAAGACGCAGTCGGCGTTGCTGGAGGCGATGGCCGAGCACCGCGTGACCGTGGCCGGACGATTCTTTCCATTGCCCGCGCCGTTCTTCGTTTTGGCCACGCAAAATCCCATTGAACAGGAAGGCACGTATCCCTTGCCCGAGGCGCAACTCGACCGCTTCATGTTTTTCATCCAGGTCGATTATCCGAGCCGCGAGGAAGAGGGCCGTATCGCGCGCGAGACTACGGCCGGGTCCGCGCCGGCCCTGGCGAAATTGCTCGATGGCCCGCAAATCGCCGCCTTCCAGAATCTTGTGCAACGTGTGCCGGTGCCGGACCATATTTATGATCTCGCGGTGGAATTGGCGCGGCGTTCGCGTCCGAAATCCGACGCCGCGCCCGAGTGGGTGCGCCAATGGGTGAGCTGGGGCGCCGGGCCGCGCGCGGTGCAATACCTGGTGCGCGGCGCGAAGGCGCGGGCGGTGTTGCATGGCAGCTATCTGACGCGATTGGAGGACTTGGAAGCGGTGGCCATGCCGGTTCTGACGCACCGCATCCTTACCAATTTCCGGGCGCAATCCGAGGGCGTTTCCAGCGCCACGATCATCTCGCGCCTGCTCGAGGAGGCGCGCGCGGAGGCCCGCCGTGGCTGAGGCCGGCCCATTGCTGGACTCGGCGGCGCTGGGCCGCCTTATGCACCTGCCGCTGCTGGCACGCACGGCGATGGAAGGCTCCGTTTCCGGCCACCACAAAAGCCCGCATCGCGGGTCGAGCGTGGAATTTGCGGAGTATCGCAATTACGCCCCCGGCGATGACATCCGGCGCCTCGACTGGCGGGTGTTCGCGCGGAGCGACCGGTTTTACCTGAAGGAGTTCGAGGCGGAAACGAACCTGCGCTGTTACCTTGTGCTTGACGCCAGCGCCTCGATGAAATTCGGCGCGGCGCCCGGCGGCAAACTGGCTTACGCCAAGCGCCTCGCGGCGACGCTGGCCTACCTCGCGGCGCATCAGGGGGACGCGGTGGGGCTGTGGCGCGCCGGCGGCGAGCGCACGGTCGAAATTCCCCCGCGCCGCAATCCGGCCCATCTTAAAATTGTGCTGGAAGCCCTCGAAGCCACGAACGCGCAGGGCGCCACGTCTCCGCTTTGCCCCCTGCTGCACGACCTGGCGGAAAAAGTCCGGCGGCGCGCGCTGGTGATTGTGATCTCGGATTTTTTTTGCGAGCTGGAGCCGTTGCTGGATTGCTTCCAGCATTTGCGTTTTCAGAAACATGACCTGGCGCTGTTCCAATTGCTGGACCGGGCGGAGCTGGATTTTCGTTTTGACCGCCCGGTGCGTTTTGTGGATATGGAAAGCTCGTTCAGCGTGGTGACGGAGCCGGCGGCAATCCGCGATGAGTATTTGCGGCAATTGCACTTGTTCCTGGAGCAGTTACAGGCGGGCTGCCATGAATTTGGCGCGGATTACCGGCGGGTGGTGACGGACCAGCCTTACGAAAAAGTCCTGGCCGAATTCCTGATGCAGCGCAGCCGATGAGAACCCCCGGTCTTTATTCGTCTTGACATTTCTTCAGCCCATTCTGCTGCTTGGCCTGCCGCTGGCGCTGTTGCCGGTGATCATCCATCTGCTGAACCGCGTCCGGCACCGCCCGGCGCCGTGGGCGGCCATGCAATTCCTCATCTCGGCCACGCGCAGCTCGACCAGCAACACCAAGCTTCGCCAGTGGCTCATTCTGCTCTGCCGCGTCCTGGCGGTGGCCCTGCTTGTTTTGTTTTTGGCGCGTCCGCTGGCGGGCGGCTGGCTCGGCTGGGCGCTTTCCCCCGCGCCGGATGCGGTGGTGATCCTGCTGGATCGTTCGGCCAGCATGGAGATGCGCGAGGGCGGGGCGACCCGGCGCGAACAGGCGATAAAATTCCTGGCGGACGCCGCCAGGGCTTTTGAGGAGACGAGCCATTTGGTTTTGATTGACAGCGCCACGCGGCAGCCCCGGCCTTTCGCCAAGGCGGCTTCGCTGCGGCAGCCGGAATTTTCCGCCGCCACTGACACCGCCGCCGATTTGCCCGCCATGTTGCGGGCCGCGTTCGACTGGCTGGCCGACAACCATGCGGGCGCGGCGGAAATCTGGATTGCGTCGGACGCGCAGCGCAGCAATTGGCTGCCGGAAGATCCGCGCTGGAAAAGTGTGGTGGCGCAGTACAGCGGGCTTTCGCAGAAAGTGCGCATCCGCCTGCTCTCGCTCGACCGGGCGCCGGGCGAGAATGTGTCCGTGGCGCTCAAGGAAGCAACGCGGCGCGCGCGCGGGGCCGGGTCCGAATTGCGCTTGACTGTGGATTTGCAACGGACGCGCCGGGAAGGCGCGACGCTCCCGCTGACGCTCACGCTGGATGGCGCGCGGTCGCAGGTGGACGTCGCCCTCGAAGGGCAGACGCTGCGCTGGCGCCATAAGATCAGCCTGGGCGCCCGCGCCGAGGGCGGCTGGGGCAGCGTCTCTGCGCCGGCGGATGCCAACGCCGCGGATAACACCGCGTATTTTGTGTATGGCTCGGACATCGCCCCGCGCGGCCTGGTGGTGAGCGATGATTTGCCTGGCGCTCGCCCGTTGGAATTGGCGGCGGCGGAGCGCGATGGGCATCCGGCGGCGCGCCTGAGCCCGGCGGATTTGGCGAACGCCGATTACAAGAAACTTTCGTTAATTGTCTGGCAGGCGCCGCTGCCCGGGGGCGCGGAGGGGGAGAGCTTGCGGTCGTTTATCAGTGAGGGCGGAGTCGTGATTTTCTTTCCGCCGGGGCGCCCGGATGCGCAATCATTCGGCGGCATGGGCTGGGGCGCGGTGGAGGACGCCACGGAACAGGGTTTGGCTTTTCATGTGCCGCGCTGGAATGAAGACGAAGGCCCGCTCGCCAAAAGCGATGAACATTTCAGCCTGCCGCTCGGCGCCACGTCCTTTCAAAAACGCCAGGTGATGGGCGGCCCGAAGGATGTGCTCGCCGCCTTCGATGATGGCGCGGCATTTTTGGCGCGCGGCGTTTTTGGCAAAGGCGAATTTTATTTCTGCTCGTCGTTGCCGGACGATCGCTGGTCGAGTTTGTCCGACGGCCCGGTGCTGGTGCCCCTGTTGCAGCGTCTGCTGGAATCGGGCGCGCAACGCCTGCGTCCACCGCTCGTGGCGGCGTGCGGGGAATTGAGCGCGGTGGATCGCGCCTTGCATTGGACGACCGTGGATGCGCCCACACCGAAGGACATCAATACGCAGGCCGGCGTTTATCGATCGGGCGACCGCCTTTTGGCCGTGAATCGCCCCGCGGCCGAGGATGAGCCGGAGATGGTGGCGCCAGAAGAAATCAGGAAACTATTTGGCGGCCTGCCGTTTCAAATGATGCAGGAGCGGCGCGAACAGTTGGGGCCAATGCAAGGGGAAATCTGGCGCGTGTTTGTGTTCGCCATGCTGCTGATCCTGCTGCTTGAAGGCATCCTGATCCTGCCCGCCAAACCTGTGCCCGCCGCCAAAAAAACGGCGTTCGCGCCGCCGCCCCTGGTTGCACGCGAATGACTTTTGCCGCGCCCATTTTCGTGGTGGTGTTCGCCCTGGCCGCGTGGGTGGCGGCGGGGGCGCTGAGCGTGTTGAACTGGCGCCGGGGCGGGCGCCGCCGCGCCGCCGCCGGGCTGGAAGCTCTGCGGTTTTTATTGGTGACATTGCTGGCGTTCACCTTATTGCGCCCGGAATACGTGCAACGGATCCAGCAAACCACCCTCCCCGAAATCGCCGTGCTGACGGATGTCTCCGACAGCATGAACACGCGCGACCTGGTTCTCACCACCAACGTCGCGAGCCGCGCGCAATGGCTGAGCAATCAAGTCGCGCAAACTTTCTGGCGCCCCCTGGAGCGCAAGGCGCACGTGGCCGTCGAGCCCTTCGGCGCCGCCTCCACCAATGCCGCCGCGGTCAACGGCACCGATCTGGACGCGGCCCTCGCCGGCGCCATGCAACGGCATAAAAACCTCAAGGCCGTCCTTCTGCTGAGTGATGGCGAATGGAACCTCGGCAAGTCGCCCCTGACCTCGGCGGCGCGCCTGCGCGAGCAAAACATCCCGGTGTTCACCGTGGCGGTGGGGCGCGAAACGCCCGTGCCGGATTTGGCATTGGAAAATGTGTCCGTGCCGTCCTACGGCCTGTTTGGCGAGGATATCGCGATTCCATTCAAGGTCGCCAGCCACCTTTCGCATGAAGTCAAGACGAGGATTTCCATTGTGGACGCGCAGGGAGAATTGGCCGGCAAAGACATTGTCATTCCCGCCCGCGGCGAGGTGGAGGATTCGATCCTTTGGTCGCCGCGCGCCGCCGGTGAAATTCAGGCCTCGGTCAAGCTGCCGGTGCAGCCGGATGAATCCATCGCCGCCAATAACCAGCGCGATTTCCATATTTCAATCCGGGTGGAAAAGCTCAAGGTCCTGGTCGTGGACTCGCTGCCGCGCTGGGAGTACCGTTATCTGCGCAATGCCCTGTCGCGCGATCCCGGGGTGGATGTGCAATGCCTGCTGCTGCATCCTGAGCTCGGCCCCGGCGCGGGCGTCAATTACATTTCTTCGTTTCCCGCCACGCGCGAAGCTCTCAGCCCGTATGACGTGGTTTTTCTGGGGGACGTGGGAATCGGCCAGAATGAATTGACGGAAAACGACGCCGCTTTGTTGAAGGGCTTGGTCGAGCAGCAGGCCAGCGGGCTGGTGTTTGTGCCGGGCCGGCGCGGGCGCGAAGCAACGCTTTTGCACAGCGCCCTGGGTGACCTTTATCCGGTGGAATTAGATATGACAAACACGGCGGGCCTGGGCTTGCAAAATGAATCCCAGCTCGCCCTCACCACCGCCGGCCGCCGGCATTGGCTGACGCGCTTTGACTCCGATGAAAGCCGCAACGACGAGCTGTGGAAATTGTTGCCCGGATTCTTCTGGTCGGCGGCCGTGGAGAAAAGCCGGCCCGGCTCGGAGGTTTTGGCCGTGCATTCCTCGTATCGCAATCAATGGGGCCGCATGCCGTTGCTGGTCACGCGCGCTGCGGGCGCCGGCAAGGTCCTGTTTCTCGGCACCGACAGCGCCTGGCGCTGGCGCCGCGGGGTGGAGGACAAATATCATTATCGATTCTGGGGGCAGGTCGTGCGCTGGATGGCCCACCAACGCCATTTGTCCGAGAAAGAAGGCATTCGCCTGACCTACAGCCCCGAGGCGCCGCAGGCGGGCGACACGGTTTATTTGCAAAGCACGGTGCTCGATTCGTCGGGATTTCCATTGGAGCGCGGCCCCGTCACCGGGCGCGTCACCGGCCCGGGCGGACGCGTCGAGCAGCTCGATTTCACACAATTGGAAGGCGGGTGGGGCGTGTTTAAATCCAGTTTCACCGCGCCGGAAGCGGGCTCCTACAAGATCGACGTGGCTTCGGCGCCGAACGGGCGCGAGCTCGACACGACCTTGCGCGTCGCGCCGCCGCTCATTGAAAAACAGGGGGAGCCCGCCGATGTGCAAACTCTCCGCGAAATCGCCGCCGTCACGCATGGCGCGTCTTTTTCCGTGGATGATTTCGGCCAGGCCATCAGCCAAATATCGCTTTTGCCGGAGCCGCAGCCGGTGGAGAAACGCATCCGCTTATGGAGCGACCCGATTTGGGGCGGCGCCATTCTCTTGTTGCTGACGATCTATTGGGTCGGCCGCAAATGGATCGGCCTGATTTAATCGCCGCCGTGCAGCCGGTAGAACGTGTGGCCGGAGGAAGCGGGCACCGTCGCGGAAATGGTGGCCCCATTCGTCACGAGCGTCACCGGCGCCGCCGTCCAGCTGCCCGACGCGAGGGATGCGCTGTTTTCGAGGCTGAAATTGATTGAGCTGACCGGCCACGACAGGATGGCGCTGGCGCCGGACGGCGTAATGCTCAACAAAGGCGCGCCCGGCATTTGCACCACGGAAAGAAAGCTCCAGAAACCGCCCGTCAAACTGAAATTCCCGCCGCTCATGGTGGCTGTGGCAGGTTGCCCGATGGAGCCGGTCACACTGAAATTCCCGCCGCTGCTCGTGCCGCCGCCGCCGGAAATTGTGTGCCAGTCGATGCTGTAATTCTGCGCCGTGGCGGAGCGGGCCAGACAGAGGGAAACTCCGGCAACCAGGAGCATGGCGAATTTCTTCATAAGCGGTTTTTTGGTTACGGCTGAGGAAAAGCATACGGACAGCGCGCCCGCCTGCCAATTAAATTATGCCAATCCTCATCTCCTCTCCTTCCGCGAGAATGACCGGCGCCGCCCCAAAATGCAGGGCGCCTTGGGCGGCGGTCACCGTTTGCGGACGCCCCGCCACGGTGACGGTTGTGCCGCCGCCGAGTGGAAGATTTAATTCCAGCGTTTGCAAACGCATCCGACCGGCGACAACCCGGATGGTTGCGCCGCGCGCATTTTGTGCAAAGCTCCCCCAGCCTTCGGGGCCGCAAAAGAAGGATTTGAATTCGTCATCTAGTAAACGCGGCGCAAAACGCCACGCCCCGCGCGGCCCGTCACAATGAAAACCGGACGCGGCCAGCAACAGCGACCACGAAGACATGGCGCGCGCATAATGCCCCCCGCATTCGATCTCGCACCACGGATTGCGCCCGAGCGGCGCGCGCGGAATGCCGTCGTAACGGTCGCGCGCGGCTTTCGCCACCGACAATCCTTCCTCCAGCATCCCTTCGTAAATCATGTGCGCCGCCACTTGATATTCGATCCCTGTCCACACTTCGTCCGAGTAAAGCATCACGTTGGCGGGACGCCCGCCTTTGGGCCACGTGCAAATAATCAGCCCTTTGTCTTTCGCGCCGGCGAACGCCCGCGGCGCGTGTTTCCATCCCGTCAGGTCGGATTTAAAATTGTATTTGAACACGGATTGCAGCGCGGTTTTGACATTTTCCGGGGGCAGGATGTAGCCGAGGTTCAATTGATGCGCCCACCATTGGCCGATTAATTGGTTGGCCAGGCATCCCGGGCCGATTTCGCCTTCGCGCTGCGCGTAGTCCGGCAAATGTTGCTGGAAATATTCCCCGTTCCAGCACAGCTCGAGCAATTTCTTCTGGCCCGCCAGAAAAATCTGATGAAACCGCTCGGCGGTCGCGGTGTCATGCAGGCGCCGCGCCCACTCTTCGCCGGCTCGCAAGGCCGCGAGGTAATACCCGCTGATGAACGAAGTGACGCCATGCAGCGCCTCGTCGTAGGTGTTCCATTGATCGTCCTGCAAGATGCCTTGCGCCGCGCCACCGCCGCTTTGGGCGTCGCGCGCGATCAAGTATTCGACCGCGTGTTTCACGTGCGGCCAATATTCCTGGAAAAACGTTTCGTCGGGTGAATTCAGCGCCTCGCGGTAGGCCTTGAGAATGCAACTGGCGTGGCCGTCCGCGAACGGATGCTCGCCGGTGGGATGCGGCGGCGAGGGAAATTCCGTGCGATTATTGACACCGCCGTCGGCGCGCTGTTGATGCTTGAAATCGATGCGCCGCATGTCGCGCTCCAGCGCGGGAAAGAGCCGCGCCAGCGCTTGCTCGTAACCCCACACGTGGGTGCAGGTCGGATCACAGCAGCCATTGGAGCCTTCCCAACCGTAAATGTCGCCATTGGCCGGCTGAAAAACCACGCCGATATGCCGCGCAATGGCCGCGTTGGCGGTGAGGCAATCGTTGAGCCAATAGGGAAGCGAACTGCCGTAAAGGGCTCCGCGGAACTTCTCGGTTTTGTCGCGCCACTCTTCGCGGCGCTGCGCTGCTTCCCGCATCACCGCCTGCGCGTTTGGCCAACGCGTTGTGTAGTGGCAGCCGATCCATTGGCCGGTTTGATCGTTGTATTTATTGGGGAAATGCCAAGTCAAGAAGAATTCAATTTCCGCCGTGGCTTGCGGCGCCAGCTCCAGGCTGCTGGCCAGCGCGCCGTGCGTTGTTTTACCGGCTTCCGTTGGGGAATCGTCCGCGACTGTTTCCCGGAAAGCTCCTTCGAGCGCGAACGCCCTCCAGGCTTCGCTCCAGTCCTCAAATCGGCGTCGCGTAGTGACGTTTGGTCCAGTGGTCGCGAGCGCCACCGTTCCAAAACCTGGCGCCGTGGCCAGGGGGCCGTCCGGCGCTTCATAACGAATCCCGGCAATGCCGCACACCTCCCGATAGGCCCGTTGGCGCGCCGCCCCCGCGCGGGCATCCGCCATCGGGAGAATGGTCCCCTCCACCAGAGCCACCTGGCCTTGGCCAGTTTTCTGCCGCCACATCGGCAGGCCGCCGTTCGTTTTTTCAGCGGCGCCTGCAAATCCTCGCGGCAACAATTCCTGCCACGCCGCCAGCACGGACGAATCACCGGGCCAATCGCAAAACACAATCTCGTCCACATTGATGTGGCCCCAGCCGCCTTTTTGCTCATCGACGATTTCCAGGCGCGCCGTTTTGCCCACGAACTCGCGCACGTCCCAGGAATGGGGCTCCAACAGCTCCACGTCCCGACCCGAGGCCGTGCGCACGTTGGCGCCGTCGATCACCAAACGGATTTGCGTGGTCTTCTGTTTTCCGCCGCCGACGAGAAAACGGATAAAATTCCGCTCGATCGTGAAGGGCTGGCTGATGAGCTTCCCGGTGGCGTCATCTCCTTGTAAAAACGAATTCACCAGGCCGTGGCCGAGGAATCCCGTCACGGGTTGTTGATTTGACAACGTCCCGTGCGCCGGCTCCTTCCCAAAAGCGTCGCCGCTGACGGTCCACTTTTCATATCCGCTTTCGAAATCCTCGAAGCGAATGTCGGGCCGCCGCGCCGCGCCGGGGGCCGCCGCGTGGTCGCGCAGCAGGGATGCGTCCGAACCGGAGAAAATCAACGTCGCGCCCGCGCGCACCGCGTCACCGGCCCGGCGTAAAAACTGCGCGGTCAGGGCGTGCGCCGGTTCGTCGAGCCAGATCACAGCGTCTTTTTCCAGCGGTTGGGCGTCGTCCGCCAGCTCGATTTTGAAATCGGGCGGATGATCGTGCGGCGGAAGCTTCAGCTCCTGCAAAGTTTTCGAAACGCGCAGCGTGACGGGCCGGTCCACCGTCGGCTCCTGTCCCGCCCGTGCGCTCATCAGCAGTCCCGTGGCGTCGCTGGCGCGAAAAATTTCCGTGATGTTGCGCCCGACCTCCGGATGCGACGCGCCTTGGAAGCCGCCGCGCGCTTCATAGCCGATCGGATTGGTCATCCACGCGGCCAGCGCGACCTTCTGGGTTTCGGCCGTGGGATTGTGCAGACGAAAGCGGAACATCGCCACCGGCATGGACGAAAATTCGGCGTCGAGCGGCGCGAAAGGCGTGCAGGCCGACAATTCCACGCGGACGGGCAAGGCGTCGTCCTCGAATTTCAATTCCGCCGCCGGGTATTCGCCCGTCATCTCGATTCGCTTGACACGAGGCCAATCCGGGCCCCCGGCGGTTTGCAGCAGACGCGCCGCCGCGCCCGCTTTCACCGTGAAGTAAAACGGGACTTCGCCATCGCGCAGGGTGTTGAAAAGCTGCCAGGTGGTGAATTGCCCATCAACGCCGATCTCGAAATTGCCTGTGCCAATGCCGCCCAAATGCAACCGCGCATCGGTGTGAAGATTCGAGGCGTAGCGGCGCGGGGCGCCTTTTTCTGCCAGCCCGCGCTGCCATTTTTTGAGATCGCCGGGTGGAAGCTCAAACGCTCCCCAGGCCGCGCCCGGCACAAACATGGCGGCGGTGGCGGCGCCCATCAGGCCGATGAATTCGCGCCGGGAAGGATCAGGGGACGGCGGCCCGCACTGGCCGGAGCAATGGCATTTGCGCATGGCTTAGTTTTGCCCTCGATTTCCCCGCACGGCAACCCCGCAAAAGGAACTTTACAGACTGTCGGCCAGTTAGCACAGTATAGGCGTGTCTGATCATGTTCTTGACGACGACCAGACAGTAAGGGCGCGGACTGCGCCATCTCTGGAGTCGTTTACCTTGTCTGATTTGGAAGCGGCGATCAAACGGTCGCAACAGTATCTCCTGCGCGAACAAAAGCCGGAAGGCTATTGGATGGGCGAGTTGATGGTGGATTGCACGTTGGTCGCCGACATGGTTGCTTTCCATCACTGGAACCGCAAGGTCGATCCGGCCTGGGAGCGCAAAGCCGTCAACCACATCACCTCGCTGCAATTGGCCAGCGGCGGCTGGAGCATTTATCCCGGCGGGCCGCCCGAAATCAATGCCACCGTCAAGGCCTACACCGCCCTGAAGCTCGCCGGTGTGCCGCTGACCGACCCGCGCATGTTGCGCGCCCGCCAGGCTGCCCTCAGTCTCGGGGGTGTGCCGCGCATGAACACATTTTCCAAACTGTATTTGGCGTTGCTCGGCCTGTTTCCGTGGAATTACGTTCCCACCATTCCGTGCGAAGTGATTCTGATCGGCAAATGGTTCTATGTGAATTTCAACGAAATGAGCTCATGGAGCCGCTCCATGCTCGTGCCGTTGTCGATCATCAACCATTTCAAACCCACCCGCCAGCTTCCCAACGCGCTTTCCATCGACGAGCTTTATCCGCTTGGCTTTCACGAGCGCGACCTGATGCTGCCGCGCGATCCCGAGCGCTTCACCTGGCGCAATTTTTTCATCTGGCTCGATGGCGTGCATAAATTCGCCGAGCGTTTCGCCCGCCGCAAAGTTCATCCATTCCGCAAGCTCTCGCTCAAAAAAGCCGAGCAATGGATGACCGAGCGCTTTGAAGGCACCGACGGCCTGGCCGCCATTTTCCCGGGCATTCTCAATTCCATGATTGCGCTCAAGGCTCTGGGCTATCCCGATGATGACCCGCTCATTCGCAAATGCGAAAGCGACCTCGCGCTGCACACGCACGAGACGGAGGACAGCGTCCGGATCGAGCCGTGTTTGTCGCCGGTCTGGGACACGGCGATTGCCGCCATCGCCCTGCACGAATCCGGTTTGCCGAGCGATCATCCCGCCCTGGTGGCTTGCGCGGATTGGCTGATTGATCGCGAAGTGCGTTTTCGCGGCGATTGGCGCTACAAGAATCCCGCCGATGTTGAGGCCAGCGGCTGGGTCTTTGAATTTAACAACAAATGGAACCCGGACGTGGACGACACTGCCATGGTTCTTTTAGCCTTGCGCAAAATTCCCACGCGCGACCCGGCGCGGCGCGACGCCAGTTTTCGCCGCGGCCTGAATTGGATGATGACCTTCCAATGCCGCGACGGCGGCTGGGCTTCATTTGACAAGGATTGCACCAAGGGCATTCTGGAAAAAGTCCCCTTCGCCGACCACAACGCCATGCTTGACCCCGAGTGCGCGGACATCACCGCGCGCATCCTGGAGCTGCTGGGCTACGAGAATTTCAACCTGGAAAACCCGCAGGTGCAAAAAGCCCTCGAGTTTATTCGCGATCATCAGGAAGCCGACGGCTCCTGGTATGGCCGCTGGGGCGTCAATTATATCTACGGCACATGGCAGGTATTGCGCGGCTTGCGCGCCCTCGGCCTGGACATGCGCCAGCCGTGGCTGCTGAAGGCCCGCGCGTGGCTCGAGAGCGTGCAGCACGAAGACGGCGGCTGGGGCGAGCGTTGCGACACGTATGACGATCCCGTTTTCAAAGGGCAGGGGCCCAGCACCGCATCGCAGACCGCCTGGGCCGTCATGGGATTGTGCGCCTTCGACGATCCGTTCCGGCCCAGCGTGCAGCGGGGCATTGAGTATCTGATTCGCGCCCAGCAGCCCGATGGCACATGGAAGGAAGCCGAAGCCACGGGCACGGGCTTTCCGCGCGTGTTTTATCTCAAGTACGACATGTACCGCAACACCTGGCCGCTGTTGGCCATGGCCACCTTCCGCAATTTATTGCCGGCCCAGGAGCGCGCAAAATTCTCCGCGAAGATTCAACCGTTCGGGGCGGCCTCGGCGGCCAGAGGCGCGGCTCCCGTTTACGCGGGCGCGGGAGAGAGATAAGCCGCGCCGTCAAAAATCAAAATCTTATGAAAACTAATTTTTCGAAAATCTGTTTAACCGGGCTTTTGCTCGGAGCGGCGAGTTGGCCGGCGCGCGGCGCCGTCTCCATTTTTCTTCATATCGATGGCGTTCCCGGGGATTCGGTGGTGAGCGGGCATAACTCCGATAACGATGTGACGGAGTTTGAATTTTCGGCTTTTACGAATGCTCCGGGCCGCCCGAGTTTCTCTCTGTCCATCCAAAAAGCGGTCAACGCCGCGTCGCCGGCGCTGGCCCTGGAATGCGCGAGCGGCGGGACCTATCCGACCGCCACTTTGAGCTGTTATAAGAACACGGGCAGCCTCGCCACCACCGCATTTTATTCCATCACCGTCACCAATGTCTCCGTGGTGGGCATCTCGACGGACGCGACCACGAGCGCGACGCCGACGGAAAGTCTGAGTCTGCAATTCACCGGCGTCCAATGGACGTACGTGCCGCAAAACCAGTCCGGTGGGTACGGAACTCCGATCGTCACGTCCTTTCCCACCGCTCCATGAGACGTGGGTTGACACGGGTGGCGTTCGCGCTGGCCCTGGCGGCTGTGTGTTGCGCCAGCCGCGCGGCGGATTCCGCGTATCTGCTCTTGCCCGGCGTGCCCGGAGATTCCACCGATGCGGCCCATCCCAAGTGGATTAATCTGCAAGGCTTTCAGTTCGGCGTCGCGTCCCCCGGCGCGGGGGGGCCGCGCTTCGCCGATTTGTCGATCGCAAAAGTCATCGACTCCGCGTCTCCGGCGTTGGCCCAAGCCAGCGCCACCGGCGCTTACTTTTCCAACGCCACTCTGCAAGTGGCGCAATCGACCGATAATCTTCTTTACCAAATCACGCTGGATAATGTCTGGGTCACTGGCGTCAGCTCGGCCGCCAGCGCCACCAACACCGTTTTCCCGGAAGACGCGACGCTGCGCTTCGGCAAGATTTCCTGGACCTACGTCAATTATAACAAGGATGGCAGCGTGGCTTCCAACACCGTGACGTCGTGGGATTTGCTTTACGGCAAAATTCCCTTGAGCCTCGGCGTCGCGGGCGTGCAGGATCCCGCTTCCGGCTCGATGCAAATCACCTTTCCCGTGTCGGCCGGCGCCACCTATCGGATTCTCGGCAGCTCACAAGTGAACGGCCCCTACACCTTGGTCGAAACGATCGCTCCGTCCAGTCTTGGCCCTCTGACGGTTTCCGTGCCAACAGCGGGCTCCATGTTGTTTTTCCGCGTGCAGGAACTGCCCTGAGCCCGCGGCCTCAAGCAATCGGCTCCACATCCACGCCGACCGTCAGCGTGTGCTTGCCGCCGCCCACAATCACGCCGCGAATCGGGCTGACATCGTCATAATCCCGCCCCCACGCCAGCACGATATGGCGCGTGGACGGAATCAAGTCGTTGGTGGGATCGATATTCACCCAGCCGTTGGGCGGAATGTAAACCTGCACCCAGGCATGCGAAGCGTCGGCGCCCACAAGCCGCTCCGCGCCGGGCGGCGGCAGCGTCTCCAGGTAACCGCTGACGTAACGCGCGGGCAAGCCCATCGCGCGCACGCCGCCAATCTGCAGTTGCGCGAAGTCTTGACAGACGCCCCGCCGGTTTTTCAAAACCTGCTCCAGCGGCGTGGCGATGGTCGTGGCTCGGGTGTCGAACTTGAAATCACGATGAATGCGTCCGGACAAATCGACCACCGCGGCGAGCAGCGAGCGGCCCGGCGCGAATGAGGGTTGCGCGTATTCCGCCAGCCCGGGCAGCTTCGGGATGTGTTGGGAGGGATACGTGAATTGTTGCGCATCCATGTCGGCGTGGCACGCGGGCGCCGTGAGCGCCTGCCGGGCTTCCTCCCACGAGCCGCCTTCGCTCGGCGCGGGACGCGGCGTCACTTCCACCTCGCTCGTGGCAATGACTTTGAGCGAACGATGCACGCCGTTGACGGTGAAATGCGATGTTTCGTTCCCAAAATAATCGACGCGCGTCGTGAGCGTGGAAGCGTGGGGCTCCATCGTCAACTGGTGGTTGAACGTGCGCTGCTCGGCGCCTTCGCGCGGCGTGAGGCGGGCCACATGATGCGAAACGGAGACATCGCTCGAGTAGGTGTAAAAGGTTTGATGAACGATGCGGTAGCGCATGGCGGCTAACTGGCCTGGGCGGCGGCGTGGCTGAAATATTGTTGGTTGATCGAATCGGACAGCACGCGCAGCTCCGTCACGATGCGCGCGAGGAATTCACTCAGCTCCGCCCCGCGCCCCGCCATCTGGCCCGCCACCATCGAGGGGAAATCGGCCTTGCTGAGGAGCGCGCGCAAGGTTTGGGCCTGTTGCGTTTCGCGGGCGGAGGCCCCGCCTGTTTCGCGCGGGAGGTTGGCCACGTGATCGGACAACGCGCAGATTTGAAAGGCGAGCGAGCGCGGATTCGTCTCGTCGGCCAGCAAAAGATCGAGCGCGGTCGGCCATTGCGGCTGCGCAAAATACCGGCGGCGATAGGTCATCACGCTATCCGCGATTTCCAAAACCGGCTCCAGCGCGCTCCAGCCGCCGGCCTCCACCGTCAACGCGCCTTCCACCAGCGTGGTCATGTTGGTGGCGCGTTCCAGTCGGCGTCCAATATCGAGAAAACGCCAGCCATGCCCGCGTGTCATATTTTCCATCTCCATGCCGGCAAACGCCGCAAGGTCGAAGATGAGCGTGTTCAGAAGTTCCAAGCCCTCTGAAATCGGAATGCGCCCCGGCCGCGGGCGCGTGTCGTCCTGCAATTTACTCACGATGCGCCAGGAGTCCGCCGAAAAACGGTCGCGCAAGGCAAACGCGATGCTGCTCAGCCGCTCGCGCACTTCGCGCACCGCGCCGAGCCGGTGCGGCTGGTAAATCAGCGCGTAAACTTCGCGCTCCACCGCCGCCAGGGTGTGGCGGTCGCGAAATTTCGGCGGGAACAAATCCAAATGCGCCAGCAACCGCACCAGCGCCGTCAGGTCGGGCGTTTCTTCGGCGCCAACTTCCGCCAGCCGGCTCAGCACGCTCCGCAGTAGGCGCACCGTGTCTTCCAGGCGTTCGGTGTAACGGCCCAGCCAGAAAAGATTGTCCGCCACGCGGCTCGGCACTTCCACGGCGGACCGTTCCAGGCGCACAATTTCTGTATTGGGCAGGAGCAGGGTGAGCTGGCTGACCGGCCCGGAGGTTGTGACCCAGGTGTCCTTGCTGCTGCCGCCGTGTTGCATCGAAACCACCAAGTCGTCGGGTCCGCCGGAAAAACGCGTCAGCCCGCCTGGCATCACCGTGAACCCGTCGCTCGTCGCGCACACGTAGGCCCGCAACACGACGCGCCGCGGCGCCAGCCTGCTGCCTTCCAATGCCGGCGCCGCGCTCAGCGGCAAAACTTCCTGACCCACAAAATCGAATGGTGCCGATGCCATCTCCGCCCGCAAATAGGCGCGCTCGCGCTCGGTCATCGCTCCCCCGAAGCGGACGTCTCCGCGCGAAAAGGCGCGTCGCACCACCAGCCGGTGGATGTTTTCCTGCACAAATTTTTCCCCGTGCGGTTGACCGCACCACCACGTTGCCACGGACGGCAATTTCAATTCCTCGCCGAGCAGGCGCCGGCAAATTCCCGGCAGGAATGACGTCAGCGCGGGAGTTTCCACCACGCCGGCCCCGAGGGCGTTGGCGATGGCGACGTTGCCTGCGCGCGCCGCGTCCAACAGTCCGGGCGTGCCCAAAAACGAATCGGCCCGCAATTCCAGCGGGTCGCAAAAGGTGTCGTCGGCGCGTCGCAGGATGACATCGACTTGCTGCAAGCCTTCGAGCGTCTTGAGAAAAACGCGGCGGTCGCGCACCGTCAGGTCCGCGCCTTGCACCAGTGGAAAACCCAGGTAGCGCGCGAGGTAAACATGCTCAAAATAGGTCTCGTTGTACGGGCCGGGTGTCAATAGCACGACCGACGGCTGGCCGCTGGGCCGCGGCGCCAGGCTGCGCAACGTATTCCGCGCGATCTCAAAGAATCCGGCGAGGCGCTCCACCCGGCAATCGCGGAATTCATCGGGCATCACATGCGACAGCACCATGCGATTTTGCAGCGTGTAGCCCGCTCCGGACGGCGCCTGCGTCCGATCCGACAAAACCCACCATTGCCCATCCGGCGAACGGCCTAAATCGACGCCGTGAAAAAATAAAAACAGATTTCGCGCCGGCGCTATGCCGTGGCAGGGCCGCAGGAAAGCCGGGTTGGCGTAGAGCAGCGCCGGCGGCAGCGCGCCGTCGCGCAGCAGCGTTTGCGGCCCGTAAATATCGGCCAGAATGGCGTTGAACAGACGCGTGCGCTGGGTGAGCCCGGCTTCGATGCCGGGCCATTCCTCCGGCGGAATAATCAACGGCATCAGGTCCAGCGCCCACGGCCGGTCCTGGCCCTGGCCATCGTGGTAAACATTATAAGTGACGCCATGATCCCGCAGCACGCGAAACGCGGTGTCGCGCCGGGCGGAGAGATCGTGCGGGCTGAGTTTTTCCAGCGCGCCGACCAGCTTTTGCCACTGCGGCCGCAGGCTGCGGTCCTCGCCCAGCATTTCATCGTAGGCTCCGGCGGCGGGACGATAGGACGCGACGAGCGGGGCATTGGTCGGCGTCGCATCTGCGAGGTTCATGGACTGGAGCGATTCTGGCATGAAGCAACCGGGCGATCAAGCCGGGCGGTTCGTCCTCCGCAGATCCAGGGTGAACGGGCTTTCCGGATGGGGCGGCAACTCCCGGGCCTGCATGGCGCCCGGGGTGTGGCCCATGCGGAAAAAGCGCGACAGCCGGCGGCTTTCCGCCTCGTAGGCGTTGACCGGGAAGGTGTCGTAGCTCCGCCCGCCGGGATGCGTCACGTGATAGGCGCAACCTCCGAGGCTCCGGCCCGCCCAACTGTCAACAATGTCAAAAGTCAGCGGCGCGTGCGGCGGAATCGTCGGGTGCAAACAGGAGGGCGGCTGCCAGGCGCGATACCGCACCCCGGCCACATATTCTCCGTTCGTCCCGGTCGGGTGCAGGGGCAGGGCGTATCCGTTCACGGCAATTTTGTGCCGCCCCTCGATCAGCCCGCGCGCCTTGACCTGCAGGCGTTCGACCGACGAATCGACGTAGCGCACCGTGCCGCCGGGCCCGCCCTCTTCCCCGAGCACATGCCACGGCTCGAGCGCCCCGCGCAATTCCACGTGAATGTTCCGCTGCTCCAATTCGCCGATTTGCGGAAAGCGAAACTCAAACTGCGGCCCGAACCATTCCGCCTTCATCGGCGTGCCGCTCGCCTGCAAATCCGCCATCACATCCTCCAAATCGCTCCAGACAAAATGCGGCAGCATCCAGCGGTCATGAATGTCCGTGCCCCAGCGCACCAGGCCGTTTTGATAGGGCTGGTCCCAGAATTTCGCGATGAGCGCGCGCAGCAGAAGTTGCTGGGCCAGGCTCATGCGTGCGTGCGGCGGCATTTCAAAAGCCCGCATTTCCAAGAGGCCCAACCGTCCGGTGGCGGAGTCCGGGGAATAAAGTTTATCGATGCAAAATTCCGCGCGATGCGTATTGCCGGTGGCGTCAATCAAAAGATTCCGCAAGAGCCGGTCCACCAGCCACGGCGGGATTTTTCCGCCTCCCGGAACTTGCTGGAACGCCAGGTCCAGTTCGTACAGTGAATCGTTCCGCGCCTCGTCCACCCGCGGGCTTTGGCTGGTCGGCCCGATAAACAAACTGCTGAACAAAAACGACAGCGACGGATGATTTTGCCAGTAGGTCACCAGCGAGCGCAGCAAATCCGGACGGCGCAGCAGCGGAGAATCCGCCGGGGTCGCCCCGCCGAGCACGATGTGATTTCCGCCGCCCGAGCCGGTGTGGCGCCCGTCAACCATGAATTTCTCCGTGCCCAGACGGCAGAGCCGCGCCTCTTCATACAACGTCTCGGTCTGGGTCCTCATTTCATCCCAGGTTGCCGCCGGGTGCATGTTGACCTCGATGACGCCGGGATCGGGCGTGACCTTCAAGGTGTGCAGGCGCGGATCATGCGGCGGCGTGTAGCCTTCGATCACCACCGGCGTGTCCAGCAATTCCGCGGTGTCCTCGATGGCCGCAGTCAAGTCGAGATAATCTTCCAGCGTGCGGACCGGGGGCATGAAAATGTGCAGGCGCCCCTGGCGCGGCTCCACGCACAGGGCGGTGCGCACGATGCTGGCGGCCGACTCCCCGCGCGCGGGCGGCGGCGCCGTGGGTTCGGCGGCGATTTTTTGCGGGGTGATGAGGGGGCGGCGCGCCGCCACCCACGAAGCCGGGAAAAATCTTTGCAGATCTTTTTCCGGGCGCGGCGGCAGCGGATGGCGCGGTTCCGTCGGGTCCTGTTCGTAAATGTAGGGATAATCGCTTTGCTTGACCCACGGCAGGGAATCCATCGGCAGCCGCAATCCCATCGGCGAATCGCCGGGCAAAAGGTAGCAGCGTTCCGGGCGGAAAAACCAGGGGCCGCTGACCCATCCGCTCGCCGCGCCGGTGGGCCGTTGCAAGGGCAGGGCGTAACCTGTGACCTTCTCCAAGCCTCGTTCAAATAATTTGGCCAGGCGCGCCCGCTCTTCCTCATCTTTGAGGTTTGACTTGAAAGGATCGACGTTGGTTGGCAGACGGCGTTCCTTCCACAAGTAATACCAGGCGTCTTCAAATGCCGGCACAATGTGCTGATGCCCGCATTGCAGCCGTTGCGCCAGCGCCTGGATGAATTGCTCGGCATGTTTGTCCGCGTGTCCGTAGGATTTATTTTCGAGAGCGAACAGCTCCTCATTTTCCCAAATTGGCTGGCCGTCCTTCCGCCAGTAACAGGCGAATGACCAGCGCGGCAGCGATTCGCCGGGATACCATTTGCCCTGCCCATAATGCAGCAGCGCGCCGGCGCTGAAGCGAGCCTTCAGGCGGCGCATCAACTCGTCCGCCAGTTGGCGTTTCTTCGGCCCGAGCGCGACGGTGTTCCATTCGGGTCCGTCCATGTCATCAATCGAAACGAACGTTGGCTCGCCGCCCATCGTCAGGCGGCAATCCTGCGCTTGCAACGCCGCATCGACTTTCTGCCCGAGGCGGTTGATTTCGGCCCATTGCTCGTCGGTATACGGATGGGTGACCCTTGGCGATTCAAAAACGCGCGTCACGTTCATCTCGAACTTGAATTCGCACTTGGATTCCGCCACCAGCCCGCTGATCGGCGCCGCGCTTTGCGGATCGGGCGTCGCCGCGAGGGGAATATGGCCTTCGCCCGCCAGCAAACCGGAAGTGGGATCCAGGCCGATCCAGCCCGCCCCCGGCAGATAAACCTCGCACCAGGCATGCAAATCGCAAAAGTCCGTTTCCGCCCCGCTTGGCCCGTCCAGCGATTTCACGTCCGGTTTGAGCTGGATCAGGTATCCGCTGACGAAACGCGCGGCGAGGCCAAAGCGGCGCAATAATTGACAGAGAAGCCAGGCGCTGTCGCGGCACGACCCCGTGCCTTTTTGCAGCGTCTCCTGCGGTGTTTGCACGCCCGGCTCCAGGCGGATGACATATTTGATGTCCTCCCAGAGCCGCTGGTTCAATCCCACCAGGAAATCGATGGTGCGCTTCTGCTTGCCCTCCGCCCATTTCTTTTTGATGTCGGCCGCGTACTCTCCCAGTTGCGGCGTCCACTGCGCCAGCCGCTGGAACGGCTCCAACTCGTGCCGCAGCGCCGCGTCGTAGGCAAAGGGAAAGTTTTCCGCCTCAGCCTCGAGGAAAAAATCGAAGGGATTGAACACGGACATCTCGACCACCAGGTCCACATCCACGATGAATTCCCGGGTTGGCTCCTCGAACACCAGGCGCGCGAGATAATTCGACTGCGGGTCCTGCTGCCAGTTGAGGAAATGTTTCGCCGGCGAAATTTTCAGCGAATACGCCAGGACGCGCGTGCGCGCATGCGGCGCAGGGCGCAAGCGCACGGTTTGCGGCCCGAGGAGGACGGGGCGGTCGTAGTGATATTCAGTGCGGTGATGCAGCGCGGCATGGATGGCCATAGGGTTAAGTTGGGCGGTAATTTTCCAATGGTTCCGCGCCTATGGTTCCGCGCAATTTTTCGAGGTAAGCCGGGGCTTCAATGGCCGCGAGCATCTGGCGCGCTTTGACCAATTGCGCCGGGATGTTCAGGCGCGTCGCGACATCCGCGTGGGTGGTGCGCTTCAAAAAGCGTTCCAGATAATCCGCGTGGCGCCGCCAAAGTTGCCGGTCAATTTTTTGCTTGGCCGCCAGGCGCGCGGCATACCAATCGGAGGCCAGCAACGCTTCCACGGTGAACAATTGGCGCACCGCCGGATCCTGCAATGTTTTCCCCTCCCATTGATCGTCGCGCATGATGCCCAGGAGCGCCCGCAGCGGCGGGCACGCTTGCGCCACGCTGCCGTCATCGAAATACATTTGCGCCACGCGTTTTTGCGTCGTGACAATGTTGTCCATGCCGTCGGCAAAAATCTTCGCGTCCTGCGATTCCGGCTTCAGCATCTCATCGGTGAACACGACTTTTGGATGATTGAACACGCGCCCAAAAAACGCGGAGATGAAACGCGAATTGATGCGGTAACCGAGCCGGCTGGCCAGCACGCGCTGGCCGTTCCAGTCGAAATCCTCGATGCGGTCGAGGTAATGGTTGTCAATTAAATATTTTGGGTTGCGCTCCTCGGCCGACATCCGGCAGAAAACCTCCGGCGCGAGCAGGCTGATGTCGTGATCCACCCGCAATTTGGGGCCGACATAACCCGCCGCCGTCAGAAATCCGCCGCCGCCGGTCAGCAGCCATGAGACGAGGGCGTTGTTCAAGTCAATAATTGGCGGCAGCGCGTTGAACGGCCCTTTCGTCAAGGCGCCCTCTGAGCCCGCCCCGGTCGTCGAGGGCGATTTGCCGGTCATGCTGCAAATGAATTCGAGGAACAACTCCGGCAGCTCGAGGTAATGGATTGGGTTGAACACCGCCAGCGGGCGAATGACGCCTTCCGGCGGGTTGTTGCGCCGGCCCGGCAGAATGACCGTGACGGGATGATGAATCTGGCGGGCCAACGGCAGACGGCGCCGCAGCCGCATCCCCATGTCCGCGAGATAAACATCTTTGGGGTGCAGCAAGTCGGGGCGCATTTGCAGATAGCGCGGGTTCTTCGTCGGCTTGCCGTCCACCAAACGCGGATGCGCCGGCGAAACGAAATATCCTGATTTCTGGCCGGACGCGACTTCGCGAACCAGCGCCTGCATCGGCGGGGTGAATTGGTAGAAGCCAATCGCTTCGTCGAGCAATTCGCGCGCGGCCGCCTGCGTGAGCGGCTCGTAATTGGAAAAGAAATTGTCGCGCCGCGCGAAATCCGCCTCGGTCTGCTTGTCGTAGCCGCGATGAATGGCATCGTCGGGCCGCTGGAAGAGCCGCTGTTCGCAATTCTTGACAAACTTCAGCGAATTCCTGCCCGACTCCCCGTCCGGCGGAATGACCACAGACGCGGTGATGTCATCCTCCATCTGGATCTTGACCGCCGGGTGAAAATCCTTGCGCAAGCCGAACGTGCGCCAGAGGCCATCGGTGTCGAAACCGACGCGGAGATAAGTCGTGACGAGCTTGCGGTTCTCGCATTTGACTTCGTTGCCGGGCAGGCCGTTGATGATGTCCACCGAAAAATGCTCGCGCCAGTTGCGCCCCCATTCCGTCTTGTAGTAGCGCTTCACCACGAACACCAGCTCCTTGATGTGCTGCGGCGTCGCGGCGAGCCACGCATTGTAGCTGGGCTTGTAATCGTACTCGTCCTCAGTCAACAATTTGATGACCGACCCCAACGAGCGTTCCGGGCTGAGAATGGGGCGCGCGTCCTTATGCGTGGCGTCCTTGAAACGGTCGCTGTAATCATGATCGATCAATTCCGCCACGCGCTCGAAATCCGCCTTGAAATCCGCCACGAACACCGGCCCGGTCAAAATGGCGTCCGTGATGGGCTTGGAAATTTCCGATTTGCCGCCGCCTGACACCGTGCTCGGTTTGTGGCAAAAAATCCCTTCCGCCACCGCGCCCACCAGGCGCCAGGCGCGTCCGGGCGAAGGTTTTTGCAATTGCACCTTGTAGCCGGAGGGGCGGACATAGGTCTTGTCCGGCATGAGTTTAATGGACCGCTCCGTTTTGCCGCCGGGCCAAAAAATCCTCTCCTTGTGCAGGTCAAAGCGCGCGTCTTCCGGCACGTAAATGATGTCGGGATATTTCTTATCGACAGCGTAACCCTCGGATTTTTGGTCGAGCGCGTCGCGGAAGACGGTGGAGACTTCCGCAAAGGAATGGCCCATCGGCTTGACGTGCAGGTTGCCGCTGAATTCCTCGCCCAGGTCGTAGCTCGGAAAAACCAGCGCGCCGCCCGCGTGCTCCTCCTCGCATAAGCCCAGGAGGTTGGCGGCGTAGCTGATCTGGGTTTTGACCTCTTTTTTGCAATAGCCGTAATAATTGTCGGCAATAATGGTGACAATCACGCCGGACTCGTCGCGGCAGGTCAGCTTGAACGCCTGGCCGTTGTTGTAAAATTCCCATTCATCCTGCCAGCACATCCCATCGCGCCGCTGGCGTTCGGTCGCGTCTTTCCACGCGGGCAATCCGATGGCTTTCTTGGTGATCTTGGTGAGATGCGGCGCCAGGATGACGCAGCCGGTGTGGCCGCTCCAATGTTCCGTGTCGAGGCCGGCGTCGTTCTCCGGCAAATCAGGATCGCCCGCGTTGCCGAAAATGCTTTCCACGAAATCGAGGTTGCTCACCAGGCTGCCCGGCGCAAAAAAACGGACTTCCATCGTTTTTTCCGGCCCCCAGCCGGGCGCCTCGGGGCAGACAATGGGCCGCATGAGCAGCGAGACAAAGCACTCGGCCGGCTCGGGCTGCGTCGCGGTGAAAGGCAGCCGTAAAAAATCGCGCGGCGGCTGAAAAGCGTGCGCCAGCATTCTCGCGAACACTTCCGCGGGCGCCGCGCGTTTGTCCTCAGGGATCGGCAAACCGCCTTCCGCCACATGAAAAATTCCTTCCGTCGTGCGCCGGTCGCTGCGCGGATTATGGAGGACGCCTTGCGCCACGCGGTAGGAGCTTAGAATGCCGGAAATAAATTCGTCCTTGTCCACTGGCAGCGAAAGCGTCCGCGCCATGCCCGGTTGGTCGAGCGCCAGCGTGCGCAACGGCAGGCGCGGCGGCTCATCCTGCAAATAATCGAACAGGTAATTCTGGATGCGCTGGTCGGCCGGGCACAGATGATTGGCCAGCAGGCGCTCTTTTTCGCGGCACTGCGACACGAGCGAACCGACCAGGTCCGACCATTCGTGGGCGGGGCCGGGCGCGGGCTTGGCTCCAAGCAAGGCGAGTTTGACGTTGATGTAAGGGATCAGGGATGCGGCGCTCATTCTTCTGCTTCCAAAAAGCGTATCCGTTTATGGACGTCGGTGTTGATCGAGTGATAGGGCTGGGCCAGGTTGCCGCCCGCAAATAAAGTCTGGCGCGTGAATTCCATGTCGTCCTCGCCGATGGCGTTGGTGAAGATCGGCAGCAAATACTCCACGCCCAGCTTGGACGGCATCATCAGCTTGGAATCATAGAGGGCGGGGTGCATTTTGCGCGCGTGAATCAAGCCCCAGCGGTCGCGAAACCGGTTGGCGTCGTAACCATCCACATGGAACCCTTTGTCGGGATTGTATTGCAGCACGCTGACGGCGTTGTTGCGCCCTTCGACGAGCAGATCGACGGCTTTGGCCCCCAATTGCGCCGCGTAAAATCTGTCAAATAAAATGGGGCGTCCGCCCCGCTGGGTGTGGCCCACTTTGCGCGTGAAGATGGATTCCCGCGCCGATTCGCTCCGGCGATAAATCTGGAAATAACGGTCGCCGATCATCTGGATCAATTTGGAGCGCAACGCCTCGGCCGCGCCGCTCAGCACCACGTTGCCCGCCGGGTCGGTCGTCTCGCGCTCCGCGCCCAGCTCCCGGCCTTGCGCGTCCACAATGCCTTCGCCGCAGACGATCACCACGTTCTTTTGCAGGTCATAAAGATGTTTGACACGCTCCGCCAGCAGCTCCAGATCGACCGGTTGCTCGGGCACCAGGATGATGTCGGGCTGGCCATAAGCGGTGGCGAGGGCGATGTAGCCCGAATGACGGCCCATCACCTCGATGATGGCAATGCGCCGATGGCTTTCCGCCGTGGTGCGCAGGCGCTCGACTCCGCCCGCCGAGACAAACACCGCCGTGGCGAAGCCGGGCGTCGCGTAGTTGACAATCTGGCTCAGGTCGAAAATGACGTTGGAATCCGCGCGCTTGTAACGGAATTGGGATTTTTCCGCCGCATCCTTCACGCGCAGCCATTCATCCGGCTCGCTGGGATAATTCAGGCCCAGGTCGTTGTCGATCGTCTTGGGCGCAAGCACCGCGGGCAATCGCTCGGCAATGGGTTGCAGGCCGTTGAGCGTGCCGTCGCCGCCGATGCAAATGAGCCCTTCGATCCCGAGTTTTTTCAAGCGTCCTTCGATCTGGTCGAGCTCGTCTCTTTTGTCGGGATCCACGTAGTCCCGGGAAGATCCGATGAGCGTGCCGCCCTTCGTCGGGTCCAGTTCGGGAATCGCTTGGTAAAGTGGATTAAGATGCACGTGCGGCACGCGCGGGTTGAAGAGGCAATTGAAGCCTTTGATCAGTCCGATGACTTCGATCTTCAATTGGTTGGCGCGCGCCACCGCCCCGTGAATGGTCGCGTTCAGCGCGGGCGTATCCCCTCCTGCCGTTAAAATGCCGATGCGTTTCATAATGTATGCGACAACGAGACGCTATGGAACCAGCGCCCGGGCCGATTTTTTGGCGGCGGGCGGCGCTTTGAAAGCAAAAAAAGTGTCATGCACCCCGGCGCCAACCTGGTTCATCTTGGTTTGGAGCTCATCCACGTATTCGTGCAGGCCGTAATCAATGATTTCGTCCACCGCGGCAAAAGACAAATCCGAGCAAAGCTGGCCCAGCAATTTTTCCGGCGCGTGACGAAACGCGCCCAGCGGCGTGCCGGAAACCGCATGCAGTGAATCGCGCGCGGTCAGCAGGCAATATTGCATGGCGCGCGGAAATTCGCGGTTCAACAGCAGGAATTCCACCACGCCTCGCGGCGTGATCCGGCCGTGGCTCTTGCGATACATTTCGAACGCCGAGGCCGACCGCAGCACCGCCGCCCAGCGAATGTCATCCAGCGGCGTGCCGACTTCCTCCACCGCGCGCAGCAGGATGTAATACTTGACGTCAAGGATGCGCGAGGTTTTGTCCGCCCGCTCCAGCATCCGCGCCAACTGGCAGAAATGCCACGGCTCCCCGTGCGTCATGGTGGCATCGGTCAAGCCGCTGAACAGATGGCTCGACATCTTGATTTCCGTGAGCAGCTCCTGTGGCGATTCAAAAAAACGGTCCTCGCCGGCGGCGGCGTTGATCATCAGGAAAAATTTATTCAGGTACAGCCACATCTCCGAGGAAATGATTTCGCGCACGGTGCGGGCATTTTCGCGCGCGGAGCGCAGGCACGACAGGATGGAGTTGGGGTTCTCCGGGTCGGACGTCAGGAAGCGCATGACATTTTGCTGCGTCGGCGCGCCGTAACGCTCCGTGAAATCGTCATGATCGCCCGACGTGTTGACCAGCGGCAGCCATTGCTGGTCGGAGGCGGTGGGATCGTCGAGAACCAAATGAAAATTGACCTCGATAAAACGGGCGACATTCTCGGCGCGCTCGACATAGCGGCTCATCCAATAAACTGATTCGGCGACGCGGCTTAACATGGGTCAGCGTGAAAACGTTTGTTCCTGGGCCAGGCCGCCCATGGATTGGGTTTGGGTGGCGCCCGAGGCGGTTTGCGTCTGCCGCATGGCCGCGGCGATGGGTTCGGTTTCCACCGGGGCGACGTCGGCCACCACCCACGTGTCCTTGCTGCCGCCGCCTTGGGACGAATTGACGACGAGCGAACCCTTCTTGAGCGCCACGCGCGTCAAACCGCCGGGCAGCACGAAGATTTCCTTGCCGCATAATATATAGGGCCGCAAATCGACGTGGCGCCCTTCAAATTGCTCGCCAATAATCGTCGGCACGCGCGACAAGCCGAGGGTCGGCTGCGCGATGTAATTGCGCGGATTTTCCTTCACCTTTTCGGCAAAAGCCGCCTGCTGCTCTTGGGTGGAATGCGGCCCCACCAGCATGCCGTAGCCGCCCGATTCGTTGGCGGCTTTCACCACTAATTTCCCGATGTTCTCCACGACATACGCCAGGTCCTTTTCCTCCGCGCAAATGTAAGTGGGCACATTCGGGAGAATGATCTCCTCCGCCAAATAATATTTGACAATGCGCGGCAAATACGCGTACACCACCTTGTCGTCGGCCACCCCGGTGCCAGGGGCATTGGCGAGCGCCACATTGCCCGCCTTGTAGGCTTCCATCAAGCCCGGCACGCCCAGCACCGAATCGGCGCGGAAACACTTTGGATCCAAAAAATCGTCGTCCAGCCGCCGGTAAATCACATCCACCCGCTCGAAGCCCTTCGTTGTGCGCATCAGCACCACGCCGTCGTTCACCACCAGATCCCGGCCCTCGACCAATTCGATGCCCATCTGCTGCGCCAAATACGAATGTTCGAAATACGCCGAGTTATAAATGCCAGGAGTCAACAATACGACGCGCGGAGCCGTCGTCCCTTCCGGCGCCAAATATTCCAGCATGTCGCGCAGCTTGAACGGGTAATTCGACACCGGCCGGATTTTGGCCGTGGCGAAAATCGCGGGGAACAGGCTCTTCATCACTTCCCGATTTTCCAGCACGTACGAGACGCCGGACGGGCAGCGCAAATTGTCTTCCAGCACGTAAATTTCGCCGTCCCGGTCGCGCACCAAATCGGTGCCGGTGATGTGGCACCAGATGCCGCGCGGCGGGTTCCAGCCCACGCATTGTTCGCGATACGACTTAGCCGAGTAAATGATTTCGCCGGGGACCACGCCGTCCTTGATGATTTTCTGGCCGTGATAAATATCGTCGATGAACAAATTCAGCGCCTGGATGCGCTGCTTGAGCCCGCGCTCGATGCGGGACCATTCGGCCGAGGAAACGATGCGCGGCAGAATATCGAATGGAAAAATCTTCTCCACGCCCGCCTGCTGGCCATAGACGTTAAACGTGATCCCCATTTGCAGGAGCGAGCGCTCCGCCGCCTTCTGGCAATTCAAAACCTCGCCGTCCGGCAGGGCCTCCAAGATGTCAAGTAAACGCTTCGCGGCCAGGCGCGGCTCGTCCGGGGTGGAAAACATCTCATCGTAAAACTCGCCGACTTCATAATGATCAAAACGCATAGGGCCGAGACACACCTGTCCGAGTCTCATAAGCATAGACGACGCCAGAATCACGGGGAATGGAAATAATTGTCCGCCCGGGTTGTGAAACCGCCCCGGGGCATGGCGTGAGGGGAAACCGCCGTGACCGCGCTGTCTGGAATTAGCCTTGATGAAAAAAAACAGCCAACTATTTTGACGCGGTGAAACCTCCCGCTAAATTCACTTCCGTCCACGCCGGGCTCTTTAAATATATATGTGACTGCGCGCGCGGCGCCCAGGATTCTGTCCTCGAAAAGCTGCGGGAGGAAACCGCGGCCCTCGGTGAGATTGCGGTCATGCAGATTGGACCGGATCAGGGGGCCTTCATGACCTTATTGACACGCGCCATCGGCGCCCGCTCCGCATTGGAGGTCGGCACCTTCACCGGTTATAGCTCCATTTGCCTGGCGCGCGGCCTGCCGGAGAACGGACGGCTCCTTTGCCTGGACGCCAGCGCCGAGTGGACGGCGGTGGCGCGGCGCTATTGGAAAAAGGCCGGCGTGGACCACAAGATCAAACTCCAGATCGGACCCGCCGCCGCCAGCCTGCGCAGCCTGCGGAAAAAGGATTTATTTGACATCGCGTTCATCGACGCCGACAAGACCGGCTACGACGAATATTATGAGCTGGCCCTGCCGCATATCCGGCCGAATGGCTTGATTTTATTTGACAACATGCTGTGGGGCGGAAGGCTGGGGAAGGGGCCCATCCGCGAGCCCGGCGGCCGCGCCATCGATCGCCTGAACAAAAAGCTGGCGCGCGATCCGCGCGTGGAGTCCGTCCTGCTTTCGGTCGGCGATGGATTGCAAATCTGCCGCGTGCGGGAGCGCTGAGCCATGCCGGGGCATTACTTGGCGAAGGGCCTGCTGATTGGCTTTTCCATTGCGGCGCCCGTCGGCCCCATCGGTTTGTTATGCCTGCGGCGCAGCCTGACGGAAGGCCTGGCCGCCGGGTTGGTGGTGGGGTTGGGCGCGGCCAGCGCCGACGCGCTTTATGGGGCCGTGGCGGCGTTCGGTTTGACCGCCATTTCTTCGTTTCTGGTGGGACAAAAGTTTTGGCTCGGCCTGCTGGGCGGAATGTTTCTTTGTTATTTGGGCCTCCGGATTTTTTTGGCCAAGCCACCGGCATCGCCCGCGCCGGTGACGGGCGGGAATTTGATCTCGGCCTATTTTTCCACATTCTTTTTGACGCTGACAAATCCCGCCACGATTCTTTCCTTTGTGGCGGTGTTTGCCGGTTTTGGGTTGGGCGCCGGTGCGAACGGGGTGGCGGCGGTGGCGCTGGTGGCCGGCGTGTTCGCGGGTTCGGCTTTGTGGTGGCTGCTGTTGAGCCAGGGCGCCGGTCGGCTGCGGGATCGGCTCACGGCTCCAGCGATGATTCGGATCAATCAAGCCGCCGGCGGCGTCCTTTTCTTGTTTGGGGTGGGCGCGATCTTTATGGCGCTGCGGTCGTCGGGACGTTTCCCCTAGACCAAACCAAAGCGCCGGTGACGCCGGGTGTATTCCTCGAGCGCCTCAAAAAATTGCGCCTTGCGGAAATCCGGCCAGAGCGTGGGAGTCACGACCAGTTCGGCATAGGAAATCTGCCACAGCAAAAAATTGCTGACGCGCATTTCGCCGCTGGTGCGAATTAACAAATCGGGGTCGGGATAATGCCGCGTGTAAAGATGCTGGGAAATGGATTCCTCGGTGACTTCCGCCGGCTCCAGGCCGCCGTCCTTGATTTTCTGCCCGAGTTCGCGCACCGCCTCCACGATCTCCGTGCGCGCGCCGTAACTCAGCGCCAGAATCAGCGTGAGCCCGTTGTTCTTGCTGAGGGCGGCTTTGCTTTTGCGCAATTGCTCCTGCACAAATTCCGGCAGCCGATAAATCTGGCCGATGGCTTCCAACCGGACGTTGTTCTTGTTGAGTTCGCCAATTTCTCCCTTCAAAAACTTGGCCAGGTAGCGCATGAGCGTGTCCACCTCGTCTTTTGGGCGATTCCAATTCTCGACCGAGAACGCGTACAGCGTCAAATACTTGACACCGGCTTCACCCGCGGCCCGCACCACGGCGCGCACGGATTCCACGCCGTTGCGATGCCCTTCCACGCGCGGCAAATGGCGTTGCTTGGCCCAGCGTCCGTTGCCATCCATGATGATGGCCACGTGGGTGGGCGTCGTGGCCTTGGCTTGCGGGCTGAGATGGGGGGCGGCGCTCATGCAGCGGCTGGCGGCCAGCCCATTTACACGAAAATCGTCTGCGCCCGCGCCGGGCCCACCGACACGATTCGCAGCCGGGCTCCCGTCAATTCCGCCAGCGCGCGCAGGTATTGGCGCGCTTTGGCTGGCAATTGTTTCCATGTCCGGCAATGCGTCGTCGAACTCTTCCAGCCGGGAAACTCCGCATATTCCGGCTCGCATTTCGCGAGCAACTCAATGTCCGCCGGCATATAAGGCACGGGCGCCAGCCCCGCGCGATAGCCCACGCAGACCTTGATCGTTTCAACGGTGTCGAGCCCGTCCAAGTTCGTCACGGCAATTTCATCGATGCCATTAATAATCGCCGCGTGTCGGGTCGCCACGGAATCAAACCAGCCGCAGCGCCGCGCGCGTCCCGTGGTGGCGCCGAACTCGCGGCCCATGCCGTGCAGCATGTCGGCAATTTCCGCGTTTTCCGTGGGCAACGGCCCTTCGCCCACGCGCGTTGTGTAAGCCTTCATCACCCCGACGACGCGATCCATGCGATTGGGCGCCACACCGGAGCCGGTGCAGGCTCCGCCGGACGTCGTGTTGGAGGAAGTGACAAACGGGTAGGTTCCATGATCAATGTCCAGGAACGTGCCTTGCGCGCCTTCGAATAAAATATTCGCCCCCCGTTGCATCGCTTCATGGAGCAGGGCGACGGTGTTGGCCACAAACGGCCGCAAGCGGTCGCCCGCCGCGCGGTAATCGGTGTGGACTTTTTGGAATAAAAGCGGTTTGGCGCCGAACGCCTTGAGAATCTCGTTGTTCTCCTTGATCTTAAACCGCAGCAACGCCTCGAAACGCTCCGGGTTGATCAGGTCGATCATGCGCAAACCCGTCCGGGCGGCCTTGTCGCCGTAAGCGGGGCCGATTCCGCGCTTGGTCGTGCCGATCTTGTTTTTGCCCTTGAGGATTTCGCGCTGTTCGTCCAATTCCCGGTGATAGGGCAGGACCAAATGGGCGGATTCGCTGACCACGAGATTTTTGACCCCCACGCCCTGGCTGTGCAATTGTTCGATTTCCGCCACCAATCCAATGGGATCAATGACCACGCCGTTGCCGATCACGCAGGTCTTGGCGCGCCGCAGAATGCCCGAGGGAATGAGGTGCAGGACGTGCTTTTTCTTGCCAATGAAAACGGTGTGGCCGGCGTTATTGCCGCCCTGGGTGCGGACGACGATGTCCGCCTCCTCGGTCAGGACGTCGATGATTTTGCCTTTGCCTTCGTCACCCCATTGGGCGCCGACCAATATTGTATTAGCCATAATTTAGCGAACGCGCGCACCGGCGTCTCCACGACGCGACGGCAATAAAAATCCCCGAAACGTAAATTCCGGGGCCAGCGCACGAGTATTTACGGACAGAGGCTAGAGAGGCTGGAGAAACGTGTCAAGACCGGGAAAATTTTTCTTCCCGGCGGGTCAAAATAGGCCAAAAAAGAGACTTTACACCTGCCTGAGTTCGCTTCTATTCTTGGTGTTTACTAAAGATTGATCGACAAAAGTATGGATAAAGGAAAGACGATAACGGGATTCCGTTTGCATGAAAAAGACACCGGCTCGGCCGATGTCCAAGTGGCTTTATTGACGGAGCGCATCAACCATTTGACCGAGCATTTGCAGTCCAATGTCAAAGACCACAGCTCCCGCCGTGGCCTGTTGAAGATGGTCGGACAACGCCGGCGCTTGCTGGATTACCTCCACAACACCGATCTGCCCCGCTACCAAACGGTCACCAAGAAGCTTAAGCTTCGCCACTGATTTTCCCCTCCCCGCGGGTTGGGATTTCGACCCCGGAGAGGATCGATCTATGGCGGTGGGCCGGGAACGCGAACGGTCCAACGCCCAGTACACTTCGCGGTTTTAGTTTGGTCTGCTGGCTTGGGGTAATTTCAATCAGCGCCTTCA
>DASZMX010000075.1:0-44826 GCA_035551475.1 Verrucomicrobiia bacterium
GCATTAGGACGTCCAAAAAAACGGGGCCTGGCGCGCCGGGAATATATTCGATAGGGATTTTATTTCTTTTTCGGTATTTCGGATCAAAAGACAATAAAACCCGGTCAGAAAGTCGCAAAACTCCGTTTTTTACGACAATAAACTCAGTGGATTTTTCAGAAAAGTAACTCGGGGGCACGGAAATGATTGATTTCGCCTTTTTAATTATTCCCGAAAGGTTGCGGCTGTCCCGGAAACGAAACTCAAGGGGGCTTGCGTCGGCTCCCTCCCGGCAGACACGCGCGCACTCCAAGAACCATTGGCTGATTTTCGCCTCTAAATCGGCTTCCCGGATTTCAATAAACACCCCCTCCGAGGGAGAGTACGCCAAAAAACGATTTTCTGCGGGTAAATAAACAGTGGGTGCGTCGGGGGTTCCTTCGGCCCCCAGGCACGCCGCGAGAAAATCCTCGTTGGTATCCCGCACACTAATTTTGCCCCCTTTTTCCTTTGCCGCCTGTTCGTGTATGGGTTCCCCATATTTTTCCGCCAATTTCGGGAATTTCCGATTAAACCATGCTGCGGGGGTGTCTGGCGTTAAGGTTTCGCTCGGCATTTTAACTGAGGGGGTGAATCCGTTTCCCGAATTTCTAAAGGAATTTTCCGGGGGGCGAATCCCCCTGTGTTGAATTCCCGTCCGCAGTGGGGGTATATTTTCGGAATTATTCATTATCGCCCCCTCCGAGCGTGTCTAAAAAATAGAGGCTTTGCAGTCTGCCCCCCTTCCCAGGACGGGGAGCCCCCGGCAACCGGCAGGGCTGGGTAGGCTTAAATAGGGCGGGGTCGCAGCCAAGTTGGGGGAGTATTTCTTTTAATTCCCTTTCCATCCCCCGGCCATGAGGAAATTCAAACCACCCATGCAGGCTTTTGCCCGCTGTATCGACCACGGCCCGCATTTTTAGAAATTGCCGCAGCCAACTGAACACCGCGCAAATCTGCTCTTTTGGCAGGGTGTCGCTTTCCACAACCAGGAAGGGACGGGCGAGCACGTTATCCTTGCTCCGCGAGAAACTGCCGGGCTTGAATGTGCTGGGGCAGGTAAACAAGGCCGGAGCGGTCGCAACCTGCATCCAGTCCGAAACAGGCCGAAAGTTTCCTTCGCGGCCCGGCCCCGAGTCAGTAACGGCGCCTATCCAGATAACGTCATCCGGCGCGAACAATTGCAGAAGCAATCGCCAATCCTTTTTCGCGCTTTCCGTCAACCGAATGGGCGACTGCTCAAATAGCTCTGCCGGATCGCTCGCAAATTCGCTCAGAATTTGCGCCAGAGAGTTTTTTGCTCGCAGCCTGAGCCTTTGGATCGTCGCCTTCTCGCGCTCAATGATGTTTCGCATGCCGTTACGCGGGGCGTTTAGTGCCCCGTCAGGAAGTCGCGCCGCCCCCTTTCGTAGCGCGCTTCTAAACTGGCGATTGGCCGCTTCAATGTCCGGCAGGCATGAAGTGTGCATGCAATAAACGGTTGGGACGCCGTTAAGGAAGATTTTGCAATCCTCGCGCTTATTGGGCCCGGTATGATGTGACAGTCCAGGACACTGGCAATATCCATTTGCCGCATCTTGCCAGTCCACCGGCCCGAACAGACGTTCCGCGCACGCCGTAGCGTTGATGGTGGGGAAGGCGTTATTCATTTGAGCCTTTCAACCAGTCCCAAAAGCCTGGCTTCCCGATCTCGTTCAGCTTGGGACTGTGCTCCGCTATAAGCTTATTTTGCAATTCGACCGCTCGATCTTTCCGAGTCGGCACAACTGCGACTTCGACTTTTGACCGTGCGAAAGTCGGCCCCTTGGTCGGCCCCGTCCAGTGCTGGAAATGGCGCAAAAGGGTGTTCTTGAGCCTGCCGGTATGACTTTCGCCGATGTAAACGATTCCGCCGAACAATCCTTTTTCACGAATGACGTAAACGCCGGATTTGCCCGAAAGGTCGGAAACCCACGAGCGATATTTTCGCCCGTCCATGAGTTCTTTGAAATTCATAATAGTTTCCTGACGTTATTGCAGGGTGGCTTTCAGAAACCTTTCGATTTCCGAGGCGGGAATGAGTTTGTGGCGTATAGCCTGTGAACTGCGAAGCAAGCCGCGTTTAAGCAGCCTGTGAACTGTGATGTAAGAGACGCCAAGAATCTTGGCGGTTTCTTGCATTGTGTAAGCCAGGCGCGGGAGCGTCTGGCCGTTATTGTCCGACTTGAGCATATGAGTATCCATATGCTTGCGGATATTAACTCTCGTTTTCCCGAGGTCTACGAGTCAATAACTTTTGAAGTTATATTCTCACTTTCCCCCTCGAAAGAATCTTCGATCTGAAAAATTAAAGGAACCGGCTCCCGTGCGGTATCCGCAATCGCTTGTTGATAGTGTTGCAGGAAAGCTATCCCCATCCGTCGCCCATCGCTTGCCATATGTCGCTCGCTGTCGTCAAGCTGGCCAATTCCGTGTTCGCGGAGGTCGAGTGCTTCGATATATTTCCAAGAAACCTCTCGATGCTTTTTAAATTTAATGGCACGGGGGACTGGAATCCCTTGAATTTGCCGCGTCACTTCAATCTGTTTTCTGAATGCTTCGACAAGCACAGCGTCAGGCAATTGAATGTTCCATTGCACCGGTGGATTGTATGGAAAGACCGCAGTCCAACCCTTTTCGTTAAACTGCTTTTCTTGCATTGCGAATCGCCAAGGGTGCTTAGCCCAATTGCACCATAAACTGTGAATCGTTGTGCGTTCGTTGCTAGTGAGATCGGGATATGGTTTGAGACTTTCCCCGCCCGGAGCACGTCGCGCCAACTCGTAATTTCGCGCCGCCTCCCTTGTCACCGCATTCCAGTCAACCGTGCTGGGCCCGTAGCGTTTAATTTTCGGCCAGTGCCACCACCAGAGACTTTTACGAAGATACCCGCGTGTGACTTTGCGCTTTTTCATAGTTAAGTTGTTACGCAACCCCGTTCCCGCACCCCATTTCAACAATGTTCGTCGGCGTGGAAAAACTCACTTTTTGCGCCATCGCGGCGGAATGATGGTCGCGCAAATGCCCATAAACGCGCATGGCAAGCGCGCCGCCGTCCTTGTGTCCGAGCCAGCGGGAAACAGTCGGAATGTCCACCCCGGATTCAATGCAGCGGGTGGCGAATAAATGGCGCAAATCGTGATGCGTTATCCGCTCCATTCCGACAATTTTTGCGGCCCTATCCATCGCTTTTTGGCATTCATGCACCTGCATAACGGCGGATTCAACTGCCTCAAGCGGGTGCTGTTCGCGCAGTTTTTTGAGCAGGGTTTTCATCTCTTGAATCATCGGGACGGTTCGAGGATCGCCTGCCCCTTTCGTTCCGGTTTCCGGTTCGCCTCGCACTGTTATGACGCCCTTTTCAAAATCGCAGTCCCTCCAAGTAATATATTTTGCTTCTGTTATCCGAAATCCTCCATAAGCCAGAAATCGCACGAGATTCGCGCAAGGCTTTGAAAAGCCACTGCCGCTTGTTTCAATCTCTTTGATGAACTGTTCAAACTGCGCTGGTTCAGGCAGCCGCAGTTTCGTCGTGCGCTCTGTGACGCGCTTAATGGCGTTCGAGGGGTTGTCATAACGGAGCCCGCTTTCCACGCCGATTTCGAGCACTTGGCGAAGAATTCCAAGGCTATGATTGAACGTCACCGGCGCCCGGTCGCGTCCGAATTTCGCGGCCCAATCAAGACAGTCGTTTTTGGTCACTTTGGACAAATCCTGTTTTTCCAAACCGGGCCAGCTTTTCAAAATCGCTGCAATCCTTTGTTCATGGTAAAACTTCGTTTTTGCCTTAAGTTGCGGCATCCCGTGCAACCGCTGTTTGTAAATCGTTACGGCATGGCCGACGGTCATCCGCCCTTGCGCGATGGCAATTCCGCTGGCCGCCTTCTGGCGTTCTAACTTCAGCCTGTCGGCCAAACGGATTTGCGCCACGGTGACTTTATCCGTGTCGAGGGAACGCCAAAGCAACTTGCCCTTTAGGCGAAAACGTGCGTAATACTTCCCAGATGAACCGTTGCGGACAAGATTCGCGTGCTTTGTTTTTTGCCAGGTCTTTTCTGGCGTTATCTCGCTTTGGCTCTCATTCATGCGGCGAGTATAGAAAAACAGTATATAAAACGTCAATATTGAATTTTTATAGCACTTGTAAGCTGCTAATTTAAAGTTATTTGCGCCCGTAGCTCAGTTGGATAGAGCAACTGCCTTCTAAGCAGTGGGTCGTGGGTTCGATTCCCGCCGGGCGCGCCATTTTTATTGTCAAATAGTCAATGGGCGGCGCGGGCTTGGTTGGCGATGGCTTGGATTTTGCGGCGGACGAGGCCGTTGTTGGCGAGCATTTGGTATTTGGGGCTGGAGGGGATGGGGCGGCGCCAGAATTCGCCGCGGGCGCATTCGACGATGAGGCCGCCGGCGGCGATGTCCCAGAGCTGGATGCCGGATTCGAGGTACGCGTCGAAGCGGCCGCTGGCGACGTAGGTGAGGGCGAGGGCGGCGGAGCCCATCATGCGGAGCTTGAGGACTTTCGCGACGAGCTGGTTGAAGACGGGCAGGTTGAGGCGCAGGCTGTCGGAGTCCTTGGCAAATCCAATGGCGACGATGCATTCGCGCAATTCCTGGCGCTGGCTGACGGTGATGACGCGGTGGTTGAGGTAGGCGCGCTGGCCGCGAATGGCGGTCCAAAGCTCATCACAAAAGGGGTCATACACGGCGCCGATGACAGCGGTGAATTTTCCGGCGACGCGCCGCTCCAAGGCAATGGAAACACAGGCGTGCGGAATGCCGTAGGTGAAATTCACGGTGCCGTCGATGGGATCGACCACCCAGCGCCAATCGGAATCGGCTTGGCCGGCGAGGCCTTCTTCGCCAAGGAGGGCGGTTTGCGGATATTTGCCGAGCAGCGTTTTCTCGATCAGTTTTTGGCAGCGCACGTCCAGCTCAAGCTTGATGTCGTGGGCGGTGCGCACGTTGATCGTTTTGTCGGAGCGCCAATTGCGGCGCATGACGTCGCCGGCCTGGCGGGCGGCGGTGACGGCGCAAGCGAGCGCCTGGGAGAGGTTAACGGGCTTCATTCAATTCGTGGACCTGCAAATCGTAGGTGTATTTGTCAAAATAAATATTGCGCCCGCCGCTTTCCAGTTCGCCGCGCTGGAAATCAACGTCGTCCGAGCGGGCGGACGTTTTGCGCGGATGCAAGGTTTGATCATGGTCGCAGTTGGCGATCATGCGATCGTAATCCAGTCCGCCAAAATAGAAATCGCGCACTTCGGCGCGTTCGCCGGGCGTGAGGGCGTCGCATTCCTGCGTGGCAAAAATTCCGGCCCACGGATCAACCGGCATCCAGCCGTAGGGCGCCACATAAATCTCCGTCCAATCGTGAATATCCTTGGCGCCGGGGAAGATGTTCCAGCCGGTTTGCCAGCGGGCGGGGATGCCTTGCGCGCGGCAGAGGGTGATGAAAAGCAGGGCTTCCTGGCCGCAATCGCCATAGCCGTGCGAGAGGCAGTAATCGCTGATGTTGGTGAGGGTGGAATATTCCCGGGCAAAACTATATTTGACGTTGTGTGCGATCCATTCGTAGGCGGACCGGGCGCGGGTGAGAGGATTGGTGGAGCCGCCGGCCAGGTCGTGCGCGAGCGAAAGGATTTTATCGGTGAACACCACGTGCGGAGCTTCCAGCGTGAATTTTTTTAGAGCTGGATCATGCAGATCCGGCGCCTGCGCCTTGGCGGGGTCCAATTCAAAATGAACGCCCCACGCGGTGTAATCGTAGGCGATGCGAAAGGTGGTGGGTTGGTCGGGCGCGGCCAATTCTTCCAGGTAAACGGAGCGGATGGGGCTGTCCTCGGGCTCGATTTCTTTGGGCGCAGGCGAGCATTGCTCCATTTTGAATTCGTTTTGGAACGGGTAGGCGCGCGGGATCGGCAGCCAGGCGCGAACCAGGGCGCCGGGCGCGGCGGCATCGGGTTTGGCGGTCACGGTCATGGTGCATTGGAAATGATGCGGCAGAACGTAAGGCGAACCGGCGGCGCGCGCGGCGCGGGTGATGGCGCGGGCCATTTCCAGGCGGCCTTTTTGCTCGGCGACGCTGCTTTTGGCGTTGAGGCGCCGGGCGGCGAGCTCCGGATGCCGGTAAAATAAATTGCTGACGCTCACGCCCACGAACTCGTCGGCGCCGTCAATTTTCATCTTGTCAAACCAGCCGGCCGCGATCCAGCGGTCCAATTCCTCGGGCGTCACGTCGCGCACCGCCTTCGAAATTCGCTCCCCTAACGCGGCGCGGCTCAAGGAATAGTCCAGCCGCACGCGCGCCATCCAATCGATTTGACGCTCCGCCTCCTCGCGTTGCGGCTGGGTGAGATTCCCGTCGCGCAGCGCTTTCGTCCATGCGGCGGTGGCGGCGGTGAATTCGCCCGCCGCTTGCAGCGCCGCGGCGGAATCGTCGCGGGCGGGCGCGGCGAGGGCCAGGGAAAAAAGCAGGAGAATGTTGGCGAGCCGCCGCATCGCCTGAGATTGCGCCGGGGCGTCTTTTTTTTCGAGCAAATTTCGCCGGTCGCGAACTTGTTTTGCCGGGGGACGCCGGTTAGGCTCGCGGCGTGTTCTCCGCGAGATTGCATGCGGGATGGGCGCTGCTGCTGTGCTGGCTGCCAGCGGTGTTCGGCGCGGAAAGTTTTCGCGTCGCCACTTACAACGTCGAAAACTATCTCGATGCCCCCACCGCGACGCGCCATGCGAAATCCGAGGCGGCGCAAGCGAAAGTCGCGGCCAGCATTCTGGCGCTTCAACCGGATGTCATTGCCCTGCAGGAGATGGGTTCGTCCGCCGCTCTTCTCACGTTGCAGGCGCGACTGAAAACCAACGGCCTGGACTTGCCGTATTGGCATGAAGTCGCCGCTTACGACACCAACATTCACCTCGCGGTGCTGAGCCGGTTTCCGCTGACGCCGCGCGGGGCGCACACCAATGAGTCGTTCGTGCTGCATGGGCGCGCCTTCCCGGTGCGGCGCGGGTTCGCCGACCTGGAGGTTGCTGTCACGACTAATTATCATTTCACGCTGCTGGCGGCGCACCTAAAATCGCGCATTCCCTCGCCGGAAGCGGATGAAGACGAATGGCGTTACGAGGAGGCCGTTTTGTTGCGGCGCGTGATTGATGAGCGCCTGGGCGCCGACCCGGAGGCGAACTTAATTGTGCTCGGCGATTTCAACGACCTGACGGATTCCAAGCCTATTCGCGCGATCGTGGGCCGCGGCAAAACCGCGCTGTTTGACACCCGCCCCGCCGAGCGCAACCACGACGCCGATCAAGCCCGGCGCGTCGCGTGGACGCATTTTTATGCAAAGGAAGATTTGTACAGCCGCATTGATTATATTTTTGCCAGCCGCGCCCTGAAACGCGCGTGGCTGCGGGATCAGACCTACATCCTGAACCTGCCGGACTGGGGCGTGGCCTCCGATCACCGTCCGTTGATCGCGGGATTCACAGTCGGCGACTTCAAATAAGCGTCCAATTCCTGAAACACTTTGTCGCGGACGATCGCGATCACGATGGCTGCAATCAGAACGTCCGGCACGCAGACCAGCGCGCTGGGAATCAGGACCATGAACAAAATGGTCAGCCACGCGGCGTGGGCGGGTTTTCGGCACACCAGCGCCATCCACATGCCAAACCAGCCGATTGCCAAAAAATCGCCGATGTTCGCCAGCGCTTTGTAAGAGAAAAGTCCGCCGCCAAATAGTCCTGGAAAGGGGCTGCCGCGCATAGTCCAAAATGCGGCGAAAATGTGCATTCCCGCCAGCAGAGCGATGGCGGGCGAAAAAACGCGGCGCCACGCGGCCCATTGTCCCGAGACCATGAACTGTCCGGCCAGCGGCGTGGTGCGCAGCAACTCCAACGCTCCGCTCCGGCGTCCTTCCGCAAAAAAGCGCACGGCCTCGCTGGCAAAGAGAAGTTTCAGGAGAAAATAAAACGGCCACAACGCATAGCCCAGGAACATGACGCCACCCTTTGCCATGACGGCTCCAGCGACGACGGCCCCGGAAATTCCCAGCAGCAGGACGCCGATGCGCAAGGGACGCGAGTCGTCGAGCAGCCAGGCGATGGGGTTGGTTTCCAGCAAGTCTTTGTGGCGTTGTTTGCGCCGTGAGAACAAGGCGCCGCGCGGATTTTCGATAAATGCGTCCAGTTTCCAGGCGGCGCCGATGAGGCAAAGCCAGCCCGCCGCGTGTGACAATGCCAGCGCCCGCCAAAAGTCGTGCGCGCGATAAAGATAATTGGCTTCTGTTCCGAGTGAAAAAGCCTCCATCGGGCTGGCCATCTTCAACCAAACCGCCGCGGCGGAAATGACATGCGGCAGGCCCAAGGTCGTAACCCAATCCAAAGCCGCTCCGCCCAGCCACATGGCCAACCAGAGGGCAAGGACCCAGATTACCGGACGCGTTTCCGACTTCGCGCGCGCCGACACGAGCGCGGCCAAGGCCATGGAAAAAAACAGCGTGTTTAAAAGCGCGAGGCTGATGCGCGCGAATTCGCCGCCCGTGAGGCCGCCGCCCAGCAGGCAAAGCCCGAACACCGGCAAGATCGCCAGGAGGCCGTAAAAGGCGTGGAGCGACACCGCGACGAATTTCCCGAGCGCCACATCGTAGCCGCGCAAATCCGTCAAGAATAACAATCCCAGCGTGCCCTCCCGCCGTTCCTCCGCGATGCAATCGGCGCCCATGAAAGCGCCGGCCAGAATGCAGAGCGCGAAGCAGTAATAGGACATCACCATGAACATCGTTTTCCCCACGGTGATTCGTTGGCGCAACATCAGGCCGAACACCAGGGCCGCGAAAATAAACAGCGCGCCCAGCGCGGCGGCGCCGCAGCGGATCCAAGGCGTGGCGCGGCGCCGGGAGACGACGCGCAATTCCCGTTCTGCCAAGGGGAGGAAACTCATGGCGTTGGGGCCGCCTGGGCCGGGCGGGCGTGGCGGTTTTGCGCCAAGCCGCGGAATTGGCGGAGGAGATTCACCCGCGCCCGGTTGATGAGAAGCAAGTCCGCCGCGGCGCCGAGCCCGCCCCACCACCAAAGCGTGGCCCAGCCGCTTTCCGCTTGCGGGGCGAAGATGGAATAGGCGGTGCAACCGAGGACAAAGATGGCGGTCGGCGCCCCCAGAACCAACGCCAGCGAAACCAACGCCGCGCGATTGGCTTTTCGCAATGCGAAACCCGCCCACATGCTCCACCACGAAAGAGCGAGGGCGTCCAAGACCAGCATGACGGCGAGGATCAAATATAACGCCATGATTTTGGCGCGGTCGGGCGAGAAAGAGTGAAAATTAAATACCCACCCGACGAGAAGTTGCATTCCCGCCGTGGCGCCAATGGGAAAGGCGAATTGCCGCCACAACGCCAGGCGCTGACCCTGAATGATCGCTTCCTCGGTCAAAGGTGTGGAAAGCAGCAACTCGAGCGCGCCGCTTCTGCGGTCCTCGGTGAGGACGCGCGCGGCCGCGAGCGCAATCCAGCCCTTGAGCAGAAAGCTCAACAGAAAGCCCAGGGCAATGGGCGCGCCTACATCGCCCGAATCGATCCCGGTGACTTTGGCCGCCGCCAGCGATCCGGCCACGCACAACGCGAGCACAATCCAAACGAGGGCGCGCTGAAATTCATCGCGTCCGCAGCGCCAGAGGTATGGATTGATGGCCAGCAACTCGCGTCGCAAGCGCACCTTTTTCTCCAGCGAGCCCGCCAGGCGCGTTCGCCAATTCCCGGCTTCCGCGTCGCGCTCCTGCCAGGAGCGGGGCGTGATGAAACAGGCCAGGCCGAGAAAACTCCAGGCGTAGAATTGCGTGAGGGCGAAGGTCGGCCAGAAATAAGGACGGCCGCGAAACGCGGTCACGCAGGCGCTCACCGGGGTAAGCATCATCCACTGGTCTTCATCGCTGACAAATCCTTTCACGCGTAAAATGTGCACGACCAGCGGCGCTCCAATGGTAAAGGCGAGAGCGATCATCACCGCCACGGCCAAGGCCCACTGTTCATGCCGGCACAGGGCCGAGGCCAGCAGGCCGATGCAGAGGAAGAAAAAGAGCAGGTTGAGGGCGACCACCGTGACGCGCCACACTTCTCCCGAATTGACACCGCCGAGGAGGAGCGGGATGGCGAGCGCGGGAATGACCGCCACCAAGCCGTACACGGAGGCGACGGAATTGGCCGCGAGTTTGCCGAGCGTTACATCGTAGCCTTTCAAATCTGTCAAGAAGAGCAAGCCGAGGGTGCCTTCGCGCTTTTCTTCCGCCAGACAATCGCAGGTGGCCTGGACGCCCATGATGCCCGTGTAGAGAAACGCCAGAATGGCCAGGGCGTGAAACGAAGTGGGGCCGGCCAGGCGCGGCGTGTCCGAGGAAGCCGCGATGACCCAGGCGCAGAGCCCGGCGGCGAGCAACGCGCTCGCGAAACGCAGCCAATAGAGGCCCGGACACCGGGCGGCGGTCTTCAACTCCCGCTCCACGATCGGCAGAAACGTCATCCGCGGCCATTGTTCCGGGCGGCGCCGCGCCGGTCAAACCGAATTCCCGCTGGAAGCCTTGGAGCGCCGCGCGGTCTTGCCGTTTTCGCCGATCAAGTGCATCCAGTGGTCCGCCTCGCGGCAGGCGGCGTCGAAGGGGTTCAGCAAATGCAGGGAGTTGCCCCCCTCCGCGCCGACAATTTCCCAGTCAATATAATAGCCGCACCCGGCCTGCTGGAGTTGCCGCATGGCGTGCGAGCGCACCGCGGCGCGGGTGTTCGTGGGCGGCGCATCCATGGCGCGGGCGGTGTCCGCGGCGTCGATTTCCCAAGCGGGCGGCGTCTGCGCGAGCGCCAGGCCCAGGCTGCGCTCCGGGTCGATCTGGTGAAACTCCAGGTCCTGCGACTTGAGCCACGGATGGCTCCAGGGAATGCTTTCCTGCGCGCAAAATTGCGACAGCAGCCAGCGTTTGGTGATCCAATCCACCTTGCCCACGAGCCGCTCCGGATCCGTGCCCAGCGCCTCCAGGGTTTCCGCCCAAATAGTCAATAATATATCCGTCTCCGCATCGCGCCCGCGCAATGCCGCATGGGCCGCCCGCTGGTATTCCTGCAGGAGATGCACCGCCTCCACGCATTTGCCATTGGCCAGATGCACGACCCACGGCCCGTCGGGCTGATGGGACAAATTCCGGAAGGTGACGACGGCATCAGCCAGCGCGGTTTTCGGCAGGCAATTCATTTCCAGCAAATCCAACACCAGGGAGGTCGTGCCGACTTTCAGCAGCAAACTGGTGGGCAGCACGTTGGTGTCGCCGTGCAGCAGGTGCAGGCGGCGGTATTTGCGGGCGTCGGCCAGCGGTTCATCGCGGGTGTTGATGATGGCGCGGTTGAACTGGACCCATTCAAATAAATCGTTGTTGATGTAATCGGCGCGCTGGCTCATCTGGAACGTGCTGTCCAGCCCCGGGCGCGCCAGTTCGCCACGCGCCTCCGCGGCCAGCGTCGCGCCGACCCGTCCGGCGCTGGTGTAAATCATGCGCAAGGTGAGGAAGGCCAGCAGCGAATGGACATTCGGCTCGGTCAAGGGCGCGGCCCGCCGCACCAGATAATTTTCGTGGCATCCAAAAGTGGCCCCGGAATAGTGGTCGATATTGTTGCGGATGAAGCTGACTTCGCGATCCATGCGCATGGTCTTGACCGCTTGCAGGAGGAGGGCGTCGCCCGCCTGGTCGTAGCGCAAGACGTCAAGAAGATTCACGCACTCGGGCGTGCAATATTCCAGGTGCCCCATGTCAATATAGGAACGGCCGCCGTTGAAGAGAAAGCCGCCGTTGCCCGGCGGTTCGTCCCAATCCCGCTGATGCACGTCGATCAGCCCGTGGCGTTGCTCCTTGAAAATCCAATCCCGCACGCGCGCCACGGCGCATTGCGAGCCCGGAAAATCACTGGTCAAACACCCATATTCAGTTTCCAGCCCAACGATCCGATTCATGACCTAAAGCCCCAGGTCGCCCAGGGTTTTTGCCTGATACCGCGCGGGCCGCTCCAGCTTGCGCGCCAGCCAGCCAATCTCGACCACTTTGCCTCTGATGCCCTCGCGCCACGCGGCTTGGCGCGCGCCTTCCTCGGGCCAGGTGTCCGCAAAGGATTTCCCTTCGCTCAACCGCTGCCAGGCTTGAAGCAGAATATCCACCACGGCGGATGGAGTGGTCTTTCCCGCCAGGGATTCCTCGAGCCATTTTTTGGCCGACGCCTCCGCCTCCGGCAAGCTCGCCACGACCATGACGCCGCCGAATTGGGTTTGAAACGCGCCATCAAAATGGAGGCGAAAAAATAAATCGTGCGCAGGCTCGTTCCCCAGTTCCGCCAGCAAGAGCTCCACCAAAAAGGGCGCGCTGAAAATCTGCTCGAAATTTGTCTTCAACTGCGGGCTAAGGCCAAATCCGACCAACCGCCGCAAGCTGACGTCTTCCGGCGCGCGCGTAAAAGCCTCGATATGCGCGGCGTCAATCGCGGCCTGCCGGATTTTTTCGATGTCCGCCGGGTGGCCCAAGCCCGCCAAGGCGTGGCGGTCGAAAAGTTCAAACACCTTGGATTGTCCGCTGCCCACGCCCAGCAGCAGCACGCCATCCGGCAGGCTGACGGCAAACACCGGGGAACCGCCCTTGAGCTGTTCGCGGACGTATTCGCGGCGGTTGCCGATAGCCTCCAGCCACCGATAAGGTTCCTCGGTCATTCGCGCAAAAATTCTTTTTGTTGACTGTCGGTGATGGTTTCCACCCCGGTGGAGCGGAGCAGCTTGAGGGTGGCGAAGGTGTTGGTCGCGGGATTGACGCCGCCCGTGGCGGAATCAAATTCCGAAGCCGTCGCCAGGAGGCGCGAGGCGAACCGCACCGCTTCGCGCAAATCCATTTCTTCCGGGCGCGGTTTGCCGTAGCGTTCCTGGTAGCTGAGGATGCTGCGAATCGTGCCCGAGCCGGAGCCGGAAGTCGCGTAGCCGACCGCTTGGAACTGCGCGCCGAGCGGGTCGTAAAAATAAATCTGCGGCTGGGGAGGCGTCGCCGCGTGGTCCACGCCGGCGAAGAGCGGCACGACAATCCCGATGCCCTGCATGGTCATGGGCAAATTTTCGCGCAGCAAGCGGGCGAGCGCCCGGACGCGCGCCGGCAAACTCAGCGGTTGCAGCTGGCTGCGGCGATAATATTCAAAGGAGGTTTGCAGCACACGCGCCATTTCGAACGCGGTGGCGGGCACGCCGGCAATGGCCAGCAGCGAGGTGGGATCGATCTCGATGATTTTCTCGACGCGGTCGGTGACGATAATATTTCCGGCGGTGGCCCGGCGGTCGCCGGCCATCAACACGCCTTCCGCGCAATGAAACGCGAACACCGTGGTGGCCTGGGTTTGCACCGGGGCGCCGTCGTGGGCCGCGACGTGGGCGGACGCGAGTTTGCGCTCGGCCAGCAGTCCCAGGAAATCACCGGCGATCGAGGACGCGCCGCTCATTGGCCAGTGCGCTGGCGGTAACGCTTGGCCTGGTCGGGATCGACCTTGCGCATGCGCTTGAGCAATTCCTCCGTGTTAGGTTTCTCGACTTTGGGGGCGTTGGGGCCTTCGCCGCCTCCGCCGCCGCTGGGCGCGAGCGGCCGGTTCTTTTGAGCTTGGTCAGGCATATCGTAGTCTTCCTGTTTCCCTAAGGTGCCAGAAAAACGCCGAACTTCAAGTGACTGGTGTTGTCAAACAAAACGAGGCTCGTGCACCGGCCCCAACCCATGCTGCCGCAGCAACTCCATGAACCGCGCCAGCCCCCGCCGCTCCTCGGCGCCGAGATGGTAATGGATGTGCCAGGTCAGGTAATCCTTGCGGAAATTGTAATCAAACTGCGTCTGGCTGGCGATGATGTAGTCCAGCGTGTCCATGCCGAAATTTTTGGCTTCGCGCAGGCGGCGGCGCAACGGTTCGTTGGGAATGCGCCGCAGCGCCCAGACCGCATAGACGAAAGGAAGCTGCGTCAACTCATACCAGGCGGCGCCGAGGTCCCAAATTTCATGCTCATGCGGGGCGCGGACGAAATCGAGGGCGCGATCCCCAATGAGAAAGACATTGTCGAGCGCGGCGGCGCCTTCGTACGAGGGCAAGGGCGACAACTTTGGCGTCAAGCCCCGTTCCACCAGCAGGACTTTGAGGAGATTGAAGCTAGCCAGCGAGGCGGTGTCGCAAAAGATTTCCTCAATTTGCTCCAGGGGCTGGCGATGGGCCACGAAGACGCTTTTGACCTCCCCGAGCGCGGCCACGGCAATGCCGTCAAGAATATCGTAGCGATCATGGAAGAGCGCCTCCGTCACGCTCACCAGGCCGGCGTCGAGTTCGTCGGCGCGCAACTTTTCGGCGAGTTCCGAGGGGCGCAGAAACACGATCTGATCTTCCAGCCCGCGCGTGAGCGGCGCCGCATTTAAATACGGGACGGAGCCGACGCGAAACGGCGCAAGCGAAGCCTCCTGCAAATTTGCTTCCCGCTGCTGCAAAGCGGGGCGGCTTTCCCGCTCAAAACGGCGCGCCAATTCCTCCGGGGTTTCGGCCTGGGCCAGACGCAATTTGGGAAAATCTTCGCTCATGCCGGGATCAGCGGCGCGGGGGTGTTCCAGATGCGGATCGGCTGGTAAAAGGTGTCGCGCTGCACGGGGGTCAGGCCGGTTTCGCGGATGGCTTTGACCATTTCCGCCTCGGTATGGAGTTGCGGTGTTTTGGCGCCCGCCATGTGAAAGATGTGTTCTTCCAGAATGGTGCCGTGCAAATCGTCGGCGCCGTAGTTGAGGGCGACTTGCGCCATTTTCAGCCCCAGCCCAACCCAATACGCGGTGATGTGATCGAAATTATCGAGGAACAGTCGGCTGATGGCGATGGTGCGCAAAGAATCGAAGCCGGAAGGCGGATGATCGACCGGGATGCCGTTGTTGTCGGGGTGATAAGGCAGGGGGACGAAACCGGTGAAGCCGTGCGTCTCGTCCTGGAGCGCGCGCAAATAATTCAGGTGATCGACGCGGTCGGCCAATGACTCGATATGGCCGAAGAGCATCGTGCAGGTGCTGCGGCCCCCGAGTTGATGCCAAGTGCGGTGGACGTCGAGGTATTCCTCGGCGGATTCCTTGCCGCGGGCGATTTGCGAGCGGACTTCCTTGCGAAAAATCTCGGCGCCGCCGCCCGTCAGGGAATCGAGGCCGGCTTCTTTCAATTCGAGCAAGGTGTCGCGCAGCGATTTTTTTGCGAGCCACGCGAGATGCAGGATTTCAATCGCGGTGAAACACTTCAATTGCAGGCGCGCATCCACCGCGCGCAACGCCCGCAGCATATCGAGGTAATAGCTGAAGGGCAGGGAAGGATGCAGGCCCCCGACGATGTGCAATTCTGTCACGCCCACTTGCAGCGCGGCGCGGGCCTTTTGCACGATTTCCTCCGTGGTCAATTGGAAGCCATCGGCATCCCGCTTCTTGCGCGCGAAGGCGCAAAACTGGCAGCTGAGGATGCAATAATTGGAATAATTGACGTAGCAATTGATGATGTAGCTGGCGCGGTCGTCGTTCTTGCGGCGGCGCGCGAGCGAGGCCATGGCGCCGAGGGCATTGAGATCTTTGCTGGCGAAAAGGCGATGAGCGTCGTCGGTTGATAGGCGTTCGCCCGCCTCAACTTTTTCGTAGAGATCGCGCAAGCCGCCTTGTTGGAGTGAAATCTTCACCGTCTAAAAGGAGGAAATGGAAACACAATTTCGGTCAAAGTCACGGCCAGAAACACCGCGCTGATAACGGCGTTGAGGCGGAAAAAAGCGTGATTCACCCAGTTCAAACTGCGCCGCCGCGCCAGCCAATGCTCCAAGGCCAGGCAGCCCAGAATAAAAATCAATCCGAAGTAATAGACGAGGCGAAAGCCCGCCAGCAATCCGAACGCCGCCAGAATCAGCCACATCACCATGTGCGACAAAAATGCCGCCGCCAGCGCGTTCTGCATGCCCCAGCGCACGACCAGCGAATGCAATCCGGCGGCGCGATCAAATTCGTAATCCTGCAGCGCATAAATAATATCGAACCCCACCAGCCAGAATACCACCGCCGCCGCCAGGAGGATAGGCATGAGCGCGCTGTGCCCGACCGCCGGCCAGCCGTTGACGAAGGGCATCCATTGAAAACTGCCTTTGACCGCCAGCCACGCGCCGATGGGCGCCAGCGCCAGCGCCAATCCCAGGAACACATGCGTGAAGTCCGTGAAGCGTTTGGTCAGGGAATAAAAACAAACCACGAACAACGCCACGGGCGACAAATAAAAGCAAATGGGGTTGATGAAGTAACTTGCCGCCACGAGGCCGAGTCCGCTGGCCAGGCAGATCACCCATGCCGAGGCCAAGGAGATGTGGCCTGCCGGCAAATGACGCCCGGCAGTGCGGGGATTGGCGGCGTCGAAGGTGCGGTCGGCGATGCGATTGAACGACATGGCGCACGTCCGCGCGCACACCATCGCCGCCAGGATGAGCAGGAAAAGACGCCAACCCGGCCAGCCGCGCTGGTCGCGCGCGGCCACCGCCATGGAGGCCAGTGCAAACGGTAAGGCAAAGACCGTATGGCTGAACTTGATGAAGGATCCAAATTGTGTGAGCGCGCTTTTCAGTCGAAATCATTCTGCGGCAGAATGCGCGGGATTTACAGGATTTAAGCGGGGGAATTCGTTGGCGGGCGCGCGGATTCCTGATATTTTAGGGCGGTGATTCACGAATGAACCGGGCTTGCGCCTTTCTTGTTTTGCTTGGTTTCTGCGCCCGGCTGTGCGGCGCCGAGGAAACGCCCCCGGCTCCGTTGCGCGAGTTCCGCGGGCTCTGGGTGGCGACAGTCAATAATGTGGATTGGCCCTCGAAATCCGGCCTCTCCACCCGCGATCAGCAGGCCGAGATGGTCGCTCTCCTCGACCGGGCCGTGGCGCTGCACCTTAACGCCATCATCCTGCAAGTGCGGCCCGATTGCGACGCGCTTTACGCCTCGCTCATCGAGCCGTGGTCGGAATATTTGACAGGCGTGATGGGGCGCGCCCCGTTTCCGTATTATGATCCGTTGGAGTTCGCGGTGCGCGAGGCGCACAAGCGCGGTTTGGAATTGCACGCCTGGTTCAATCCGTATCGGGTGCGGTCGCTGGACATGAAGACGCCCGTCTCCAAGGATTTCGTGAGCCGGCGCCACCCGGGAATTGTCCGGCATTATGGCAAATATTTGTGGCTCGATCCCACCGAGGAGGAGACGCGCGCGTATTCGTTGAGCGTGGTGGTGGATGTGGTGCGCCGCTACGACATCGACGGCGTTCATTTCGATGATTATTTTTATCCGTATCGCGAAAAGGCCAACGACAAGGAAATCGAGTTTCCCGATGGCGCTTCCTGGGCTCGCTACCAGGCGAGCGGCGGCAAATTGACGCGCAGCGATTGGCGGCGTGACAACATCAACGAATTTGTCCAGCAGGTTTCCCTCTCCATCAAAGCCGAAAAGCCGTGGGTGAAATTCGGCATCAGCCCGTTTGGCATCTGGCGTCCGCAACATCCGACGCAAATCAAAGGCTTTGACGCCTTCGAAGGGCTGTTCGCCGATTCGCGCAAATGGTGGACGAGCGGCTGGGTGGATTATTTGACGCCGCAACTTTATTGGCCGGTGGATTCCAAGGAGCAGAATTTCGCGGCGCTGCTCAAATGGTGGGCGGCGGAAAATGTGCATCAACGTCACCTCTGGCCCGGCATGATGATCAGCGGCTGGCGCACCCTCACCAACGGCGAAGCGCGCGAGGTGAGCCGGGAAATCATCGCCACCCGCCAGCAGGCCGGCGCCACGGGCAATGTGCTCTGGCACGCCAAACCGCTGCTGCAAAACCACGCCGGCGTCGGCGACGCGCTTGCGCAAACTATTTACGCGCAACCCGCCTTGGTTCCGGCCTCGCCGTGGCTGACCAACGTCGCGCCGCCCCTGCCTGCGCTAATTGTCAAACCGAATAAAAACGGCCTGAAATTAAAATGGAAAGCCGGCGGCGATTATGATCCGTGGCAGTGGGTCCTGGAGAAAAAGATCGGCGAGCATTGGGTGACGGAAATTTATTCCGGCGACGTGCGCGACATTTCGTTCGTGGTGCCCGAGGAGGCTTTGCGCCCGACCGCCTTCGCCTTGGCGGCGGTGGATCGCTGCGGCAATCTCAGCGCCTGGGCTTTTCCCAACGAAACGCCGTCGGCGCGGGCGGCTAACCCTTGAATTTGCGCGCGATGATCGAGGCGTTGTGGCCGCCGAAGCCGAACGAATTATTCACCACCGCTTGCACGGGGATTTGCCGCGCCGTAAGCGGCACGTAATCCAGATCGCACTCGGGATCGGGATTGGTCAAATTGATGGTGGGCGGAACGACATCCTGCTGGATGGCTTTCACGCAAATGGCCATTTCCACCGCGCCCGCCGCGCCCAGCATGTGGCCGGTTGCGCCTTTGGTGGAGCTGACGGCCAGTTTGCGGGCGTGTTCGCCGAAAACTGATTTGATTGCCTGCGTCTCGGCCACGTCACCCGGAGGCGTCGCGGTGCCGTGGGCATTGATGTACGAAATATCCGTGGGATTCATCCCGGCGGAGCGCAGGGCCATTTTCATGCAACGCGCGGCGCCTTCGCCTTCCGGCGCAGGGGCGGTAATATGATTGGCGTCGGCGGTGTTGCCGTAGCCGACGATTTCCGCGTAAATTCGCGCGCCGCGCGCTTTGGCGTGCTCCATTTCCTCGAGGACGATGACGCCGGCGCCTTCACCCATCACAAAGCCATCACGTTCGCGGTCGAACGGGCGGGAAGCATGCTGCGGATCGTCGTTGCGGGTGCTGAGGGCGCGCATGGCGGAAAAGCCGCCCAATCCCAAAGGCACAATCGTCGCTTCGCTGCCGCCGGCGAACATCACTTGGGCGTCGCCCATCTTGATGGCGCGCCAGGCCTCGCCGATGGCGTGGGTGGCGGTGGCGCAAGCGGAGCAGGTCGCGAGGTTCGGCCCGCGCAACTTGTAATACATCGAGAACAAGCCCGAACCCATGTTCAAGATCAGCATGGGGATCATGAACGGAGAGAGCCGGCCGGGACCTTTGTTTAAATAAACTTCATGCTGTTGCTCCACCGTTTGCAGGCCGCCAATGCCGGAGCCCAGGTAAGCGCCGATTTCATCGCAATTCTCCTTGGCCAGATCCAAGCCGCTGTCCAACAGCGCCTCATGCGCGGCGGTCACGGAGAATTGGCTGAAACGGTCGGCGCGCCGGACTTCCTTCGGGGAAGGAAACGCGCGCGTGGGATCGAATTGGGTGACTTCCGCGGCGATCTGGCAGTCGAACGCCGAGACGTCGAAGGACGTGATGCGGTTGATGCCGCATTTGCCGGCGAGGATGGCGTCCCAAAAGACGTCCATTTTCTGGCCGAGCGACGCCACAACGCCGAGGCCAGTGACAACTACCCTGCGGTCTTGCCAATGGTGGACCATAAAAAAAGGCAGCGAGGCGACGGCCAGGCTGCCCTGACAAATGGGTTGGAAATTACTTTTTCTGCGTGTCTTCGATGTATTTGATCACATCGCCAACGGTTTGGAGCTTTTCGGCCTGTTCGTCGGGGATCTCGTTGCCGAATTCCTCTTCCAGAGCCATGACCAGCTCCACGGTATCCAAGGAGTCCGCGCCAAGATCCTCAATGAACTTCGCTTCAGGCGTCACCTGGTCGGGGTTCACGCCGAGTTGTTCCACTATGATATCTTTAACTCTTTGTTCAATTGATTTTTCAGCCATTCGGTATCTCCGTTTCTGTTTGGTTGTGTCTATGCCCCACGCTGCAAAACCCGTCAAGCCCTCTTTCGCTTTTTTTTCAAGTCACCGCGCTACTCTGGGGCGTCGCGAGGCGCCATTCTCCCCGGCGCCAAAAATAAATCCACACAATTCCGGGAATTTTCCAAATTCGCGCGCGCCGGAGTTATTCGCCGCCACCTGGCGAGCCGTGGGAGCCGGAGCCGGAGCCGGAGCCGGAAGGTTCCCCGCCCAAGCCCGGCGGCGGCGGCGGATAGTTGAATATAGGGCCGGAATCAACGGCGTCGGCGCCGAGGGAAATGGGGTGAGTCTCGCGGCCCGAGGAATAATACCCCAGGCCCAGGCTCCCCTCCATGATCGCCTGAAAATGAGTGGCGGTGTGCGCGCCCGGCAGGAAGAATGTTCCGCTGAGCATTCCATTCTTCGGATTGAGAGTCACCGCCACGTTATTGCGGTCTGTGAATTTATTTGGTCCAGGTTTGAAATCGATGGTGACGTTTGTGCCGGTTAAATTGTCCCCGGCGGAGAAATAGAATTCCGTTCCCGCGAAAAGGTTGGTGGTTCCTTTGGGAACCGTGTACGGAGCGGCGGTTACCGAAGGGTTGGCGCCAAAGCCATCGGGATAAAAGCCTTGGCCGGTGGCCGGCTTCGTCCATAAAACCGTCGTGCTGTTGGCCAAGCCGCCGTCCTCGGATGCAAAGACCAGCCATCCCAGAAGCATTCCTTTGCCGCCATAAAGATAGCCGTAAAATGGGCAGGAGCCATCGGCCGCCAGCGATGAGGCGCAGGAAAAGGGGGGCGAAATTCCATCCGCCAATTGCATTGTGAAGGCCACTGCGCCTGACGTGCTGACCGTGGCTGTGCCGAACCCTGATCCGGCGGGCGCATCGCTGCCAGAGTCGCTGGCTGGGCCGATGACAATATTATACTGGCCGGGAGCCGGGTTCGTCACGTAGCGCGAACGTTGCCCGGTGATTTCCGACATCGAGTCGGAGCCGGAATTCGGAAAACCTTGAATGGTTCCAGTCAGGGTGGCGGTTCCCGGGTCGTCGAGGTTGGTGTCGCCCGGAATAATCATTTCCAAACGCATCGGGTAAGCGGATCCCGCGGGAATGACGCTGTCGGCCACCCAGGTGCGCGGCTGCGTAAATTCCGAGCCGTCCCATACGGCATGAACCGGCCCGAGAGCGCAAATGGTTTCGCCCGGCTCGCCAGAAACAGCTTGCCCGAATACACCCCCCAAACGTCCACATTGATGGTGATGTAGCCGCAGTCCTGCGGACTTGGATTGTCCGGGTCATCGACAAAAAGAGCCGTGTAAGGGCCGCGCAAGGTCCGAAAGGGATTGGGCACAAACGACGCCGTCAATGGCGTGCCACGAAACAAATAATTGAGCGACGGCGTGAAAGACTCGATGAAGCCGTCCGTCCAGGCGGCGAAGATCCAATTGGTGTTGGCTGGTTGCGCCTGGACGGCGTAGGTGTGGCCGACGAGCGCCGGTTGGCCATTGGTCAAGCCCTTGATCGCGCCGACGTCCGGCGCATTGAAGGTCAGGACAGTGTTGGTGAACTCAATCCAATCCACGGCCAAGGTGGAGATCGTGCTGTTGCCGGAAATATCCGTGGCAGTCACAGTGATGGTGGTGGGGCCGGGGACGGCTAAGGCCGGCAAAGGGACGGTGGCGCTCCAGGAAAGAGCATTCGTCGGGAAGGCGCTGGCCTGATCGATGGTGACGGGCTCTCCGTCATCAAGCCGGATTTGCAGGCTGGCCAGCATCGCCGGGTCGCTGGCCGTTCCTGTCAAGTGAATGACGGCGTTGGTGTCGTAAACGCGCATCCCGGAGGCGGGAGCGGTGATCTTCAACTTGGGCGCAACCGTGTTGCCTTTGCCAGTCAGGGAGCCGGATTCCAGCGTGAAGGGGCCCGAACCGTCTTTGCCTTGGGCGTGGGATTCGGTGTTTCGCCCGATGAAAACCACCTGCGGATTTTCGTAATAAAAATCGCCAAATGCCCAGACGAGATCGGCGATGCCGCCAATGGTTTGGGAGCCACTGTTCGCCAGGGAGGCAGCTTCCCCCAGCAGGTCCCGCGAGGACGTCACGTCCACCGTGATGTCCGATTTGGACCAGGTCACCTTGGCCGCGCCCAGCGTGTCGCCCGTGTTGAAATCGATCACGAGGAATTTCGCGGCGCGTGCGGCGGGAGAGAAAAAAGTCGCGTCATTGACCGACGTGTTCAACAAATCGATTTCCCGGCCATCGGTGAAAGTCAGCGTGAGATAGGCTGTGGTGGGCTCCCCGCTGCCTTCGTCGAGATAGGTGATAGATGTTCCGTGCAGCGGCACGGAGAGCTCGAGGTGAAATGCCCCGGTCGTCTTCACCACATAGCCCTGAATGTCCGGGTCGAAGGCGATGGTGTTTTTCCACGTATCCGAGAAGGCGAGAAGGGAACCGCCCTGGGCGCAGGACGAGGCAGCTACGATCCACGTCAGGAGTAAGATGCGAGCAGCGGTTTTCATGCGCGGAGCGTGAACTGCTTTAGATTCAGTGAGCCCGCCGATAGCCGCAAGTCAATAATGTGACCCAGACGAAAGCGGCTACATCTGCATGCCGCCGTCCACGGTCAAGACTTGGCCGGTGACGTAACGGGCGCCGGCGCTGGCGAGGTAGAGGGCGGCTTCGGCGATGTCGTCGGCCTGGCCGAAGAAATTGAGAGGAATGCCTTTGATGATGTTTTGCCGGATTTCTTCAGAGAGGCCCTGGGTCATGTCCGTTTCGATGAAGCCGGGCGCGATGGCGTTGACGGTGATGCCGCGTGAGGCAAATTCCCGCGCCACGGATTTGGTGAAGCCGAGCAAACCGGCTTTGCTCGCGGCGTAATTGGCCTGCCCGGCATTGCCGCGCAAGCCGATGACGGATGCCACATTAATAATGCGCCCGGAGCGTTGCTTGAGAAAACTGCGGCTGAACGCGCGTGTGACGGCAAAGGCGCCGCGCAGATTGGTGGTGAGGACGGTGTCCCAATCCTCATCGCTCATGCGCATCAAAAGGCCGTCGCGGGTCACGCCGGCATTGTTGACCAGAATGTCCACCTTGCCGGCCTCGGCGAGGATCTTTTCGGCGGCGGTGTTGACGGCATTGGCGTCGGCCACGTCCACGCCATGGGCCCACGCTTGGCGTCCGGTGGCGCGGATTTCGCCGGCGACTTTCTCGGAGTTTTCGGGGGTGCGCGAAACGCAAACCACGTCGGCTCCCTCGGCGGCAAATTTAAGGGCGATGGCGCGGCCGATGCCGCGACCGGCGCCGGTGACAACGGCAATTTGATTGGCTAGCTTCATAAAGTTAAGGGGCGGAAAGCGCGGCGACGGTGGCTTCGAGACTCTTGACGTCGGCGACATTCAGGCTTTCGGCGCTTTTGTCGATGCGTTTGAGAAATCCGCTGAGGGCCGTGCCGGGGCCGAGTTCGATAAAACGAGTGAACCCCTGGGCGAGCAAATAGCGCATGGAATCTTCCCAGCGCACGGGCGAGATGACTTGATCGGCGAGACGGGCGCGAATGTCGTCGGGGCCGCCGTGCGGTTGCGCGGTGACGTTGGAGATGACGGGAACCGCGGACGAACGAACGTCGATGCCCGCCATTAACTCGCGCACCTTCGGCTGCGCGCTCGCCATCAGACGGGAATGGTAGGCGCCGGCGACGGGCAACGCCACCGCGCGCTTGGCGCCTTTGGTTTTCGCCAGTTCGACGGCGCGGGTGATTTTATCCGCTTCGCCGGAAATCACGATTTGGCCGGGGCAATTTAAATTGGCCATTTCGACGCCGGCTTCCAGGCACACCGCTTGGGTCGTTTCGGCGTCCAAACCCAACACTGCGGCCATGCCGCCGCGCGTCACATCGCAGGCTTCCTGCATGAAACGCCCGCGCTGCCGGGCGATGCGCAAACCGTCCTCAAATCCAAAAACGCCGCCGGCGGTCAACGCCGTCAATTCGCCCAGCGACAGCCCAGCGGTCGCGGCAAACGTGAGCGAGGGCATCCGCTCCTTCAACAATTGGAAGGCGATCCAACTCACGAGGAAGATGGCGGGCTGGCAGTTTTCGGTGCGCGTCAGCTCCGGCTCCGGTCCGGAAACGCAGACGGCGGCGAGGTCAAAACCGAGGATGCGTTCGGCTTGTTGAAAATAGTCCCGCGCGGACGGATATTGCTCGCGCAAGTCCTGGCCCATGCCGACGTATTGCGCGCCCTGCCCGGCGAAGATGAGTGCGGTTTTTTTCTGCATTGGTCGCCCCACTAAACACGAAGCGCGGACAGGGGAAAAGAGATTTCTGGCGGGGCGCTAGTTTGTCTTGCGGTGGGGCGGAGGATTTGGCTTTATGTCCGGCAGTGGCAATGGGATGAAACGAGTCGGCGTGACCAATTACTACTCGGGGCGCGTGCAGGGCGTGGGTTTTCGGTATGCGGTGCGCATGGCCGCCACCGGTTTTGAAGTCACGGGGACGGTGCGCAATTTGGACGACGGACGGGTGGAATTGATCGCCGAAGCGGAAAAGGCTGAGCTGGAGGCGTTTCTCCAGGCCATTCGCGAGTCGGAAGTGGGCCGTTTTATCCGGCAGGAAGCGCCGCAATGGGGCGAGGCCAAAAATGATTTTCGCGGTTTTGTAATTTCGCAGTAGATTGAGTAAGAGTTGCAAGGGTAGGAAGGAATAGATGAAGTACGCAATTATCGCCGACATCCACGCCAATCTGGAGGCGTTGCAAGTCGTTTTGGCGGACATCGAAGCCCAGAAATGCACCCACGTCACGTGCCTGGGTGATGTCGTGGGCTATAACGCCAACCCGAAGGAATGCCTGGACGTCATCCGCGCGATGAACATTCCATGCGTGAAGGGCAACCACGACGAATACTGCTCCTCGGAAGACGCCCTGGAGGGCTTCAACCCGCATGCCGCGGAAGCGGTGCAATGGACGCGCAAACAGCTCAACGACGACGATAAAAAATGGCTGCGCGAACTCAAGTATGTGCGGCTGGTTTCCAATTTCACGATAGTGCACGCCACCCTGGACGGCCCGCAACGCTGGGGTTATGTGTTTGACAAACTCGCGGCGGCCGCCAGCTTCACCTACCAGAACACGCCGGTCTGTTTTTTTGGGCACACGCATGTGCCGGTGGCCTTCATTCGCGACGCGAGCATCCGCGGCGGCACGTATTCGAAGTTCAAGGTCGAGCCGGGCCGCAAATATTTTCTGAACGTGGGGGCCGTGGGCCAGCCGCGCGACGGCAATCCCAAGGCCTCCTACGTGATCTACGACATGAACGAGTCGTCGATTGAATTGCGCCGCCTGGATTACGATATTCCGACGGCGCAAAAGAAGATTATTGACGCGGGCTTGCCTCCGCGCCTGGCGGAACGCCTGGCGGTTGGCAAGTAAGCGTTCGGACTTGAAGATTCTCATCCTCAAACCCAGCTCGCTGGGCGACGTGATCCACGCTTTGCCCGTCCTGCGCCTGCTGAAACGCCACTGGCCGGCCAGCGAAATTCACTGGTGGGTGGACAGAAATCTTGCCCCCTTGCTGGAAGGCGATCCGGACCTGGCAGGACTTTATTTATTCGAGCGACGCGGCTGGACGACGGCCGCTTATTGGCTTCAGACCGTCGAAAGCATTCGGGCGATGCGTCAAACAAATTTTGATTTGGCCTTGGATTTGCAAGGCCTGGGCCGGAGCGGCCTTTTCGCCTGGCTTGCCAATGCCCAACTTACGGTCGGCCTCGACAATCCCAAGGAAGGCCGCCGCGAAGGCGCGCGGGCTTTTTACGACGTGCGACCGGCCCCGGCCCTGCCGCAGACGCACGCGGTCGATCGTTATCTCAGCGTTCTTTCGGTTTTAGGCGTGCCCGCGCACCAGGATTTTGATTGGTTGCCGGAACGACCTGCCATCGCCGCGGAGGTTCGCCGGAAATGGCGGACGGAGGGCAGCGCGTGGACTGTGTTGTTGCCCGGTGCGCGTTGGGGCAACAAACGCTGGCCCGCTTCACATTTTCGGCGGCTGCGCGAATTGCTTTCCGCGGAGCCGGGTGGGCGGTTTGTGATTCTGGGCGCGCCGAATGAACAGGCGATTGGCGAAGCCATTGCGGAGAACGACCCGGAACGCTGTTTGAATCTCATCGGCAAGACGTCGTTGTGGGAGATGATCGAATGGATTCGCTTGAGCCGTCTGGTGGTCACGAACGACACCGGCCCGATGCATGTGGCCGCGGCGCTGCGCAAGCCGGTGGTCGCGACCTTTGGCCCGACTGATCCACGGCTGACCGGGCCTTACGGACAACTGGAGCACGTGGCGCAGCGCCGTGATCTGCCCTGTGTGCCGTGCATGAAGGACACCTGCCGCTACCGCGACCCTTTGGCTTGTCTGACAGGAATCAGCGCCGAGGATGTGGCGCGGCGCGTGGAGACTTCGTTTTATAAAATAAAAAATTTTTAACAGGAGGAAGCAGAGGAAGCAGAGGTTCGGAATTTCATTTCTCTGTTTCCTCTGCTACCTCCTGTTTAAAAATCCCTTCGCAGAAGATCTCGGCCACATCGGGCCGGTCGGAAAAGAAATTTTAACAGGAGGGAACGGAGGCAACAGAGGTTCGGAATTTTATTTCTCTGCTGCCTCCTGGGTAAAATCAACTGTGCTGGCCCAGGATTTTGTGGAAGACGTCGCGCAATTGATCCGGCGCGGGCGGCTTGGTGAGGAAGAGCGAGGCGCCGAGGCTGGCGGCTTTGTCGCGGTCTTCCGGTTCGTCGGAGGAAGTGAGGACGACGATGGGCGGCACTTGCAACTCCGGGCGCTCGCGGATCCATTGCAGCAATTCAAAGCCGTTGATGTGGGGCAGCTTCAAATCCAAAAAAATAATGCCCGGCGGCTGCGCGGGATCGGGCTTGGTGAGGCGGCGGATGGCTTCCAAGCCGTCGGAGGCCACCTGCGTGTCCGCGGAGATTTCCGCTTTTTTGACGGCGCGCCGAAAGAAGAAAACGTCATCCGGAGAATCTTCGACCAGTAGAATTGTCATGGAACAGAGCTAAACGTGGCGACGTTGGCCGGCAGGGGTTCGGGGCCGGGCGGACGGGCGAGGTCCACCCAGAAACGGCTGCCTTTGCCGGGGGAGGATTCCACGCCGCAGGCGCCTCCCATGCGTTGCACGGCGCGATGCACAATGGCGAGCCCAATGCCCGTGCCCTCGTAGTTTTGCATGTCGCCCACGCGTTCGAACATGCTGAAAATCTTTCGGTGATACGAAGGATCGATGCCAATTCCGTTGTCCTCAATCCACAGGCGAACAATGTTCTGGCGCGGCTCGGTGCGCACCGTGACTTCAGGATGAATTCCCGGGGGGACAAATTTAATCGCGTTGCCCAATAAATTGCTCAGGGCCTGCTCCAGCAAAAAACGGTGGGCGAGAACATCGCACAAACCGGGCTGAATCTTGATGGCGGCGCTGTTGGCGCCGCTTAAGGCCATGATCTCCTGCAGAATGGGCTCGATTTGCAGCGGTTCCAGGCGCACGGCTTCACGCGCAATGCGGCCATACGCGAGCAAATCGCGTGTCAGGCAATCCATGCGGCGGGCCGCCCGGTCGAGGGCCTGCAAATGACCGTGGCCATCGCTGTCCAGCTTGGGGCCGTAGTCCTCGAGCAACACCTGGACATAACCGGTGAGCGAGCGCAACGGCGCGCGCAAATCATGGGACACGCTATACGAGAAAGCTTCCAGCTCCTGGTTGGCTTCCTGCAATTCCGCATTGAGCTTTTGAATCACTTCAAGTTGCTCAGCCTGCCGCCGGTTGTGGGCGGCGAGATCGTCCGCCTGGCTTTTTATGATTTGCGTCTGGCGCGCCAACTCGACGAAGACGTTGACCTTGGCCTTGAGAACCTGGGGCACCACCGGCAAAAATAAATAATCCACCGCGCCCAGTTCGTAGCCCTTGAGCCGGTCCAAGTCGGTGGTGTTGTAGCCGGTGATGAAGATGATTGGCGTCTTCTCAAAACGGGGCCGCTGCCGCACGAGCGCCGCGGTTTCAAATCCGTCCATGTTCGGCATGTTGACGTCGAGCAGGATGACGGCGAAATCATTGCGCAAAAGCTGCTCCAGGGCCTCGACGCCGTTGCGGGCCTTGATAATGCGCTGGCCCAATTCGGACAGGATGGCCTCGTGGGCCAGCAGCTTTCCGGGCTGATCGTCCACGAGGAGGATGTTGACGATTTCGCGCGGAGGCGCGGCCGACGCCGCGACCGGCTCCGTGATGAGACTGGGGATAAAAGCCTGGCTCATATCAACGATGCAGCCAGACGCGCATGAGCGAGACCAATTGCTCGCTGTTGACCGGTTTGGCGATGTAATCGGACGCGCCGGCTTCGAGGCATTTCTCGCGGTCGCCTTTCATGGCTTTAGCGGTCAGCGCAATCATTGGCAGCAGTTTGTGGCGCGGATTGCCGCGGATCACCTGCATCGTTTCGTAACCGTCCATTTCCGGCATCATGATGTCCATCAGCACCAGCGCCACATCGGGCGTTTGCTCGAGCAGATTGATGGCTTCGCGCCCATTGGAGGCGCTCAACACCTGCATCGAATGCCGCTCCAACAATCCGGTGAGCGCAAAAATGTTGCGCACGTCGTCATCCACCACCAGCACTTTCTTGGTGGCCAGGGCCTCATCGGTGTGATGCAGCCTTTCCAGCATACGCTGTTTTTCCGGCGGCAGATTGGTCACAATCCGGTGGAGGAAGAGGGCGGTTTCATCAAGCAGACGCTCCGGCGATTGCACGCCTTTGATGATGATGCTCTTGGCGATCTTGCGCAATTGCAGTTCTTCGTCGTCCGTCAATTCCTTGCCGGTGAAGACCACGATGGGCAATTCCCGCAGGGCCGGCTCGGCCTCGATTTTCGTCAACAATTCGAATCCGGAAATGTCCGGCAGGCGCAAGTCCAGCACCACGCAGTCGAAGGCGCGGTCATGGATGAGGTTCCAGGCGTCCATGCCCGTGCCGGCGGTGGCGATTTCCACGTCCTGGTGCGCGAGCAATTCAATCACGCTTTGGCGTTCGTATTCGTTGTCGTCCACCACGAGCAATTGCTTGACACGCGGTTTGGTGAATTGCTGGATGCGCGTAAAAGCCGCCTCCAATCCCTCGGTCGTGACCGGCTTGTTCAGATACGCGAAGGCGCCGCGCTCCAACCCGTGCTGGCGCTCCTCCTCCATCGTGATGATCTGCACCGGGATGTGGCGCGTGGTCGGGTCCTGCTTGAGATGGCTCAAGACCGTCCACCCGAGCATGTCCGGCAAAAAGATGTCAAGACTAATGGCGGTCGGCTTGAATTCGCGGGCGAGCGACAGTCCCAGACTGCCGCGCATCGCCACCAAGCCTTTGAAGCCCCGGTCGCGCGCCAGCCCCAGCAGGACGCGCGCGTAATGCGGATCGTCCTCGATAATGAGCAAGGTGGTGTCGCCATCCTGCACGTTGTCGCGGTCGTCCGGCACCGTTTCGGCGACGGCGGTGGGGAGGATCTTGATTTGCGGCGGCTCCTGGCCGGCCGTCGGGCGGGCCACGGACGGACCCGCATAGGTTTGCGGCAAGTAGAGAGTGAATGTGCTGCCCTTGCCAGGTACGCTGACCAGCTTGATTTCGCCGCCCAGGAGGTTGGCCAATTCGCGGCTGATGGCCAAACCGAGGCCGGTGCCGCCGTATTTGCGGCTCGTGCCGGCGTCGGCCTGCTGGAAGGCTTCGAAGATAATCTTCTGCTTGTCGGCCGGGATGCCGATGCCGGTGTCAATCGCTTCAAAGGCCAGGACGAGCGGCGAGCGCTTCAGCACCGGATGGTCCGTGGACCAGCCCGTTTGCGCGGCGCGCACCGAGAACGTCACTTTGCCTTGCTGCGTGAATTTGAAGGCGTTGGACAACAGATTTTTGAGAATCTGGAGCAGGCGCTTGGCGTCGGTGATGAGCTGACGCGGCAAATGCTGCTCGAGACTGACCACGAAGCCGAGATTGCGGGTGTCGGCCACATGGCGGAAGTTGCGCTCCACCGTGTCGCGCACGGAGGCAAACGTCACTTCCTCCGCCTCGATGGTGACCGTGCCGGATTCGATCTTGGAAAGGTCGAGAATGTCCGAAATGAGGTTCAGCAAATCGGTGCCGGCGCTGTGAATCGTCTTGGCGTACTCGACCTGCTTCGTGCTGAGGTTGCCCTGCGGATTGTCGCAGAGTTGCTGGCCGAGAATCAGGATGCTGTTCAGCGGCGTGCGCAATTCGTGCGACATATTCGCGAGGAATTCGGATTTGTATTTCGAGGTGAGCGCGAGTTCGGAGGCTTTTTCTTCCACCGCGCGGCGGGCCTGCTCGATTTCCTGGTTCTTGCGCTCGACTTCGGCGTTTTGCTCGGCGAGTTGGCGCGCTTTTTCGGCCAGCTCCTGGTTGGTGCGCTGCAATTCGATCTGGCGGGTCTGCAATTCGCTGGCCAGCTCCTGCGATTGCTGGAGCAAACGCTCCGTGCGCATCGTGGCCTCAATCGTGTTCAACATGATGCCGATGGAGCCGGTCAATTGTTCCAGGAACGCCATATGCGTGGGCGTGAATTGGCTCAAGGAAGCCAGCTCGATGACCGCCTTGGTCTGGCCTTCGAAAAGCACCGGCAGCACGACGATGTTCGCCGGCTGGGTGGCCATGAGGCCGGAGGTGACCTCGATTTCGTGGTCACGCACGCTTGTCAAGAGAACGGTCTTCTTTTCCAAGGCGCATTGCCCGATCAGGCCGTCGCCCGGATACACCGTTTCCCCGACGCCATGGCGGCGGCGATGCGCGTAACTGGCGAGCAATTTGAGGAACTGCTCCTCGTCGCGGGCCTCCATCTGGTACATGACGCCTTGCTGGGCATTGACGAGCGGCGCCAATTCCGAGAGCAACATGCGTCCGACAGTCAGCAAATCGCGCTGCCCTTGGAGCATGCGGGTAAATTTCGCAATGTTCGTCTTGAGCCAATCCTGCTCCGTGTTGCGTTGCGTGGTGTCGCGCAAATTGCTGATCATCGCGTTGATGTTGTCCTTGAGTTCGGCGACTTCGCCGCGCGCGTTGACTTGAATGGAGCGCGTCAGATCGCCCTTGGTCACGGCGGTGCCCACTTCCGCAATGGCGCGCACTTGCGTCGTGAGATTTTGCGCGAGCAGGTTGACGTTGTCCGTCAAATCTTTCCACGTGCCGGAAGCGCCGGGCACATTGGCCTGGCCGCCGAGCCGGCCTTCCACGCCGACTTCGCGCGCCACCGTCGTCACCTGTTCGGCGAAGATGGCCAGCGTGTCGGTCATGTTATTGATCGTGTCGGCCAGCGCGGCGATTTCGCCTTTGGCTTGCACGGTTAATTTCTGGTTCAAATTGCCGTTGGCCACCGCCGTCACCACTTTGACAATGCCGCGCACCTGGTCGGTGAGGTTGGAGGCCATGGAATTGACGTTGTCGGTCAGATCGCGCCAAGTGCCGGCGACACCGGGCACCTGCGCCTGGCCGCCGAGTTTGCCTTCGGTGCCGACTTCGCGGGCGACGCGGGTGACTTCAGCGGCGAAAGCGCTCAATTGATCGACCATCACGTTGATGGTGTTTTTCAATTCGAGAATTTCGCCCTTCACGTCCGCCGTAATTTTCTTGGACAAATCACCCTTGGCGATGGCCGTGGCCACTTCCGCGATGTTGCGCACTTGCGCCGTGAGATTGCCCGCCATGACGTTGAACGAGTCGGTCAAATCCTTCCACGTGCCGGCGACGCCGGGCACGATCGCCTGGCCGCCGAGCTTGCCTTCGGTGCCCACTTCGCGCGCGACGCGTGTGACTTCCGCCGCGAAGGAGCGCAGTTGATCGACCATCGTATTGATGGCTTCCTTGAGTTGCAGAATTTCGCCGCGCACATCGACGGTGATCTTTTTGGACAAATCGCCGTTGGCCACGGCGATGGTAACGTCGGCAATGTTGCGCACCTGGGCGGTGAGATTGGACGCCATGGAATTGACGTTGTCCGTCAAATCTTTCCACGCGCCGCCGACGCCGGGCACTTGCGCCTGTCCGCCGAGTTTGCCTTCCGTGCCGACTTCGCGGGCCACGCGCGTCACTTCGGACGCAAAGGCGTTGAGCTGATCGACCATCGTGTTGATGGTGTTTTTCAATTCGAGAATTTCGCCGCGCACGTCCACCGTGATTTTCTTGGACAAATCGCCGCGCGCCACGGCGGTGGTCACTTCCGCGATGTTGCGGACCTGGGACGTGAGGTTGGACGCCATGAAATTGACGTTGTCGGTCAGGCCTTTCCACGTGCCGGCGACGCCTTGCACTTCCGCCTGGCCGCCGAGTTTGCCTTCCGTGCCGACTTCGCGGGCCACGCGCGTGACTTCCGAGGCGAAGGCGTTGAGCTGGTCCACCATCGTATTGACAGTGTTTTTCAACTCCAGGATTTCGCCTTTCACCGCCACCGTGATCTTGCGGGAGAGATCGCCGTTGGCGATGGCCGTGGCGACTTCCGCGATATTGCGCACTTGCGAGGTCAAATTGCCCGCCATGGAATTGACGTTATCCGTCAAATCCTTCCATGTGCCCGCGACGCCGGGCACTTGCGCCTGGCCGCCGAGTTTGCCTTCGGAGCCGACTTCGCGCGCGACGCGGGTGACTTCGGAGGCAAAGGCATTGAGCTGATCGACCATCGTGTTGATGGTGTTTTTCAACTCGAGAATTTCGCCTTTGACGTCCACGGTCACTTTGCGCGACAGGTCGCCGCGCGCCACGGCAGTGGCAACTTCCGCGATATTGCGGACTTGCGCCGTCAGATTGCCCGCCATGGAATTGACGTTGTCGGTCAAATCCTTCCAGGTGCCGGCGACGCCGGGGACTTCGGCCTGTCCGCCGAGCTTTCCTTCGGAGCCGACTTCGCGCGCCACGCGGGTGACTTCCGCCGCGAAGGAGCGCAATTGATCAACCATCGTGTTGATCGCTTCCTTGAGCTGCAAAATTTCTCCGCGCACGTCCACCGTGATTTTTTTGGACAAATCGCCGTTGGCCACCGCGATGGTGACGTCCGCGATGTTGCGGACCTGGGCGGTGAGATTGGAGGCCATGGAATTGACGTTGTCGGTCAAATCCTTCCAGGTGCCCGCCACGCCGGGCACGATGGCCTGGCCGCCCAGCTTGCCGTCGGTGCCGACTTCGCGCGCGACGCGCGTCACTTCCGCGGCGAACGAGCGGAGTTGATCCACCATTTTATTGATGGCTTCCTTGAGCTGCAAAATTTCGCCGCGCACATCGACGGTGATCTTTTTGGACAAATCACCGTTGGCGACGGCAATGGTCACGTCGGCGATGTTGCGCACTTGTGCAGTTAGATTGGAGGCCATGGAATTGACGTTGTCGGTCAAATCCTTCCACGTCCCCGCCACGCCGGGCACTTGGGCCTGGCCGCCGAGTTTGCCTTCCGTGCCGACTTCGCGCGCGACACGGGTCACTTCCGAGGCGAATGAATTCAATTGATCCACCATCGTGTTAATGGTGTTTTTCAGTTCCAGAATTTCGCCTTTGACGTCCACCGTGATTTTGCGCGAGAGATCGCCGCGCGCCACGGCGGTGGTGACTTCCGCGATGTTGCGGACTTGGGCCGTGAGGTTGGAGGCCATGGAATTGACGTTGTCGGTCAAATCTTTCCATGTGCCGGCGACACCGGGCACTTGCGCCTGTCCGCCGAGTTTGCCTTCGGTGCCGACTTCGCGCGCGACGCGCGTCACTTCCGCGGCGAAGGAGCGCAGTTGTTCCACCATCAAATTGATCGTTTCCTTGAGTTGCAGAATTTCGCCGCGCACGTCCACGGTGATCTTCTTGGACAAATCTCCGTTGGCGACCGCAATGGTCACGTCCGCGATGTTGCGGACTTGGGCGGTGAGATTGGAGGCCATGGAATTGACGTTGTCGGTCAAATCTTTCCATGTGCCGGCGACACCGGGCACCTGCGCCTGGCCGCCGAGCTTGCCTTCGGTGCCGACTTCGCGCGCGACACGCGTCACTTCGGACGCGAACGCATTCAGTTGGTCCACCATGGTGTTAATGGTGTTTTTCAGCTCGAGAATTTCGCCCTTAACGTCCACGGTGATTTTCTTGGACAAATCCCCCTTGGCAATGGCGGTGCCCACTTCGGCAATGTTGCGCACCTGGGCTGTCAGGTTGCCTGCCATGATGTTGACAGAGTCCGTGAGATCCTTCCACGTGCCGGCCACGCCGGGCACGATGGCTTGCGCGCCGAGTTTGCCGTCGGTGCCGACCTCGCGCGCGACGCGGGTGACTTCCGCCGCGAAGGAGCGCAATTGATCCACCATCGTGTTGATGGCTTCCTTGAGCTGCAGAATTTCGCCGCGCACATCCACGGTGATCTTCTTGGACAAATCGCCGTTGGCCACGGCAATCGTCACGTCCGCGATATTGCGGACTTGCGCGGTAAGATTGGAGGCCATGGAATTGACGTTGTCGGTCAAATCCTTCCACGTGCCGGCCACGCCGGGCACGATGGCTTGTCCGCCGAGCTTGACGTCGGTGCCGACTTCGCGCGCGACGCGGCTGACTTCCGAGGCGAAGGAATTCAATTGGTCCACCATCGTATTGACGGTATTTTTCAGCTCGAGGATTTCGCCCTTCACGTCCACGGTGATCTTCTTGGACAAATCGCCCTTGGCGATGGCGGTCGCGACTTCGGCGATGTTGCGCACCTGGTCAGTCAGGTTGTTGGCCATGAAGTTGACGGAGTCGGTCAAATCTTTCCACGTGCCGGCCACGCCAGGGACGATGGCTTGTCCGCCGAGTTTGCCGTCGGTGCCGACTTCGCGCGCGACGCGCGTGACTTCGGAGGCGAAGGAGCGCAGTTGATCGACCATCGTGTTGATGGCTTCTTTGAGCTGAAGGATTTCGCCGCGAACGTCCACGGTGATTTTCTTGGAAAGGTCGCCGTTGGCCACCGCGATGGTGACATCCGCGATGTTGCGGACCTGGGCGGTGAGATTGGAGGCCATAGAATTGACCGACTCGGTCAGTTCCTTCCAGACGCCGCTGGCTTTTTTCACCTGGGCCTGGCCGCCGAGTTTGCCCTCGGAGCCGACTTCGCGGGCCACGCGGGTGACTTCGGAGGTGAACAAATTGAGCTGCCCGATCATGGTGTTGACGATCTTGGCGCTGCGGAGAAATTCGCCTTCCAGTGGACGGCCTTCCACTTCCAAGGACATCGTCTGGGTAAGATCGCCCTTGGCCACGGCGTCGATGGAACGGGTGATTTCCGAGACGGGCAGGACGAGATCCGTGACGAGGGTGTTGATGGAGGATTCCATTTCGCGCCAGGCGCCGCCGCGGGCGCCGAAGGAGGCGCGTTTGGTGATCTTGCCTTCCTTGCCGACCACCCGGCTCATGCGCTCCAATTCCTGGGCCATGATCTGGTTGGACATCATGATTTCGTTGAAGACGTCCGAAACTTTGCCTTCCACGCCAGCCACGTCCGAGGGGAGCCGCACGGAAAAATCGCCGTCCCGCGCCGCGAGCAAGGTGCGCAGGAGCAACCGCACATCGAGGCTGGAGGGGCCGTTGGCATTGCCGTTTCGGGCGATGGGAGTCTCGCTGGTTCGCGCGAGGTCTGTTTTGGATGTTTTCTCTTCCGACGAGTCCGACGTTTTGTAAACGCTCATACAACGAATGTGCTCGGGGGGAGCGATCCGTTTTGCTTCCGCAGCCGCCTTTTGTGGCTTAAGGGTTTGGTTGAATCACCCTTCCACAGAAAGCCGCTTTGGGCATCGTGACTTCCGGGGTGGCTGCATCAAATTTGTCCTGCCAATGAACTGGAAAAGACCCCAACAGTCAACTCCGAAGCCCCCTTTCTCCCCCCTGAGGGCAGATTTAAGGGAATCCCCTAAATTAGATCGCCGAATGCGCGCCGGACGGCTCCGGAATATGTTTTGCTATGGAATCCTTTCGGCATTGGCAGGAGGTCTGGCTCGGCATCGGTCAGCACGCGATGAACCTCACGTTTATGCAGGTTGCCTTTCGCGCGTTGATCGTGTTTGTGGCGTCGCTGGTGATCGTGCGCGTGGGCGATAAGCGGTTTCTTTCCGGCAAAACCGCCTTTGACGCGGTGCTCGGGTTTATGCTGGCCTCGATGCTGGCGCGCGACATCAATGGTTCGGCCCCCTTTTGGGCCACATTGGGCGGGGCGTTCGTCCTGATCGCTTTGCACCGGCTCATTGGCGTCATCTCGGCGCGTTCGCATAGCTTCGGCAATTTCGTCAAAGGCAACGCCAACATGGTGATCAAAGACGGAATTGTCCTGCGCGAGACGCTGCAGAAACATGATCTCAGCGACCACGATCTGGCCGAGGATTTGCGGTTGAATGGCAATGTGGAATCGCCGGAACAGGTCAAGCTCGCCTTCTTCGAGCGCAACGGCCAAATCAGCGTTGTGAAGAAGAAGGAATAAGTCCTACACTGCGCCCGTTGAATTTTATTCCCGCAGAACTCGACCGCATTTTGCGCGAAACCCCCGTTTTGCGTCGCTCCTTTCTCGTGGGCGGCTGTGTGCGGGACGCGTTGCTCGCCCGTCCGCCGGGGCCGGATTTCGATGTCGAGGTGTTTGGCGTCGGCTATGAAGCTTTGGCTGCGGGATTGGCGGCGTGGGGCAAAACCGATCTGGTGGGGCGTTCCTTCGGCGTCGTGAAATTGAGTATCGGCGGCGCCTTCACTTACGATTTCACGATTCCGCGGCGCGACTCCAAAATTGCCCCGGGCCACAAAGGTTTCGCGGTGGAATTTGATCCCGACATCACGCCCGAGCAGGCGGCTTCCCGGCGCGATTTCACGATCAATTCGCTGATGTACGATCCGCGCGAACATTGGTTGCTGGATTTTTTTGGCGGGCAAGCCGATCTGGAACATCGGATTTTGCGCCATACCAGCGCGGCGTTTGGGGAAGATCCGTTGCGCGTTTTGCGCGGCATGCAATTCGCCGCCCGTTTCAATCTAACCCCGGCGCCGGAAACCATCGAGCTGGCGCGGCGCATTAAATCGTCCTATGCGCAGCTTCCGGTTGAACGCGTGCGGGAAGAATGGTGCAAATGGGCGCGCTTGAGCGTTACGCCATCCTTGGGGTTGAAATTTCTGCGTGACACGGAATGGATCGACCACTTTCCCGAACTTAAAGCCACCATCGGCGTGCCGCAGGAGCCGGAATGGCATCCCGAAGGCGACGTTTTTGTGCACACCTGCCATTGCTGCGATGCGATGGTGCAGTTGCAGGATTGGCAAACGGCGGATTCGGACACGCGCGTGGCGCTGATGCTCGGAATTTTGACGCACGATTTTGGCAAGCCGGCCACCACGCATCAGGCCCTGCGGCACGGCGCGATGCGCATTGTCTCGCCGGGCCACGAAGAGGCGGGCGAACCGGTGGCGCGCGCTTTCTTGCAGCGCATCGGCGTGCCTATCGCCATGGAAAACCGGGTCGCGCCGCTGGTGCGCAATCACCTGATCCATTTTCAGGATGTCAGCGATCGGTTGATTCGCCGTCTGGCCAAGCGCCTGGAACCGGAGAGCATCGAGCATTTGTGCCTGATCATCACCGCCGACAGCAACGGGCGCCCGCCGCGCCCCCCCTCGGAGCCGGAGAACGTCAAAAAGCTGCTGGCTCGCGCGCACGAATTGCAGGTGCGCCATCAACCGGCGCCGCCGATTTTAATGGGGCGCCATCTGTTGGAACTCGGCCTGGCGCCGGGGCGGGAATTTCGCGTGATGCTGGACGCGGCTTACGAAGCCCAATTGGAAGGCGTTTTTTTCGATTTGACGCAGGCGCGGCGCTGGCTGGCGGAGCAGGAAGGGTTGCCCTTGGCCGCGGACATTCGGGAGCGGCTGTTAATCGGTCAGAAGGTCCAGCAATGACATTCCGTTCGGCGCCAGCTCCCAACTCGCGCCCCGGCGTTTGACCAAACGGCGGCCCGGATTTTTCGTCTCTTCCGTTTCGTTGACAGAAAGCAGCTCGTAGCGGCCGGAGCCTTTCAATTCCGCCGCCGAGCGCGGAATCAACTCGAAGGGCAGGCCGTTGAAATCCAGCGCGATTTCATAACCCGCGACCGGTTGGGCGGGATTGGCGCGCTTGACGAGCATGGGATAACGCCGCGCCCACGCGAGATCCGCCTTGCGCACCTGCACGCGGCACAATTCCGTCCGATGCTGCAAGAATTCGAGGAGGCTGAATTTGGGTCCCAGCTCGTGCTCCGCCAGCAGGACCAGCCGCGGATCGATGCCCACCAGGTTTTGCCCATTCCATAAACCGTGATCATTGCGCTCAGTGGGATTGCGGCGCTTGAACCAGGCGGCGAAATGATCGCTGTAAAATAAATTCAATTCGAAATGCACATGCGCCCGCTCTTTGGAAATGCGTTCGTGCGTGTTGCTGGTGCGGCCCATGACCGCAATCGGCTGCCCGCGCCGCACGGGATCGCCGGGCTTCAGATTGGCCGCCACTTCTGACAAGTGGGCGTAGAGCGAATAAATCTCGATGCCTTCCACGAGGTGCCGCACGACGATGTACCGCCCGTAATTGGAAAGCGCGGGCTGTTTGTTGATGTAGGCCACCGTGCCATCGTCGGTCGCCATCACCGGATCGATGGGTTCGCCGTGGCGGTCGCGCTCCAGGCATTTGATGTCCAGGCCTTCGTGAATTTGCCAGCCGTCGGAGCGCACGCAGCCAAATGTCCCCGTGGTCCAGGGCTTGCCCGTGGTGCCGACAAAAAATCTTTCGCCGCCCTCGGGTTCGAACAAAGCGTGATTGGCCGTGGGCAACGCGAATGGCTGCGCCCCGGCCATCGCAATCGACCCAACGAGCAAAACTCCGGCAAAAAACTTTTTCACGGAACGGCTAGTACTTGCTTTTCGCCTTGGCGATTACATTTTTCAAGCCTTCCACGATATGCGCCGCTTCCTCGCGCGTGGCATCGGGCGTGAAGCGCACATTGCCGTTGGACATCCGATGGTTGATCATCACGGCGCTAATCCAGCCGGATTTGCGCGGCTGATCCGAAGGGGCGCCGGCGTCCGGATGTTGAATGTCCGCGTTGGCGTCCTCCTTCGTGCCCGGCGGGGGAAAGTGCGAGAAAATCACAATGCGCCGGCCCCGGTTTCCGACCGTCGTCATGTCCAGCACGGTGGCGCCGTGATCGTTGAAACTCAGTTCAATGGCGTAGGTGCCGTCGGGATTGTCGTCGAGCCGGGCGCTGCTCAAGTCGCTTTCATCCAGGAAGGGTTCGCGGTCGATGGACATCGGAATGCGCTGCCGTGTCACATAAACTGTGCCGGCCCCGGACGACTCCCGGCGGCTCTCCAAATAGAGGCGAATCGTCGCGACTTGCTTCTTGCCGTAACCCATCGAACCGCAGCCCGCCACGGCCAGCGCCAGGGCGGAGATGAAATAGATGTTGAACCAACCTCGCAGACTCTTCATATTCAGGCCATAAACAGCAAAGCGCAGAACAAAGCAAACAAATATGGGACAACAATCCAATAAAACCATCAAGCGCGGCCGCCGCGCCTCCTACATCAAACGCAAAAAGGCCGCCGCCAAAACCAAGTCCTCTGCCAAGAAGAAAGAAGCGCCGGCCAAGGCCTGATCTCCACCCCATCCTCCGGCCATTCCCGGGGTTCTCATGGAACTGGCTGGCAAGCAAGCAAGCCGCGCCTCCATCGTTCCTGAGTCGTTTCGTTTAATCGGCGCCATAACCTTGTAATAGCGAAAACATTGTGCGAGGCTTGCGGAATGATCACCCGCTTGCTCGAACGGCTTTCAGGGCTTCTCATCTGGGTTGGCTTGTTTTTTCTTCAAAACCCAGCGTTCGCCGGAGGCGTGGTGGCAAGTCCCACGGAGGGCTCGTTGCGGGCGGCGATGGCGGGTGGAGGCGTGGTCACCTTCAACTGTAGCGGGACGATCTATTTAGCAGGCAGCCTCGTCATTTCAAACCAAACGGCGCTGGACGGAACGGGACAGAGCATTGCGATTAGTGGAAGCAATGCGGTGCAGATTTTTGTGGTTTATTCGGGAGGCGCCCTGAGTTTGACCAATTTGACGGTGGCGGATGGTTTTGCCGCCGGCCCGTCCTATTCAAATTCGCCCGTGCCCGTGGCAGGATGGGGTGGAGCGGTGTCAAATGCGGGAAATCTGCAGGCGGTCGGATGCGTTTTTTCCAACAATGCAGCGTGGAGCTACACCCAAGCTGACCCGTATAGCGCGTATTTCACCCTGCCTGGAGGGTTCGGGGGAGCGGTGTACAACGTCGGATCGGCCAGCCTTTCGGGGTGCATGTTTGTCAATAATACCGCGACCGGGGCGCACGGGGCGATTGATCAGTTTGCTCCTGGTTATATTGACCTTACCGGGGGTGACGGAAGTGGAGGAGCTTTATACAGTTCAAGTTCGGCCGTCATCGTAAATTGTGTCTTCTCAAATAATCTGGCCACAGGAGGCGACGGAGCCACGTTGAGGGGGTTGGATTCCGGAGTATCGTATAATCGAGGCGGGCCGGCGGGTGCGGGCTATGGAGGAGCTTGCTGCAACACAGGTGTTATTTTGGTGTCAAACTGCGCGTTTGCGGCCAATTTCTCCACAGGAGGGGCGGGTGGGCCGGGCCCGGCCGGACTGGACGAAGTCTATGGTGGGCAACGAGGCTACTCGGGGGGGTGCCGGGGGCGGGGAACGGCGGCGCATTTTGCCAGCAGAACGGTTCTGCCCAGATTGTAAATAGCACTTTGGCGCGCAACGGCGCCGCGGGGGGAGTGGGCGGGGAAGGGGGCGCTGGAGGCGCGACGTCCGTCCACAACGGGACAGGCGGAACCGGCGGCCCGGGCGCCAATGGCGGCGCTGCGATGGGCGGCGCGATCGCGGCGTTAGGAGGTAACGTAACTGTTTTCAACGCCACGATCGCCTCGAATGTGGTCGTTGGCGGTCCGGGGGGCGAAGGCGGACAAGGTGGACCGGCGTACATCCACACGTACCCCGGTCAGCCTGGAACCAATGGCGTTTCGGGCGTCGGGCAGGGCGATTCTGTGAGCGTTAGCGGAGGCGTTACGCTGCTCAAGAATTCAATTTTTGCCGCGAATGCGGCTTCTGACACGAATATCTATGGCGTCATTCACGATGGCGGGAACAACCTTGATTCTGACAGCCAGAATACATTGACGAGCTCGACAAGCATGAACGGCGTTGACCCCAAGCTGGCGCCGTTGGGGAATTACGGAGGACCAACTCCGACGATGGCGTTATTGCCGGGCAGTCCGGCGATTGATGCGGCCGATCCTGCGTCGTATCCCGCCACGGACCAACGAGGCTATGCCAGACCGTACGGCGTTGGGCCGGATATCGGCGCGTTTGAGTATGTTCCGGGAGTTATCGCCGGGCGGATTGCGGGGTTGTGGAGCGGAGACCAGGCGATCGTGTTTGCGGGCGAGTCTCAAACGGCCACCACAAATGGCGCGTTCTTCTTTTCTTTGCCAGCGGGGAGCTACACCGTAACCCCCAGCAACGCTAACTATGTTTTCTCGCCTGCCGCCCAAACGCTTAGCGCCCAGGCCACCCAGACCAATGTCGTTTTTCAGGCGTATCACCGGAATGCGATTACCGTGGAAACGGCTGCTGCTGGCTACTTTCACGTGGGATTCGCGGGAACAAACGGCCAGACGTATCGGATATTTGTCTCCACCAACCTAACCGGCTGGAGCCCGTTGCTGACGAACTCCATTGGCTTGAGTGGCGTCGGAGAGGTGGTTTTGCCCATGACCAATCAGACGCGGCAGTTTTACCGCGCAGTGACGCCCTAAACGCACTGAAATAGTTGGCGCGACTTATCCACTCCGGGGAAAACACGAGAGCGCAACAAAGGTCTTTAAGTCAGTACTAAAATTCAAAAAGCCTTTGATTTTGCTGGGTTTGGTTGGGTTTGGGCCTGGTGAATAAAATCCGCAAAAAGTGAATAAGCCTGTGGACAAGATTTCGTTCACAGTTTACGGGGTTCTGCTAAGGTCTTCCCAGTTCATTGAAAGAGCTGGAGCGGCGGCGGTGGACGAAAGAAAATCGGCGGGCGCTCCAAGGATAATCCCAGGTGACTGGGGAAAGGTTGAGTCAGGCTGGTTGACGCAACCCCTCTGAGAAACTTCGCAAGGAGCGGACGGAGGCAGGATTCACCAGTTCCTCTGGCAGCGTTCGCGCGCTGTCAGTAAACGCGAAAAAGGAACTGTGCGGCGAGGAATGAAAAAGAAGTTAGAAACCATTCCGAGCCCGGTTAAGTAGTTCAGGCTGGTTTCAGGCTTGGGCGAATCGCAGTTACCCAGAGGGTAAAACGGTTGCTACTGTGTATCAGCACGGGACGATAACTCTGGCGGCTCCGACGAGGAGTTCGGCCAAAAGAAAGACGCCGAAAGGCGGGACAAAGTGAGCATTCGTCTCGGGAAGGACACCGCGCCATGGCAGAGCCGGTGAAAACCTTCCGAGAAGCGGGCGGTGTTACAAACGACGCCGCCAGCTTGTGAGCGAAAAGCAACCTGAGAGTTAAGAGGTCAGACCCGTAGCGCTGGGCCAACGCACCGCCAACCGCGGTGGCCGTCCCAGGGCAAAATGGTTAAGACGCGGAACTGCAATCACAAACGTGTCTTTACCTGGTTCGCAGGCCGGCGTCCGCAAACGCCAGTCCAAGCGAGCTAAGAGGCCTCACTCGAACTTCAGCGACCGCAAGGCGCTGGACGGCCCTGCTATGAGGCCGAAGAAACTCCGCTTGCCGTGGAGAATGGCGTCGGGAAGCTGTCAGCCCCATGCGGGCGCCTAATTGATAGCACGGGAAAGAGAGAGTGGCGAACTCCCAGCCCCCAATTTGCCTCCGTCTAGTCGAAAGACCGGACGGAGGCTTATTGTTTTCTGGAGGCTCACGGCGGCTTCTGGCGATGTTCTATTGATTTTAAAGAGGGGGAAATTTTTAAACAGGAGGAAGCAGAGATAGCAGAGAATGAAATTCCCCCTCTGCTGCCTTTGTTAGCTCCTGTTTAAATTTTTTTCGGGCTGGTTTGCAGGGCGCGTTCGCTGGTTTTCTTAAAATTGAAATGGCTCGCCAGATGCTCTCAGAACCGTTTTGCTGTGCGCAAACTTGGATCAGCCGACTGGGACACTCATGAAAACCAATTCAAAACCTGCCGTTGAAAAATTCGATTTCGTTTGTCATCTTGGGCCCGCGCTGGCGCGATCAGGGGTGTGTCTGGCGCTTGGCCTGGCGGTCGTGAAGGCGGACGTTCCCGACTTGGCGCCGCTGCGGGTAAGTTGGACGGGAACGCCCGCCGCCGGCCAAGATCTGGCCGTGCAAATGACGCTGACCAACAGCGGCGGCGCCGACGCCACGGGCGGGTGGTATAATGAATGGGCTCTGTCCACCAATGCCACGCTGGCCGGAGCGGTTCCGGGCGGCGCATTCGAATATTACACTTTTGGCTACAGTTGGGAGATCGTGCCGGCAGGCGGCAGCATTGTGGTCAATGGCAATTACAGCACGCTCGCGGTTCCTCCAGGCTCGTATTATTTGATCGGCGTGGCCGATGATCGCAGCAATCTCGTTGAGTCCAGCTACGCCAACAACACCCTCGCTGTGCCCATCACGGTAGGCGTCCCGGATTTGGCGCCGGTGGAGGTGGGTTGGACGGGCGCTCCGACTGCCGGCCAAACTTTGGCTGTGCATATGACAATTACCAATAGCGGCAGCGGCAACGCGAACACTGCCTGGTATAACGAATGGGTTTTGTCCACCAACACCACGGTGGCCGGGGCGGTTTCGGGCGGGACATTGGAGTATTACACTTTTGGCTATAGTTGGGAGATCGTGCCGGAAGGCGGGAGCATCGTGGTAAATGGAAGTTACACCATGCCGTCGGCGCCGGGTGGCTTGTATTATTTAATTGGGGTGGCGGATGACCGCAGCAGTTTGGTGGAGTCCAGCTACGCCAATAACGCCCTCGCTGTGCCCATCACTTTAGGCGTCCCGGATTTGGCGCCGGTGGAGGTGGGTTGGACGGGCACGCCGACTGCCGGCCAAACTTTGGCTGTGCATATGACAATTACCAACAGCGGCAGCGGTGATGCGAAAACCGCGTGGTATAACGAATGGGTTCTGTCCACCAACGCCACGGTGGCGGGAGCCGTGGCGGGTGGAACGTGGGAATATTATACTTTTGGCTACAGTTGGGAAATCGTGCCAGCCGGCGGCAGCATTGTGGTCCATGGGAATTACACCATGCCGACGGTTCCCGCTGGGCTCTACTATTTGGTCGGCGTGGTCGATGACCGCAGCAATCTCTTCGAATCCACTTACGCCAATAATACTCTGATTACGCCGATTACTTTGGGCGTTCCGGATTTGGCGCCCGGGGCCGTGGGGTGGACGGGCAAGCCGGCGGCTGGTCAAAACTTGGCTGTGCAAATGACAATCACCAATAGCGGCAGCGGCAACGCGAGCACTGCATGGTATAACGAATGGGTTCTGTCCACCAACACCACGGTGGCGGGCGCGGTGGCGGGTGGAACGTTGGAATATTATACTTTTGGCTATAGCTGGGAGGTCGTGCCGGAAGGCGGCAGCATCGTGGTGAATGGAAACTACACCCTGCCTTCGGTTGCGCCGGGATTCTATTATTTGATTGGCGTGGTAAATGACCAAGGCAATCTGTTCGAATCCAGTTATACCAACAACGCCCTCGCTGTGCCCATCGCTGTGGGCCTGCCGGATTTGGCGCCAGTGGAGGTGCGGTGGACGGGCGCGCCTGTCGCCGGCCAAAATCTGGCTGTGCAAATGACAATTACCAATAGCGGCAGCGGCAACGCGGACACGGCATGGTATAATGAGTGGGTTCTATCCACCAATGCCA
>DASZMX010000076.1:0-3873 GCA_035551475.1 Verrucomicrobiia bacterium
CATTGGGACGCCGGAAGACATCGGGAAAGCGGCGGTCTGGCTGGCCTCGGACGAATCCGATTACGTGCATGGCGTGACGCTGTTTGTCGATGGCGGCATGACCCTTTACCCGGAATTTGCCTCGGGCGGCTAGCGTTCCCACAGGTCCGAGTGAAGCAGGCCCCAGTCGGCAAAGCGGCGGCCGCGCAGGGCGAAGCCGGCGCGGACGAGCAGCGGAGCGGGCTCCGGAAGCCTCTGCGCCGCGATGCCCGTGGCCCAGCGAAAGAAAACATACATGACAGCGAGGATGGCCTGGGCGCGCCAACGGGCCAGGCCGCGCGGCGGCGCGCAAAAATCGGCCACGAGCCAGCGGGCCTGCGGGGCGGCGGCGGCGGCGAGCTTGGGAATGAGGGCCGCGAGCTGCTCCTCCGTAAAACAGTCAAACACAAAATTTGTGACGATGAGGTCGAACGGTTCCGCCGGCGGCGTCCAGGCGGCAAGGTCGGCGTGGACGAACTCGACCCGCGGATCACCGCCCAGGCGCTCGCGGGCGGCCTGGAGCATGCCGGCGCTGGCGTCCAGGCAAACACATTGGGCTTGAGGATGGATCGCCAACAGGGCCGCGAGGAAGCGGCCATGGCCTTCGCCAACCAGCAGCGCGCGGCGCGGCGGCGGGATGGACGAGAGGAAGGCGGTGCGGCATTTTTGCATTTTTGATCCGGCCAGGATTGGCTCCATCCAGCGATAATGCGGGGCGAGCCAATCGAAATTGGCCGGTGATTTAACCAGGCGCCACCAACAAAAGGCGATGATGGCGCCCACGGAGTAGGCGACCGCGTCCCAGACATCGCCGGTTGTGCGCATGATGTGGGGGCCAATCACCTCGAAGAGGATGGACCAGCCGATGAGATGGGCGGTGATTTCGCCGAGAGTGGGCGGGTCGTCATGGGTGCGCAGGCCGAGCCAGCGCTGCATCAGGAGGACGGGGGGCAGGGCGCAGGGAATCAGCCAAATATCGGAGAACCACGAATGGAAAAAAACGATGTGGGTGTGCGGCTTGATGAGCCAGCGGTTCACCGCGTAGAGCGCGCAGCAAAGCAGGAAAAGAGGATCAAAGAGATACCCGAATCGCCTCACAGCAGCGCCAGAATCACCAGCCCAAAGCCAATTCCCACCAAGAGTTTAAGCGCCAGAATTTTTGCAGCAATCACGGGTTAAAATCTCCTCCCGCGGCGCGGCGGGGTCAAGCGGCAATCTGATTGACCACGTAGCCGGCGGCCATCAAGCCGAACGTCCCGGTGACAAAACTCGCCGTCCCGTAACCGCTTTCGCAATCGAGCCGGAGGCCCGCGCCCGAGGATTCGCAGGCGGCGGGGCGATGCGGTGTTTCAGGCGAATAAATGCACGGAACTTGGAAAAGGGTTTTCTTTTCCCGCGGAAAGCCATGGTCATCACGAAGTTTTTTCCGGACTTGCGCCAGCAGGGCGTCGTGCGTGGCGGCGGCGAGGTCGGTGAGGCGAATCGCGCCAGCGTCACGCCTGCCGCCGGCGGCGCCGACGGTGATCAGCGGGAGCTGGCGTTCGCGGCAGCGGGCAATGAGCAGGGCTTTATGGGCGACGTTGTCAATCGCATCGATCACATAAGTGAATTGGGGCGCGAGGAGATGGGCGGCGGTGTCGGGCGTGAAGAATTCCGCGACTGCGTTTATTTGACACTGCGGGTTGATGGCGCGGGCGCGCTCGGCCATGACGATTGTTTTGGGGCGGCCCACGAAGCCGTCCAGGGCGTGAAGCTGGCGGTTGACATTGCTGACGCAGACGTCGTCGAGATCGATGAGGGTAAGCTGGCCGATGGCGCTGCGGGCAAGGGCTTCGACGGCCCATGATCCGACGCCGCCAATGCCAATGACGCAAACGTGAGCAAGGCGGAGGCGGGCGAGCCCAGGGGCTGAGAAGAGGCGTTGCACGCCTCCAAACCGCAAATCAGAGTCGTCCACTCAATGGTTGAGGATGCCTTCCTTGGTCATGCTGGCAATGAAAAGGAAGGAGCCGATGCCGAGGAGCCAGAAGTGTCCGGAAACAGACATAACGATGCCGGTCACAAGGAGGGCCGCAATAATCAGCCACAGCAGCAAGGCGAAAATGAAACTCATGCGTGGTCAGGATACGGACTCGGAGAGGAGAGGCAAGCGGGAAAGTGAGCGTCGCATGAGGCAAACTTCAAATTGACCGGGAATAACTTTGGCCGCCCAACGCCGGGCGGTTGAGCTTGAACGGCGCGGGGCGCGGACGCATGGTGGACGCATGAGAAGAACCTTCACCGCCGGTCTGGGCGCCATCCTGCTGGCCGCGATTTCGATGTATGCCGACGATGCGCTGGATTCGGCCATGCCAGTGCGCGGGTTTTGCATTTCCGCGCCGCGCCCCGCTGCGGTGCCGCGTTTTATCGACTTCATTGACCACGAGCTGGCGGCGCGACACGTCAATACTTTGATTTTGCGGGTGGATTATAATTACCAATATCAAAGCCATCCCGAGCTCTCCGACAAGGGCGCGCTGTCGCTGGCGGACGTCAAACAATTGGTGGCGGCCTGCAAAAAGGACGGCATTCATCTCATCCCGCAAATCAACCTGCTGGGGCATCAGTCCTTTCACACGACCGACGCGAGCATGTTGCGGGTTTATCCGGAATTCGACGAAACGCCGTGGGTGAAGATGCCGGAGCATTACAAATGGCCGAACCCGGACCACCTGTATTGCCGCAGCTATTGTCCGCTGCATCCGAAAGTGCATGAAGTCGTGTTTGCCATCGTCGATGAGTTGTGCGACGCCTTTGAAGCCGACGCTTTTCACGCTGGCATGGATGAAGTTTTTTACCTGGGCGAAGACAAATGCCCGCGTTGCGCCGGAAAAGACAAGGCCCAGCTCTTCGCAGACGAGGTGACGCGGATTCACGATCACGTCAAACAGAAAAACCGCGCGCTCTGGATTTGGGGCGACCGCTTGATCGATGGCCGGATCACCGGCCTGGGCGAATGGGAAGCCAGTTACAATCACACCGCCCCCGCCATTGATTTGATTCCGAAAGACACGGTCATCTGCGACTGGCACTACGAACGCGCCGACCTGACGGCGCCCTATTTCGCCATGAAAGGCTTCGACGTGATTTCGTGCCCCTGGAAAAAAGCCTCCGTCGGCGTGCAACAGGCCGAAGACATGATCAACTGGCGCCACCGCGGCCCGCCGGAAATCCGCGGCCACCTGCGCGGCGTCATGCAAACCGTGTGGTCCGGCGTGGACGGTTTTCTTGATCAAGAGTACAAAGGCGATCCAAGCAAGACCAACCAATGGACCTGTTTTACGGCCACCTTCGCGACGATGGAAAAAACGGCTCGCTGAGCTAGGCTCTTGTTTCGCGCGCCCAACTCCGGCTTGGGCCAGCGGGCATTGCTTCAGGAAATGCCCGAATCTGCCGATATGTAAAATGGCCTTTTCCAAGCGCCGCCGGGAAATTGCGGCTCGGAAGGCGCCGAGATATGTTAACCCGCCAACGTGCGCGTAGGATAATCATGGGGCGGGCTGTGGCTATGGGCGTCGCCCTGGGTCTCGGCCTTGCCCTGTTTTCGTGGGGAGGCGGAGCTTACGCGGCCGGTCAACCTCCCGTCCTGCTGGAACACTGGTATTCGCTCACAGCGGATGAGGCGCGAAAGGGGCTTCCTGAGGACTTGGAAGGGACAGTGATTTGTTATGACCTGCCATGGGGCCAATTTTATGTCCATGACGGGCAGGCCGCCATTTATCTCAGTCCGCATAACTTCACGAACCAGTTTGAGATCGGCCAAAAGGTAATCATCCACGGACGCACAGCTTGGGATGGGACTGTTCCCATTCTTAC
>DASZMX010000077.1:0-16413 GCA_035551475.1 Verrucomicrobiia bacterium
TGATGGGAAAGAGCGGCCAATCCGCCTTTTCATCCGTCAAACCGTAGTCAAGCACATAATCCACCGCGCGCGGAATATAGAGAAACGCGATGGGATCGCCGCTGTATTGGTAATAGGCCGTCAAGCCTTTGACGATGCTCCAGACGCGCTGGCACAAATCGCCGCACATCCAGTCGGTGGTGGGCGGAATGATGATCGTGCCGTCTGGCTTGATGCTCCAATGGGAGTTGTAAACAAAATCCGGCGCCGCCATCACGGCCTTGGGCTGGTCCACCCACGGATAACGCTTGTATACGTTCACCGCGATGTTGAGCCGCTCGTCCATCTGGCCATTCAAGCCGTGATACCACGGCGCGATCACGCCGTTGGCGTCCGCCTCCGCGTGATGGGCGTAATAGGAAGGCAGGTTCGTCGCGCCCTGGGCCGCAAGGCCGAGCGCGCCGGCAAAAAACAAAGGGCGCAGCATGCTTAGTGGCCGAGGAGCCGGAAGAATTGATTGCCCGACCCCAACGGAACGGAGACGGAAACATTGTTGCCGTTGGTCGTCAAAGTCCCCGCGACGCCGCCCCAATTTGGGTTGGTCAAATTCGTGGTGGATTGCAGTTGAAAATCCGCCTGCGCCACGGGCCACGACAGCACGGCGTCGCCGCCTTGCAGGACAATGGAGAGCGGCGGCTTGGGCAAAAACGCGGCGAAATTCCCGCTCATCACCGTCCGAATCTGCGCGGTGGTCAAGGCGGTGTTGAATACAGCCACGTCGTCCAGATAACCATACCAATTGCGGTCGCCCGTCTCGCCCACTTCGGAGCCGATGTGAATGGAGCCAGTGTAGCCGGCAAAGCCGAGCGCGGCATTAACGGGCATGGAAGCGAGCGCGCCGCCCGCGCCCTGGTCGCCATTGAGATACACGGACAAATTGGTTCCATCATAGACCACCGCCCAATGCTCCCATTGGTCAAACAGAAGCGGAATGGCGCCGTCCCAGCCGATTTGCCACGCGGTGTTGGCCCGCGCCCAGGTGTAGAATTGCTCATCGCCCGCCGCGCCGGATTCCAATTGCAAGGCGGTGCCGTCGTCGATCACCAGAATGCGGCCGTAACCGGCCAGCGAATCGCCGCCGCCATCGGACTTTTCGTAGGCCCACGCCGTGATCGTCCAGGGATTGGTGGCGGTCTGGCCAATCATCAGCGACGCGTTGCCCGGGATGTCAACATAAGAATGATCCAGGCCGTCATTGGTGAAGCTCAACGCGGAGCCGAAGCCGGGCTGGCCGTCCACATAGCCGGGCACATTGCCATTTTCGCCGCGCAAAACGCCGTCATTGCCGAGGCCCGAGGAATCCAGGGCGTTGGTGCCGGAGCCCTCGTTGAAACGCCATAAACCGACCAACGTCGTGGCCGGACTGTAAACAATCAGCCGGGCTGGCTGGCTGAAATTGCCGCCAAGGCTGTTGGAAACGCTGACCGTGTAATTGCCCGCTTGCGCCGGTTGCACATTGGCCAGGTTGAGCGTGGCGTTGGTTTGGCCCGGGAGGGGGCTGCTGTCGTGATACCATTGAAATTGCAGCGGCGCCTTGCCGATCGCCCCCACCGTGAAGGTGGCCGCGCCGCCTTGGGGGACGGTTTGATTTTGCGGCTGGCTCAGGACATCGCCCGGGCCGCCAAAAAAGGAGCTGAAATCGCCGGACATCACGGTCTGGATTTGCGACTGCGTGAGCGCGCCCGCGAATACCGCCACGTCATCCAGCATGCCGTTCCAATTGCGCGTGCCGTCCTGGCCTAGTTCCGTGCCGATATGAATGGCGCCTTGATAGCCGGAATAGCCAATGGCCGCCACCAAGGGTTGAACGAGCGCGCCGCCGCTGGGCCCTTGATTGCCATCGCGATAGACCGAAAGGTTGGTTCCGTCGTAGGTCACCGCCCAATGCACCCATTGATCGAGCAGCGGCGAAACCGGGCCATCGGTCAGCCAGCCCAGTTGCCAATCCGGGTTGGCCCGCGCCCAGGTGTACACTTCGTTGTCGCCGCTGGCGCCGGATTCAAATTGAAACGCTGTGCCGTCGTCGAGCACGAGAAAGCGGCCGTAAGCAGCGACGAAATCGCTCGTGCCGTCCGAGCTTTCGTAAGCCCAGCAGGTGATCGTCCAGGCGTCGCTCGAGGTCTGGCCAATCCGCAGCGAGGCGCTGCCCGGGATGTCCACATAATTATGATTGGTGCCGTCATTGGAAAACATGAGGGCGTTGCCGAAGCCGTCCTGTCCGGTCGTCCAAGTGGGCAGCACCCCGCCTTCGCCTTGCAGGGTTCCGTTGTTGCCCAAGCCCGAGGAGTCGGAAACGGACGCGCCCGCCCCTTCATCAAAACGCCACAGGCCCACGACGGTGGAGGCGGAAGTTGGGAGCGCGCCAAGACAGGCGCACAGGAGGGCGAACGTCATGAAACGCGTCAGCGGCAGCAAGCAGGGTTTGGCAGTTTTCATAAAACATTATGGGATGTCAGGCAAACTCTAGAGCCGAACGGGGCGACGGTCATTGAGGGTTCGCGTCTTTTTATTGAGCATTTGCGCCTCGTTCCCAGCGCGGTTCCAGCGCGCGGCGCGATTTTGGATTGAGGTTTTTGACGCATCGGCGGCGCGTGTGCTATAACGCTTCAATGAACCTGAACACGTTTGCGAAAGCCGCCGCCGTCTGCGGCTGCCTGGGGAGTTTCCTTTTCACCGTCGGCTGCCAGAAACACGAGGCGCCGGCGGCTCCTGGCGCCCCGGCCGCCGCCGCGGCCCGCACGTACGTCATCGGCATGAGCCAATGCAATCTGGGCGAACCGTGGCGCGTGGAGATGAACGCCGAATTGCAAGCCGCCGCCGCCCAGCATCCCGAGCTGAAAGTCGTTTACAAGGACGCGCAAAACGACACGCTCAAACAGCGCGGGCACGTCGAGGAATTCGTGGACGCCAAGGTGGACCTCATTATCATCAGCCCCAAGGAAGCCCAACCCTTGACGGAGCCGGTCGCCCGCGCGATGGACGCGAAAATCCCGGTCATCGTTTTGGATCGGCGATTGCTCGGCGACAAATTCACCTCTTTTATCGGCGCGGACAATCGCAAGATTGGGCATGCCGCCGGCGAGTGGCTCGTCAAGAAACTTGGCGGCAAGGGCAATGTGGTGGAGCTGAAAGGGCTCATGACCTCCACGCCCGGACAGGATCGCGACGCCGGTTTTCGCGAAGCCCTGGCGGGCACCGATTTGAAAATCATTTTTGACAGCGACATGAAGTGGCTCGAGCCCAATGCGCGGCAGGAAATGGAATCGGCCCTCTCGCGCTTCAACAAGATCGACGCCGTGTACGCCCATAACGATCCCGGCGCGCACGGCGCTTACCTGGCGGCCAAGGCGGCCGGGCGGGAGAAGGAAATGATTTTCGTGGGCATCGACGGCCTGCCCCAGGAAGGCGTCGCCTATGTGCAGCAGGGGATTTTGGACGCCACGTTCCAATATCCCACCGGCGCGGCGGAAGCGGTGGACACCGCGCTGAAAATCTTCCATGGCGAAACAGTCCCCAAGGAAATCATTCTCGGCTCCCGCGTGTTTGACAAGGAAACCGTCGGCCAGGGTGGACGCGCCTTGAAATAACGGTAACTTGCAGGTGTGCCGAACCTGCTTCGTGGAATCAATCACACGCTGGCCGCATTGACCTCCAACGGCGGCGCCTTTCACGCCGCCTGGCGCGAGGCCGCTTCTGGCGAGCGCTGGTCCGGCGAATGGAAGAGTCAAGCGAACGGACACCACGGCGCGTTGCGTTGCGTGCTGCGGCGCCGGGAAAACGGGAAATGGGACGCCTGGTTTCACGCGCGTTACGCCCGTTTTTTGCGCGTTTGTTACGAGGTTGAACTGGCAGCCCGCCCCGACGGCGCCCATTTTCTTTTGGCCGGCGAGTCCGACCTCGGCGCCCTCGCCGGCGGCATATATAAGTATGACGGCGAACTTGCCGGCAACCATCTGCACTGCACGTATCGCTGCCGCTACGATCACGGCGTCTTCACTTTGGCCCGCGGCGGCTAAGGCGCTTTGCTAGGAGGCCCTCAGCGTTCGTGTCCATCCTATTTTCAGCCCGGCGCGGATGGCGCGGGTTTGGGCGCCGCTTTAGGCTTGGCGGAACAAGGGAGGGAATAACTTATGAAAAAATTAGTTTTAATGAGCGTGGCGGTTTTGGGCCTGAGCGTTTCTGCCTGGGCGGCGGGTTATGGCAATATTGAGTCACTCCAACTGCGGGTGGCGCACGACGCGCCCACGGAAACGAGCGAAAAAATGCCGCTCGTCCACAGCGGCGATGGCATCAAGGAGCTGCTTTTCGTGGATCGCAAAACGCTGGTGAGCGAAAAAGATGTGGCGGCGGCGGAAGTCGTGCGCGGCGGCAACGGCCAGGCGCGGCTCGACCTCGATCTTTCACCCGCGGGCCGGCAGGAGCTGGCGCGTGTGGCCAAGAAGGATGCGGGCCGTCGGGTGGCTCTGATTGTCGATGGACGGGCCGTCGGCACCGGCACTCTTGAGCCGGAATATAGCGCCGGGAAACTGGCCGTGACGGGCGACTTCAGCGAGGCGGAAGCCCATCAGATTGCGGACAAAATCAACGGGGCGCGGAAATAAAACGCCGGCGCGGGCCGTTCAATGGTCCTGCAAACTATGCACCCATTGAATGGCCTGCTGCAAAAGCTGCGTGCCATCCTCGAGCTTTAGCTTTTCTTTGATGCGCGCGCGGTAGGATTCGACGGTTTTGACGCCGAGATGGAGTTCGGCGGCAATTTTGCGAGTGCCGTGACCGCGTCCGATGAGCTGGAAAACCTCCAACTCGCGGTCGGTCAGGCGCTCAATGGGCGACTTCTGCTCCTGCACGCGGCCCAACACCATTTTGTGCACCATGCGGGACGCCATTTTGTCGCTAATATAAATTTGCCCGGCCAGAACCTGGCGGATGGCGAGCAGGATTTTCTTGGTGGCTTCCTGCTTGGTGATATAGCCCTTGGCGCCGGCGCGCAGCACGCGCTCGGCGTAAAGTGATTCATCGTGCATCGAGAGCACGAGCACTGGCAGCGCGGGGATGCGCACTTGCAGGTCCTTCACCAACTCCAGCCCGTGCGTGTTCTTCAAGGAAATGTCAACGATAACGATGTTCGGCTGCGTCTCCTCGATCTTCACCAGCGCCTCGGGGGCGTCCTCCGCTTCGCCGCACACCGTTAGATCCCCTTCGCGCTGAATCAATTGGCTGAGCCATTCGCGCACGAGGGGATGATCATCGACCAGGAAAATCTTGATCTTCGGTTGATCCGTCTTGGGACGAATGGTCATGGCTTTTGCTTACCATAGGAGCGGCGGCCACGGCAACCGGGAATTTCCCGCCGACTCCTCCAGCCGGCTTAACCGCTTGACCAAAAACTTGACTTACACTTGACTTACACTTGACTTACACTTGACTTACCCCCACGCTGGAGGGCCATGAGTTATCGGCCGCAATTCACCATCACGCCGCGTTTGTTGGCGCAGGTGGAGCAGATCGCGGCTGTGCGTGAGCGCATTTTGGCCGCCACGGTGCAGGTGCCTTGGATTCCAGCTTTGCAGAAAGACACGCGCACGCGCAACACCCATTCGTCCACCGCCATTGAGGGCAACCCATTGACGCTGGAGCAGGTGCGGGCGGTGGAGGAAGGGCGCGAAATCCCCGCCATCGCCTCCCGTGCCAGGCGGGAGGTGACCAATTATTTCGCGGGATTGCGATATATTGAGACGAACGCAAACATTTCCACCATCACGCATGAGGAGATTTTCACTCTCCACCGAATTTTGGCGGAAAAAGTAATGGATCAGGGCGTGGCCGGGCGTTACCGCACCATCCAAGTGCGCGTGGGCCAATACCTGCCGCCCGCCGCGGAAGACGTTTCGGGACTGATGTTTGAGTTGCTCACCTGGTGGAATAAGGAGTCGTCCAAAGAGTCGCCAGTTCTTAGCTCCGCCATCCTCCATTACCGCTTTGAAGCTATCCACCCGTTTGCCGATGGCAACGGGCGGGCCGGGCGCGCCTTGGCCTTGTGGGAATTATACCGGCGCGGCTTCGATACCCACCACATCTTTTCGGTGGACGAGTTTTATTGGGAAGACCGCGCGCGGTATTATCAATGGCTGGCTGCGGTGCGCAAGGCGGGCGAGGATTTAACCGGCTGGCTGGAGTATTCGGCTGAAGGATTGCTAAAAACATTGGAGCGGGTCTGGACGAGAGTGCAAAACTTTGCGGTGCAATCCAGGAAGAAAAAACTCGTGTTGCGCCCCAAACAGGAGCAGCTGCTGCAATTGCTGCGCGACCATAAAAGCATGACGCCGCGCCAGATCTGGGACGCGATGGATATTTCCAGGCAGGGGGCTCTTGACCTGTTGCGACCGCTCATGCAGGCGGGGTTGGTAAAGAGAGTCGGCTCCAAAAAAAGCGGACGTTATATTCTCGCCTAAGCTCGCGGGGAACGGTCGCGTATCCGCCCAGTTGCAGCGAATTAAGGCGTGCGCTGGCCCTTCCTCTTCATTACGTTACGGCATGGTTTGGATCATCGCGGTGTTGTGCCTGGCGCTGGTGGGAGCCATCGGTTTTTTTCAGGGGCCGGTGCGGTCGTTGTTTGGGCTTTTCGGATTGCTGGCCGGCGCCGTGCTGGCGGGGCCGCTGCGGCCGCTGACCAAACCGCTCCTGCCGCTCCTCGGGTTGCATCATCAGATCTGGGGCTTCTTTGTGCCGCAGATGATCGCCTTCATCGTGGTGCTTGTCATTTTTATCATCACCGGCAACGTGGTGCATCACAAAATCCTCATGCACTTCAAATACGATGAGGATGACGCGCGTTTTTATGCCTGGAATCGGCTTTATACCCGGCTGGGTTTTTGCGTGGGCCTGCTGAATGGCGCGGTTTATTTTGTCGTGTTGCTGGTGCCGATTTATATCGGCGGGTTCTTCACGACCGTGGCCGAAGGCGCGCAAGGCGAGGGGGGCACGGCGGGCGCGCGTTTTATGACTCATGCGCGCGGGGAATTGCACGGGCTCGGCCTCGACCGGGTGCTGGCCGCATACGATCCATTGCCACCGCAGGTTTATCAGGCCACGGACATCGCGGCGTTGGTGTTGCATAATCCCCTCCTGGAAAACCGCCTTTCGCAATATCCGCCGTTTCTCACGCTCGCGCAGCGGCCGGAGTTCCAGGCGTTGGGCAACGATTTGCAATTGCAGCAGATGCTTCAGACCCAGGCGCCCATCGGCGACATTCTGAAATATCCGCCGGTCCAAGCCATCGTCACCAACACCGCCATCACCAGCGACGTCGAGGCGTTGCTGGGCAATGACCTCGACGATTTGCAGCATTATCTGTTGACGGGCCAATCCGCCAAATACGACGCCGAAACCATTCTCGGCACTTGGACCATTAACGTCCCCGCCACCTACGCGCAGCTCCGCAAACGCGGCGGGATGACCCCCCTCCAAATGCGCAACAACCGCCTGCGCATGGCTTCCTACGTCAATGGCCTGACGCTCGTCTGCACCGTCAATCATGAGTTCATCATGAAGAAGCAAAGCACGATGAGCCCCGACGCCTCCGTCGTCGCCACCGGCAAATGGCAGAAAAGCGGCGACACCTACGAGGTGGAATTGCCCGGCTCCAAGCCGCCGACGACTGAAATCGAAATTCAGAACGGCATTCGCATGCTCCTGCCCAAGGACGGCGATGTCCTGGCATTTGACAAGGATTAAGAAACCGGCAGTAGGCCGCTAGTGCCGCCGCTGCTGGTTGCTTGCGGTTTTGCCCCCATTGCCCGCGCGCGTTCTGGCCCCGACGTTAAGGCAGGAGGTTGGTCATGACAGATGTGATTGTAGTGGGCGCGGGCGCGGCGGGTTTGGCGGCGGCCTATCGATTGGCGCGGGCCGGTATGCAAGTCCTGGTTTTGGAAGCGCGCGACCGCGCGGGCGGGCGAATTTTGACGATTCCCTCGGGCGAGCCGGCCTCCCATTTTGAATTGGGCGCGGAATTCATTCACGGCACGCGCCACGCCATCCACGATTTGGCCGAGGAAGCCGGCTGGCGCGTGGCGGATGTCAAGGACGCGCAATGGGTGGCCGGGAGCGGCGGAAGGCTTTTTTCAGCGCGCGCTCTTTACGATAATCTCGCCCGCACTTTCGAGAACGTCGATCTGGAGGAGCCGGACGTTTCCCTGGATGAATATCTTCATAGCCATCCCGTGCCGGATGAATGGTTCCAACGCCAATTTGTGGAGGGCTTTGACGCCGCCAATGTAAAAAACGCCAGCGTCCACACGCTCGCGCAGGCCGAGACCTCGGACGAAGACGGCGAAGACAAGGATTTCCGGCTGCAAGGCGGCTATCATTGTGTAATTGACTGGTTGCAGGCGGGGCTCGAAGCGGCGGGCGGTGCGATCGAGTTTGGCTCCCCCATTCAAATGATCAATTGGCGCGAAGGGGGCGTGGAAGTCATCGCGCAAACCGCCCAGGGACGGCGGATTTTCCAGGCCCATCAAGCCGTCATCACCGTGCCGTGCCCGATCCTGCAATCCTCGTCCGATCTCCCCGGCGGCATCCGCTTCACGCCGCCGTTGCGCGAAAAAGAGCGCGCGCTTTCCCTTCTGGAAATGGGGCACGTCGTGAAAATAAATCTGCGCTTTCAAAACGCGTTCTGGAAACACCATGTCGGCTGCCCCGACTTCGGCTTTATCCATGCCCGCAAGACTTCTTTTCATACCTGGTGGTCGCGTCCGGGCGCCCCGGTGCTTGTGGGGTGGACGGGCGGCCCGCGCGCCGCCGCGCTCGATCGCGGTCAATTGCTGCACCTGGCCTTGGAGGATTTGCACACGATATTTGGCATCGCCACCGCCGAGGTGCGGCGGCAACTGCTTGATTGGCGCTGTCACGATTGGAGCGCCGATCCCTACGCCCGCGGCGCCTATACTTACACCTTGGTCGATGGCGGTTCCGCCGCTGAGGAGTTGGCCGAGCCGCTCGCCGGCACGCTGTTCTTCGCCGGAGAAGCCACCGCGCCCCGCTCGGCCCAAGGCACCGTTCATGGCGCCATCGCGAGCGGGTTCCGGGCCGCCGACCAGGCTTTGCAGGTGCTCTGCCATAATGCGGCGTGAGGAAACCGGTGGACTTTCCCACTTTCCTTACGGCGGAGAGCAATTATACTGTCGGTCTGATGTTGCCGACTCAAGATTTGCGAGTGCGGGAGATAGCGCCGTTGCTGTCGCCGCAAACGCTGAAGGACGAATTTCCCGCCGGGGAAGAGGCCAATGCCGTCGTGGTGCGCGGCCGCCAGGCGGTGCAACGGATTTTAAAGCAGCAGGACGAACGCCTCCTCATCGTGGTGGGCCCCTGCTCCATCCACGACCCTGCCGGCGCCATGGAATACGCGGGCAAACTCGCCGCCCTCCGCCGCGAACTCGGCGATCGTTTGGAAATCGTGATGCGCGTTTATTTTGAGAAACCGCGCACCACCGTCGGCTGGAAGGGCCTGATCAACGACCCGCACCTCAACGACACTTACGACATTGACACTGGCTTGAAAAAAGCCCGCCGCCTTTTGTTGGAAGTCGCGGCCCTCGGCCTGCCCGCCGCCACCGAATTTCTCGATCCGATCATTCCCCAATACATCGCGGACTTGATCACTTGGGCCGCGATTGGCGCCCGCACCACCGAGTCCCAGACACATCGCGAAATGGCGAGCGGCCTTTCCATGCCGGTCGGCTTCAAGAACGCCACCGACGGCAGTTTGCAAATCGCCATTGATGCCCTCAGTGCCGCGATGCGTCCGCACAGTTTCATTGGCATCGACCAAAAGGGCATCACCAGCATCGTGCGCACGATGGGAAATCCCTTTGGCCATGTGGTCTTGCGCGGCGGACGGGTCGGCTCCAATTACGACGCCGAAAGCATCGGACGCGCCGAAGCGAAACTCGGCGAACATAATTTGCCGAAAGTCATGATGGTGGATTGCAGCCACGCCAATTCCGGCAAACAGCCCGCCCGCCAGGAAGATGTCATGCGCAGCGTCGTGCAAACGCGCGTCGCGGGCGCGCGCTCGGTGATCGGCTTGATGGTGGAGAGCTATTTGTGCGAAGGCGCCCAATCCATTCCAAAGAACGTCGCCGACCTGCGCTACGGAGTTTCGATCACGGACGCCTGCCTCAGTTGGGACACCACCGAACGCATGTTGCGCTCCGCGCACGCCGCGCTGACGGATGTTCGTCCCTCGCTTGTCCCAGCCTGATTTCAGGCGGCATACCATTTGACTAACCGCAGGGGCCGGTGGAAGCTTGGCGTATGAGGCAATTGGTTCGCGGCGTTTTGGCGGGGCTGGCCGTCGTCAGCATTTGGGGTGGCGCTGTTTTCGCGCAGGACGACGAGGCGCCTGCCCGCTCTCCGGATGAATTGGATCAATTGGTCGGCCCCATTGCGCTTTATCCCGATCCGTTAATTGCGGAGATCACCGCCGCCGCCACCTTCCCCGATCAAATCGTCCTCGCCGACCGTGACGTCGCGCAGGGCATGAGCCCGGACGACGTTGCCCAACAGCCCTTGGATCCGAGCGTGCAGGCGCTGGCGCATTATCCCAGCGTCTTGAAATGGCTGGATGATAATTTGCCGTGGACGACGCAACTCGGCCAGGCTTTCGCCGCGCAGCAAGGCGATGTCATGGACGCCGTGCAGCGTATGCGCGCCAAGGCGCAAAGCCTCGGCAACCTGCAAAGCACGCCGCAGGAAACCATCGTCAATGATGATGGCGACATCGATATTGAACCGGCGAATCCGGATGAAATTTACGTGCCGGAATACGATCCCGGCGCCATTTATTTTACACCCGGAATTTTCTGCGGCTTCGGCATCGGTCTGCCGATTGGGTTGTGGTGGCGCCACGATTGGGATTGGCATCATCATAACGTGATTTTTTGGGATCGGCGCCACCCGCGCCCGCACGATTGGTGGAACCGTCCGGCCAATGATCGCCGCAGTTTTCCCAACACCCACGTTTGGCGCCCCAGCGCCCATAGCGTCGCGCCGATCCGCGGCGACCGTGGTTATGCGCGTCCGGCCGTGGCCCCCCGCGCGCCGGTGCGCCCCGCGCCTTTCCGCTCCGGCGGGGAACACGCCGCGCCCGCCCACGAGCCCAATGTGATTCGCCAATCCGGTCCGTCCCGTTCCGAGGCGCCCGCAAGGGCGGCGGAGCCTGTGCATCACGAAGCGCCCGCTCCGGCCCGCGCTTTCCAACCGCCCAGGGAAGCAGTCGTGCCTTCGTCTCATGCAGTCGAGGCCCCGGCCCATGCGGTCGCGCCACCCGTCCATGCCGTCGAGGCGCCGGTGCACGCCGTGGCCCCGCCCATTCCACATTCTGCGCCGGTTGTCAGCCGGCCCAGTGGCGGCGGCGGAATTTTCGGCGGCGGCGAATCTTCCCATCAAACCCAAACCTTTAGCGCGCGCGGCGCGGAAAGCCGCGGCGTCAGCCCCGGGGCTGCGTCCGGTTTTCATGGCGGCGGGGGCGGCGGCGGCGCCTCGCGCGGCGGTCCGGGGCAAAAACACTAAGCTTATTTATGGACGTCTCACGATTGGCACGGGTTTTCGGACGATGGGCGGCGCTTCTAACTTTGGCGGCCATGCCGCTGCGGGCCACGGCGGGCGGCGAGCAAAAGTTTACTTCGCCGGAAGAGGCGGTCGAAGCGTTGACGCAGGCCGCGCGGGCGCAAGACACCAACGCCATGCAAACCATTTTCGGCCCGGACGCGCGCGATCTCGTTTCCCGCGACGCGGTGCAGGCGAGCAATGCCCTGGCCGTTTTCATCGAGCGTGTCACCAATAAGGTTGCTTTGGACCCGGTGTCATCCGACACCGTCGTGCTGCGCCTCGGGTGGGATGCGTGGCCTTTCCCCATTCCTTTGGTCAAGACGCATTCCAAGTGGATGTTTGACACCAAGGCCGGGCGCGAGGAAATCCTCAACCGCCGCATTGGAGAAGATGAATTGGCCGTCATCTCCGTCTGTCATTCCTACGTGGACGCCCAGCGCGAATACGCCTCCCAACTCCATGACGGGGGCGACGTCCTGGAATTCGCCCAGCATTTGCGCAGCTCTCCTGGCAAGCACGACGGCTTGTATTGGCATGCCGAGCCCGACGAAGATCCCAGCCCCTTGGGTCCGCTGATTTCCGAGGCGCACGCCGAGGGCTACAGCCACGAAAATAAAATTCTCGCCGAACCGCAGAATCCGTATCACGGCTACTATTTTAAAATCCTCACCCGGCAAGGCTCCCACGCTCCCGCGGGCAAATACGATTACTTGATTAACGGCCATTTGATCGGCGGTTTTGCCCTCATCGCGTGGCCCGCCGAATGGGGCAACACCGGCGTGATGTCTTTCATTGTCAACCAACAAGACCAGGTCTATCAGAAAAATCTCGGCCACCATACGGACTCCCTTGCCCGGCACATGAAGACCTACGACCCCGATCCTTCCTGGCAATTGGCCGGCTCCCCCTAAAAAACAGCGTTTGACAATCTTTACTTTGTAATACAAAGTAACGTCCAATATTGTTATGCGAACTGATTGGGCCACGGAAAATCTGCAAATTATTCGCTCCCTCATGGAGCGTTCCGCCGTCTATCGCCGCGCCCTCGCGCCGGTCATGGCGGCGATAGGTTTGACAGGCATTTCGGCCGCCATCCTCGGCGCCTTTTTCCATTTCACCACCTCCCAGGGCTTTGCCGCCTACTGGCTGGTGGCCAGCGCCATTTGCCTGGCGGAAGCTTTTATTCTCACCCGCCGCCAGGCCTTGCGCGACGCCGAACCGTTTTGGTCGCCGCCGACCCGCCGCATCACCCGCGCTTTGGCGCCGTCCTTTTTCGCAGGCGTGGTCGTGAGCCTGCCGTTTCTGGCCCCGCATGTGCGGCCGCCGCTGAACGCCTGGCCGTTGGTGCCGGCGTGGATGGTGCTTTACGGCACGGGCCTGCATGCCGCCGGATTCTTCATGCCGCGCGGCGTGAAGTTGTTTGCCTGGGCGTTTGTCCTCGCTGGCTCCGCCCTCGGCGTGGCCGGACTTTCGCTCGGCGGCCGCCTTTCTCTCGCGGAAGCGAATTGGGCGATGGGCGCGCTCTTTGGCGGCACGCATTGGGCCTATGGAATTTATTTGTACTTTACGGAAAAACGCCGAAAGGACGCGTGAACGCCGAACCATTTCTGCAGTTGGACCGCGTCATTCATGAGAAGGGCCGCCTTCCCATCATGTCCCTGCTCGCCGCCTCCGCCGAACTGTCTTTCACCGAGATGCGCGAGACGCTGCGCATGACTGATGGCAACCTCAGCGTGCACTTGCGCACCTTGCAGGAGGCGGGTTTTGTTTCCGTCACCAAATCCTTTCGCAACCAGCGCCCCCTCACGACTTGCGCCCTTACGCCCTCCGGTCGCAAGGCGTTCGCCAATTACATCGATCTCCTCGAGGACATTGTTCGGCAGGCGCGTTTGCCGAAATGATTTTTTGCCATGAACACGATTGCTCATCCTGTGTCTGATTACTTTGCCATGCAAAGTGTAGTTGACGCTCCCGCTCCCGCGCGCGCCGTGCGCATTCAGCGCGCCGCCCATCTCGGCATGTGCTTTGGCGTGCGCGACGCCATTGCGCTCGCGCTCGACGAGGCGGCAAAACAGCCGCTCACCATTCTCGGCGATCTCGTGCATAATGCCGATGTCACGGCGCAATTGCGCGCGCGCGGCATTCAAACCGAGCATCAGCCCGCCACGGTGAAAACCCCCGCCGTGATGATCACCGCGCACGGCGCCTCGGACAAAACCATGCAAGGCGCGCGCGCCCAGGGTTTGCATGTCCTGGAAGCCACCTGCCCGCTCGTGCATTACGCCCACCGCGCCGTGCGGCAGCTGGCCGCCGCCGGCTTTCATCCGATCATCATTGGCCAGCGCGGCCATGTCGAAGTCCGCGGCCTGACCGAAGACCTCGCCGCCTGCGATATTATTTTGACAGATGAGGACGTCGCCGGGCTCGCTCCGCATCCGCGTTTGGGCGTCGCCGCGCAGACCACCCAGCCCATCGACCGCGTCCGCGCGCTGGTCGCACTCCTGCGCCAGCGGTTTCCCCAATCCGAAGTCCGTTTTATTGACACTGTGTGCCAGCCCACCAAGCTCCGCCAATCCGCCGCCGCCGCGCTCGCGCAAGCCTCCGACGTGGTCATCGTGGTGGGCGGCGCCAGCAGCAACAACACCCGCGAACTTGTGCAAACCTGCTCCCGCCACTGCGCCCGGGTGCATCACGTGCAGCAGGCCAAAGACCTGCGCGCCGAGTGGCTCGCGCACGCCGTGCGCATCGGCCTCACCGCCGGCACCTCCACGCCCGATTTCATCATCAACGAGGTGGAAGACCGCCTGCGCGCCCTCGTCGCAGCTTAGGCCTTGGTTTCCGCCGCCGGCGCCGCGGCGCCCGCGCGTTTGGCCATGATGGCGGCGACAATTTTCTGCGCCAGTTCCGGCTTGTCCACCAGGGCTTGGCGCGCCGCGTCTTTGCCCTGCCCGATCAATTCGCCCTCGAATTGGAGCCACGCGCCTTTCTTGTCCACCACGCCATTGGCGATGCCCACATCGATGATGCTGCCTTCCTTGTTGATGCCGTGATTGTAAATGATCTCAAATTCCGCCTCGACAAACGGCGGCGCCACCTTGTTCTTGACGATCTTGACCTTGGTCGTGTTGCCCACCGCGTTCCCCGCCGCGTCCTTCAAGGTGTCGCGGCGGCGGATGTCGATGCGAATGCTCGCGTAAAATTTCAGCGCCTTGCCGCCGGGCGTCGTCTCCGGGTTGCCGAACATCACGCCCACTTTTTCGCGCAATTGATTGGTGAAAATGCAGGTCGTCTTGGACTTGTTCAGAATGGCCGTCAGTTTCCGCAACGCCTGGCTCATCAACCGCGCCTGCATGCCCATCGTTGCCATGCCCATTTCGCCTTCCAATTCCGCCTTCGGCACCAGCGCCGCGACCGAGTCCACCACGATCACGTCCAGCGCGTTCGAGCGCGCCAGCGTTTCGCAAATGCTCAATGCCTCTTCGCCGCTGTCCGGCTGCGACACCAGCAATTCATCCAGGTTCACGCCCAGCTTCTTCGCGTAACCGGGATCGAGCGCATGCTCCGCGTCGATGAACGCCGCCAGCCCGCCCATCTTCTGGGCATTGGCGATGACATGCAGCATCAGCGTCGTTTTGCCCGACGATTCTGGCCCGAAAATTTCCACCACGCGCCCGCGCGGCACTCCGCCCACGCCCAGCGCCAAATCCACCGCCAGCGCTCCCGTGGGAATCACTTCGATCACCACTTTCGCGCGCGCATCGCCCAGCCGCATGATGCTGCCATCGCCGTACGCTTTCGTGATCGAGGAAATCGCCGCATCCAAATCACGCTGGCGCGCGGCGGCAATTTTCGGGTCGGCGCCCTTGGATTCGGGCGATTTTGCTTCGGCAACTTTTTCGGCTTTGGGAGGCATGATGGGAAAAATTTAAAGGTTAAACAGTCAACGTCCCCGAAGTTTCCACAAGCCCGCCGTGTTAGTCAATGTCGTCGTGACTTTGCCCCCGGCGCGCGCGATGCAGGCAGATGCCGCGCTTGGTCGAACCCACAAAATCGAGCATCGTCCGGGAGGCGGCGCCGTTAAATTGCGCCTGCGCCGCCGCCGCCGCTTCCGTCAAATTGCGCCCCGAACGAAACAGCGCCTGATACAGCCGCTTCAATTCCAGCCGTTCCTCCGGCTTGATCCCCGCGCGGCGCAAGCCCACGACATTCAGCCCAATGATATTATTGACGCCATACGCGATCGTGAACGGCGGCAGATCGCGCCCCACCCCCGCCCCGCCCTGCATCATGGCCAGCGTCCCGATCCGCGTGAATTGGTGAATCAGGCAATTGCCCGAAATAAACGCCCGGTCCCCCACCTCCACATGCCCTGCCAGCAACGCCCCATTGGCGATGATCACATGATTCCCCACCGCGCCGTTGTGGCCGATGTGCGCGTTCACCATCAAATAATTATGCGAGCCAATCACCGTCGCCTCGTCCACCTTGGCCGAGCGATGCACCGTCACCCCTTCGCGAAAAACATTGTCATCCCCAATGATCACCCCCGTGCGCTCATTTTTATACTTCAAATCCTGCGGCGCATCCCCAATGACACACCCCGCATGGAAACGATTGTTCGCCCCGATCCGCGTCCAGCCTGTCAAATAAACATGCGGCCCCACCTCGCAACCCGCCCCCACCGTCACCTCCCCGTCAATCACCGCCCCCGGCCCGATGTTTGCCGTCGGGTCGATCTGCGCCTTGGGGCTGATCACTGCGCTGGGA
>DASZMX010000078.1:0-49177 GCA_035551475.1 Verrucomicrobiia bacterium
AGCAGGTTGACGGTCGCCCCGGCGGGAACGGTGAAAGGCGTGTACACGCCGCCGTTGGTCCAATTGAGCGTGGAGCCAGGAGTGAGGGTAAGAGTCTGGCCGGAAGTGAGGTAGCCGTTGAAATTGAGCGTGCCGTTGACCGTCAGGGCGCCTTCAATCGACCCGGTGAGAGTGAGCGAACCATTGATGGTGTTGGAGCCGCCGAGGCTGGTGCCATTCAGGTTGAGATTTCCGAGGGAATCGAGGCTGAAACCGTTGGTGGGAATAAGGACGCCGCCATAAAAGAGCACGTTGTCGAGGTTGGTCGTCAAATACAATGTTCCGCCGGTCAGCTCGTTGATGCCGGCGCCCGAGAATCGCGTGGCCGGAGTGTTGGTGAAATTGCCTCCCTCGAGGTTGATGATCCCACCCAGACCCGCCGTGTAATGGCCCGTGAGCGCTCCGCCGCCGGTGAAAAGAATGGAGCCGCCGTTCTCTGCCTGGAACGAGCCGCCCAGGACCGGCGCCGCGCCCGAGCTGGAATCGAAGTTGAAATAAATCGCGCCGCTTTGGGCGTCCACGGTCCCGGCGTTCTGCAAAGGAATGGTGAATATTGTGGTGTTGACGCCGGCGCTCTTCACAATCGCGCCGTCGTTGTTCAGTTGGGCGCCCGTATTGTAATAGTAGTAATCGCCCAGGCTGGAATCGCATTGGATGTTGAAGACGCCGGCATTCTCGAAAATCGCCGTCGCGCCATTGCCGACGTACATTTCGGATCCGGTCCAGTTGATCACACCGTCGTTGGTCAGTCCGGCGCTGAATTCCAAGTATCCCGAACCGGCGATATTCAGGACTGAACCGGACGAAATGATCGGCCCCGCGTTGACAGTCACGTATTGGCCGGAGACTCCGCCCAGCGTGACGGTCGCACCGGGCAGCATGATCAAATTGCCGGAAATGCCGCCCTCGGTGTTGGTGAAGGCGCCGCTGACGGTGGTGTTGCCGGAGACATAGCCGCCCACGGTGAAGTTAGTGATCGATCCGCCTTGAAAATTCGGGCCGAGCACGACGTTGGCCTGGCCGTTGATGGAAAGGTTTGGGATGGAATTGCTGTCAAGTGTAACATAGCCGCCGGTCAAGACGCTGGAGCCGGCTCCGGTGAAGACGACCGTCGGGAGGTTCGTGAAATAGCCGCCGGAAAGCGTCAGGGAGCCGCCGAGTTCATTGCTGAAAACGCCGGAGAGCTGACCGCCGTAATCGATGTTGATCGTGGCGTTGGAGGCGGTATGAAGGAGGCCGCCGTAATTCGCGCCGGTGCCGTCATAAAATGCTGAACGAAAACTAATCTCGCCGCTATCCACGTCGCAACGCCCCAGATTGTTGATGTTGATCTCCACATAGGTGTTGTTCGACGCGCCAAATTTATGGATTTCACCCGCGTTGTTGAGATAGGCCGTGCTATAGGAACCGTAAAGGGTGCGATCGCACATTACATTGAAGGCAGCCCCTTGCAGATTGTTGAAACTAAAAGCGCCCTGAATCGCGATATCGCCGTTGCGCCAATTAATGGTTCCGTTATTGGTCAAGGACGCGTTGACCGCAAAGGTTCCATTGCCGTTGAAGTTGAAAATGGCCCCGGCTGGAATGGTGAGCGCAGCCTGCATGGTTCCGCCCATCCACGTCACCACGGAGCGGGGAGAGAGGGTAAGCGGGCCGTTGATGTTCCCGTTCAGGGTCAAGGAGCCGTCGAGGTAATTGCTTCCGCTGAGATTGCCGTTGAGGGTCAGGTTAGTGATGACGCCTCCCTGAAATCCAGGAGCAAGCGAAAATGTTCCGCCTGCGATCTGCAAACCGGGAACATTGGTGTTGGCCAGCGTCAAGGAGCCGCCGACCATGAGGTTGGTGCCGGAGCCGACGAAGCTGGCGGCTGCGGTGAGATTGAAGGCTCCGTTTTGCAATTCGATCAGTCCGCCTGCGGCATTGTAGGTTCCAGCGAGGCTGCCGCCGTCGCCGAAAATAATCGTGCCGCCAGCCTCGGCCAGGAACTGGCCATTGAGTTGCGCCCCCGTGGAATTGCCGTAAAAATTGAGCGTGCCGCTGTCCACTTCCACCGTGCCGTTGTTGATGAGAATGGGATCGAAATAGGTGACGCCAGTCGTGCCGCTTTTCTTGATCAAGCCGAGATTGTTGACCGTCTCGCCGCCGTTGTAATTGTAGAACGTTTGATCGGCGAGAAAATTGAGGGAAGCGCCGAGTTCATTGTAGAACGTGAGGTTATTGAGCAGTTGCACGTAACCGCCTGTAAAATTCACCGCGCCAAAATTCGTGACCGCCGCATCCAGATAAACTGTGTTGGCGGAGGGAAAATTCAGCGTTCCACCCGCCAGAACCGTGAGCGATCCCTGGCCGGTGCCGCCGGACCAATTGAGCGTCCCGCCCGGCGCAACGACCAATGGCCCCGTCGCGGTGCCGCGGAAGTTGAGCACGCCGGTGATATAGTTGCTGCCCGTCAAAACCTGGTTATTTGTGAGGGTCAGATTAGCGATGGAGCCGCCTTGAAAGGTGGGGGGAAGAATCACGGAGCCGCCTTTCAGAAGAAGGTTGGGAATAGGATTGTCCAGAAGTGTCAGACTGCCGCCGAACTGGCTGGAGACGCCCGCTCCTCCGAAGGTGACGGAAGGGCCAAAACTGAAGGCCCCGCCATTCAGGTTGATGCTGCCGCCATATCCCACGAGGAACGAGCCCGACAAGACGCCGCCATTGTCCCAACTGGCAAAAGCGCCATTGGCCACATTGATCGTGCCGCCAAATGTTCCGCCGCCGCGAAAATCCAACGTTCCATTCAGGACGGTGATCGCGCCGGAATTGATCACAGCGGGATCGATGGTGGTGGTTCCCGGCCCGCCGGATTTCCGGATGAGACCGGCGTTGTTGACCAGCGTGGCGGAGGAGGCGTTCATGACTTGGTCGTATTGAATATCGATCAAGCCAGCCCCGAGATTGTTGACGGTGGCGCCGCTGGCGAGGTTCCAGTTGCAGGGCCCGCTCCACAAGATTTGGCCGGCATTGGTGATCGAGCCGCCCTGCTGCACGGAGCTGGAGCCGCTGATATTCAATACGGCGCTTTTGGCGATGTTCAAAACGCCGTTGATTCCGCCCGCCACCCAATTAAGGGTTCCGGAAACATTATTGGTTCCGATCAAGGAAGCGCCGTTCAGGGACAGGCTGGCAATGGAGCCATTATTTTGAAAGAGCGGGCCCACCGCCACCGTGCCGCCGCGCAACTGCAGGGCGGGGCTGAGATCATTGGTCAAGGTCAACGCGCCGCCGGTCAGTTTGAAGGCGCCGGCGCCGGTAAATTGCGCGTTGTCATTGGTGAAATTCCCCGAAGTGAACTGCACGATGGCGCCCGCGCCCGCCGTAAAGCTGCCTCCCCAATAGCCGCCGCCGTTGACGGTCAAGGTTCCTGCGGGGACCGCAACGGTTCCATTTAACACCGAGAATGCGTTGAGCTGGAGTGTTCCGGCGCTGACTTGCAGCGCGCCGGCGTTGAAGAACGCCAGGTTGTTAAATGTTGTGGTTCCGCTGCCGGTCTTGCTGACCACGCCGGAGGCGTTGTTGTAGAAGGTAACATTGCCGCCCGCGTTGACGGCGCTGTTGCTTTGGATGAGCCACGCCCCGTTATTGGTGAGAAAGGCGCCCGCCGCCAATTGCAACGAGCCTGATTTCCATTGCACGGACCCAAAGTTGACCAGGCGCGAGACACTGAGATTGACCGCTGACGCATTGCTCAAAACCATGGTGGCCCCGGCCCCGATGGTGAGTTTTCCGGCCAGCGTGCCGCCCGTGAAATTCAAGACGTTGGTGACGTTAAGGCCCGTTCCGGCATCCAGGGAGCCGCCGGAGAGAAAAACCGTGTCACAAAAGACGTCGCTCCCAGTCCCGGTGACGATCGGTGTGCCGGTGGTGATGATCGCCGTGTCGCTGGGCCCGGGCGGCCCGGCGGGGCTCCAGTTTCCCGCCGTCAGCCAGTCTTTGGAAACCGTTCCCGTCCAAGTAAATGTGGCGGAAAAAGCGGGCAGGTGGCTGACGAGCAAAAGCGTCGTCACCAGAAAAAGGCGTTTTATAAAAATCATTGGATAAAGAGTGAAACCGGCGCCTTGGTTTTCCGGGCGTATGCGGTCTTGGCTCATATAAGGGAAAACCTCTCATTTGTCGATATAAAAGGGCGAAAAACTTAGTTGTCTTTCAGGGTTGCGGACTAGGCCGAAAATCCCGTCGCACGCGCAATTTTTGCATAAGGATGGCCAAAGAATGGTCAGCAATTTGACCCGTGTCCGAACCGGAGGCGCCGATATTTAGGGCAGAGCCCAAAAGGCGCGAACGTGCGCCCGGGCTTTCATCTTGAAATCGGGCGCGGCCATTCTATTTCGGGCGACGCACAAGCGAGCGCTTGTGGCGGTGGCAACGATGAGCCTTGCCTTAATAGGGGTGGCGGGCGCCCCTCTCGACTCGACCAACGCGTCGGGGACGTTGTCGGACCTGGACGAACTTATCAACCTGCGGGTCACTTCGGTCAGCAAAAAACAAACATTGGTGGAAGATTCTCCGGCGGCGGTGACGGTGGTCACCGGCGAAGATATCCGCCGGTTGGGCATCACGACCTTGCCGGAAGCTTTGCGACTGGCGCCGGGGATGGACGTCGCGCGCATCAGCGGCAATCAATGGGCGGTGTCGTCGCGGGGCTTCAACGACGAATTCACCGCCACGCTGTTGGTGATGATTGATGGCCGGAGCGTGTACACGCCCGACAGCGGGGGCGTGTTTTGGAACGCGCAAAACGTGGTGATGGAGGATGTGGAGCGCATTGAGGTGGTGCGCGGGCCGGGTGCGACGTTATGGGGCGCCAATGCGGTCAATGGCGTCATCAACATCGTCACCAAATCAGCCGCCGACACGCAAGGCGGCCTCATCACCGCCAGTGTCGGATCTGAGGACCATCCCGCCGCGACCATTCGCTATGGCGGCGAATGGGTCACCAATTTGTATTATCGTGTTTATTTGACATACTTTGATCGGGACGGCCTGGTCCAGACCGACGGCCGCAATAGCGACGATGACTGGGATTCGTGGCGCGGCGGGTTCCGCATGGACTGGGAGCCGACGTCGGAAAACACCCTGACTTGGCAAGGGGACTATTACGCGGATGAGACGCGACAACCGGTGGACCAGGAGAGCCTGGCTCCCCTGCGCCTGACCGCCGGAACCTACGTGGCGGAAAACACGGGGTTCAACACCTTGGGGCGGTGGACGCATCAATTTTCCGACACCGCCGAGAGCAGCGTGCAGGCGTATTACGATCATTTTGCGCAAGGCGCCGGGGTTGGAGTGGAACGCCAGGACACCTATGATGCGGAGGCGGAATGCCGTTTTTCGCTGGGCAATTGGAACGACATCGTCAGCGGGGCCGGGTATCGCTATGCGGATGTTCATCATGAGTCGGATTTCCGGTTGTCGTGGCTGGAGGCGCGGCAACGCTTGAGTTTGGCCAATGTTTTCGCGCAGGACGAAATGACGTTGGCGCCGGAGACCTTGCGTCTGACCGTGGGGACCAAATGCGAGCACAATAATCTCACCGGTTGGGAGCTGGAGCCAAGCGCACGACTCCTGTGGAGGCTGACGGAGCGGCAAACCTTGTGGGCCGCAGTGTCGCGCGCCGCGCGCACCCCGTCCTGGGAGGAGCGGGATGGCCGTTACAATTCCACGGTGTTCCATGCCGGCGGAAGCCCCGGATTGGTGACAGTGTTTGGCAATTCCACCATCGGCGCGGAAAATTTGACCGCCTACGAGGTGGGCTATCGCACCGCACCGCTCCCGCATCTGAGCTTCGACGCGACGGCGTTTTACAATTTGTACGACCACTTCATTGTGGCCGAGCCAAATCCCACGCGCGTCGAATTGAGTCCGGCGCCGGCGCATACGCTGGTGTCGTCCACCTGGAAAAACGATGCGCGCGCGCAAACCTACGGCGTGGAAATTTCCGGGGAATGGCGGGTGACGGACGCCTGGCGGCTGGCGGGGAGCTATAGCTGGCTGCATCTCCAGACCCAGCCGGACAGCGCGCTGACGTCAGAAAGCCCCGCGCAACAGGCGCAGGTCCGATCGTACTGGGATTTGCCCTTCCACCTGGAATTGAATGCCGCCGCGTCTTACGTCGATCAAATCACCTCCGCCGGGGAAAGCGGTGAGATTTCCATTCCATCTTATGTGCGCGCGGATTTGGGAATGATCTGGCGTCCGGCGCGCGCCTGGGAAATCGGGGTGTGGGGGCAGAATCTCTTGCAGGCGCGGCATGCGGAAGCGGCCCAGCATTTCGCGCGGACGATCATCGAGGAGCCCCGCAGTTTTTTGGTGAAAGCAACCTGGCGATTTTAGGGCGAGGGTTATGGCAACCTTAAAATCCAACATCCAAAAGGCCGCGTGGGTGGCGGCGGTGTGCGTCGGGCTGGGGACGGCGGCCTGGCCGGCCGCAGGCGCGGACCTGGCCTCCGCGCGGCAGGTCAAGGCGCTGTGTGTCCTGAACTTTGTCAAGTATGTGGAGTGGCCGGCGGACGCGTTTGCCTCCACCAATGAGCCGGTTTCCATCGGCGTGGTGGGGGATGGCGAGATGTGCCGCGAACTGCAAATGGCGGCCGCGGGAAAGATGATCCGCGGGCGGACGATCCGGGTGCAGGCGGCCGCGCCCGATGGCTTGAACGACAAATTTCACCTGCTTTTTTTTGGCGCGAAAGAAAACAAGATCCTGGAGGAGGCGCTGGGGCCGATTAAAACAAAATCGATTCTTACCGTGGGCGAGGGGCCCCAGTTCCTGGCGGAGGGAGGCGCGATCGCCTTCATGGTCAAAGCCAGCCGCATCCGGTTTGAAATTGATTTGACAGCGATGGAGCGCGCCCATTTGCAGATCAGCTCCAAAGCCTTGGGCCTCGCCGACGCCGTGCATGGCAAAGGCCCTAATTTATGAAAATCTTTCAGCGAGCCTCCATCCGCCACAAACAAATGTTGATCATCATGGCGATCACGAGCGTGGCGTTGCTGCTGGCCTGTGCGGGGTTCACCGCGTTTGAAATTTTCACGTTTCGCGCGGCGATGGTGAAAAATCTGTCCGTGCTGGCGGAAATTGTGGGGGCGGACACGGGCGCCGCGCTGGATTTCAAAGACGTGGCTTCCGCCCAGGAATCGCTCGCTCTGCTGCAAGCCGAGCCGCATATCGTCGGGGCCGGCTTATACACGATGGATGGAAGAATCTTCGCCTCCTACGACCGTCCCAACGACGGACAGGTGTTTCTGCCGCCGCCGTTTGCCCGATGCAGCTCCGCCGAGGAGTTTAGGCATGGGAACCTTGCCCTGTTGCGGCCGGTTTTGACCAAGGGTGAAACCGTCGGGGTGGTTTACCTTGTGTCGGACATGCGGGCGCTGTGGGCCCGCCTGGAGGAATACGTCATCATCGTGACGCTGGTGCTGCTCGCCACCTGGGTCGTGGCGCTGCTGCTGTCGCGGCAATGGCAGCGCTTCATTTCGGAGCCGATTCTCAGCCTGGCGGAAGTGGCGCGGACCGTGGCCCGGGACGAGAATTACGCGGTGCGCGCTCCGGCCTGCAATCCGGACGAAATCGGCGTCCTCATCGACGGCTTCAATGTCATGCTGGCGAAAATTCAAGAGCGCGACGCAACCCTGGAGCGGCGCGTCTGGGAGCGCACCCGCCAGTTGGAATGCGAAGTGGCGGAACGCAAACACGCCGAGGCGGAGTTAAGCCGGGAGCGCGACCTGCTGCGCTCCCTGATGGACAACGCCACCGATCTGATTTTCTTCAAGGACGCCAAGCTCCGTTATATTGACTGGAGCAAATCCCTGGAGAAAGTCATCGGGCTGCCCGCCTCCCAAATCATGGGGCGAACGGACCATGATCTCTTCGAAAAATCCTGCGCCGATCAATACGCCGCCGATGATCGAGAGTTGTTTCGCACCGGGCAGCCCGTGCTCGGCAAAATTGAGCGGAATGTCACTCGCCAAGGGCAGGCGAGCTGGCTGTTGACCTCCAAAATTCCGTTGCGGGATAAAAACAACGTTGTCGTAGGCGCCTGCGGCATCTGCAAGGACATCACGGCGATCAAGGCGGCGGAGGCGAATCTGGATAAGGCGCATCGCGAGTTGGTGGACACCTCGCGCAAGGCCGGGATGGCGGAGGTGGCGACCAGCGTGCTGCATAACGTCGGCAATGTCCTGAACAGCATCAATGTCTCCACCACGCTGGTGTTCAATGCCATCAAACAATCCAAGGTCAGGAACGTCGGGCGCCTGGCGGCCTTGCTCCGCGAGCATCAGTCCGACTTGGGCGACTTTATCACCGTGGACCCGCGCGGCCGGCAGGCGCCGGCGTTCCTCAACGAGTTGGCGGTGTGCCTGGAGAAAGAGCAGGCCGGCTGGGTCAAAGAAATAGAATTGACTCATAAAAATATCGAGCACATCAAGGACATTGTGGCGATGCAGCAGAGCTATGCCCAGGTCTCGGGCATGGCGGAGGTGGTGCGGCCCGGCGATCTGATGGAGGACGCATTGCGCATGGCTGGGCCGGGGTTGGCCCGTCACAATATTGAGGTGGCGCGGGAATTTGCGGCCGTCCCGGCCATTAACGCGGACAAGCACAAGATTCTGCAAATCCTGGTGAACCTGATTCATAACGCCAAACTGGCCTGCGACGATTCCGGGCGCCTCGATAAAAAGGTGAAGCTGGAATTGCGGAACGGCGGCGGCAGCGTGCGCTTTGTGGTGGCGGACAACGGCGTGGGCATTCCAGCGGAGAATATGACCCGCATCTTCAATCACGGTTTTACGACGCGCCAAAAGGGGCACGGTTTCGGACTGCATAGCGGCGCCCTCGCCGCCCGCGAAATGGGCGGACGGCTCCTCGCCGAAAGCGCCGGAGCTGGAGCCGGCGCGGTCTTCACCTTGGAGCTTCCTGCCCAAACTGTTTGAATTTATGAGTGACGAAATCAACCGCCGGGCGCTCGTGATCGACGACAATCCTGCCATTCACGAGGATTTTCGGAAGATTCTCGGCCCGCCTGAACACGATTCCAAAACCGTTTCCCAGATGGAAGGCGCGCTGTTCGGCGCCGCTGATTCCCTCCCGGCGGCGAGTTGTTTCCAAGTGGATTGCGCGACCCAGGGCCAGGAAGGATTGGAGCGGTTGAAGCAGGCCTGCGCCCGGGGGGAGCGGTACGCCCTGGCGTTTGTGGATGTGCGCATGCCTCCGGGTTGGGATGGCATTGAAACGGCCGCGCATCTTTGGGCGGTGGATCCTGATCTGCAAATCGTCATTTGCACGGCGTATTCGGATTATTCGTGGAATGAAATGACCGCCAAACTCGGGCATTCCGACCGGTTGATCATTCTGAAGAAGCCGTTCGATAATATTGAGGTGACGCAAATGGCGGAAACGCTCGCGCACAAATGGCACTTGCTCCAGGAGGCGAAACAGCGCGTGCACGATTTGGAGGCGCTCGCCGAGGAACGAACCGCCGAGTTGACGGTGGCCAATCAATCATTGCGCTCGCAGATTGAAGAGCGGACGCGATCGGAACGCGAGCGTCAGATGTTGGAGGTGCAATTGCGGCACGCGCAAAAATTGGAGGCGATTGGCCATCTGGCGGCCGGCATCGCGCATGAGATCAACACGCCCGCGCAATATGTGGGCGACAACGCGCGTTTCCTCGACGATTCGCATCGGCAGATTTCGAAAGTGCTGGAGAGTCACCGCGTCCTCTTGCAGGCCGTCAAACAACAGACGGCGACGCCGGGCCTGGTCAGCTCCGCGGAGGAAATCTTGAACGGCAGCGATCTGGATTATCTTTCCGAACAGATACCCTCGGCGATCAAGGCGACGATTGAAGGGGTGGATCGGATTTCCAAAATCGTCCGCGCCATGAAGGAGTTTTCACATCCCGGCTCGAAGGAAAAAATCCTCGCCGATGTGAATCGGGCCATCGAAACAACGGTGACGGTGGCGCGCAACGAATGGAAATACGTGGCGGAAATGCGGCTGGAATTGGAGTCGGATTTGCCATTAACGCCTTGTTTTGTGGGCGAATTCAACCAGACGATCCTGAACCTGATCGTCAACGCGGCCCAGGCGATACGCGAGGTGTTGGCGGCGCAACCGGGAGGCAAGGGCACGATCACGGTGCGCACTCGCCGCGCCGGGGATTCCGTGGAAGTTTCCGTGCGGGACACCGGGGCGGGGATTCCGGAGGCGATTCGTTCGCGCATCTTCGAGCCGTTTTTTACAACCAAAGAGGTGGGAACCGGCACGGGGCAGGGCTTGGCGATTGTGTACGCCTGTGTGGTGAAGCATCACGGCGGGACTATTCGATTTGACAGCGAGGTCGGGCAGGGGTCAAACTTCATCCTGACTTTGCCAATTTCGCCTCTTCCCCTTATAAGCGAGGTGAATTCTGCCGATGTCTAAGCGCATGAACGCTCGCTGCCATGAAAAAAAGAATTCTGTTTGTCGATGACGAGCCCATGGTGCTGCAGGGGCTGCAACGCATGTTGCGCCCCATGCGCGCGGAATGGGACATGGAATTTTTGGGCAGCGGCGAGGAAGCGCTGCGGTCGCTGGAAAAGCTGCCGGGGGACGTGATCGTCTCGGACATGCGCATGCCGGGGATGAATGGGGCCGAATTGTTGACGGAAGTGATGCGGCGGTTTCCCACGACCGTGCGCCTGATTCTTTCGGGGTTTGCGGACAAGGACCTCATTTTAAAATGCGTCGGCTCGACCCACCAGTACCTGTCCAAGCCGTGCGATCCGGACGCGCTCAAGGCGACGATCCAGCGCGCCTCCAATCTCGAGGATTCCCTGCACAACGAGCGTTTGAAAAGTTTGGTGTGCCAGTTGAGCCGCCTGCCCAGCATTCCCTCGCTCTACATGGAAATCATCGAGAAGATCAGCCGCCCGGAAACCACGCTCGAAGATGTGGGGGCCATCATTGCGCGCGATGTGGGCATGACGGCGCAAATTTTGAAACTGGCGAATTCCGCGTTCTTCGGCTTGCGGCGCCAATTGGCGAGCCCGGAAATGGCGGCGGCTTATCTGGGCTTGGACACCATTAAATCGCTCGTGCTCTCCATTCACGCGTTTGCGCAATTTCAGGGGATCGACTCCGGACCGCTGAACATGGAGGCGCTTTGGACGCACAGCCTGCAAGTGGCGGGCTCCGCGAAACTCATTGCCAAAGCGGAAGGCGCCGACGCCAAGACGGCGGAAGAGGCCTTCACCGCGGGCATGCTGCATGACTTGGGCAAGCTCGTCCTGGCGATCAATATGCCGAAGGAATTCGAGCAGGTCTGGAACTGCGCGCAAACGGAAGGCACGCCGTTCCTCGTGGCGGAACAGAATGTGTTCGGCGCGAATCACGCCGATGTGGGCGGGTATCTGATCGGGTTGTGGGGGTTGCCGGTGCCGGTGGTGGAAGCCGTCGCCTTGCATCATTTTCCCTTGCGGGCGCCCGGCGTGGGCTTCAGCCCATTGACGTGCGTGCATGCCGCGAATGCCTTTGAGGCGGAGCGCAGCGCGCGGGCGGGGGAGGCGTCGGCGGCGCAATTGGACGCCGCGTACCTCAAATTAATCGGGGCGGAGGCGCGGGTCTCCGCCTGGCGCGACGCCCTGGCCGCGCCGTGAGCCGCAAACAATTATGTTGACACTTCCCGAAATTCTTTTCGTCGATGACGACCCGGACATCCTGGCCGGGTTCCAACGCATCTTGCGCAAGGAATTCAAGGTGGACGTCGCGGTCGGCGGCATCCGCGCGCTGGCGCATTGCGCGACGCGCCCGGCCTATGCGGTGGTGGTGGCCGACATGCAGATGCCCATGATGAACGGCATCGAGTTCCTGGTGCAATTGGAGGAGAAATTTCCGGACACGGTCAGGATCATGTTGACCGGCAACGCGGACCAGAAAACCGCGCGCGACGCCGTCAATCAGGGGCATATTTTCCGCTTCCTGACCAAGCCTTGTCCCCCCGAGGAATTGGGGCCGGCCTTGCGCGCCGGTCTAAAGCAATATGGGCTCGTCACCGCCGAGCGGGAGTTGCTGGAGAAAACGCTCAATGGCGCGGCGAAGGTCATGAGTGACATTCTGGCGATGCACGATCCATTCTCGTTTGGCCGCGGGCAGCGCCTGCGCGAGTATATGCGGACCTTCGCCGAATCACTGAAGCTCAAACAGACGTGGGACTTGGAGCTGGCGGCGCTGCTCTCGCAAATCGGCTGCGTCACGATCCCGCTGCCGGTGCTGGAAAAAGCCCGCAACCGCGCGCCCTTGAGCGGCCCGGAAAAGGATATGCTGGCGCGCGCGCCGGAGCTGGGATCAAATTTGCTCGCGAATATTCCGCGGCTGGAATCAGTGGCGCAAATTCTTCTTTACCAAAATAAAAATTTCGACGGCTCGGGCTTCCCCGCCAACGGCCTCAAGGGGGAGGACATTCCCGTCGGCGCGCGGATTTTGCGGGTGCTGCATGACTTGCTGCAATACGAGTCCCGGGACGAATCCAAGGAAAAAGCGCTGGAAGCCATGACGCGCGCGGAAGGGGTGTACGATCCCAAGGCGCTGGCGGCGGTGGCGGCGAGTTTTGATATTTGTTTGACAACGGACGACGCCGCCCGGGCCGTGCGCGCGGTTCCCCTGGCCGAACTCCGCGTCGGCCACGTTCTGCAATCCACCGCCCACACCAAGGACGGTTTGCCCATTGCGCCGCCCGGCGCGGAGATCACCGGCATCCTGCTGGAGAAGCTGCGCAATTTTGCCGAATTGGGCCAATTGGCCGAGCCCATTCTGATTCTCGGCGCCTAAAACGCCGCGCGTAAGCCTTGAACTTTCCGCGATGAGATTCAATCATCGCCGGGTGAAGACGCCGCCCACCTCCGCGCATCCGGATTCGATTTCCGGGCTGGTCGAGCGCGTGACGTTTCACAATGAGGAAAACGGCTTCGCCGTGCTCAAGGTCAAGGCCAAGGGGCATCGCGACCTCATCACCGTCGTCGGCGCCTTGCCGGCAGTCAGCGCGGGCGAATGGTTGACAGCGCAGGGGCGCTGGATGCAGGACCGCGAGTTCGGCCCGCAATTCAAGGCCGAGTTGCTAAAATCCACCGCGCCCACCACGCGCGAGGGCATCGAAAAATACCTCGGCAGCGGCATGGTCAAAGGCATCGGGCCGATCTACGCGAAAAAGTTGGTGGACAAATTCGGGGAGCAAATTTTTGAGGTGATCGAGCAGCGTTCGGGCGAGCTGCAAAACGTGGAGGGCATCGGCCCCAAGCGCCGCCAAATCATCAAGGCCGCCTGGGCCGAGCAAAAGGTGATTCGCCAAATCATGGTTTTCCTCCATTCCCAGGGCGTCAGCACGAGCCGCGCGGTGCGCATTTACAAAACATACGGAGAAGAGGCCGTCGAACGAGTGCGCGCCAATCCCTACGCGCTGGCGGCTGACATTCATGGCATTGGCTTCAAAACGGCCGACGAAATCGCCCAGCGCATCGGCATTCCGTTCGATTCCCTGCTGCGCGCCTGCGCCGGGTTGAGCCACGTCTTGGCCGAGGCGATGGGCGACGGCCATTGCGCGCTGCCCACCACGCTGCTGCGGGAGCACGCCGGCCAATTGCTCGGCGTCGATGAGAAGATTGTGGACGCGGCGCTCGCTAAAAACATCGCCGAAGGTCAACTCGCGCGGGAAACATTCGACGGCGAGGAACTGATTTTCCTGCCAGCCATTCAACGGGCGGAAGCGCATATCGCCGAACGCATGCGCGCCCTCGCGGCAGGACCGCCGACCTATCCGCCAATTGATTTTGAAAAAGCCGCCGCCTGGTGCCAGGAAAAAACCGGCAAGGAACTTGCGCCCAGCCAGCGCGACGCGTTGCGCCAGGCTCTGCACAGCCGGCTGCTCATTATCACCGGCGGCCCCGGCGTCGGAAAAACCACGCTGCTTAACGCGATCCTCAAAATTCTCCGCGCCAAAAAAATCCGTTGCCTGCTCAGCGCCCCAACCGGGCGCGCCGCCAAACGCCTGGCGGAAGCGACCGGCCTGGAGGCGCGCACCCTCCATCGTCTGCTCGAAGCGCAGCCCGGCGGACGCTTCGGGCGCAATGAATCAAACCTGCTCGAATGCGATCTGCTGGTGATCGACGAAACCTCCATGGTGGATGTGCCGCTCTTTAGCCGGCTCCTACGCGCATTGCCGCAATCTTCGGCCCTGCTCTTGGTGGGCGACGTGGATCAACTCCCCTCCGTCGGGCCCGGCATGGTTTTGGCGAATTTAATCGAAAGCCGCATCGCGCCAACCGTGCGTTTGACAGAAGTGTTTCGCCAGGCCGCCGGCAGCCTCATCATCACCAACGCCCACCACATCAATCGCGGTCATCTGCCGGAGCCTTCCGGCGAGCCGGATTCGGATTTTCATTTCATCGAGCGCGACGAACCCGACCGCATCGCCGACACGCTAATCGAAGTCGTCAAACATAGAATTGCCGCCAAATTCGCGCTGGATCCGATTCGCGACGTGCAGGTGCTGTGCCCGATGCACCGCGGCTCCCTCGGGGTGCGCGAAATGAATCTGCGTTTGCAGGATGAGTTGAACCCCGCCCGTCCGTCCGATCCCTTCGTCGAGAAATTCGGCTGGCAATTTCGCCTCCGCGACAAGGTCATTCAAACCCAGAACGATTATGACAAGGACGTCTTCAACGGCGACATCGGCCAGATCACCAAAATCGATCCCGACGAGCGCGTCCTCACCGTGCGTTTCGAGGGCCGCGACGTTTCCTATGATTACGGCGAGCTCGACGAACTTTCTCTCGCCTACGCCATCACCATCCACAAATCGCAAGGCTCCGAATTCCCCGCCATCGTCATCCCCGTGGCCACGCAGCAATACATGCTGCTGCAGCGCAATTTAATTTACACTGGCGTCACCCGCGGCAAAAAACTCGTCGTGCTCATCGGCCAGCGCAAAGCCCTCTCCCTCGCCGTGCGCAATAACCACACCCAAAACCGCTATTCCGCCCTCCTCCCGCGCCTCACCCACCCCGAGAAATGATCTGGAACTCAGAAAATCAGGAATAACAAAAATTGCAATCCGCGCTATTTTTCTGAGTTCGTGATTTCCAGATTGTCCCATCCCGCGCAAATTTTTTTAATGAGATTCGCGGGCGTGGAAACCTTGCAAATAAAACCCGGCAAAAGTTAAATCCCTCCTTTACACTCTCCGCCTATGGAAAAAACGCTCACTTTATTTCTCCGCATCGGTGGCCGCGCCGGCCTGATGACTCTCCTGCATCATTTCTATGCCGATGTTCGGCAACATCAAACCATCGGCCCTATTTTCAACAGTCAAATCAAAAACTGGCCCGAGCACATCGAAACAATCGCCGATTTTTGGTCGCAAATCACCGGCGGCCCGGCGGGATATGCCGGCCGCATGCCCGAACGACATTTGCCGTTTGGATTGCGCGAAGAACATTTTCAAGCATGGCTCGATTTATGGGATTTCAACTGCCGCCGCCAACTCGCTCCGGCTGAAGCGAACGAACTTACAACCTACGCCCGTCAAATTGGACAACGCCTTCTGCAAATTTTGCAGACCAAGAAAATGGACGAGCCGAGCGGCCCCGGATCGTAAATGATTTTACTTATCCGCGTCCCAAAAAAATAAAGGATAAGGCAGAAAACAGAAAAAGCTCCAAGCGCTGAAGATCATTTTACTCGCATACCTTCGCAAGCTCATGGAGCGGGTGAAGGGAATCGAACCTGTCGTTTTCAAGATTCATGCAAAACCATCCGAAGAGCGCGGTAATGGTTATCGGCATAAAGCGTTCAATGGAATGTATCCACCATCTGATACGGGAATACGTCCTGGCGTATCCAAATCAGTAGACGGATAGCCGGTGCCCAGCACAAGCCCTGTGCGGCGCTTGCGAGCACCTGTTCCAAGTGATGCCCCATGAAATGCTACGGCGTGAAAGATCACACTCGCGGGAGGACTTTCATGTAAAAACCGCCGAGCAATTTCCAGAATGTATTGCACAAAACAAGCGGAACTCCAAAGTTGACTTTTCCAGTCGCTTCCATGGGGAGCGGACGATTTGAGATCACACACAAGAACTCGCAATGTTTCACCTGATCGCCAAACTAGAATTGCATCGCAAACTTTGTTCCAGTGACCGCCACCGTCTTTACTGAGGTGTTCACAAAGTGGGATCGCTTGTCCGTTTCCGGTCCGCACGTCCAGAGAGAAACCGAACACCTCATTGCAACCGCGGCAGTCGAGATTGAGTGTAGACAAGGTGGCATTGCGGCTCTTTTCCTTAAGAACGAATTTTGACTGAGGATAGAGAGGCAGGTGTCTTTTCCGATGCACAATCCTTTCAAGTGCCACAAGAAGCGGGTCTGTCATACCGATTTTTTTGCATCAATAGCACCGCTGTAAAGTATAGTGTCTTGTATTTTGTTCATATCATCGATCTCTTCGTCGAAGGATTTGACTTCGATGCCCCGCTCGTTGGTGACTTTGATTTCTTCCAGTACTGGCATTCGCCGCCGACGTTTCCCTCCATCAACCGACAGTAATTCTTCGCAAGTGCGGTAAAAACGGACACGACTGCAGTCAACAAGTTCGTCCTCAGTATAGTTGAGTTCTTTCAAAAGCTCTGGTTGCGACTTAGCCTTGCTGGCGAGTAAAATCAACGTATTCAATTCGCGGACGACATAGTCACTGTGCGTAGTGAGAAAAACTTTTACGCCAGAGTTAATCAATCGCCCGATAAGCCGGGCTAAGAGTCGCTGATTTTTTGGGTGGAGATTAAGTTCGGGCTCGTCAATCATAAAGCAATCGCCCGGGCGCAGAACGTGTTTAATATAGTACGTTATATCAAGGAGTGAGCGAACAGCACTTGAAGACTCGCCTAGGCGTAACCGCAACCCGCGCTCGGAAGCAGGCGAGAAATACGCGCCCCCTTCTTTAGTGACCTTATAAGTTCCCCCAGCTATTCGCTCGAGGGCGTCCAAAATATTAGCGTTCTTCGTAACGAGGGCGGACTCTTGGTGTTGTAGAGGTTCCAAGTTCGACGGATTGAGGAAGTCGACATTTTGTTGAACAGGGAAAGCGTACGACGAGGCCATACGTTGCATTAGGGTCCATGGATCAGGCTTTTCTCCGGGTTTGAGATCTGCTAGCATCTCAATTAGCCGATTTCGTCCGAGGTTTAGTTCACGCTGAAAAATCGCAGCTCCCGTCCGTTCCGTGCTCGCAATGTAAACTCGCGGAAAGCACCGTTGGAAAACAAGTTCAGCAACAGTTTCCGAAAGCCAACGAGAAACGAAAAATTCCGGCGGAATGCCTGTTGCGACTGGACTTGCGCTGGCGTTTGAAGCCGTTAACGCCAGTCGCCCAATCAATTCATTTGGAGCCTTCGTAAAACTGATGGACTGTCCAGATGGAAATGTTTGCTGAAGGTTTATGTTTAAATCCTCAACGCGAGGACATTCGTCCATGTGCAAATGTACTTTTACGTTTTGGAGATGTTGAGGGTCTGCAGCCAAGACCCGCGCCAAATTATCTCTATATGCATGTCCGAGCTTTACGAGATGCGGACGAAGGGCTTCGCCGGAGAAGTCAGACAAATCTAGGGGCGCAGTTCCGGTTACGGTGAGCAGTTTTGCTGTGTCGTCGAAGGATGGCATTTCGAGCCAATGTCGCCAACCGGCGAGTAGTCCAAAAACGCCGTAGGTGACATAAGTCTTCCCTGTATTGTTAAGCCCGGTGAGAATAGTTAGGTCCCCTAGACCGACCTTGCACCGATAAAGAGGACCTAGATTGTCGAATTCAATTTTCATCAATAAATCGGCGTCAAGACCATAATCATCGGAGGTGAGTTAGCACGCGTGAAAGAAAAAAACACACAAATTTGTATGACCGCTCAGAAAATGCAGTCGGTTGACCTTTTGCTTTTGCGCAATCTTTCTGTCTCCGTTTTGTAAGCGCTTGATTATCAATGGAGCGGGTGAAGGGAATCGAACCCTCGTCTCAGCCTTGGGAAGGCCACATTCTACCATTGAACCACACCCGCGCTTTGGTGTGGGGCATCGTAGAAGTTTAGGGGATGAAGGCAAGGTCTTTTTCGGGGAGCCAGCCGGTGTGGTTGGCGGCGTCGGCGACTTCCACCCAGGGGGATTGGCGGTTGAGGATGAGCAGCTCGGAGCCGTCATGGAAGGTGAAGGCGGTTTGCGATTCTTCGAAGGGGCCGCGGCGGGCGACGGATTCGCTGGCGATGACGACGGCGGATTTTTGGACGTAATGCTGGTCGCACGCGAGGGCGAGGCAGCCGCTAAACCAGAGGGCGAGGATGGCAAGGGAAATGGGCGCGGCGAGGCCGGCGGATTTTAAGGCCGGGCGAATCTGGCGGGCGGCAAGCAGGAGGAAGAAGAGGGCGAGTGTGATGGCGGCGGCGAGGGACCATTCGTCGAGGCTCACGCGGGTAATCCAGCGGGTCCAAGTCGAGCCGGGGAGGGCGGGGCTGAAGTTGGCGACTTGATCGCGGGCGAAACGCAGGTTGGCGCGGATGTCGGGATCGCGCGGGGCGAGGTTCTCGGCTTGGCGATAGGCGGCGATGGCTTCACCCATGCGGCCGGCTTTGTATTGCGCGTTGCCAAGGTTGAACAGGACGGCGACGGAGCGGATGCCATCGTGGAGGAGTTGCTGGTAGGCGGCGGCGGCTTCGGGGTATTTGGCTTCCTCGTAGAGTTTATTCGCTTGACTGAATTTGTCGGAGGCGGGCTGGGCGGAGGCGGAACCGGCCAGGGCGATAAGCAGGAAAACGGCGAGCGGCGCGGCGGTGGATTTGCGCTTGGCGGCGGTGGCGGGAAGGTTTTGCAGGCGGGTGAGAGCATCGCGCAGTTTGACAATGAGCGAGTTCATTTCCTGCACGGTGCGTTCGCGGGTGTAACGGTATTGGTTGCACGCCTGGAACAATTCCTGGAGGAGCTGGCAGGTCTCGGTGTCCAAGCCATGACGTGGAAGGTCTTCGAGGGCGGCCTCGGTGATGGCGCTGGCGGGAAGATCGAGGCGTTCGCCAATTTGCTCCTGCAACAAGCGAAAAACCCCGGCGTAAAACTGCTCGTGATCGCCCGCGGCGGCCAGCGGCGGCAGCGCGGCCAAGCCTTCCTGCACGAGGCGCGCGACGTGGCGTTGGCGGCGGAGGCGGGGATTGTTCGCGAGGCTCTCTTTCTGTCGCCGCCACAGCAACGCGCCGATCCACAGCAGAGGCGCCAGGGCTTGCACGGCCCAAAACCACGGTCGTTGAATCAACGCGGGCCGGTCGGGAATGGATTCGCCGAAGAAGGGCTTGATATGGACGATCTCGCGGCTCGGCGGCTCCTCGGGCGCGGGCGCGCCGGTGGAAATGACGGTCGGTTGCGGAGTGGCCGCCGAGGGTTTGACCACGATGGGAACGGGTGGATGGGTCAAGTTGCGGAAGGCGCGGCGGTCGGGGTCGAAAAACGTGAAGGTGAAGGCGGGGATTTCCTTGAGCGCAGCATTTAGCGGCGTGATGACTTGCTCGAAATATTTGGAGCCTTCCATTTGCAAGGGATCGCTGGAATCGAATTTTGTGGTGGGCTGGTAGGTTTTGAAATCATTCCAGCCGGGTTGATTGGTGGAAAGAACGACGTTGTCGAAACTGCCGTGGCCATCGATGTGGAGCTTGAGGGTGATGGGATCGCCCACGCTGACGGCGGTGGGGCTGGCATCGAAATCGGCCAAGGCAAAATCCCCCACGGCGCCGGTAAAGGCGGAGCCCGCCGGCGGAGGCGGCACGGGGGAGACGGAAATGGCCATGGGATCGCTGGTGACCGTGACGTGTTGCTGACGGCGCCGGCCAAAGATGTCGGCAGGCCCGCTGGGAATGTTCAATTCCCAGGTGGCGGGGCCCAGCGTGAGCCGGCCCGCTTTGTTCGGGGTGACGGCCACGGGAAACGTGTACATATAATACGCCACGCCATTCACGATTTCGCGCGGAGGTGTCTGGCGGTTATTCGGATTGACAACCTGCCCGGAAGAAAAGCCGTCGCTGGCGAGGACGGGCTGCTGCATTTCCCCGGCCGCCTGGAAATAACAGCGCATTTCCACGCGCATGACTTCGCCGAAGTAGAGATTGGTTTTCGGAATGGCCAATTGCACAAATGCCGGCCCGGAGCCGGGAGCAGCGGCGGGTGTTCCTTTGGTGACAGTCAGCCGCAACGGCCTGGTGGCCAGCGTCTGGCCGTCCACGCCGGCTTGAATGGGCGGAATGACAAAGGAGCCCGGGGTGGTGGGAGACATTTCGAACGTATAAACGGTCTTTCGCACCATGTGCATACCGTCAAAGTTAATCTCCGTTTGGGTGCCGGAACTGCGGATATCGAGCCCGGGAATGGCCGGCAGCGCAGGTTCCGTGGTGACCGACCCGCCGCTGATGGTGAGGGTCAGCACGGCGGATTCGCCCATGCCGATTTGATTGCGGTCCAGTGTGGCGTCGAAATTGCCCGCCTGAACCGAGAGTGTCAGGAGCGCCAAAAGGCACAGGCTCCAGCCGGGAATTCCCGGACGGAGGCCCAACGACTGCACCGCGCGCCATAACAGGCTCATCATAAGCAAAGACACTTTATGTTGGCCCGTGTTCACTGGAGAGGCAAGGCCCGAAGGCGGTTTGAACCGGTCGGGCGATCACAACCTGCGCGGGGAAAATCCCGGCGCAAGTTTCGTAACGCCGGGGTAACTCGTGAACGCTGAGTTTAGATCAGCATGAAGGTTTTTCGCAGATTTCCACGCACCATTCCTCAATGCGGCGCCTAATCAGGTCGCGGACCTCGCGCGTTTTTTGCAGAACGTCCTCGGAGTTGCCGGGAAAGCTCGACGGGTCGGGGAAGCCCCAGTGAAGGCGCTTGGTGATGCCGGGAAAAATCGGGCACCGTTCCGCGCTGGCCTCATCGCACACCGTAATAGCGTAAGAAAACAACTTGCCGGACTTGAACATTTCAAAAACACTTTTGGTCGTATTCTTGGAAATGTCCACGCCGACCTCTGCCATCGCTGTCACCACCACGGGGTTGAGCTTTCCCGGCTCGAGCCCGGCGCTGTAGCTTTCAAACTGCTCGCCGCAAACCTGGGTCAGAAACGCTTCCGCCATTTGGCTGCGCGCGCTGTTATGGATGCAAATAAACAGGACTTTCTTTTTCATCGAAGGATCGGGCGATCAGCCGTGGTTGATATTGGGCTTAGGTCTGGCTGCAGCATTCGTCCCCGCAGCAGGCAGCTCCCGGTTTTCGCGCCTGCACTTCCAAGCTCGTAATGTAATCTGAGGGGCTGGCGCCGCGCGGCAGGTGTTCCAGGATTTGGCGGTAAAGGGGGTCGTCAAAACCAGTCATGGCTTCGACGTATTGTTTTTTGGATAAGAGGACAAGGTCCGTCAATCCGGCCGCCTGGGCCATCTGAGCGGTTTCGTCGGCCAGCACCGCCCCAGCGACGCATCCAACCAAGGCTTGAACCATTTGGAGAAGACTCGCCGGCAGTGGTCGCAGCAAGGCCATGTCAGACACGGCCACGCGTCCGCCCGGCTTGAGCACGCGGGCCATTTCCCGCCAGACTTGCGGCTTGTCAGGCGAAAGGTTGATGACGCAATTGGAGATAATCGCGTCCACGCTGGCATCGGGCAGGGGCAAATGCTCAATTTCGCCCAAACGAAACTCGACATTATCGAGCCCAGTTTGCCTGCGATAGTCGGCGATATTACGGCGAGCTTTGGCCAGCATGTCCGCTGTCATGTCCACGCCAATGGCTCGACCCGTCGCGCCCACCTTGCGTCCCGCAATAAAAACGTCGAATCCTCCCCCGCTGCCGAGGTCCAGAACGACTTCGCCTGGTTTGAGCGCCGCGAGCGCGGCGGGATTTCCGCAGGAAAGACCCATGTTGGCGCCTTCCGGGAGGCTCGTCAGATCCTCCACCGTATAACCCAACTCGCGAGCCAGCGCGGCGCTGTCTTGAGGCGACGAACCACAGCAGGAAACGCCCGGCCGGCAGTCATGAGCCGATGTGTCACGAGCGATTTTAGCGTAGCCCTCGCGAACCAGGCCGTGAACGGCATCCTGATCAGTCATATTCAATTCACTCATAGTCTTATTATTTAATTGCGGCGCGCTGCACCGGTTCGCCAGCGCAACGGATATTTTGGAGGCGCTTCAGGTCTTCGCGGAAAATCGGATATGATTGGACGCAGTCCTGCAAACAGCGCAGTTGCAAATCGAGCTCCACCGGCGCCTTTTCCGGGAGGCTATAGATCATCCATTGCTGGCGTCGTGTCGCCGTCACCAAGCCTTTGCCTCGCAGATAGGCCAGGTGTTTGGAAACCGCGACCTGAGGCAGTTTCAAAATCGTCTGGAAATGGCAAACGCACAACGGCCCTCGCTTAAGAAGATGCAGAATGCGCAAGCGCGTTTCGTCACAGAGACAGCGGTAAATTTGCAGCAGTTTCATATGTCGTTAAGCGTATATACCTTAGTGGGTATATTTGTGTCAAGGCAAAGTCTACCCCGCCGCAAAAACGGCGCGCGCGGTGGAGCAACAAGTTTAAAGGTAACAATCTTGCAACAGACGGGGATGCTCAGGCCGCCTGCGTGGCGGTTTACAGGGTGAAGAGGCGGTTTAGGGGTGTCCGAAAGCTGTTAGTTCAGGTCGGGTAGCTACAAGCGAGGGGAGGGGCGAATGCGTAGAGTGACGCGCATGAAAAAACTGATTTTCTCTCTGGCCGCGTGTGTCTCGATACTCGGAGGCGCGGAATCCGCCTTGGCTTTTAATTATCATTACGGCGATCTGCTCCTCGTGTTCCGCAGCGCGGGGCAGAACGATGTGGAGTTCAATTTGGGCTCGGTGAGCAATTACTTGAATCTCGCTCCCGGCACGGTGCAGACGGTGGCGGGATGGGACGCAAGCCTGGTCACGGCGAATCGCAATGGCAACTCCCTGGAAGGCGGCAAATTCATTTTACTGGCGACGGCGGGCAAGGCCGATCCGAGCAATCAAGGCGGCGAAGCCGACTTTTTGACCGGTCCCGGCAGCCCTTTCCCGAAGGACATCTCGCAATCCGCGTTTTCGGCGCAGAACTCGGTGATCACGACCGTCGGGACCAACGCGCAGCTTTTCACGGCGGGCAGCGTGGGCACAAGCGCGGTCATCGCTTCCAGCCAATCCGATTCCTACACCCGCACGGCCAGCGGCTCGGGCAACGACCCGACGAAGCTGGGCGGCACGAGCGCGTTTAACGTGGAAACCACCATTCCCGGCGCGGCCCGTTTTTATGACATCGGCTCAGTCAACGGAGCTAACCCGCCGGTGGGCGCGTGGGTGGGAACATTTTCCCTGGACTCGAACAATGTGCTGACCTACACGGCGGGCAAAGGCGTGGCGGATGCTGTCACCCTTTCCATCGTGGACAACGGCGACGGTTCGGTCTCGATCTCCTTTCCCACGACGGCGGGGGTCAATTATCAACTGCTGACCTCTTCGGTGGTCGCGGGGCCGTTATCCTTGTGGAACCCGGCGGCGGCGGGCTATGCGCTGGGCACGGGCGGTACGATCACCATCCTGGATGCGCCGAGCAGCGACGAGACCTTCTACGCGATTCAAAGCTACTAAAACTGACCACGAAACCATTTACCCAAGAAAACAAATCCAAGTTATATGAAAAACATTCAATCGAAAATTGCCTTGCTGGCTGTGTTGGCCGGCTCTGTGACGGCGCAGGCTCAAGTGCAGGTTGTCTTTACCGGCTCGACCGCTTTCCGGTCGGTCGATGAAGATCGTGCCGCCGCCTTGTTTGATGCGGGCTTTACCACCGCGGGGGACGGCAGCGCGAACAATTATCGGACCTATAACGGGACGATCACCAGCCTGTTCGGCTCGCAGACCGTGACGATCTATATGAGCTTCAGCGGCTCGGGTTCAGGCATGGAAGCGGTTTTGAATGGCACGCAGGTGCAATGCTACCCGGTCGGTGGCTCCTCGCCCTCGCTCTCGTTGACGCCGGATTGCGCGTTCTCCGACATTTTCCCCGAAGGCGATAACCTGGCCTCGGCGGCGTTTGATGACGTTTCGACCCTGGGCGTGATTCCCTTTGTGTTTGCAGCCTCGGCGAGTTCGCAGTTGGCCGGCATCACGAATCTTACCCGCGATCAAGCGGTGTTGCTGATGACCGACAGCGGTTCGACCCCAGCCTATTTCTTCGGCGGTTCGAACACGAACATCAACAACAAGGTGTATCTGGTGGGTCGCGATTCCGGCTCCGGCACGCGCATCACGACCTTTGACGACATCGGCTTCTTCGGCACGCCCAATCAATGGGTGAACATTGGCGGCGTGATCCAGGCGGATCCGACGGGCGGACAGTCGTCCGGCTCCGGCGTGCGCAATACGCTCGCGACCAACACCTCGTTCATCGGCTACCTCGGCGTGGCTGACTACAATACCGTGGCCGCGACCGTGAACAAGCTGGCCTATAACGGCACGCCGTTCAACATCACCAATGTGGAAAATGGCTCGTACGGCATCTGGGGTTACGAGCATTTCGTGTCCCGCTTCGGCCTGAGCTCGGGCCAGAAGAACCTGCGCGCCGCTCTGATCACGGCGATCACCGATTCCGGCTATCAAAGCACGAACGCCAATTACGCGGGCTTATTCGCCCCGCTCTCGGGCATGCATGTGCAGCGGTTCTCCGACGGCGGGCCGATCACCTCGATCGATTTCTAAACAACCCTGTTCCTCAGTGCGCCACGGCGCGGGTTTAACAACCTGCGCCGTGTTTCTTTTTAGCGGCGCCACCATTTCCGGCCGCCGGCGCCGTGAGTGACCGCGCCGCGGGTCGTTTCGATGAGCAGATGGCTGCGGGCCGCTTCCAGGGCCATGATCATGTCATCATAGGTCTCGAAGCGGTCGGCGGGGTTTTTGGCCATGGTTTGCAGGATGGCGTTGCTCGTCCATTCTGAGATGCCCGGGACAACTTGATTGGGAGGGGTCAAGGGAGTGTGAACATGCGCGGCAAGAACGTCGTTGATTTCAGGCGCTTCAAACGGCACATGCCCGGTCAACGCATGATACAGCGTGCCGCCCAGGCTGTACATGTCGGAGTGGAAATTCTCGCCTTTGCGCTCGATTTTTTCGGGAGCGACGTAATAGACCGTGCCCCAGATGTGCTCCTCATACGCGTCCTCCACTTCCGCAGCGCGGACGAGGCCGAAATCGATGAGCTTCGGTTCGCCGTCGATGTTGTAAAGTATATTTCCAGGCTTGAGGTCGCGATGGAGCAAATTGTGCTTGAGCGCGGTGGCCAGGGCGGAGGCCATTTTGATGCCGACATTGAGCACGTCCAATTCGGGCACCGAGCCATCGTGCTCAATCCGGGTGTCGAGGCTGCCTTGGTCGGCCAATTCCATGACGAGGTAAGGCTGGCCCTCGAATTCATCGAAATTGTAAATGTGAATGATGTTGGTGTGATTGAGGGAGGCGCCGGCCCGGGCTTCGCGGTAAAACGCGTGCATGACCTCGGGATCGGTGGCCATCTCGCGCTTCATCATTTTCAAGGCGACCTGTCGGAGGAGATGAGTGTCGTGCGCGGTGTAAACCGTCCCCATGCCCCCGGAAGCGATGACCGTGCGCAGCTCGTAATTATGCAGCATGACGGGAAGCATGACAGGATGGCCGCATTTTTTGCACGGCTCCGTGGCGAACGGCTCAAGATCGCCCGAAATGAACGTCTTGGTTTTGCACCGTCCGCAGGCCACCATTTTGAGCGGCCGGTTTGGATCTGTCACACCATCACTCACTCTTACAGGATACCACGATACCGGGTAGGAACAAGTTTCTTCGGGCTCAACGTGTGCGTTGAAACATGTGCCGCCACAAAAACGGCGACCGCCCTGCCAGCCGCAAAAGAGCTTCGCCCCAGCGCGGGCGGAAGGCGGCGTTTTGCAGTCGGGCGCCCCACGCCAGGCGGCGGCGAAACTGGACGTCGATGGCGCGCGCCGTCCGCGCCGCCGCCTCGGGCCAGGCGAGCCGGCCCGCGCTATAGTCAAACAGCTGTTTCGCCGCCAGGCCGGCCGCTTCAAAAGCCATGGACATGCCGTTGCCAGTCATCGGCGAGATCATGGTGATGGCGTCGCCGATCCGGCATTCCGCGTGGTCTGCGGCGCGTTGGGCGGCGAGGTTTAGGCCGGCGGTGGAGCAGAAAGAACTCTCGTCATACTGGGCGTCGGCGAGTCGTCGGCGCAGGATGGAGTTGGCGGGCCCTTCCAGCCATTGCCGCCAGTTTCGCGCCAGATGGGGAATGGCGGCGCGCGTGCGAAAGAGGCCGCAAACATTCACCGTCTGCGCGTCGAGACGACAGAGGCCCACATAGCCGTCGGGTTGCAAATGCATTTCGAGATCGGCGGCTAGCGGGACGCCTCGGGCATGCACCTTCAAACCGAACCAGCGCCAGCCCGCCGTCGATTTCGCCGGGGAGCGTCCGGTGGCCCGCACGATTCCATCGCCCCAGGGTTCGCGCCAGCGCGTGTTCTCCGTGAGGACGCCGCCGAGTTGGCGAAATTCATCGGCCAGACATTGGTCCAGGTCAAAGCGTGAAAGGCACAGCGCCGGTTCCGGCAGGGGGCGGGGCGGCATGTCCGTGCGAGCCCCATAAAATGCGGCAGTGACGGCTTCCCGGGCGCCGCGGGCGCGAAGTTTTTCTTCGAGGCCAAGTTGGCGGAGGACGGCGCGACCCTGGCCGCTGATGAATTCACCGCAGACGCGGTGGCGAGGATAAGATCCAGCCTCGGTGATGGCCACCGGCGCGCCCCCCTGGCGCAAAGCAATTCCCAACGAAAGCCCGGCCAAGCCGCCGCCCACGATTTGGATGGGCTTCATGGGGCGGGGCGCGCCTGGAATAAATGGCTGAAAAGGCCGGCTTCACGCTCGCGCACGAGCCAGTTTTCGCGCGGCCACAGCGCGGTTAATTCTGCGCCGCGAAATCCCGCGCGCACGCTGATGGGGGCATCGTGCCGTGTGACGGCGTTGCAACCAAGGCCGCCGAGCAGGTGGCTGGCGACGTAGGGAAACCAGGCGCGACGCGGTTCGCAGGCGACCAGCGCGATGCGCCGCGCAGCCACGGCGCGCAACAGGCGGCCCAGTTGCGGGTCGTCAAAATGATGCAGGAAAAGATTGGCGACGGCCGCTTCCACGCCGCCCATTTCGAGCCAGTCAAATACATCCGCCGCCACGACCTCAGTCGTCCAGCCGATCCGGGCGAAAGCGCGCTGCGCCGATTCCGAAAAGGAAGGCTGGCGATCCACCAGGACAACATGGAGCCGCGGCCAGTGGGGCGCGAGCAGGCGGGCGCTTTGGAGCAGGAACGCGCCATCACCCGCGCCGAGTTCCGCGAGGCAGCGCGGAGGGCTTCCCGGGAAACATGCGCGCAAGGCTCCGGCGACGAGCGCGGGGTGGCGCATGAAATAGTTGAGGCGGCGCAGGTCGCGGCGCGAGCCAATGGCCGCAAGATCCTGCGGAGGCAGAACGTCGAGCCATTCGGGAGCAAGCGTGCGATTCATGCCGGGGCCACTTCCAGGATGGCGCCGTGACAGCTGAATCCCGCGCCAAAGGAGGAAAGCCACCAGAGGCCGCCGGGAGCATTTTCGCGCAGGGCGCGCTGCAGGGTGAAAAGCACAAACGGGCTGCTGAGATTGCCATGCTCATCGAGAATTTCCACGCTCCACCGCACGTCATCGGGGAGCAAGCCGAGGCTCTGCTGGAGCGCGGCCAGGACTTCGCGTCCACCGGCATGAAAGATCCAGCCGGTGATCTCGCCCGGCGCCACGCCCGCTTGCGCCGTCACGGTGTCAAAAACAGTTTTCGCGTGCCGTCCTGTAACGCCGGGAACCAGGGGCGAAAGAATGTTGCGCAACATGCCGCCTTTGGATTCAAAACGCAGAATTTCGCGATCTTGCGGCTCCAGCAAGGAGCCGCACGCTTTCCACTCAACATGCCGGCGGGCGCCCGGCTTCCGCGACAGCACGGCGGCGCCGGCGCCATCGCCAAACAGGCACGCGCTGATCAAGACGCCGGGATCGTCGTCCAAATAAAACGCCGCGCTGCAAACTTCCACGCACACGGAGAGAACATGTTCGCAGCGGCCGGATTGCAGCAGGCTTTCGGCGAGGCGTAAATTGGGCAGGGCGGCGCCGCAACCTTGCCCGACCAAGTCCAGCGCCATGACATCGGGGCGCAATTTAAGCCTCTCGCTAACGTAGCTCGTCAAGCCGGGGCAGAGATAGCCGGTGCAAGTGCTGATAATCACCGCATCCATGGCCTCTGGCGCGAGGCCGGCTTCGGCCAGCGCGCGGGCGGCGGCGTTGGCAGCGAGGGCCGGGGCATGTTGGGAGAAGCGGGCGTGCAAGGCATCCGGCGAAATGTTGAAAGCTTCCTGCAACGGCTCCAGCGCCAAATACCGCGAGGTGATGCCATTCTTGCCTGTCAAAACCTTTTTCAGGATGGCGCGGGAACGCGGCGCCAAAGCGGAAAATTGGGCCGAACCCTGCAACGCCATCCAGCAATCGACCTGCGCGTAACGCCGCGGCGGAGTGGCGGAGCCCAATCCCACGAAATACATGGGGCTAAAAGTAACTCAGCGGGCGCAAAACGCCAGCCGGGGTAGCGATCATGGAACTTTGGGCGGCGCGGCGGCGTGGGCGCGGTCTGTGGGCCGGGTGAGCACGCGCTTGGTTTGGGGGACTGAGCGCAGCTCCTCCAACGCCGCCAGCACGCGCCGTTGCACGGCGGGGTTGGCTAGGTTGCCCAGGTGTCCGCCTTGCGGAAAAAGGGTGATCTGATTGGTGGGGAACGTCGATTGCATCCAGGTCAAATCGTCGTGGGACAGAAGAAAATCATCGTACGTGCCGACCAGCCGGACTTCGCGATTGGAGCGTAGGCCAGCGGAATAAGTGCGGAGATCGTCGGCGGCGGCCAGAGTTTTGGGATCCTGCAAATCCACGCCCCGCTCCCGATAGGCGGGCACGACAAATTGGCGGAAATAGTCGAGGTACGAATACTGCATGATTTCATCGTAAAGGGAGCGGCGGTCCATGGGCTTGATGGCCCGTTTCAGGACGCCCTGGTTATGGCGGCTTTGGCTGTCATAAATAATATCGCGCAGGATGAAGCGATACGTCAGGCCAATGAGAAAACGGGATTCAATGGCGTCGAAGGGCAGCTGCGTGGAGGGCCGGATGGTCATCTGGCTCAGGCCGGCGACTTTGAGGAAAGTGTTTTCGATGTCGTGCGTGCGCTCGGGAGCGGGCCAGCCGAGAGGCGCTTCATAAAAATTATCCAACTGCTCCGCGCCATAAATCAGGCGCACCGGCGTATTGATCGCGACATAGCGGTCGAATGCCACCGAATCGGTTTGGTTGGTGGCGGTGGCCGCCAGATAAAGCGTTTCGTACGCGCCCATGGAATAGCCCATCACGCCGCGGGAGCCGAGGCGCCCGGGATGTTTGCGCTCCAGCGCGCGGTCCACCTGCGCGAGGGCGTGGCGCAGGTCCTCGCCGTCCACCGGCGTGAAGCCCGGAACTTCCGCCGTGGCGGCGTTCTCCATGAACTCCGAGTTAAAGGGGCTGCTGATGGAAACGGCGGAAAAGCCGTTTTTATACACCAGCTCGGCCAGCGCGATGGAGCTTTCCGCCAGGCGATGCGAGCCCAGACCGGGAATGATATATACGACAGGAGCCTGATGCGGCTGGAGCCAGTAGGTGAACTTTAGCGTGCGGTGCGTCGCCTCGATGTAGGCGGAGCCGGTTTTGGCCCGCGCAGGAAATTCGGGATCGTCGTAGCTGAAATAGACATATTGCAGCGTTTCCAACGAAGGCTGATCAATTTCTCCGGTCACGTGATAATCGGCGACGCGGTTCTCGCGGGCGAAGGTCCAGGCATACTGCGCCAGGGCGTAGGGATCCATTTCCGCTTGCGAGAACCGCGCATAGTCCTCCACACCGTCGGCGATATTATTATAATCGACAAAATACGGAATGTAAGCGAAGGGCGTGAAGTAGGTCATTGGATTTGAGGCCGCCTGGGCCGCGAGGCCGACGGCGTCGCGATCATTGCTGGGACCGAAAAAGGGCAGCATGAGGAAGAATTGCGGATGCCAGCCCCAGACGCCGAAGGTTTGGCCAAAATCGGCGTCGGATTTGCCAATGCCCCATTTGGTGGCGACGTCGAAGAGGCCGGCCACACCGACGACGCTGTTAGCGAGGAAGCGCTCAGTTTCAATGCCGGCGCCGCTCCAGCGGCCTTGCAGCAAATGGTTAAAGGCGCGTTCGGGGTAAAGCATGTTGCGTCCGAAATTGGCGATGCCGCGGCGGACGGGCGGACGGACGACAAATCGGTACGGCGGAGCGGTTGGTTTGATGACGTGAAGCAGCAACGCGCGGTTGAGGCCCCACATGGCGCGGTTGAAAGGCTCGAGCGGGTCCGGCACGGACGCGGGCAGAACCACCTCATTGGTGGCGGCCGCCGCCGGGACGGCCAATAACGCGATCGTCAACATTAACCCGCAAGCCCGAAGAAATAGTTTCCCCATAGGCCGCCATATTTAAATGGAGCAGGTTCATTGTCCACCATCGAAACCCTGTCCGCTGACCCTCGTTTGTCCTTGGGGGCGCTCAGGGAACCTCAGGGTCAATATCGGGGAGGCGCCCTCATGGTCGGATATCGGGGTGCAATCGTATATTGGCGACGTAGCAGAGCATGAACCTAAAAAAGAAAGAAAAGAATAATATGAAGATGACACACTTAACCGCATTCGCCGTGATTACGGGAGCGATATTGGTGAGCGCGGCGCCGGTTCGGGCGTCGTCCCAAGACGATCGCATCGAGGACTCGGCCAAGCAATCCTATAACTTCAAAACCTACCTCAAGAACGATCGCATTCACGTCAAGTCGAGGGACGGCGTGGTCACCCTCACGGGCAGCGTCGCTGACGACTCCCAAAAGGCCGTGGCCGCCGACACTGTCGCCAATTTGCCGGGCGTGGTGAGCGTCAATAATGAATTGAAGGTCAAAGGCGCGGCCATGACGGAACATTCGGACGGCTGGATCGCCTTCAAGGTGAAGAGCGAACTCCTGTTCCACAAGAACGTCAGCGCCACCGACACCACGGTCAACGTGCATGACGGCGTGGTCACGATCACCGGCAACGCCACGAGCCAGGCGCAAAAAGACCTGACTTCCGAATACGCCCACGACGTGGATGGCGTGCGCGGCGTGAATAATCAAATGGTGGTCGGCGGCGCGCCCGTGGAAGGCGCCAATCGTCCGATCGTGAATAATGGCGGCGCGCCTGTCGTGGAATCCGCCGGCGCCCAGGGCACGGTGGTGACTTCGCCGAACTCCCTGGACCGCACCGGTGAGACCACCGGCCAGAAAATTGACGACGCCTCGATCACCGCGCAGGTGAAGGCGGCGTTGCTGGCGCATCGCTCGACGAGCGCCGTTAACACCAAGGTCAAGACCGTGGACGGCGTCGTGACGCTGACCGGTGTGGCCCGCAACGCGGCGGAGAAAGATCTCGTGACAAAATTTGTCAGCGACATCAATGGCGTCCGCTCGATCAACAACGAAATGACGACTGAATCGTCGCAATAATTCTATCGGCTTGGGGTGGCGGCGCGCAAACGCCGCCGCCCTGGCCCAAAGCGAAAGCGAACACTGTATGTTGGAAACCATTGCGCTTGTTTTAATCATCCTGTGGCTGCTCGGCTTCGTCAGCAGCTACACCATGGGCGGTTTCATCCACGTCCTGTTGGTGGTGGCGATCATCCTGATTCTGGTCCGCCTCATTCAGGGACGCCGTCCGGTTTAACCCAAAAATTCAACAAGAAAATATTATGAATAAAGCATTATCCATCGGAGTACTCATCGCGGGCGTGGTTCTGATCGTCTTCGGAGTCAGCGCCTCCAATTCATTTGGATCGAGCGTCTCGCGCGCTTTTACGGGCGCTCCCACCGACAAGGCAGTCTGGATGCTGGTGGGCGGCATCATCATGGCGGTGGCGGGATTGGTCTTCACCCTGCGCGGTTCGCGCAACGGCTAATTTTATGATGCGCAGCCTCAAAGAACTGGAAGGGCACAAACTTGGCGCGGCGGACGGCCATATCGGCCACATCAAGGATTTTTACTTTGATGACGCGCTCTGGGTCGTGCGATACCTGGTCGCCGACACGGGCACCTGGATTACAGGCCGGCTCGTGTTGTTATCGCCGCTGGCGTTGCATGGATTCGATGAAAAAGAGAAGGTCCTGAACGTGCGGTTGACGCGCCGCCAGATCGAACGCAGCCCGTCGATTGAGGCCCACAAGCCGGTGTCCCGTCAATACGAAGAGGAATATTACAATTATTACAATTGGCCGTTTTATTGGCAGGGCGGATCGCTTTGGGGATTGAGCGATTTCCCCACGGTTCCGCCCCTGCCAATTGAACGGGCTCCCGCTCCCGCGCCGCAAACGTCGGAGGACGCCCATTTAAACAGCGCTAATTCCGTCTTTGGCTACAAGGCCCAGGCCGTGGATAAGGAAGTTGGAACCGTGGCGGACATCCTGGTGGACGACCGCAGTTGGACCATCGCTGGAATTGTGATTGACAGCGGCCATTGGCTGCCGGGGCGCAAGATCATTGTCTCGCCGGCGCAAATCTCCGCGATCAGCTGGACGGAATCCACCGTCACGCTGAAATCCACGAGCGACGTCCTGGAACGCGCTCCCGCCTACGAAGCGGCGGCGTAATTACACCGTATAACTGCCGGACGCGGCGCTGCCGCCGTGTCCGGTCCAGTTGGTGTGGGAGAATTGGCCGCGCGGCTGATCCAGGCGTTCATAGGTGTGGGCGCCGAAATAATCGCGCTGCGCCTGGAGCAAGTTTGCGGGCAAACGCTCGCAACGGTAACTGTCGTAGAAATTCAGCGCGGTGGAGAAGGCCGGGGCGGGCAGGCCTTTTTTCGCCGCCGCCGCCACCACTTTGCGCCACGAACGCTGGCACTTTTTGATCTCTCCCCGGAAAAATTTGTCCAGCAGGAGATTGAGCAGCTTCGGATCACGATCAAACGCCTCTTTGATCTTGCCCAAAAAGCGGCTGCGAATGATGCAGCCGCCGCGCCACATCAGGGCCACGCCGCCGTAGTTCAAATTCCAATTATTTTCCTTCGCCGCCGCGCGCATGAGCATATAACCCTGAGCGTAGGAAATGATCTTTGAGGCATAGAGCGCCAGGCGGATGTCCTCGATCCAGCCGGCGCGATCGCCGGAGAGAAGGGGCTTGGGCCCTTTCAATTTTTTGGCCGCAGCCACGCGCTCATCCTTCAACGCCGAGACGCAGCGGGCGTAAACCGCCTCGGTGATCAATGTGCTGGGAATCCCCAAATCCGCCGAGCTGATGACCGTCCATTTGCCGGTGCCCTTCTGGCCGGCAGTGTCAAGAATCTTTTCCACCAGCGGCTGCCCATCGGTGTCCTTGTAAGCCAGGATGTGCGAGGTGATTTCAATGAGGAATGAGTCCAACTCCGTCTTGTTCCACTCAGCGAAGACGGGCTGCATTTCGGCGGCGGTCATGCCGAGACCGTCTTTCATGAATTGGTACGCCTCGCAGATGAGCTGCATATCGCCGTACTCGATGCCGTTGTGGACCATCTTCACGTAATGGCCGGCGCCGTTTTCACCCACCCAATCACAGCAGGGCGTGCCGTCCTCCACCTTCGCGGCGATCGCTTGGAAAATGCCTTTGACATAAGGCCACGCGTCCTTCGATCCGCCCGGCATGATGGAGGGGCCGTTGCGCGCGCCTTCCTCGCCGCCGGAGACGCCAGTGCCGATAAAGTACAGGCCTTTTTCCTCGAGGGCTTTGGTGCGGCGGGTGGTGTCTTGAAAAAGGGAATTGCCGCCGTCGATGAGAATATCGCCCTTCTCCAGCAGCGGGGTCAATTCGTCAATGAGTTCGTCCACCGGTTTGCCGGCTTTGACCATCATCATGACGCGGCGCGGTTTTTTAAGCTGTCCCACCAATTCGCTCACCGAATGGGCGCCAATCACTTTCGTGCCCTTGGCTTCCTTGGCGAGAAAGTCGTCCACCTTGGAGGTGGTGCGATTGAACACGGCCACGGTGTAACCGTGATCGTTCATATTCAACACGAGATTCTGGCCCATGACGGCCAGACCAATCAGTCCGATGTCAGCTTGTCCTTCCATGCCGGAACGATACAAGAGGCCGGGAGCGGGGCGAGAAGTTTTTTAAGGCCGGCGCGGGTGTTAGCCGCCGAATTGGAGGCGCTTTTCAGATTGGAGAATGGCTTCCAGGTTGGGCCATTGCACCTGGTTCATCGTGTAAAAAGCGTGGAGATAAACCGCAATTTCTTCGGGCGGATATTTGGCCAGGAGCTTGTCCACCGCTTCCTTAAGTTTGGCATCGTCAATGGTGGCCGGAAGATCCTCCACGGCGCCGTCCTTATGCGGAATGCCCAAGGCATCGAGAAAATCGACCAGCATGCCTGTTTCCTTCTTCATCAGCCAATCGCGCAGAAGATTGCCGGCGATCAATTCCAGGCGGGGCTTGGCGAGTTGGGCCACCATCTCCGCATGGCGTTGCGCGCGGGGTGTGCGCTCGAAGAAAATGGGGCGAAGCTTGCGCGCGTCGGCGACGGCCGCCAGGGCGGTGCGATAAAGATCGCGGTTGTGGTCGTGGGCAAATTCGATGATCCCGACGGCCAACCCGGGCGACATGAAACCGAACAATTCGTGCGATGTGAGCATACTCGTGCGCCGCCACTTAAACGAAAAAACTCTTGGGTTGCAAGGAAATGGCGCCGTGGTTAAATAGCCGCACTTTTGGGTGTGTTGAAAATTCAATGTAGAGCCGCCACTTCCCCGGCGGAGCCAACCCTGCTTTCCATCTCGGCGGCGCCTTTGTTGGCGTTGGGCGTGGAGGGCTGGGGAATTTCCGACACCCTGCGAGTCGCGGGCGCGGGGGCATTGATTTTTGTGGCGGCGCTGGCGTGGGTGGTGGTTCTGAAACTGCGCACCCATCGCCAAAACCTGCTGTTGAAAACGCAGTTGCAGCGGGAGAAAGCGCTTTCCGAACTGGGCCGCAAGCTCGCCGTGGCGACAACCGTGGCCGAGGCCGCCCGCATCATTCTGGATTCCGCGGACTATTTGTTCGGCTGGGACGCGGCGTATTTGAATTTATACGCGGCCGAGCCGGATGTGCTGACGCCGGTGATCAATCTCGACACCGTCGATGGCAAACGCGGGGAGGTGCCGTTCGGTTATCCGGCCGGCAAACCGACGCCGATGGCGCGCGAGATTATTGACAACGGCCCCAAACTGATCCGCCGCACGCCCCACGCGGCCAGCGGCCCGCCGCTTTTGCCGTTCGGTGACAAGGGGCGCCTGTCCGCTTCGCTGATGTTCGTGCCCATTCACGGGGGCAGCGAGGTCATCGGGCTGATTTCCATCCAAAGCTACACGGCGGGACTTTATGACGAGGAGAAATTGGCGGTGCTGCAGGGCCTGGCCGATCATTGCGGCGGCGCCCTGGAACGCATCCAGGCGCGCGCCGAATTGCACAAATCCCTGGAGCTGCTGGAAGGGCGCGTGGCGGAGCGAACGGAAGAATTGACGCGCATCAACGGGCTGTTGCACAAGGGGCGGGAAGAATTGGAGCAATTGGTGGAGGAGCGCACCGTCAAGCTCACGAAGGCCGTCGGCGCGCTGGAGCAGGAAATCGCCGTGCGCCGGGAGGCGGAGGCGCGCAGCGCGGCGTTCTCGCGGCTCGGCGAGCAACTGAGCGCCGCGGCGGATTTCGCGGCGGCGGGACGGACGGCGCTGGACGCGGCGGATGAATTGCTGGGCTGGGATGCGTCGTATCTTCATCTTTACACGCCGGACTATCATTTCACCATCCCGGTGCTTTCATTTGACATTGTGGATGGGAAGCGCACGCAGGTTTTCTGGCTCTACCGCGAAGTGTCGCCGCGCGACAAACGAATCATTGAACGCGGCGCGGAGCTGGTCTCCGGCGCCCCCTCCGGGACGCAGCCGCCTTTTGTGCCGTTCGGGGTGCGTTCGCGGCCCACCGCTTCGCGCCTGTTTGTGCCTATTCACAGCGCCGGACGGGTCATCGGCGCCATGTCGGCGCAGAGTTACACGGCCAACGCCTACACGCCGAAGGACCTGGCGCTGTTGCAATCGCTGGCGGATTTTTGCGGCGGGACGCTGGAGCGCATCCAGGCGGAGCAATCGCTGCGGCAGTCGGAGGAGCGTTTTTCCAAGGTGTTCCGCTCCAGCCCGGCGCCAATGTCCTTGAGCACGCTGGAGCAGGGGATCTACCTCGACGTCAACGATAGTTTGGCGAATATGCTCGGATACGAGCGCGAGGAAATGATCGGGCGCACCTCGATCGAGCTGGGCATCTGGCCCGATCCCGAGGATCGCGTGCGGATGGCGGAGCAGATTTTAAAGCTGAAATCGCTGCGGAATTACCAATGCCAGGTGCGGCGCAAAAACGGAGAAGTCCGGACCGCCCTGGCTTCCGTCGAGCGCATGGATATTCGTGGGGAGCAAAACGTGTTGCTGGCCACGTTCCATGACATCACCGAATGGCTGAGCTTGGAGGCGCAACTGCGGCAGTCGCAAAAAATGGAAGCCATCGGGCAGCTCGCCGCGGGCGTGGCGCATGATTTTAATAATATCCTCACAATTATCCAGGGGCACGTCGGACTCCTCATGGACGAGCCGACGGTGGGGGATGATGTCCGGGAATCGTTGCAGCCCGTCGCCACCGCAGCGGATCGCGCGGCGGCGTTGACGCGGCAGTTGCTCGCCTTCAGCCGCAAGCAGGTCATGCAGATGCGCGTGGCGGATTTAAACGACATCGTGAGCGACGCCGCCAATATGTTGCAGCGTTTGCTGGGCGAAACGGTCGTGCTGAGTTTCAGCTATTCGCCGGCGCCGGCCACGATTGAAGGCGATGCGGGCATGCTGGAGCAGGTCATTATCAATCTCGCGGTCAATGCGCGGGACGCCATGCCGGACGGCGGGCGCTTGCGCGTGATGGTGGAACGCGTGGAGGTGGAGCGCGCCGCGGCGCGGCAACGGACCGAGGCCGATACGACGAGTTTTGTGCGTTTGACGATGGCCGACGATGGAAGGGGCATGGACGAGCCGACCAAGGCGCGCATTTTCGAGCCATTTTTCACGACGAAAGACGTGGGCAAGGGGACCGGGTTGGGCCTCGCCACGGTCTATGGCATCATCAAGCAACATGCCGGCTGGATTGACGTGGAAAGCGCGCCCGGCCAGGGAACGGTGTTCCGCATCTTTGTGCCGGCCAGTTCCGCTCCGCCGCCGCCCCCGGCCCCGCGCAAGATAAAGGAACCGGTGAAGAAAGCCGAGCCGGCCAAGGCTCCGGCGCCCGCGCGCGGCGGGGGAGAAACGATTTTGGTGGTGGAAGACGAATTGGATTTGCGGGACCTGGTGCATGCGCTGCTGGAGTCGTTTGGGTATCGCGTGTTGGAGGCTGAGCATGGCAAGGACGCCCTGGAAGTGTGGCGCCGGGCCGGCGGGAAAATTGATCTATTATTGACAGACGTCACAATGCCGGAAGGCATCTCGGGCATCGAGCTGGCGGAGCGCTTCCGCCAGGAGAAACCGGACTTGAAGGTGATTTTCTCGAGCGGCTACAGTGTGGAGCTGTTCGAGCGGCAAAAAATCGCCGGGCTTAAGGAAGGCCTGAATTTTCTGCCCAAGCCGTATCAGCCTGAAACCCTGGCCAAGACGGTGCGGATGTGCCTGGACTCGTAAATCACCTGGGTGATGAACTGCTTGGCGCCTTCCACGGCGCGAACCAGCGTCCGGCCCCGGCCCAGTCCGGCGGCGATCGCCGCCGCATACGCGCAACCCGTGCCATGCAGCCGCACGCCCCGGAGGCGCGGCGCGGAGAACAGCCACTCCTCCTTCCCGTCAAATAGAATATCGAGGGAGGCGGCAGTTCCGGGCAAGTGCCCGCCTTTAACCAGCGCCGCGCAGCCGCAAATTCTGTTGATCTCGCGGGCGGCGGCGCGGAGTTGTTCCGGCGTGCGAATGGACCGGCCGAGAAGAACCTCGGCTTCGGCGCGATTGGGGGTGACGAGCGTGGCGAGCGGCAGCAATTTTTGCTGGAGAATATTTACGGCCGCAGTTCGCAAAAGGCGCCGTCCGCTCGTGGAAATCATCACAGGATCGACGACGAGCGGCAGGCTGGGACGTTGAGCCAGGAATTTGACAACTTCGTTGATGATGGCGGCGGAATAGAGCATTCCCGTTTTGATCGCTGCCGGAGGATTGACTGCGAACACGGCCTCCAATTGCGCCCGCACCATGGCTGGCGAAGTGGGCGCAAGGCGCGTCACGGCGTTTTGGTTCTGCGCGGTCAAACAGGTGACGACGGTGGCTCCTTTCACGCCCAGTTGCGTGAAGGTTCTGAGGTCCGCCTGCAAGCCGGCGCCTCCGCCGCTGTCGGAGCCGGCAATGGTCAGGACGACGGGCGATGACGCGGACAAATGCATGCGGGGAAATCATTGCCAAAATGGAGGCGCCGTGCGAATGCTAATTTTATGACGCGAAGAGAATGTTTGCAGCGGCTCGCCGCGTGTGCGGCCTGGAGCCTGGCCGGCGGCGGAGCGGTTTGGGCGCAAGGCGCCACCAGTCCGGCGCTCAAGTTAGGCGTGGCATCGTATTCGCTGAACACGCTTACCCCGGAGCAGGTCATCGCGGCGCTCAAGGACCTCGATATTCATTACGTGTCTCTTTACAAGACGCATTGCCCGTGGGCGGGCACGGCGGAGGAATGCCGGGCCGCATCGCGCAAATTTCAAGATGCGGGCCTGACTGTCACGGGCTCGGGCGTGATAGAATTGCCCAATGACGAAGCCGTGGTGCGCAAGGCGTTCACGAATGCGCAGGCGGCGGGCTTGCCCACGATCGTGTGCAAGCCGGCTGCAGCCGCCTTTCCGTTGCTCGAAAAATTCGTGGCGGAATTCGACATCAAACTGGCCATTCACAATCACGGGCCGGAGGACAAACTTTATCCCGGTCCCGCCGAGGCTTGGAAGGCGGCGCAACCTTTTGATCAGCGCATCGGATTGTGCATTGACGTGGGGCACGCGTTCCGTGCGGGGCAGGACCCGGTGGCGGCCATCCGCCAATATCGCGAACGGCTGTATGATATACACCTGAAGGACTTGACGATGAACGCCGAGGGCAAGGAAGTTCCCACGCCGGTGGGCTCAGGCCAGATGGATATCAAGGGCATCCTCGCGGCCCTCAAGGAAATCAAATACTCGCATATCGTCGCCTTTGAGTACGAGAAACCGGGCGGCGATCACGTGGCCGGATTGCGGCAGTCGCTGGCCTATGTGCGGCCGCTGGCCGGTTAAGGGTTACACTTCATCTTCTTCGGGCGGATGCGCGAGGAAGGTGCGGAATTTTTTCTTGTCGAGGCACTTGTCGTAGGCTTCCTCGGGCGAGATGCGCTTCATCTTGAGGTGGTCCATGATGGAGTCATCCAGCGGCGTGTTGCCGAATTTCTTGCCGACTTGAATCATGCCGGGGATTTGATGCGTCTTGCCTTCGCGCACGAGGTTGGCGACGGCGGTGTTGAAGATGAGAATTTCCAGCGCGGCCACCCGGCCCTTGCGATCCACGCGCTTGAACAGGTTTTGCGCGACCACGCCTTTCAACGACTCGGAAAGAGTGGCGCGAATTTTGTTCTGCTGCTCGCCCGGGAAAACGTCAATAATACGATCGACCGTCTTGGCGGCGCTTTGGGTGTGCAGGGTGCCGAAGACCAAATGGCCGGTGCTGGCGGCGGTGAGGGCCAGTTCGATGGTCTCCAAGTCGCGCAATTCGCCGACCAGCACGATGTCCGGGTCTTCGCGCAAGGCGCCGCGGAGGGCGGAAGCAAACGAGCGGGTGTGCAGGCCGACTTCGCGATGGTTGACCAGGCAGCTTTTGCTCTCGTGCACGAATTCGATGGGATCCTCGACGGTGATGATGTGGTCGCGCCGATTTTTGTTCGCGTAGTCAATAATCGCCGCGAGCGTGGTGGATTTGCCTGAGCCGGTTGGGCCGGTGACGACGACCAGGCCCTTGTGCAGCATGGCGAATTTCTTCAGGACGGGCGGCAGAGGGGCGTCAAATTTCTCAAAATCCTCGAAGGACAAAACTTTGCTGGGAATTTGGCGGAACACGGCGGCGATGCCGTATTTCTGGGTGAAGAAATTGGCGCGGAAACGGGAAATGCCGGGAATTTCGTAGCCGAAATCGACGTCGCCGGTTTCTTCAAACGTTTTTATTTTGTACTCAGGCGCAATTTCATAGAGCATGATCTTGAGCTGATCATCCTCGAGCGGGGGATATTCGACGCGCGTCAATTCGCCGTTGATGCGAAGAATCGGCGGGTTGCCGGAAGAAAGATGCAAGTCCGAGGCTTTCTCCTGGAACATTAAATTGAAAAGGGCGTCAATTTTGGCCATAAGAATCTTGGTCGATGGCTATCATTATCAAACCTGCGGGCGCCTCTGCAAGCCAATGAATTCCCTGGCGTCCGACATCGCGCGCGAAATCCAGCAGGACGGCCCCATGACCTGCGCGCGTTTTATGGAGTTGGCGCTGTATGCGCCCTCCCGCGGTTACTACGAGCGCCAGCGGGAAATTGGGCAGCGCGGCGATTTTTTTACCAGCGTGAGCGTGGGGAGTGTGTTCGGTGAATTGCTGGCATTTCAATTTGCCGCATGGCTGAAGGATGTGCCGCATCCAATAATTGTGGAAGCCGGCGCCCATCAAGGCCGGCTCGCGGCGGACATCCTGGCCTGGATGCAAGAATTTCAACCCGCCCTGTTCGAACGCCTGCAATATTGTTTGGTGGAACGATCTGAAACGCATCGCGCGTGGCAGCGCGAAACACTGCAACCGTGGGAGCGCCGCATCCGGTGGTTTACCGACATCGAGGAGGCTGAGATCACCGGAGTGATTTTCGCCAATGAATTTTTCGACGCGATGCCCGTGCATCGGCTGAATTGGGACGCCGCGGAGCGAATCTGGCGCGAATGGCGCGTGGCGCAGGAAGGCGGTCGCTTCGTATGGCGGCGCGGCAGCGTGGCGCCAGACGCGGCGGCGCATCTGCCGGTTGTGCCGGAGGCGCTGGCGGCGGTTTTGCCTGACGGCTACACGATGGACGTTTCGCCGGCGGCAGAACGATGGTGGGCAAGCGCCAGCCAAGCCTTGCGCGAAGGAAAAATAATTACAATTGACTACGGCTTGGCGGAACAAGAACGCTGGCGGCCGGAACGCGCTGCGGGAACCTTGCGCGCGTATCGCGGGCATCGACTGGAAGCGGATGCGCTGGCCGAACCTGGAGAGCAGGACCTGACGGCGCATGTGGATTTTGCGGCCTTGCAGCGCGCGGGGGAAGCAGCGGGCTTGCGCACCGACGGGTTGTGGGAACAGTCCGCCTTTCTGACGCGCATTCTCGCGCAGACGCAGGCGCGGCCGGGCGGCTTTGCTCCTTGGACGCCCGCGCGCGTGCGGCAGTTTCAGACCTTGACGCACCCCGACCATTTAGGCCGGGCCTTTCGCGTCCTGGCGCAGGGGCGAGGCGCGCTATTGGATGTAAGGATCGACCACGGAACTGCTGCTTAACCGATTGATGGGCTGGTCGGTGTCCGAATAAAGGCTGAAGCGCGGGAAGGATTTCAGGGAGAAAGTAAGGGCGACGGTGAAATCGTGCGGCTGCCCTGGGCCTTCTGTCAAGCGAAAGTTAAGCCCGGCGGTCCAACTGCGCAGGTCGCGATAAAGGGTGTAAAGCTGCTCCTGCCCGCCGCCATTTTCCGTCTCGAATCGCTCCGAGATGTGCATGGCCCAGGTTTCGTTCAGCCGATAATAAAGGCTGGCGCTGACCTGGTTGTGCCCTTGCAATTGCTCGTTGGGGAAGGTGAGGAATTCCGGATCGTTATTGATCAGGTAACGATAGCCCAGCGCGATGCTCCACGCAGTGGTGGGCTGGATTGTCAGGGATTCAATGGCTTCGCGCAGTCGGTTGTCGGGTGCGTCATAGCGGGTGGAGGAGTAATAGGTCAGCCACGAGCGCGGGCGAAAAGTGACGTCGTTGAACAGGTCCGAGAAGGCGGCGTTGGTTTTCGGGTTGATGTTCCAATCGGTGTAAATGGCCCAGTTGACGACTTCGTCGAGGCCGGCCCGGCGTTTGGTGATGAGCCGGTTGCGCAGCATGAGGCGCAGGACGTTCTGGCGCGAGATGGAGTCAATTGAATTGTATTCGGGAAATTCGATCGGCAGCAGGCGCAGGCTGGGCGATTGGTAATCAAATTGCGGGACTTGATAGGGCGAGCGCGTGGGGGCGGGCGCATAACCATAATCGAAATCCGGCTGGATGATGTGCCGCAAACCGTTCATGTCGAAAAAGCTATTCTGAAACTCGGGCCAGGTTTGCGAGACTTTGAAGGACACATCCACGCCGGCGTTGAGCGCGGCGCGCGTCTGTTCGTTCGTGCGAATGCCCAGGCCGTAAACATCGCTGTAATAGGTCAGCCGTCCGCCCAGGCGCGGTGTGACGTTGAGCCAGCCAAAAAAGGTTTCGGGCAGCGTGAATTGGTGATAGGTGTCGGCGCGCATCGCCGAATAATTGGGCGGGTTGGTGGCCAGGCCGGACGTGGGATAAGCGCCAAAGGCGTTGGGAAAAATGTTGGTGTCGGAGAATTCGCGCTGGTAATAGCCGATGGAGCTTTCGTTTTCGTAATAAAATGGCGTGGCGCCGACGCGCTGGCGCAAGCCGTCGAGCTTGATGTCGGGCAGGCGCTCGACGGTTTCGAAGAAATTCACCAGGCGGGGCTCAGCCATGACATCGAGCACATAATTGTCTCCCAATTGCGTGACCTCGGCATAGGAGCGGGGCTGCACGTTGCCGTTGTATTCGCCTTCGTAAAAATCGCGCAGGATCAGCGGGTCGCTCTGATAATTGGCCACGACCATCGCGGACAAATTGGTTTTCAGGGTCACGTCGTAGGTGAAGCTGCCGCGCTGCCGCTGGCGCCGGAGATGCGGGGCGACGATGCCATCCTCGGCGGGGTCATGGTCCTCAATAAAATAATAGCGCAAGGCGGCATGCCCCCAATCGCCGAACTTGAACAGCAAATCGGGGCCGCCGCCGAGGCCGCGTTTCTGGCGTTCGTCAAGATGAATGGTGCCATCGACATATTCATAGCCGTACCAATTATAGGCGCTGAGCCAATACGCGCCAAAGGTGCTGCGGTAGCCGGGCTCGAATTCAAAATTCCGCTGATTGCCGCCGAGGGAGCGGGCGTAATACGGCGTGTAAAAAACCGGGATGGAACCGAGATAGAGCACCGCATGGTAGGCTTGAAATCGGACGCCAGGCGTGATGACGATGCGCTGGGCGCGAATCGTGTACGCCGGCTTTTCGAAATCGTCTGTCGAGACCACCGCGTTGGTGGCGGTGTAGGCGCTATTGGTTTGGCCTTTTAAATTCAGCCCGCTCAGCGCGAACGGAGTCTGGAAGGTCTTGAAACTGCCGGTGCGGACGGCGCCGGTTTTGAAATTATAAATAAAATTAGTGCCGCGCCAGATGTGGCCGTGGTCGAGAATGGTCACGTCGCCCTCGGCGTTCACTTCGCCGGTCAATTCATCGGCGGCCGCGCTTTGCCCGGATATTACGACGCTCTGATTGCTGACCACGACACCGTGCGTGAAATAATTCGTGCCGTCGCGGGATTCAAACTGGCTGGCGGGCGTGTCGCCAAAAATATCCCAGCCGGGGCCGGCCTGAGCATGGGCGAGCCGGGCCAGGCCCAGCACAAGAACGAGCACGCTCAACAGACGCGGTGGTTTCATTAAACGCGCCCAGCTAAACAAATGCCGGCCACCGTGCCAAGCGATTTGCAAAAGGATTCGGTTTACAAACGGCGCGGCGGCTAATTCGTCAGGGCGCGGTAGAAGCGCCATTTAAACGCCGTGTTGGTGTCGGAAAGATCGATGAACCCGCTGGCGGCGCTGTTCGTGAGCAGCGGAATCCAATCCGAAAGATTGGTGGAGGTCTCGATCACGCACTTGCTGCCGGGCGCGCCGGACAGATGAAGCTGAAAGCCGCCGCCCGAAACTTGCGGGCCGCGAAAGTGCAGCGTGTCCAGCACGACAATGGCGTTGGAGCTGGGCAGGGCGCCAAACGAATTGCTGACAATCACCGAATAGGTTCCCTCGTTGGCCGATTGAAAATTCGGCAGGGCCAATTTGCTGTCGCTGCCTGGGATGCTGGCGCCGTTGCGCATCCAATGGTAAGCGGGAGGCGGGCCGCCCGTGGCGGTGACGAATAGATTCGCCGTCGCGCCCTGGTGGACAAAGGTGTTGGCCGGCTGCGTTTGAATGGCGACGGTGCCGGCGGCGCCCAGAGTGGCGGTAAAGGCCGTTTGCGACACGAGATTGGAGGCGACAACGGTGTAGGGCCCCAGGTGCGCCTGCGACACGCCTGTCAAGCTAAGCGTGGCGTTGGTGGCGCGCGCGATGTTCGTGCCGGCGAACTGCCATTGGTACAAAATCGGCGTGCTGCCCTGGGCGATGACCGTGAACGTGGCGCCGCCGCCGAGCGCGGCGTATTGGTCCTCGGGCGGCGCGACGGCCGTCACGCGCTGGCCAAGATTGATGTTCAAATGCACCACGCCGCTGGCGCCGTGATAACCGTCCACCACGATATACAAGGTCTGCCCGGCAGGGACGTTCGACACCAGCACGGCCGGCTGGCCCAGCGTGGTATGATTGACAGTATAGCCGCAGCCGAGATTGGTCAGCGTGGCGAAAGTTGTGCCGGTCCCCGAGAAGACCCCCAGCATGGTGTTGAAGCTGCTTCCCGCCGTGGTGATAAGCACATCGCCATTGGTCGGAGCCTTGTAGGCATACCATTCGGGCGCGCCGCCAATCTGGCCGCAAATAGCGGGTTCGCCGGGCTCAGAAACATTTCCCACCGTGCTGTAAACCTGCACCATGGTGAACCCGCGCGTATCGCCGCCGCCGGAGCGGCGGACTTGCGGCAAGGGCGGCGGCTGCAAAAATGGATTGGAAGCGGCATCGAGGAATTTGTGGTAAGCCTCCGAAGTGGGCGAACTGGAGCCGTCCTCGAGGACGTTGATTTGCAATTGAAACGGCTGGCTGCGCGTGGGCACTCCGGTGGAGGAGCTCACGATCGCCGCGTAAGTCCCCACCAAGGTGTCATCTACTTGACTGATCGTAAAGTCCGGGCCGCCGGCGACGGGCGAGCGCACGCCGGTTTTGTACCAAAGCACGGTGCCGTTGTCGGCGTCGCAGCCGAAGGCCGCGGCGGCGGAGTTGGAGACCACGGCATCCACCGGCGCCTCCAGGATGACGGGGGCCAGGTCGCCGGTCGTCGTTTCGGTCCAGGACAGGTAAACATCTCCCGAAGCGCCGCCGTAGCCATCCACCCCGATGTAATAGGTTTGGGCTCCGCTGACGTTAAATGAAATTTCGCTGGTGAGATTGCCGCCACTGTCGTCATCGGCTATGCCGACCGGATTGGCCAAACTTCCGTGGAACGCGCCAAGCACCGTGTCAAAGCTGCTGCCGCTCGTGGAAAATGTGGCGACGCCAGTGCCTTTGGGAATCCATTTGAACCAAATCGTTTTGCGCGGCGGGTTGCCCGGGTAGATGGGCGGCTCTCCCGCCGTGGTGGTGGCGTTGGTGTTTTCGCTGCGGCGCGCGCCGCTGGGATTGGAAGGCAGCACGGTGGCGTTGGTGATGAAGTCGTTGCTCGTCACGAACGTCCCGGTGACCGTGAGTTCGACGGGGATGCTCGCCAGCGCGGAAACGCCATCGCTGACCAGCACATCGTATTGGCCACTGTCGGAAACCTGGACGTCGCCGATGGTGTAGGTGGAATTAGTGGCGTCGCGAATGTCCGCGCCATTCAAGCGCCATTGGTATTGGAGGATTGGCTCATAGGAAGACTGGGCGCCGACGCTGAAAGTGGCGTTAGTGTCAATTATTAGGTTGGTGAAGCCCACCGGCTGCGAAAAAATTTCCAGGTCGATGAATTGCGACGTCGGGATCACCGCGATGTTGTCGAGGTTCACCTGGTCGCCGTTGCCGCAGGCAAAGCGCAGGGTGTAATAACCGGTGACCGGCAGGATGAAATCAAATTCCTGCGGCGTCCAACCCGAGCCGTCGGGCAGCGTGAAAACTTTCTGGAAAATGGCGTTGGTGCCGCCGTAGGACATCGAAGCGGTCACGCGGTCAGGATGGCCGGACACCGCGTCGCCGGATTGCAGGAAAGTGAGCGCGTAGGTTCTGCCCGCAAAGAGGCCGGAGGCGATCGTTTGGCGCAACGTTTGCGGGCCGCCCGGAACGAAGCTGGCGAATTGGCCGCCCGCCGGCGTCGGCAGGTAAAGGCTCGGCAGATCGCTGGAGGTGTTGGTGTAAACATTCAAGCCGCCGGAGGTTTGCTCCAGGGTCCACGAGCCGAATGATCCACCCTTGGTGATGTGCGTCTTGCTGTTTCCGGGAACTTGCGGCGATTCAAAGCTGCCGTCTTGCACGACGTTGGTTTGGGCTGGCACCAGCACAAAATTATCCAGGCAGGCGGGCGCATGGCCGATGGGGCCCTCGGCGCGCGCGCGCAGGGTGTAGTTGCCGGGGCTCAGGTAGGGCGTCATCACCCGGGCGCTCCAAGCGAGCGAGCCGTGATAGGCGTCCACGTTCGTGCTGAGAATGGAAACGCTGCCGCTATTGAGAATCTGCACGGAGTAGGGCGCATTCGTGCCGCCGCCCAGGGGCGCTGTGTCCGTCCAGACCAGGAAATAGAGCCCGGCATTGGTGGCGGTGAAAGTCTGGGTGACGCCGTCGGAATCGCCGTTGGCTTCCACTGTCAAACCGATATATTGTTGACCCTCCTCGGGCGCCGGATAATTGGGCCCGGGAATGCCGTTCTCCAACGTGGGCGCATGGCCGTCGGCTTGCCATGAATCCGGCGTGAGCGCCTGGCCGGAATTGCCGATAATGATGGGGCTTTCGAAACCGCCGTTGGCCAGCGCATTGGCCAAATGGACGGAAACCGTGGACGGCGCGGAAATTTCGAAAAGCGTGCCGGATCCGCCATTCGCCGTGGAGCCGTACACATAGCCGTTGGCGATAAGCAGGCCGCCTTGCGGAAAGGCGCCGTCGTTCCCGCTGAATTCGTAAAGGTTGGTGTATTCGCTTCCATCTGTCTGCATGGAGAACACCACCCCGACGCCGTCAAAACCGCCGTCATCCGTCGTGCCATAGAGCGTGTTGCCCGAAAGCGCCATGTCGCCGAGCGGATCGGCGCCGTCGTGGGTGGCGCCCGTGAACGTGTGGATCACCTGGAAACCCGAGCCGTCCGTTTCCATCGAGAAAACAATCCCGTCACCCGACGCGCCGCCCGCGGAGGTGGTTCCGTAAAGCGTGGGGCCGCTGACGACGACGCCTGTCATCGGCGTGGCGCCGTCGGCGGGGCCGAAATCATGGAGATCGGTGAAGCCTGAGCCGTCCGGAGAGATGGCGAACACCGTTCCATTGCTGTTCGCGCCGCCGGTCGAAGTGGTCCCAAATAAGAGGCCGGACGCGTAGGTGAGCGATGACATCGGCGCGGAGCCATCCGTTCCCGGGAATTGGTGCAGAATGGAAAATGCCGTGCCGTTCGTCTTGATGGAATAAATGGCGCCTTCCTGCGTCGTGCCATACAACGTGTCGCCTAAGAGCGTGAGCGCACCCATCGGCTCACCCGAACCTGACCCGCCCGTGAATTCGTGCAGGATGGAAAAGCCGGCGCCATTGGTATTGACGCCATAAATCGTGCCGTGATTAAACGAGCCGCCCGCGCTGGCCGTGCCAAAAACCCGGTTGCTGGAAAGAACCAGGCCGGTATTGGGGCTATTGCCATTCGTGCCGCTGAAGCTAAAGGAGTGGAGGCCGATAAAAGAGGAACTGGAGATATTAACGCCGTAGGCGACGCCACCGCCATTGGTTCCTCCGGAGACGGCTGTGCCATACATGATACTCCCGGCCAGGACCAGGTTGCCCACGGGCTGGCCGCCGGTCGTGCTGTAATTGAAGCTATAGAGAGTCGTGAAAGCCTGCGCCCGAACGGTCACGGTGGCGGAGCAAAAGGCGACGATGGCAATAAAAATGCGTCGGAACATGGCAAATGGTTTCAGTCGAGGTAAAAGCTTGGCACAGGCCAGCTTGACTATGGCAGGCCTTCGCTTTTTACGCAATGGCAAACGCGCTAATTTGTGATTGCGCGGTAGAAGCGCAAGGCGTTGGCGGCGGCGTTCGTGTCGGAGAAATCAATAAAGCCGTTGGCGGCGTTATTGCTCACCAAGGGGATCCAAGTGGAGAGGTTGGTGGAGGTTTCGATCACGTACGTGCTGCCGGCAACACCCGAGAGGTGGAGCTGGAACACGCCGCCGGAGAGTTGCGGGGCGCGGAACCGCAGCGTATCCAATAGAAGAGTCGCGTCGGAGCTGGGCACAGCGCCAAATCTATTGCTGACCAGCACGGAATAAGTTCCTTCATTGGCGGCTTGGAAATTCGGGATGGAAATTGCATTCGAACTCGCGCCCATCAGGGCGCCGTTGAATTTCCAGAAATACGCCGGCGGCGGCCCGCCCGTGGCGGAGACAGAGAGCGTGGCCGTGGCCCCCGGATGGACCGTGCCGCTTTGGGGCTGGCTTTGCAGCGCCACGGCGCCGGCCAGTCCCAAGGTGGCGGAAAACGAGACCTGCGAAACCAGATTGCTCGCCACCACGGTATAAAGTCCGAGCGCTCCCGCGCCGATGCCGGCGACTTCGAAGGTGGCATTGGTCGCGCGCAGGATATTTTGCCCCGCGAATTGCCATTGATAATAAATGGGCGTGCTCCCCTGGGCGATGACGCTGAAATCCGCGGTTCCCGTCAGC
>DASZMX010000079.1:0-40878 GCA_035551475.1 Verrucomicrobiia bacterium
CGGGAAGTCTTTATCAATTTGATGTCCGGCCGTCGCTCCCGATATATTAGTCATCGCGCCGCCAAAAAATGTCGCGCCAGCCTGGCTTCCAATTGCACAAATTGTGCCGATAGGTTTCCAACCTGACGGGTAAACGCTGGCAGCTATCCACCAAGCTTTTGCCGGAGTCGTAGGAGGTAGGGCGTCCAAACCAGTTTCTCCAAGAAGCTGCCAGTTTCCACTCACCAATGAGTCAAGCCCCCCAAAGGCCGAGTACGAGGAATAAAATGTTGCCGGGCTCCATCTGGCCGGTATGAACTGCGTGTGACCTGCGTACGTTCCGAGGACTGCGCGAACCGTTGCCGGCATGCAATGCCCCTGAAACGTCCCTCCGCTCACGGTGTAATATCCTTCTGAGTCGGTGGGATTTATGACATCAATACTAGTTTTAACCGGAAACCCGTTGTTAGCCACACCAATTACCGTGCCCGCACTATCAAGGCTCGTGACCATAATCCTTGGACTCAAAATCCCATGTCCTGTCTTACTTTGCGATGGACAGAACTGTGATGTGGTCCCAACGGTTGTCCAACTAGATGTTGTGAGGTTCCAAGCCGCCAAATTCGATGAAGCGACTCCTCCTGCGGTCGCAAAGCGGCCACCGACCCAAAGTGAGCCGCCGATGTTTCGAATAACGCGGACCACAATACTTGTCGGAGAGTAAAAGTTGCCAAACGCCGTTGAACTTACGCCAGAACTGAGAGCGCTCCATGAACTAGAGCTCTCGCTCCATTTAGCAATTCCTTTGCCTTTATCCGTGAATGTTCCGCCAACATACACATCGGGAGTTGTGTCGCCTGCCGAGCGCGCCACGGCCTCGATGGCGAACACATTTTGGTTAACACCTATGGTGCTGCCAGAACCGAATCCGTGCCACGAAGTGCCATCAAAGGAGGCAACGTGGTTTACGACAACTCCATTGATCTTTTTGAATGCCCCACCTACAATGAGCTGATGATATTCAGCGCAACTGCCTCCGCTCGTGTAGGTTGTTATGTAGTTTTTAACCGCATAAATTGGGCCATCAAAACCGCTCCCTGCAATGACCGAGCTAGGGGTCGATGTGATTTGTACGATGCCTGGCGCTGCTTGAACGTCGGCGGATACTCCTCCCGCGTCATCAAAGCTGCCGGTCAACGTGAGCGTCTGAGCATTCGGGTCTGCAGTCATGAACGTCGCGTTGCCGGCAGAATTGGACGCGACCGTGATACCGGTGGAGAGATTCGACCAGCCCGTGCTTGTGTAAACAGCAACTCCGTTTGCCAGCAATCCCGAATTGGTTGGCGAATTGGTCGTCCCAGAGAGGCTTCCAATTGTATCAAAGCTACCAGCGACAAACACATTCGCATTTAAGGTTGCGAGAGCGTTTGCAGAACCTACACCGTATGAGTAGGATAATAGCGCGTTTGTATCGGAGAAGCGCGCGCCGGCAAGTGAGTATCGGGCGATGCCGATTGGACCTGCCGGTGGCCAAAAATTGCTTCCCATCCCATACGGCCCAGTGAAGCTCCCTGCGACAAATACGTTGGTTCCGGCGATCGCTATAGAGGTCATGACCGGTCCTCCGCTGATCACATAATCCCAGTCGTTTGATCCATTGCCCATTGGTCGCCACGTCCCAAGCGAAGGCGACCATATGATCGTGCTGTAAGAATAAACGTTGCTTGAACTGACAGCGCCGTCAAATCCTCCGGCCGCATAAATATCACTGCCGCTCGTTGCGAGGGCGGAAACGCCGTATGGAGACGCAATTAGGCTGCTTTTTATCATACCCGTTCCGACGGTCTTCCATGAGTTTGAATTCAAGACCATGAGCATGTTCGAGTCAACGCTCCCTGGGGCGACGTTGGTTGATCCCATAAGGCCAACGTAAAGTGTGTTATTCGTGTCGGCGACGATCGCGGTGACTTCTGACGCCCCTGGAGTGTTTGTGCCAACAGCAGACCAAGTTGCGGTGAGAATGTCATACATCGCGATATTTGTCGCTGTTACCCCGCCGACCGATTCAAAAGTGCCGCCGATATAAAGCTTAGTGCCATTCAAAAACATGGCAGCACCAGCGGCTGGGCTGACTGTGCTCTCTCCAGACCAATGCAGATCGCCGAGGCTTTGCCACCCTTGGGATGCGTTCCACTCCAAAACCGATGGATTATTGCCAAAAGCAAACAGGTATCCGTTTCCAGCGGCGAGCTTTGAATTGGGGTCAACCATTTGCATTGCCCCCAAGGCCAATCCCGGATCAATGGAAAAGGCAAGAGAGCTTGCGGGGACATTGGATTGGTTCACAAAGAGCATTACGTTTGAACTTGTAACCGATCCGCCCGGCCCGCTAATCGTAACGGAATAAACGCCCGCCTGCGTCAGCTGCGCCGCGGTTAAATTCAAAGTCGCGTTTGTCGCGTTGCTCATATCATCGCCATCAAAATTCCATTGATAGCTAAGAGGTTCAGTTCCCGCTGCCGTTACATTGAAGAAGGCATTTGCATTGACGTTGACAGTTTGATTCGTGGGCTGAGCCGTTATCGTCGGAGCCGTCACAAAATGTAATCCGATACTCACAATGTTTGTGCCTTCCGCAACGTTGTCTATGGTGGTCGTATATTCCGACAGTCCAGCGGTGGATGCCAAACGGCTTCCTTTATGGATTAACTGTGTGAGAGTTCCTGGATAATAAAACGAGCCAAATAACCCGGTCTGATATGCCGGGCTGTTAGAGAGAATCACATCGTGGGCGGCAGGAGGAATTGTAAGCGTGCCATAATTTGTCGTGACATATCCATTGTAGTCGTAAACATCCGGCGGTCCATACGAGCCGTTGATGGTGTGATCGAATAAATTGTCCTTAAACGTGGACACTGAACCCGCGTCGCTTGGGTACACGTCCCCCCCGATAAAAAGATTGTTGAAGAAGTTGTGCGCTGCGATTCCCTGGCCGTCCTCCGGCTCCCAGGATACCCGACGGAACAAATTGTTTGTCGCCTGATACGCCCACTCATCAGACCAAAAATTGCCGTTAAACATTTGGCAATTCCGCAAAACGATTGGCGTGAGATGAGGCGCATAGCTCGAAAGCGACTCGCCGGCTAGGCCGGTCCAAATCACAGATCCCAAACTGGCCAAACAATTACTTCCATTCCAAGGGCCAATTAAATCGCCATACCATCCCACCGATATCCAATTCGTGTTTGATTGTTCCTGAACAAGATTATATTTACAGAGGTGGCACGGCTGAAGAGCGGTCCCCTGAAACGAGGCCGTCGCCAAGTTGTAAACTACCATACCGTACTGGGGACCGAATCCGCACAACGCGACACCTGGATCGCAGGTAACAGTCGCGTTAGAAATGGCAACATGGAGCGCCCAATCAATAGGATCGTAATGATAGCCCAAACTCGGGGTGCTCGACCAGTCACGTGGAGCCTGAATTGATAAGTTTGTGGCATTCGTCACCCACACTAAGGGCGCAACAATTAAGGGAGGGAATACGGTTTTATTCGATAAATCCAACAAGAGGGCGTTGTCAACGGCCATGGTGCCTGCCTCTAAAAACGCGCAACCGTTCGTTAGATAATAACCGCCGCCGCCGACGACCTGGAAGGGATTAGAGCTATTGGTCACGATCGCCGTTCCGAAGGAAGGACTCGCGAAGAAGCCATTATGATCCCCATCAATTGAGGCCGGGGTCAGATCGTAAATGTTCGTCACTTCAGAAAAGACGCAATTTACAAAACTCAGCAGCTGGTTTGTATCGGCCAATGTCGCCACATAAGCAGCTTTGCTGAACGTGACGTTTTGCGCAAAGAGGGAGGAGTTGGTGCTTAAGGAATTGAATGGCCTACTGCAGTTTGCGAACAGAACATTTTCGACCGCAAGGGGTTGAGCTGACGATGCCCAGATTCCGTTTGAACAGTTAACGAATTGAACATCGCTGATGAAATCTCCGGAGCAGCATGCAAAGATTTCAAGTGCTTGACTTGCATAAGAGAAACGCGCGTTGGTTATGACGAGGCCAACGTTTGTACTTACGTACTGAAGCGCAGGATTTGCATACAGGTTTGTCCGAGGATTTCCGGTAGATCCCGAAATAATCTCGCCGGCGGTGTCGTCATCACGAGCCGTGAAGATGCAAGGTAAGTATGATTGCGTCAAGAATTGCACCACTGACGCCGAGGAGCTCAGACCTGCATTGTTCGGAAGCAATTTCGCTCCAGGCGCATATTTAAGCACCGCGCCCCCTTCGAAGGTGCACGTGCCACGGAACGTTGCGGTGCCGGAAATGTAATATGTTGTGTCGCCCTGGAATGTAAAATTGGTTACGGCGTTGACGATGCTGTAATCAATGACAAAGCCCGGATCTGGACAGTAATTTTTCGCGAGGGTTACCGGTTCCATGTTAGGAGAATACTGTTTTTTCCCATTTTCTCGCAGGGCGGCCAGTCGGCTGATTTTAATAGGTTTCGTCAATGAGGCATGCGCGGGCAGTCGAGCTTGCAAAGCCTCTACTTTTGAGAACGGAAGTTCTTCAATCAAAAAATCCCGATTTTCGAGTCTTTCCCACCTTTTTGTGACTTGCGCGGCTGTATCCGAGCCTCCGTCAGTTCTTGCATAAAACGCCTCACCGATTCCCATGGCCATACTGCCAAACGCCAGCACCGCGTCGCCTTGGACGCCATCGTCAAGCGATAATTTCGAGGGCTGAGGTGGCTCAAAAAATTCAGTTAGGATCTGTATTTTTGTGGATGCGGGATCCATGTTGAGATCCGCCGGGGATGGTAGCCGTTCCTTAAAGACGATGTTCTGTTCGAAGCCTTCGATAGAGTTTTGATACACAATATCGGCTTTCATTGTTGCGCCAGAAGCGCTTTGGAATGCATTCGCATACACAACCGAATTGCTGCCTACGAGCATTCCCTGCGAGTCCTGAAGCTTTCCAATCAGAAAGCTGGTATCCGTGGCGGCGTCCCAGTAAGCAATTCCGAACACACGACTCCTCAGAATTTCGCCTCCTGGCATCGTAAGAACGATGGTGCCCCTTTGGCCTGGCGTGTTTGCGTTGCCTGCCCAATGGACATTGTGCGCTGAGTTTCTGGTCTGCGCGCCATCCGCAACAATTTCAATCTCATCGGAGGAATCAACGAAGACTCCATTAACTTTGCGACAAAGACCACTTCGCACCTCAACGTAGGAATGCGCATTCGTTCTTACCGAAGTGCCATTTGTCTGAAAAGTCATTGTTTCCCAAACCCGTGAACTTTCGGACCTCGAGACAATATGAAAATTGTCAGATTTAACCTCAAATTGGGCAGTGGGGACGCTTGAGTTCTCGGACGCCTTCAGTCCGAAAGCCATGGCGATGAGTATATAACCGTTGCACCAGAGGCGCATTGAATTCGAGATTCTCATAAAAGTCGTTACGGGTGTCGTTGTGTCGAAGATGGCTTTATTTGCTGTAAACGTTGCCGCTTAAAACGTGCCTGATCACATAGGCAACTAGAACCTTGAGCCGCCCACAAAATAGAGTGTCCACATAAGATGTCAAGGCTTTTGATCCTTACTCTATAACTTTTCTGCGGAAATTCTAGACTCCCTAACAACTCGATGAAGACGATAGGTGGGCTTGCTTCGGAAAAACGGACAGTAAAACGGGGTCATTTAGTTAGTTGGTTTGATTTTCGAAGTCAACGGGCGATAGGTAATTCAGTGCGCTGCAAGTGCGCTGGCGATTATAGAATGTTTCGATGTAACCGAAGACGTGGGTGCGAGCCTCGGCGCGAGTCTCAAAGCAGCGGCGATAGACCAGTTCCAGTTTGAGGGTGGCCCAGAAGCTTTCCATGGCGGCGTTGTCGTAGCAGTTGCCGCGTCGGCTCATGGAGGCGACCAAACCGGCCTGGCTTAGAGCCTGACGGTGGTCGCCGCTGGCGTATTGGACGCCGCGGTCGGTGTGAAAGATCAGATTGGCGGGCGGCTGGCGATGGAGCAGCGCCATGGCCAGAGCGTTTAGAACCAGTGGGGTGTCGATGCGTTCGCTCATGCCCCAGCCCACGATTTTGCGGCTGTAGAGGTCCAGGATGGCCGCCAGGTAAAGCCAGCCTTCTTTGGTTTCGACATAGGTGATGTCGGCCACCCAGAGCTGGTTGGGCGCGGTGGCCTTGGCCGCCTGCGCCAGGCGATTGGGCGCGATGGGGTGATCGTGATTGCTGTCGGTGGTCTGGACGCGGCAGCGGCCTTTCTGGCGGCCGCACAGGCCCTCCTCCTTCATCAATCGCGCGATCCGGTTGCGTCCGTGGCAGCGCCCCTTTTTGCGCAGCTCTTGCTCCACCCGCGGGCTGCCGTAAGTTCGACGGCTTTGGCGGTGAATGCTCTTGATCTCCCCCGCCAAAGCCTGGTTTTCCAAGGCGCGGGCACTGGGTTGAAGCTGGCGCTGTTCCCAATCGTAGAAACCCGAAGGGGAAGCTTTTAAATAAAAACAAAGAGCGCGAATCGAATGTTCGGTTTTCATCGCGTGGATCCGTTGATAGCGTTGGGGGGCGGTTCGGAGAGGATGCCCAAGGTTTTTTTTAGAATCAGGCACTGCTCGCGCACGTGGCGCAGTTCGCGCTGGGCCGCGTCCAGCTGGCCTTGGAGGTCAGCGACGGACCCCGGTTTAACCGGCGCCGCTTTCAGCGCCGCCGCCGGCACAAGCTTCCGCCAGGCATAAAGCAAGTTGGCGTTGATGCCCAACTCGTCCCCGACCACGGAGGCCGACTTGCCGCTCTTGAGCCAGTTGAGCACCGCCTCCTGTTTAAAGGTCTCGTCGAATTTCCGGCGTTCTCGAACAGAAGTTTCTTTCATGGGTTTTCGTTCATTCTTCACCCATTTCTCTGTCCGTCAATTCGAGGCAACCTCAGACATACCGAACTCAAATTGACAAAACACCACCACCGACAAAAATAAGACCTGTCAGGCCCAATGCCCACTTTAGCCCTCGCCACCCGTACTCTAACACAGCTTGGGCTGGGTCCTTCGGATTTACCATGACATTAACGGTAGAGCCAGCATGATATCGGGCGGTGATCAACTCGGCGTGGCTTTGGCCACCCGAGCAGAAATTACCAAATGACCATCGTGTAGACCGGAACGCCTTTCCATTATAGTGATATTCATATTCGATTGATGGCTCGTAAGCATAACCGTTCCGAAAATAAAACCTGCGCACCGTGGAAACCGTTATAGTCCCAGAAACAACTGTCCAGCGTAGCGCGATTCGCTCCCGCAATATTTGCCAAAGTGCAAGCCCAAGAAAAACAACTCCGATGGGAATTAAAACAGCCCAAGCACACCCGTTATGCACAAGGCCCCCAATTCGACAAAGTTAACCCACTGCAACAACTCCCTATGACGCCGCATGCGTCCAGAATAACCTTCTTCTGATCCTTTTTCCACGCTGCAGCCCATGCATCCCCTGTCATCTGGATCCACATAAAACAACAAAGCACCACGGTTCGGCTTGGCGGCTGTCAATTAAAGGACCGATTCCATCTTGCACATTGCACCTAAATCTCACAGGAATGCTTCGAGCCTCTGAAGGAGCATGAATCCGCGGATGGTTTTCGTAGGAGCATTACTCCTCCGCGAAAAGGTATTCGAGATCGGCTTTGGAAAGGTTGGTGGCGAAGCCTTGTTCGCCGAGGACGTCGGCGATGGTTTGGGCTTTGCGCTGTTGCAGCTCCCAGATTTTTTCCTCGACGGTGCCGGGGGCGATGAGGCGGTAGGCGTTGACAGTCTCGGTCTGGCCAATGCGATGCGAGCGATCGATGGCCTGGGCTTCGACGGCGGGGTTCCACCACGGATCGTAAAGCATGACGTAGCTGGCGCTGGTCAGATTGAGGCCGGTGCCGGCGGCGCGGAGACTGAGGAGGAAGATGGAGCCGTGCGGGTCGTCCTGAAAATTCTGCATGACTTCCTGGCGGTTCTTGGTTTCGCCGGTGAGGATGTGCGTGCGAATCTGGCGCGTGGCGCATTCTTTTTCCAAAATGCGAAGCATCTGCACGAATTGGCTAAAGACGAGCACCTTCTGGTTTTCCGCGATGAGCGGCTCGATCAATTCAAAGAGCGTCTCGGTCTTGCCGGAAGGGGAATCGTTGCCGACCAGTTGGGGATGACAACAAATCTGGCGCAAACGGGTCAAGGCGGCGAGGACATGAATGGAGCTGCGGCCCACGCCGCGTTCGGCCACGCAATTCATGACTTCTTCGCGGCTGCGGCGGAGCTCGGCCAGATATAACTTGCGTTGCTCCTCGCCGAGGTCGCAATCGCGGCGCTGCTCGATGCGGTCGGGCAGATCGCGGGCGACTTCCCGCTTCAAACGGCGCAGGAGCAGCGGACGGAGCTTGGCGGAAAGACGGCGCCGGGCGATGCGTTGTTCATCGATGGCATGCTCGCCGCGCGGCTCGTATTTCTCGCGGAATTTTTGCTGGGCTCCAAGGTAGCCGGGCTGGATGAAATCCACGATGCTCCACAAATCGAGCAGGCGGTTTTCCATCGGAGTCCCGGTGAGGGCCAGGCGCTGTTCGGCGCGCAGTTGTTTGACAGAGTGCGTGATTTGCGCGTCGGGATTCTTGATGAATTGCGCTTCGTCCAACACGACGGCGCGGAAGGAAAATTTAAGCAACGCTTCCAGGTCGCGGCGCAGGAGCGCGTAGTTGGTCACGATCAAATCGTGCTGCGGAATCTGGCGGCGAAGATTGTGGCGCGCGGCGCCGCTTTCGAGCACGAGGACTTTCAGGTCGGGCGTGAACCGCTCGGCTTCGCGCCGCCAATTGTGCAGCACGGACGCCGGGCAAATCACGAGCGAAGGCGCGTGATTGGGAGATTGCGCCTTGAGCCACGCGAGCCAGGACAACGTCTGCAAGGTTTTGCCCAAGCCCATGTCGTCGGCCAGGATGCCGCCGAGCTTATGGCGGCTTAGATGCGTGAGGAAATTGAAGCCGGCTTTTTGGTACGGGCGCAATTCCGCCGTGACGTTGGCGGGCAAATCGGTGGAGGGCACCCCGGTGAATTCCGCCAGGTTTTTGCGGAGCGCGACGGCTTGCGGTGAATCGCCAAATTTGCCGAGGCCGAGTTCGTCGAGATGCGCGGCTTGTTCGAGGCCGAGCCGCTGGGGCATGGGAGCGAGGCCATCGACGCCCAGATCGGCCATGGTTTCATGGGCGGCCTGGACGGCGCCGGCGTCGAGTTCGAGCCAACCGGCGTCGGGCAATTTGATGAAGCGGCCTTTGGCGGATTGCAAACGCTGCAAATCCGCCGGCGTCAATTTCAGCCCCTCCGCTTCCCATTCCGCGGAGACGGCGAGCCAATCAATGCCACTGCCATTGACCACCACGAGCGGGCGCAACGGGCGCGGCGCGAGGAACAGCCGATGAAACGCCGGATTGCCCAGGTATTCGGCTTGGGGCGGACGCTCCGGCCAGGCGGCGGAAAGGACGGCAAGGAAATTTTCATTGGCGTCGCCCACCCAGAGCCCCGGCTCGGGCGTGAACCAATCCAGGCGGCGCAGCCATTGCAGCGCGGCATCGAGTCGCGGATCGTCGAGGATGCGCGGTTTTTCCGCAGGCAAAAGGCGCGGCTCTTCGGCTTCCCATTCGTGGCTGGTCCAGCGCCAGGAAGTTTGGTCGCGTTCGCAGGTGGCGAGCAGGCGCAGGCGCACCACGTCATCGACCAGCTCAAAAATAAAGCGCGGAACAGCGGTGTCCACGGTGCATAACTGCCCCCAATCCACCCCGCCGCTGGATTGCGTTTTGCGGAGCTTGGTCAGCAGGCGCCGGCTCAGCTTGCTTACGGGCAGCGAGGGACGTTCCGCCCACGAATTGAGCAAATCATCCGGCGGCGCGCTCTTCAGCAGATAAAATGTGTTATCGACCAGCACGATGGACGGCCGTCCGGCAAAGAACTTGATGGAATTCAGCGGGCGGGTCTGGCCTTCCGGCAATGTCACCTGATGCGTAAACAGCAATTCATCGCCGACGCGCTCCAGATGCGGGTTGAGCTCGACGAGCCGGCCCTGAAATTGCAGCGTGGCCTTGGACTCAGCCATTTGCAGGCGCGCTTTGTCGCCCCAACGCACCAGCCATTGGAGCAGCTCCAAGCCTGTCAAGACGAGCGATTCCCACAAACCCTCGGGATCGGCGTGGGCCTCGGCGAGCCATTGGATGAATTGCCAGTCGGCTTGCGAGAAAAGCTCCTGTTCATGCGCCGAACGGGTCGTGAGATCCACCACCTCGGCCAAGGTGCGGATTTTTTCACCAGTGCGCTGGCGGGTAATATGGAATTCGACCGACAAACCGTGCAGGCCGGGATTTTCCTCCAGCGGCTTGGGGCGGCAGGTGACGCGCACGCTGGCGCGCGGCGTATCGAACTGCGGCGGGGTCGTGGGAAAAAGCCAATGCTCAATCTGGCTGGCCAGGCGATGCTCTTTCTCGGCTTGCTCGATTTCAGCGAAACGCTGGAGGTTGGCATGCGCCAGCAGTTCCGTGGGCAACGAGCGGTTGGCGCGCAGAAAGAGGATGGCGGTTTCTTCCAGCCGTTTCTTGCCCTTGGACGAAACCAAACGCGGCCACCAATCGGCCGCAGGAAAGTCTTTGCGGGAAAGCTGGAGTTTCTCGAAGTAATCCTCCAGCAGAAGCCAGGCGCGCTGGGGATCGCCGCATTCGGCAAAAATCTTCAGCAACTCCGTGCGCTCCGCGACGGCGGCTTTGGAGTCGGAAAGCTCACGGCGCAAATCCGCCTGCGCTCCGTAGGCCCGGGCGAGCACGGAGTGATGGGCGTCGTATTTGGTCGTGGTCCCGGAACTCTGCCCTATTTTTCGATTGCTCTTCACCGTTGGTTTTTCTGGCAGCAATTGCGGCAATTGATCTCGACATATCCGGCGCCAAGAGTCAATTGAAAAGGGCCGAAAAGTGTGACGCCGAACAGGTTCGCGGACGGATTTAGGGCTCTTTGCGGCACATCTTCCAGTTTGCCACAACGGCGGGACGACTCAAGCGCCATGCGGCGGCCGCCGATAGGAATTGAGAATGGATCGAGGCGATTTTCGCATCGATGACAATTTAGGCGAATTTTGACATGAAAGCGTCAATCACACATCTTGGCATTGCGGCTGCTAAACCTGATGGCATGGATAACAGCATCAACAAAGAGTCGTTCTCGTTACTGGCAATTTTTACCCTGATCGCCGCCGCCGTCATGGCCAAGCTCAAAGCGACCATGGATGAACAAGCTCCCGTCGGCTACGAGGACGAAAACGGCTTCCACTACGGCGCGTAAGCGGCGTTTGACTGCGCCAGGCCCGGCCGCGACTCGCGCGGCGGATGGCTGACGTTTGTCAAACATGGCAGTTTCTGCCGATTTTCGGCGCTTTTTTCCTCGTTCTTCTTCCGTTTCCCTCGTTTCCCTTCTCCTCCTCGGACGCAGTGTGCCTTGAACCGGCGGCGGGGCGCTGTCTTGGAGCGAGACACGTCCCACGCAGACAAGACAGTTGGACAGTTGACAACGGAGGGCGCGCCTTCGCAGGTTTGCTACTTGAAGCCGAGAAGATGCCCGCCGTGCCAGGTGACGAAGGCGAAAATCCAGGCCAGCGCTCCCATATAGACCCATTGGAAAACAGGCCATTTCCAAGTGTTGGTCTCGCGGCGAACAATGGCTACCGTGCTGACACACTGCAAGGCCAGGACATAAAAGACCATCAGCGTAATCGCCGTGAGCGGCGTGTAGATGGACGTGCCGTCGGCGCGTTTCTGGTCGCGCATGACCTGGGCCAGATTGTGGACTTGGGCCGATTCGTCACTGCCCTCGGCGACGTTATAGACAATGGCCATGGTGCTGACGAAGACTTCCCGGGCGGCGAACGATGAGACAATGCCGATCCCCATTTTCCAATCGAAACCCAGCGGCGCAATCACCGGCTGCAAGGCGCGGCCGGCATGGCCCGCGTAACTTTGGCGAAGCTGCTCGCCGGCGGCGGCGGTTTCGGATTGGCCGGGCTGCGCGGGAATCCGGGGATGCGTGGCCAGGAACCACAGCAGAATATTGATTCCCAGAATGACCGTGCCAGCGCGGCGCAGGAAAAGTTTGGAACGATCCCACATGTGGCGGACTACAATGCGCGCCAGCGGGCGTTTGTAGGGCGGAAGTTCCATGACGAGCATGGGGGTTTCGCCTTTGAGCAGGGTTTTCTTGAAGATCCACGCCATGCCGAGCGCCACCACAATCCCCAGCAGATACATGCTCAGGAGCGTTACGCTTTGCGTAAAGGCGTGCGCGGGCAGGCAGGCGGCGATCAACAGCGTATAAACCGGCAGCCGCGCCGAACAACTCATCAGCGGCGCAACGAGAATCGTGACCAGGCGATCTTTGCGGGTCTCGATGGTGCGGGTGGCCATGATCCCGGGAATGGCGCAGGCAAAAGAACTCAGCATGGGAATGAAGCTCTTGCCGTGCAGCCCGACCTTGCTCATGAGCCGGTCCATGAGAAACGCCGCGCGCGCCATGTAGCCCGTGTCTTCCAGCAGCCCGATAAACAAAAACAGCAAACAAATCTGCGGCAAAAACACCACCACGGCCCCCACCCCTTGAATCACGCCTTTGACGAGCAAGGATTGCAATTCGCCCGGCGGCACAATGCGGCCCACAGTGTTCCCCGCGAAATCAAACATGGCCTGCAACAGGTTCATGGGAACCTGCGCGAAGGTAAATATGGTCAGGAACATCAAGGCCATGATCCCGATGAAGATCAATAGCCCCCAAACTTTATGCGTCACCCACCGGTCAAGACGGTCGCTGAAATTCTCGCCCAACCCGGCGCTCTCGCCTGCCGTCACCGTTTGTTGAATGGCGGCAATGCGTTCGTAACGGGCTTCAATGGGGCCGCTGCGCCAATCCAAACCCGCTTCTTCGAGGCGGGCGCGCGCGGTCACCACCGCTTCCCGGCCCTTCGTGGCATACGGCCCGTTGTCGGCGCGGAGAAATTTTTCGTCGGCCAGAATGAGCAAAGCTTCCGCACGCGCCGAGGCGCGCCGGGCGCCAATCTCCGCCGCCAACGCCGCCACCTCCGCTTCGAAGGCGGGCGCCAGGCGGCAAAAGCTCCGGGAGGTTCCTGCGCGCGGCTGTCCTTGGGCGGCCTCCAGGATTTGGCTGCGCAACACCTTCATCCCCTGCCCTGTGCTGGCCACCATCGGGATCACCGAGGTCCCCAATTCCCGGCTCAGCGCCGCGTCGTCGATTTTTTGGCCATTCGACTCCGCGACATCCACCATGTTTAACGCGATAATGGTTGGATGACCCAGCTCAATGACCTGCGTCGCGAAGTAAAGATTGCGCTCCAGGTTGGAAGCATCCACCACAACCACGACCAGCGAGGGCGGCGGCACGCCGGGCAGCCGCTCCAGCAGAACGTCGCGGGCGATTTGTTCATCGAGAGACTGGGGGCTGAGGCTGTAGGTGCCAGGCAAGTCGAGCACGATAATGGAATCATCCGCGCCCTGCAGGCGGCCTTCCTTGCGCTCCACCGTGACGCCCGCGTAATTGCCCACCCGCGCCCGCAAGCCGGTCAGGGCGTTAAACACCGTGGTTTTGCCGGAATTCGGGTTGCCAGTCAATACTACTTGAAACGTGGCGGCGGCGGAGCGCAGCGGCGCCACTGAACCTGCCCCCACGGCCCCGGGTGTCTCGAGATTCGGCATCAGGTGGCGCGGACGAGGATTTGTTCGGCGTCCTGGCGGCGCAGGGTCAAATGGTAACCGCGCACTTTGATCTCGACGGGGTCGCCGAGCGGCGCGAAACGCACGAGCTGGACAGGGGTGCCGACGAGGAGGCCCATTTCCAGAAGGCGCCCGCGTTGGTCGGGGCGCAGCTTGATCTCGGTGACGGTGGCGGCGCCGCCAATTTTAAGGGAGGTCAGCGGTTGACTCTCTTCAGGCATAGGGCCGGCTGGTTAAGCGACCTTTTGGCGGGCAAGCGGCTCCACGAGAATGCGTTCCGCCAGGCGGGCGCTAATGCCCAGGCGGGCGTTGCAGACCTGGCAAATAAGGCTGCTTTGACGGCTCAGGAGCTTGATCTTTTGTTCTTCGCAGAAGCCCATTTCCCGCAAGCGATGGGTCAATTCGGGCGAAGCGGAAAGCTGCTTGATGCGCACGGCCACGCCGGCATTGACCTGGCTCAACGGGCACAAAAACGGCTGCGGACAATTGTCCGCATCGTCGTTGTCAGAGGCCGGGCGCTTTTGGCTCACGTCTTTGAGGTTAGACCAAGCCTCCGGAACATGCAAGCCTCGGAAACAGCCGCCGGCCCGAGCAACGTCACTTAAGGACTTCATTACCATTCCGAATGACAATTGCTTGACAAAGCAGCGCGAGATGTTCATTGTCGCCGCCGCCTAAACTAAAAACCGGTTTATGAAAAAGGAATTGATCCTCTGGGTGGCGGTGATCGGACTTCTTACGGGATGCGGCACAGATTATCGGGTGCCTTCCGTCATTTGCACCAAAAAGCCCTACGCGACAACTTGGAGCAAGATGGCAAAATCCCGGGTCCTGACCGACATCGATGCGCGCTGGACCTATATCAATCCCTACACCTACAACCCGATGGCAATGACATCGGCCAAAAAGCCCACCCTAAAAGACGGCGCCGACTCCTATTATAAGTTGGCCATGACCAGCGCTACGGAAGACGACCGGCAACGCTATCGCAACGCGCTGCAAGATGCCATTCTCGACGTCGTCACGGAAGCCACTGCGCAACATTTGGCGGAGCTCAAAGGCACGGAGAACGCCGTAAACCTATTTTTAGGAGCCGCGACGCTCGGGCTCTCGGGCGGCGCCGCCGTGGTGGGAGGAACCGCCGCGCGCGCGCTGGCTGCCTCTGCCGCCGGCACTGCGGGCGCGCGGTCATTGGTGAACGAGCAGGTCTATCGCAACACGTTCGTGGAATCGGTCACCGCTTTGATTCAGCGCGACCAGGCGGATTTCAAACGAGAAATCCTCCGGCGCCAGACCACCAACTCCACGCTTTATCCCGTGGACGCCGCCATTATGGACGCCAAGGAATACGAGACGCGCGGCGGCTTTTACAATGGCCTTTCCCTGCTCCAGGTGGCCGTCCAAAACCAGGTGCAAGGCCGGACCAACGCCGTCCCCATCAATCAAATATCGCAAGCCGTGCAAGTGACCTCCACGCTGCCCGCCACCGGAACCATCACCCATGCCGCCGTGGCAACGACTCCCACCACGGCCACCGTGACCGTCAGCGGCTCCGGTTTCAGCGTGCTGGATTTAAACAATATTCAGAACAGCGTGGAAACTGTGAAGGCGATATCGGCCTTCGCCGCCAGCGACTCCCAATTGACCATCACATTTCAGACTGCGCTCACGGCCGTCCCCAGTCCGGCGGACGTGACGGACACCGTCACCTTCACTTACAATCAAGGCGGCGGATCACACACCTTGAAATTTCCGGTGAAGATCACCGTGCAATAAAGAGGCGGCGGCGGGAAAAATTGCGGGTGATTTTCGATTAACCGGCAATTCTTGCTCGTTTTTTGGGGCGCGGGGATATATGGGTGAGGGAATTTATGAACGAGAAGGCGACGCTGCAGGTGGGAGGCAAAACCGTGGAACTGCCGGTGGTGACGGGCAGCGAAGGCGAAAAGGCGGTGGATATTGGGTCGCTGCGCGACACGACCGGCTACATCACCCTGGATGAAGGCTACGGCAACACCGGCTCCTGCCAGAGCGCGGTGACATTCATCGACGGGGAAAAAGGGATTTTGCGCTACCGGGGAATCGCCATCGAGGAATTGGCGGTGCGGGCCACCTTCGTGGAAACCGCGCATCTCCTGATTTACGGGAAACTGCCGGCGCGCGGCGAATTGGAGAAATTCTCTGATTTGTTGACAGCGAACGAAAACCTGCACGAGGGGATGAAGCACCATTTCGAGGGCTTTCCGCCGAACGCGCATCCCATGGCGATCCTCTCCTCGATGATCAACGCCAGCCATTGCTTTTATTCCAGCTCCATGGGTCCGCCGGATCGCGAGCGGTTCGAGGCGCAGGCGGCGCGGCTGATTTCCCAGGTGCGGACCATCGCGGCCTTTTCCTACCGCAAATCGCGCGGGCTTCCCTTCATCTATCCCAAGCCAAAATTGAAATACACCGCGAACTTCCTGCACATGATGTTCTCCGATCCGTACGAGAGCTATGAGTTGAAGGAGGAAGTGGTCAAGGCGCTCGATTTGATTTTTGTGCTGCACGCCGATCACGAGCAAAACTGCTCCACTTCCACCGTGCGGATGGTGGCATCGAGCGAGGCGAATTTGTTTGCGAGCGCGGCGGCGGGAGTGTGCGCGCTCTGGGGGCCGCTGCACGGCGGCGCCAACCAGGCCGTAATCAAAATGCTGGAGGAGATTCATAAATCGGGCGACGACGGACGCAGCTTCATCGAGGCGGCCAAGGACAAAAAAAGCGGCAAACGTCTGATGGGCTTCGGGCATCGGGTTTACAAAAATTACGATCCGCGGGCCAAGATCATCAAGGCAGCGAGCGACACATTGCTGCAAACGCTCCATGTGCAGGATCCGCTGCTGGACATCGCCAAACGCCTGGAAGACGCCGCGCTGCATGACTCCTATTTCCTGGAGCGCAAACTTTATCCGAACGTCGATTTCTACAGCGGCATCATGATGCGCGCCATCGGCATCCCGAAGGAAATGTTCACCGTCATGTTTGCCATTGGCCGCATGCCGGGCTGGATTGCCAACTATAAGGAAATTCTGGACGCGCCACAAAAACGCATTTATCGCCCGCGCCAGGTGTACGTCGGGCCGACCTCCCGCCCGTTTGTGCCGCGCGAGCAGCGCTAAACAATCTCCCAACCGGGCCGGTAGGATTCCTTGAGATATTTGTCCGCTTCCGGGGCGTTGGTGAACTTCATGGCGGCGGCGTCCCAGTGAAGTTTCTTTTCCATGCGCATGGCAACCAACCCCAGCAGGCCGACTTCCGTCAACCCGGCGCCATAATCAAAATTCGATCCCGCCGGCGCGCCCCCTTTGCAGGCGTCCAGCCAGTCGCGATGATGCCCCTTGGAGCGCTTGAGCGTCGGCGCGGGCGGTTTGTAACTGTTGTCAAGCGAATCCGGCAAAATGGATGGATTGGCGCCCCAGCCGGCGCAGGAAATCATGCCTTTGTCGCCTATAAAAACGATGCCATTGCCATCGCCATCCAGGTGGTCTTCAGGGTCGAATTGGTCAGGAATGGCAGGGCGCAACCCGCCGTCATACCAAGTGAATTTCAGCGGCGGCTTTGCGCCGCGCGCGCCAAAATGGTAGGTGTAAATGCCGCCGGGCGGCGCGATGTAATCATCGACTCCGCCCACGCCGGAGGCTTCGACGGTCAGCGGCGCGCGCAAATCCAGCGCCCAAAAAGCGACATCGAAATTGTGGCAGAAAAAATCGCCGATGGGCGCGGTGCCAAAGTCCCAAAAATCGCGCCAGCGCACGGGTGAATACATGGAGCTATAAGGGCGCGCTGCGCGCGCGCCGAGCCACAAATCCCAATTGACTCCGGCCGGCGTGGGCTCCGGCGCGGGGCGGCCGCCCACGTGGGATTTATTCCAACGGGTAGCCCGGGTGAAGCCGTGCACTTCGCGCACGTCCCCAATGGCGCCGTCCCAAATAATTTCGCAGGTGCGGCGGATGCCTTCGCGCGCATGGCCCTGGTTGCCCATTTGCGTGGCCACGCCGGTTTCGCGGGCGATTCGGGAAATCTGGCGGGCTTCCCACACGTTGTGGGTCAGCGGTTTTTCGCAATAGACATGCTTGCCGCGCCGCATGGCCTGCGCACAAACGTAGGCATGCTGATGATCAGGCGTGGCGCACAAAATGGCGTCGATGGATTTCTCCTTCTCCAGCATGACGCGAAAATCCTCGTAATCGGCGACTTTATAATTCGGAGTTTTCTCGGAAAAATGCTTTTCGATCTGGGCCTTGACCGGGAGGCGCCCCGCGTCGCCCTTGAAATAAAAATCGTCCAGGTTGAAATGGTCAATGGGATCGGCCACGGCGATGATTTGTGCGTCGGGCTCCTTGCAGAGCGTCTCCATATTCGTGCGCCCCTGCCCGCCGCAACCGATGATGGCGATGTTCACCTTCTCGCTGGGCGGAACGAATCCCGGCCCTCCGAGCACATGGCGCGGGACGATCGTGAAAGCGGCGGCGGCGGCTCCGACCCCGAGGAATTTTCTACGGCTGAGGCCGCCGCGCATGCTTTGAGTTTTTTTCATGGTTCAGGCTTTCCGGCGCGTCGCCAAAGCCGTGAACGTAGCCCACGCATTGGGCAATGTCGGGCACGGAGTTCTCCCAATCGCGCTCATATTCGATGAAGATGTAACCCTTGAATTTCTCGCGGCGCAAGTCTTGCAGCACGCCTTTGACATTCGAGACGCCATAACCCAGCGGCAGGTCGCCGGCGTCGGGATTGCCCACTTCTTTCACGTCCTTGAGATGGCAGCTAATGATGCGCCCGTTCAGGAGCTTCAGCGCGGCGACTGCGTCCAGGCCGGAGCGCGTCCAATGACCGATGTCCGCCGTGGCGCCGAGGCGCGCGTCGCGGCCATTGACCATTTTGAAAACGTAGGCGGGATCCCACACCTTGTAATCCGGCTCGCTGGCGCGGCGGGGATGATTATGGATGCCGAGCTTGATGTCGTATTCCTTGACCAATTTCTCGAGCATGTCCATTTGCTCCATCGCCGGTTCAGCGGTGATCGCGCGCAAACCCAGCTTGCGCGCAAATTCAAAAATTTTCCGCGCCCCGGCTTCGTCGCGGGGGATTTCCACCACGCCAAAACTCACGGCCAGAACATGGCTCTCGCGCAGCTTGGCTTGGAGTTTGGCGATGGCTTCGTCCGAAAGGTTTTGGTCGAGCTTAAGCTCCGGCTCGGCGGGGCTAAACCGCTGGCCCGGGTAAAACTCAATGATTTTGCCGCCGGCGGCCGCGGTTTTCTCAATGGCCTCGAAAGCGGTGAAGCGATGGAACATATACGCTTGACAACCCACCGGGAACAGGCCGGCATAATATTCCGCCGGCAAATCGGCGGCGCCCACGCCCGCAACCGCCAGAAGGAGCGCGGCGGCGAATAGCTTCAATAATTTCATGTCAACGGCCAGGGAAATACGCGATGGCTTTTTTGAGTTTCATCACATCCACCTCGCCCATTTGTTTCTGGATGATTTTGCCGCCGGGAGCAACCAGGAGCGTGTAGGGAAAACCACCCGGCCAATCCGGATCGATGGCGGCGGCGAGCGCCTCTTTGTCCGGTCCAGTAAAGAGGAAATTGCGGCACGCCACATGCCGCTCCTGCAATGCGGCTAGCGCCTTGGCGGACTGCGCGGGCTCATCGGCGCTGATGGTGACAACTTCAAAGCTGCCGTTGCGATACATGCGGTTCATCGTCACGAACTCCGGCAACTCGCGCAAGCACGGGCCGCACCACGTGGCCCAGACATTGATAAGGCGCAGCTTGGAAGTGTGATTGGCCACGAGCGCCTGCACGGCCGGAACGTCGGCCGTTTCGAGGGTGACGGACTCCGCCATCATATTGGTCAACTCGCGCTGCGCGGAGGCGCGTTTTTCCGACCATTTGATGGAGCAGCCGAACGTCTTGGTTTTCGCGACCGCCACCGGTTTTCCGGCGAGCAACTCGTCCAAAGCGTCCGTGGCATCATGATGCGTCACGGCGGCAGGATTCTCGGCATTATCGAAGTGGCCGACGTAACAAAGCCGGCGCGACGCGTCAAAAATAAAAACATGCGGCGTGGCCACCGGCCCATAAGCGCGCGCCACGGACTGCGTGTCGCCATCGTAAAGATACGGAAAATTGAAGGCGCGTTCGGCGGCGCGGGTTTTCATTTCCTCGAAGGAATCGCCGATGTCGGAGTAAACCATTTCGCTCAATCCCAACGCTTGCGGATCGTTGGCGCCGATGGCCACCACGGCGACGCCTCGCGGGCCGTAATCCCGCACGACCTGCTTCAGCCGCTCTTCGTAAGCCTGGGCGGTTTTGCAATGATCGGCCGTGAACACGATCATGAGAATTTTCGCCGCGGCAAAATCCTGGAGTGAATAACGCCGGCCATCGACGCCAGGCAGATTGAAATCCGGCGCGGCAGCGCCAAGATCAAGCGTCTTGGTCAGCCCATCGGGCGTCAGCATGGGGCCGGCTCCCACCCGCGCGGCGGCGAGACACAGCGCCACGCCCAGAAATGCGGCGAAGCGGAATCGGCTCATGACATGGCGAATTGGCGCGCTTCCCGGGGAGGCGTGGCGGCTTCCCGGACGATTTGGCGCATAAATTCCGCGGCCAACTGGGCGTTGGCGTGGGCGAATTCGATGCCAACGGTTTCGCCATTGATGCGCGGCAGGTCGTGGCATAGCTCGTAGCTGATATAGCCATCGTAGCCAATGTCCCGCATGGCGCGCGCAAAATCGGCGTAGTATTGACGGGTTTCGCCTTCGACAATGCCGTCATTGCGCTCGAAGCCTTTGATGCGGCCGTCGGCCAGGCGCTCAAATTCCCCGCCAAAATGGGACATGACCTGCAACGGCCCAACGGCGCGCGCGGCCTCCGCGATGGCGGCGGAGCTTTTGTCTTTCATGAGCGGAGCGTCGAGGCAAATCCGGAGGTGGGGCGAGCCGACTTCCTCGACCATGCGCAACAAGTCGCGGTGATCATTGATGAGCGGAGGATGATTTTGCAGCGCAAGAATGACGCCATGTTCGCCCGCGTAACGCGCGCACTCGATCAGAGCTTCGCGGCACCAACCCCAGATTTCCTCCTGCGAAAAACGGGCGTGAATCACCGGCCAAAGACCTTCGGCAATCGCGTAAGTGGCGAGCTGGGGATGGCGGGTCACGCCCCACCACGAAAGGAAAACCCGCAAATGTTTGGCGCCAAAATCAGCGGTCATGCGGATGAGGTCGCGCATAAAACAGATTTGCGCCTCGCGCACTTCCGGCACGGGATAGGCGAAATCATTGTTGGCCGCGACGCCGAGGATTTCGACGCCGGCCTCGTCCGCCTTGGCGCGCAACGCTTGACAGCGGGACTTGGGCCAGTCGAGCGGATTGCCGTGCGGGCGTTTGCCGTCGATTTCGATGCCGTCATAGCCGAACTCACGCGCGGTGCGGATGAGGTCGTGCAGCGTGAGCGCCTCGCCGCGGTACCACAGGCCAAGATACGTGATGCTGTAAAGACCAATTTTCATAGGATTCAGGGTGTGGAAAGCTCGCGCCCGGCCACCCAAAGAAGGGCGCGATGCACCAGGGCGCGATAAACAGGATGCTGAAAAGCGGTGTGGCCGTGACCGAGCTGGATATAGACGACACGCGAGGTCGCGCACGGGCCGATCCAGGCAATGCAGGGGTCGCTGTCGGGATTGTCGGTCGTCAAAAGCGGTTTGATGCGCGGCGAAATCCACATGCCCTTGTAGGTTTCATCCCAAAGATGGAACGGCCCCAGGCCCGCGGTGATGGGATGATCGGAAACGGGCGTCACGAAAAACTCGCGATTGGCCTTCACGGACGAAGCCGGGATATCGCCGTCACGATCCAAACGGTAACGCCCGCCCACAACTTCCTCAAACCACCACGGCCATTTTTGATAACTCAAGATGGCGTGATGCAACACCAACACCCCTTTGCCGCTTTCCACAAAATCGCGCAGGTGGCGCCGGCTGGCTTCATCAAGATCGCGCGAAAAATCATACATGATGAGTACGTCATACTGCTGGCGCAGATCGTATTTGAAAGCGACATCGCTGGAGCTGTCCTCGACGCGGCCAATATCCTTGTAGCCGTCGAACAAGGAATAGAACGAGGTTTCATGCTCATGCCCGCCTGTGATGAGCAGAGCGCGCAACGAGTGCGGGTCCGGCTCGGACAAACTTATTTCAGCAGGAAGAGTGACGGCGTCCGTGGCGGCCCATTCGACCCCGCGCGCCAAGACCGCGAGATAAAATCGCTCATGCAGCGCGGCAAAATTGCGCCCCAGCAAAAGTGACACCACGCGTCCCTGGCCGTTGGTGGAAACGGCGAGCGCAGGAGCGCCGTTAATATCAGCGAGAACCGTGGCGCCGGGCGGCGCGCTCACCTGTGCAAGGACGTCGGCAATGCGAAATTCGGGCGTGATCCCGGCGACCATGGGATGGTTCGTTTGCGCGATGGTGATGCGGAGGAATTGCGGCAACCCGTCCGCCGCGGCGGCGACGGAGACGAGGCCCTTGCCGGACTTGACGAAGGTGTCGACCGCCGGATCAGAGGCGCACGCCGCATCGTCCACCACGACGTCAAACGACCGCAGCATCTCGGCGCTAAGGCCGTCCGGGCATTCGCACAGGCGGACGTCGAAGCGATTTGCATCCTGCAAAACCTTTTGCAGAAAAGCGGCGCGCTCAGGCTGCCGGGAAAGAACCAGAACGCGGACGCGCGGAATTTGCGCGGAGGCGTGGAGCGCGAGCCAAGCCATCGCGAGGCTGATGAGGAAACGACAACGCGCCGAGGTCATGGCGCAACCTTAGCAAGGGCGCCCCGCCGATTATTGTCTGGGAGCGTCAGTTTTTATGCCAGAAGCGGCAACGGCATATCGCTCGCGATAGGCGCGGGGCGTGCGCTTAAACTGGCGTTTAAACTCGCGCGAAAAATGGCTCTGGTCGGCAAAGCCGCTGGCCAGGGCGACTTCCACCAACGAAAGCCGCGTGTAAACGAGCGTGCGGCTGGCAATGCCCAGGCGCAGGCGGCGCAGGTATTTCTGGGGTGTCAAATGAAAGCTCGCGAGGAATTTTCGCTCGAAGGCGCGCACGGACATTTTGGCCAGGCGGGCGAGTTGATGATTGGTGATGGGCCGGCGGTAATGATCGCGCAAATGGGCCAGAATGAAGCCGAAGCCGGAGGCGGGGGCAATTTCCGGATCGCCGGCGGCCACGCGCCGCGTCAGTCCCGCGGCGCCGATGATCCGGCCGCGCGCGTCACGAAACGGAATCTTATTGGTGACGTTCCAGGCGGCGGCTTCCGCGGAAGGGCCGACGAGCTCGATGCGATTGACAATATGGTGGCCGGCCAGGACATGCTCGTCGTCGAGGCGGAATTGATCAGCCAGAAACGAGGGTGAAAGATCGTAGTCGGTTTGGCCAATGATGGACTTCGGCGCGCCGGGATTTTCCAGGGCGTAATTGAGCAGAAACGCGCGGTTCACCCAGGCATAGCGGCCGTCGCGCATTTTGACCCAGACCATGACATCGGGCAACGAATCAAACAGCTCCAGCAGTTGAAAGGGCAGCTCAGGCATCGTCGGGCGGGCGCATCGGCCAACGAAAACGCCCCATCCCGCAACACGGGATGGGGCGCTGAATCCGTCTCGTCAAGCCGATTAAGGCAGCTCGATCTGGAAGAAACGCTGCGGGCTGCCGGTTACGCCGTTCGTAAATGTGAAGTGGCCGTTGGAGTCAAACGAATTGGTGGCCAGACGCGTCCAACTGGACAAAGGCAGGCCGATATTCGTGGTGGTGAGCACATAGTAGTTCCCCGACGACGGGCCGCCCGAACCGCTGAGCGTGAGCGTATTGCCATCAAAGGTGGGGCCATTGAAGGTCGGCGGCGCCGACCCGGCCTTGACGCTCAGCACGCCGGAAGAAGCCAGCAGCGAGGTGTCCCAGGCTTGCCCGGCGCCGGGCGTCGCAGGCGTGACGCTCGCGAACGAGCCGGAATAGCTGGCGGCCTTGAACAGTTTGAAGCTGCTCCCGGTCGTCAGCGGGCCGGAGATATTCACGAGGTTCAACACCCCGCCGAAGGTGATGCTGGCGCGCGTCGTGATGACGTCGTTCGTGCTGTTCGCGCCGTCGAGGTCCATGTTGACCGTGCCTTGCAGCGTGACGGCATTAGTCACGGTCAGAGTCGCCACTGAGCTGAATCCAGGGGAGACAATGGAGCCGGAGCCGGCGATCAAGGAGCCGTTGACCGTGCCGCTGCCTTCGAGGGTTTGGCCGCTGGTGAGGGTCAGCGTGGCGTCGTCGCGCTCGCTGGCGCCAAGGGCGGCGCCCGCCGCGATGTTAATATTGGGGCTGGAGATCGAGCCGCTGCCTGTCAAGCGCAAGGCTCCGGTGTTGATCGTGGTGTCGCCGGAATAGGTGTCCACATTATTGAGGAACAGCGGTGAAGCGCCGTTCTTGATCAGGCCGCCGCTGCCGTTGATGGCGCCGGAGATGGTCATGCCCGTGCCGCCGACATTGAAGACGCAATTGCCCGTCAATTCCACCGGCCCGGCCAATTCCGGGTTGCCGCCGGTGCCGACATTGACTGTCGTCGTGCTGCCGTCGCCATTAAACACAAAGTTCTTGACCCATTGAATCGCGCCATTGGCAAACGAGAGCGTGCCGCCGGTTTCAACTGTGGCGGTGCGGGAAGGATCGCCCATGTTGGGCGTGAGCCCGGACCATTCCAGGATGCCGCCCTTGATATCGACATCGGCCAGGGCGCTGTCCACGGTGGCCAGTTGGGCGAAGCTGACTTGATTGCCGCCCACTTTCGTGATGCTGAAGGCATTGCCGCCGGTGCTGAGGCTGGCAGTGCCGCCGCCGTTATTGATCTGCCACGTGGCAGAACCGCCCACGGAGGCGTCGCCGGCCAAGGTCAATTGACGAATCGCCTGGAATTGCGTGCCGCCATTGTTGACTAAGGCGCCGGTCCCAGCGACGCCCGCGCCGGTAATCGTGATCGGTTCGCCGCCGACGTTGTGGCTGTTAAGATCCAGCGTGGCGCCGGATTCGACGAAGGTGCCGCCGGCAGCCGAGCCCAGCGCAGTGTCCGCGCCGAGCTGCAACGTGCCGCCCTGCACATCCACCGTGCCGGTGAAGTCGTTGGCGGTGGCCAGCACGAGGGAGCTCGTGTTGGTTTTAACGATGCTGGCATTGCCGCTGATTTTGCCGGCGCCGCTGATCGTGAAGAAGTTGTTTGCGGAATTCACTTCGACCGTGGTCGGGAACACACTGACGCCCGCCGGAATGTTAAGCGTGGTCACGACCCCCGGGGTGTCGTCGAGCAACGCGTTGTCGCCCGCCAGGAAACTCGAGACCGCCGAATTCTGGAGGTTGCGCCAATTGAGCGTGAGCGCGTCCCAAGTGGTGTCCGAGGTGGAGTTCCACGCCAGATTGGCTCCTGACGAACCGGTGACATCGAGATACACCGCGCCGGGCGTGGAGGTGTCCAGCGTCGTGGTGAAATGCGTTCCGGCAATGCTGGCGTTCAAGTTGCCCGACAGCGTTCCTGTATAGTTGAACAACAAATAGCTGGCGCCCGGTTGCGGCGTGCCGCCGATGTTCACGCGAATCTGATTATTGTTGAACGCCAGGTTGCCAAACACGGCCACCGAATCATTGGCGATGGGATTGGAAGGATCGGTGGCGCTCAAGTCGAACGCCAGGGAGGCGCCCGAGGACAAGCTTAAGCCGTTGCTGGCCGTGAACACGCCGGGGCCGCCAATCGGGCCGGGATTCAATTGCCCGCCGACTGTCACGTGACCCGCGACCGAACCGCTGCCGGCCAGAACGGTGTTCGCAGCCGTCGTGATGGCGCCCGCGCCGGAAGAAGATCCGTTGATCACCAGCGTGCCCGCATTCAACGCCGTCGGTCCGCTGTAGGAATTCGCGCCGGACAAAGTCAGGGAGCCCGAGCCGTTCTGGGTGATGGCGCCGCTGCCGGAAATGGCGGCGCTCAAGGCGAGATCGCCCGTGCTGTCGGACACCAGCGTGCCGTTGTCGGCAATGGTCAACGCGAGCAAGGCGCCGTTGGTGTCGTTATTGCCCAACTGCAGCGTGCCGCCGGAGATGGTCACGCTGCCATAGGTGTCGGCGCCGGTGTGATCAAGAATCAATGTGTTGCCGCCTTTTTTCGTCAGCGACGAAGCGCCGGCGATATTGCCAAAGGAGTCAAAGATATAAGGCGCCAGCGTGTTGCTGACAGTGACGGTGCCGGGGGAGAGCGATTCGTGCAGGTCCACCGTCGTTTGCGCGGAGCTGTCGTCGAAGAGAACGGCCGCGCCCGGGAAAAAGTTGGTGGCGTGGTTCTGCGAGGAAAAGTTGAACGTGCCGGAATCCCAAGAGGCGCCTTGCACGCCGGTCCAGTGCAGGGACAAATCCACCACCGGGCCCGCCGTGAGTTTGAGGGCGAGCGTGCCGCCGTTGGTGACAATGGTTCCAACGTAACTCGGGCTGGCCGAAGGGAAGGAGCCCAGCGTGAAAACGCCCGCGTTGCCCGAGGAGAATGCGATCAGGTTAAAGGTCGCCGGATACGCTGAGATGGGAGCGACGCTCGTGATGTTGATCGTGTTGCCCGCGCCGCCGAGGGCGAGGTTGCTGCACACAATTGCGGAGCCGGCGTTGGAAGCGGGCAGGTTCAAAGTCGAATCGCTGGTGGACAAAACCTTGATGGGAGCGGCCAGGGTGCCGGCCGTGTTGCTGACCGTCAGCGAACCGCCCGCAGTCAAGTTGATGGAGCTGACGCCGCCGCCCGCCACGATCGTGTTGGCGAGCACGGAGCCGCCGGCAATGTTCAAGGCGCCGGTGGCGATGCCGCTGGTGGCATTCGTGCGGGCCAGGCGCATCGTGGTATTGACAACCAAAGTCGCCGCCGCAGTGTTGCTGTTAATGTTAAGGATGCCCGTGACATTGCCGCTCGCGCCAGTGGCCACCTGATACCCGATTTCCAAAGTATTCACATCCATGACGCCGGCGCCGATGGTGAACGTGCCCGCAGAGGTGCCCAGGCTGGGGCCGGGATTGCCGCGCGCAATGTAGGCGGTGTCAATCAATAAATCCGAGGAGCCCGCCGACAAATCGACGATGCCCACCGTGTTATTGCCGCTGCTGGCAAAGCTGTTGTCGCCGCAGGTCACCATGCTGACGCGGCTGGAGCCATCCGTGTTGCGCAGGAAAAACGTCGGCGAAGTGAAGATCGTGTTGAAATTGACCGTGCCATTGCCCTTTTGTCCGCCCAACCGAAGGCTGTCGGCATAAAGCTCGGTGTGCTGCCCCAGCGTCAGGAAGGAGAGCGTCCCGCCGTTGGCATTCTGGCCGGCGTCCTGCACCATCAATTGCGGGGCGCTGCCGTTGAGCAAAATCAAATTGGTTTTGGCCAGATACAAGGCGCCGGTGGGGCGGTTGACGGCGTTGCCCGCCGTGGCTTGGCCGATCAGCAGGTGGCCGCATGTGGCGACGAGAGTGTCCAAGCCGGAGAGATCCAAAACCGCGATATGCGAACCGGCGGCGGAATTGCCCTGGCGCACGACAAAATCGCCGGAGCCATTGAGCGTCAACGTGGAGGCGCCCGTGATCGCCACCTGCGTAAAAGTGGAAGCGGTGGTGGCGGCGGTGGTGCTGCCGACATACAGGATATTTCCCGTGCCGCTGTCGCGCACCTGCAAGTTGAGGCCGTCGGCGATGGCAATCGTGTGGGTTTGAAGATTGTCCTGGCCGAACGTCAGGGAATTAATGGTGAAAGGCTGATCCATCGTGGAAGTCGAGCCGGCGCCAACATCCAAAAAAGAAACGTCATCGGTGGGTTGGGGAATGGCCAGCGTGCTCCAATTGGCGCCTACGGACCAATTGCCGCCGGTGGCGTTCCAAACGTCGGCCGCGCGCACTGCGGGAATGGCGAGGACAGCGGCACAAGTGAGCACATGCCGGAATGATGGTCGGATCATTTTCATAAATGTAATGGGATTTCGCCGCCAGCTTGAACGAATCGATCCGGGGCGACATCACTCTTTTGAGCGAGATGAATCGTCCGGTGGATTTGCAAAGTGATTTGCAATTGCGAGGGATCGCCCTACAATCGCCCTCGGACAAACCAAAAAATCTCCAAACTTCCAATTGTATGCGCCACGTTAAAGAAGGTTTTCTTTGCAGCCTGGCAGTTTTCCTGGGAGCCGCTTTTCTGCCCGACGCGACGCGAGCGGATGTTTTCACGGAAGATATTTCGATCGGCGCCCTCAACACGAGCTACGAAGGCCACGCGATTGTGGTCAGCAACGCCACGCTGACGGTGGATGGAGCGCATCATTTCGCCAGCCTGCTCGTCGGCGACAACGGCCGTGTCACGCATACTTTTTACAGCAATGGCGCGCCGGCAATTTCCATTCCTGTCACCAATGAATCGTTGATCTTGACGAGCGCCGCCTCCGCCGCGTTGGCAAACGCCGATGTCCTCACCAACACGATCGTGGTCACCAGCGTCGATGGCTCCGTGTTTTACACGAACGACGTGGATTACTCCGTCCAAGTGGCCGGCGGCAACGTGGCGCAGCTTCAGCTCACCACCAATTCCGCCATCGCTGACGGCGCCACGGTCGAGGTCAGTTACACCTATCAATTCACGCCGAGCCCAGGCCTTAACCTTTCCTTCGCCGGCGACGTGCGGGTCAGCCCGGGCGGCAGCATCGACGCGGATGGAATCGGTTATGGACCCGACAGCGGGCCGGGAGCCGGAGCGCATTCGAGCCTGACGTACTTCGATGGCTCGGGGGCCGGCCACGGCGGCTATGGCGGCAACAGCTCCAGCAATGCGCCCGGCGGAGGCAGTTACGACGCATGGATCCAACCCGCGACGCCCGGCAGCGGCGGCGGTTCCAGTTACGCCGGGGCGGGCGGCGCGGGCGGCGGCTTCATTCAGATTTCCGCGCTCGGCAACGTGGTGATGGACGGATCAATTTCCGCCCGCGGCGGCGATGCCGAGGCCAGCCGCGCCGGCGGCGGGGCCGGAGGAAGCATCTCCATTCAAGCGGCCTCTTTTAGCGGGTCGGGCGCCCTCAACGCCGATGGCGGCGCGGGCGATCCCGCGCATGGCGGCGGCGGCGGCGGCGGACGCATTCTCCTGCAATGCGCCACCAACAGTTTTGCCGGCGCGATCACCGCCTATGGCGGAATAGGCTGGGCCAATGGCGGCGCCGGCACGATCTACGCCCAAGTCAGCGGGCAAAACGGAGCGCTGCAAATCGACAACGGCGGCCTCGTCACAACTAACACGCCCCTCGCGCTCACAAATACTCCCGACGTTTTTATAACGGGCGGCGCGAACGTCGCCGGCTCTGCCTCTTGGAATGCCGGGAACCTGACCATTTCCTCCAACAGCGGATTGTTTGCCCCCGCGCAAACCCTGTTTGTTTTAACTGCCACCAATCTGACGATCCAAGCCGGCGCCATCGTTTCAGCCAACCACGCCGGCTCTCCTCCCAACTCAGGCGTGGGCGCGGGGCATTCGTACGCGCTTTCTCCAAGTTATCCTTGCGGCGGCGGCGCGTACGGCGGCGCCGGGGCGGCGGGGTCGATTACTAATGCCACGGGCGGGGCGCCTTACGGCTTGCAATCCTCGCCCAGCGCGTTGGGCAGCGGCGGCGGCCATTTATTGCCAAATTCGATCGGCGGCAGCGGCGGGGGAGCGATTAAGTTGACAGCCATCAGTTTGGTCGTGGACGGATCTATTTCGGCGGACGGCGGGAACGGCTCCGGCACGGGCGGCGGCGGCGGCGCCGGCGGGTCGCTTTGGATTACGGCCACGAACATTTTGGGCCGCGGCTCTTTTTCCGCCGACGGCGGAGCGGGCGCGGGAACTGCCGGCGGCGGGGGCGGCGGCGGTCGCATCGCCATTTTTGCCGGCGCGACCAGCTTCCACGGCAAGATCGATGCCCGCGGCGGCGGCGGCGCCAATTGGGGCGGAGCAGGCACAATCCTCCTGCAAACCACCGGCTTTAATCCGACGAACCAATTGACGCTGGACAACGGCGGGAACCGCGGCGGCATGACGTTGCTCCAGACGTCGCCGTTGACAGATGTGCTCGTCACTAACGGCGCCGTGGGCGCGCCGCAGAACGGTTCCACGTTTCGAAACCTGGTGATTCGCAGCAATTCCTTCCTGGGATTGGGCGCAGGCGCGGTGGGCAGCCTCAATCTTCAATGCAACGGCTCCGTCACCATCGACCAGGGCGGCGGCATCGTCGCCGACGCCGTCAGCAGCGCCTATTTCGGCGGATTCGGCGCGGGAGGATTTTCCACCTCATTCCCCTACCCAGGCTCGGGTGGAGGCAACGCCGGGCCAGGCGGAAATTCAGTCTCGAATATTGTGATTGGAGGCGCCGTGGTTTATTCTCCCACCCAGGGATATTCCGGCGCGGGTCTTCCGGGAGGCGGCTATTCTCCTTATTCCGTGGGCGGCGTGGGCGGCGGCGTGCTTCAGTTGACGGTGCAACAGGCGCTAGTCAACAATGGAATCATCTCGGCCAATGGCGGCGCGGGGACAGGATCCGGCGGCGGGGGCGGCGCCGGCGGCAGTTTGAATCTCACTGCCGTGACCATCAGCGGTTCAGGCGCCATGAGCGCCAACGGCGGCAGCGGCGCCGGCAATATCGGCGGCGGGGGCGGCGGCGGCGCGGTGCTGCTGGCCTTCAATTCCAACAGCTTCAACGGGACCATTTCGGCCTACGGCGGCGGCGGGGCGAATTCCGGCGGAGCAGGATTCATCGAGTTTAAAACCAACCAGACCGGCGGGATAAAACTTATAATTGACAATAACGGCGCGGCCGCGCCTCCATCGCCTTTGAACATCACCGGCATCCAGGTTGATTTGACCCTCCGCCATGGCGCCGCGGCGTATTTGTCGGCCGGCGCCAGCTATGGGAACGTGACGCTCTCCTCCAACGCTTCTTTGATCCTTTCCAATGCCGCCACGGCCATTACTTTGACCATCAACCGCAACCTCGTGGTGCAATCCAACGCCTTCATCACTTCGGACGGCTTCGGTTACAGCTCAGCCGCAGGCCCGAGCCCCGGCCGACCCGGCACGTTGGCGAGTTTGTATCCGTGCGGCGGCGGCGCCCACGGCGGTTACGGCGGGGCCGGAAATCCGGGCGCGACGCCGGGTGGATCGGCCTACGACAATTTTCTCGCCCCCACGCAGGCGGGAAGCGGCGGCGGCTCCTACACCACTTTCTCGATCGGAGGATACGGCGGCGGGGCGGTTAGACTCAACGTCACGGGTAATTTCCAACTGGACGGTTCTCTCAGCGCCAACGGCGCGGGCGGCTTGGGAATTGGCGGGGGCGGCGGCGGGGGCGGCAGTATTAATATCGCCACCGGCGGTTTCTCCGGGGCCGGCTCGCTTTCTGCCAATGGCGGCAACGGCGTGTCAGGTATAGGCGGGGGCGGCGGCGGCGGATGCATTGCCATCAGTTTCACGAGCAATTCTTTTGCTGGCGCGATTTCGGCTGCGGGAGGCAGCGGCGCCAACTGGGGCGGACCGGGAGCCATTTATTTTCACACGAATCTCACGGGGAAAGCGTTGCTGGTGCTGGACAATGGCGGGCATGTGGGGCCCAGCACGCCGTTGCCGCTCGGCGGACAATACAGCCTCACCCTGCGCAATGGCGCCGCCGCTTCGCTGGACAGTGGCACCTCCGTCATCCTCGGCAACCTTTTGATCCAGTCCAATGGATGGCTTCATCCCGGTCGATCCGAAAATATCGCGGTCCTCAATTGCGCCACCGCCACAATTCAAGCGGGCGGCGGCGTGGGCGCCGATGGCTATGGGGCGGCGCCGGGCGCGGGAAACGGCGCCGGGCGCTCCGCGTCGGACTCGCGCTTTTTTTCATGCAGCGGCGGCAGTTATGGTGGTTTCGGAGCGGCGGGCTCCTCTAATGTGCTGGGTGGAGGCGCGTATGGCTCCTCGTCCAATCCATCGGGCCCCGGAAGCGGCGGCGGCGGCTATACGCCTTATTCCAGTGGCGGCAGCGGCGGCGGCGGTCTGACTTTCCAAATCACGGGCCTGTTGCAAGTGGACGGCGCGATTTCCGCCAATGGCTCGGACGGGTCCGGCTCGGGCGGCGGCGGCGGCTCGGGCGGATCGATTCTGTTGACAGTTGGGGGACTGGCGGGCTCCGGCTCCATTTCGGCCAACGGCGGCAGCGGCGCCGCGCATGGGGGCGGCGGCGGCGGCGGCCGCATTGCGGCGAATTTCACTTCCAATGCGTTTGCGGGCCATTTCTCGGCCTACGGCGGAGGCGGGGCGAATTGGGGTGGCGCAGGCACGATTTATTCCAAAACGAATTCCCAGGCATTCGCGCAATTGAACATCGATAACGGCGGAAATTCCGGGACCAACACGATGTTCGATAATCAGACCATGGACATCGTGGTGCAGGGAAACGCCGTGGCCGTGGCGCCGGTTTCCAGCGCCACTTTTCGGACATTGCGTGTGCGCACCAATAGCGCGTTAGTTTCTCAGCCGTTCACGGTGGAGACGTCGATCGTCAGTCTGGGAGACTTTACCGTCGAGGCCGGCGGGCTTTTATCGGCCGACAGCCGCGGCTATGGGACGGAAAGCGGGCCTGGAGCCGGCAAACACATCGCAGGTTTCACGGGCGGCGGAGGGTATGGAGGTTATGGCGGCGGCAGCGTGTTTGACGGCGGGGTTTATGGAGCCGCGAATCTGCCGAACGACGTGGGCAGCGGCGGAGTGCGCAGCCCCACCGGCGCCGGAGCCAGCGGGGGCGGAGGATGGCGCATCACTGTCAATTATCCGGCGACGCTGACCTTGAACGGGGCCATCACCGCCAACGGCGGCGCTTCCGATTTCGGCGGCGGCGGCGCGGGCGGCGGAATCCAAATCAACGCGCCTGTATTCACAGGTTCCGGCCTGATCGCGGCGATTGGCGGGACCAGTGGCGCGGGCGGCGGGGGCGGCGGCGGACGCATCGCGGTGTACTGCATCTCCAACCGGTTCACGGGCCAATACACCGCCACCGGCGGCGATGGGGTCCTCGCCGGCGGAGCGGGCACGGTGGCGCTCGGCTCGTTTTTTCAGCAGGGCCAGGTTGATAAACTGTTTATTGACAACGCCGGCCTGATGGGCGCGCCCACCCTGCTGAATGCGACCAATGCCAATTATAATCTGATGAGCCTGACGCTCAGCGGCGGCGCGGTGGTGGAGCCTCTCATGCCATTGCCTCTTCTCAGCAATTTGGTGATCAATCCCGGCGCCATGTTGGCCAGCTTGGCGCCGACTTCCACGCTCACTGTGACGGTCTTGCGCACGGCGTCGATCGCCGCGGGCGGGTCGATTTCCGCGGATGCGGCTGGTTTTCCGCAGACGAACGGGCCGGGCTTGGGCCTGTCGGGCGCAGGAGAAGGCTCAGGCGGCGGATACGGCGGCATCGGCGGAGCGACGCATGGCGGCGTGGCGGGCGGGACGAATTATGGCTCCGCCACGCAGCCGGCCGATTTTGGCAGCGGCGGCGGCGCCGGGTCCGGCGGCGCGGCTGGCGGATCGGAAGGGGGCGGCGCGATTCGTCTCATGGTGGGCGGAACACTCGATCTGGAAGGCAGCCTCACCGCCGAGGGAGGCGCGGCGTTGCAGGATAACGCGGGCGGCGGGTCGGGCGGCAGCCTTTGGCTTTCGGCCAACGCCCTCACTGGCGCTGGCAGCATCACCGCCAACGGCGCGCCGGGGGAATTTCACGGCGGCGGCGGCGCAGGCGGCCGCATCGCCCTCTATATTCCTTCCAATTCCTGGACGGGTTTGATCACCGCCAACGGCGCCGGACTGGGGCAGTCCGGCTCCGTCAATTTCTCCACGAACGCCGAGAATTTCGCGGTCATCGGCCAAAGCCCTGCTGGCACAAGCAGCGCGGCCGTCAGCGCCGTGGATCTCACTTTCAATGAAATGGTTGATCCAAACGATGCCGCCCATTGGACAATCTCGTTGACTGGGCCAGCCGGCGCCGTGACCGGGTTGGCCGCGACCGTGTCCGGCAGCGCGACGACGCACCTCACGTTTCCGGAGCAAACTGCTCCCGGGGCCTACGGGCTGCATTTCGCTGGAAATGATATCTTCGGCGCGACCGTCGATTACAGCGGCGCATTTACCCTGGTCAGTCCCACCATTTCCGGGACCGTCACCGACACGAACGGCCAGCCCGTCGCCGGAGTGACGGTCGCCGCCACGAACGGCGCCAGCGCCACGACCGACGCCAATGGCATGTACGTTCTATCTCTGCCGCCGGGATACACCGGTTCGGTCACGCCCTCCCACGGACCGGCGCTGTTTGTGCCCAGCTCGCGATATTACTCCAACGTCGGCGCGGCCATCACCAACGAAAATTACAGCATGTATGCTTCTCTTTCTCCAGCGCTGCAACCAGGGGCGACCAACGGAAATCTGTCCTTGAACTGGACGGGCGTCGCCGGGGTCTCCTACGATGTGCAATCGTCCACCAATTTAATTGACTGGAGCTTGCTTTACACCGTCGGCGGATCGAACGGGCCGATGTCCTTCGCCCTGCCTTCCACCAACGACCCGGCAATGTTTTACCGGCTCAGAGTCAACAACTAGAATGCGTGTTTTAATCATCGGCTGCGGCTATGTGGGCCGCCCTCTCGGCTTGGAGCTGGCCCGGCTGGGGCATGAAGTCTTCGGCTTGCGGCGCACCGCGGTTGATCCCGGCGAAAGCCTTCCCTGCTTCACCGGCGATGTCGCCGTCCTCGATGACCTGAAGAAGCTGCCCGGGCCCTTCGATTGGGTTGTCAATACTGTTTCTTCCAGCAAAGGCGGCGTGGAGGATTATCAGCGCGCTTATTTTGGCGGGACGAAAAATATTCTGGAATGGCTGGGGGCGTGCCCGCCCAAAAAATACGTTTATACCAGCAGCACGAGCGTCTATGCCCAGAACGACGGCTCCATGGTCAAGGAATCCAGCCCAGCCGAGCCGGCCACGGAAACCGGCGTCATCCTGCGCGCCACCGAGCAATTGCTTCTCGACGCTGCCAACACCATTAAATTTCCGGCGGTCGTGCTGCGCGTGGCGGGGATTTACGGGCCGGAGCGCGGCCATTTATTCCTGCAATACTTGCGCGACGAAGCCACCATCGCCGGCCAGGGCGAGCGGCTCATCAACATGATTCATCGCGACGATGTGGCCGGAGCCATCATCGCGGCCTTGAAAAGCGGGCGGCCCGGCGAAATTTACAACGCGGTCGATGACGAACCGGTGCCGCAGATTCATTTCTTCCGCTGGCTCTCGGAAACGCTGGGCAAAAACATGCCGCCCTTTGGCGCCAGCCCCACGGAGCGCAAACGAGGCGTCACCAGCAAGAAAATCAGCAACCGCAAATTGAAGATGGAGTTGGGATACCAATTTCGCTTTCCGACCTTTCGGCAGGGCTACACCGCTGAGATTCAACGCCTGCAGGATGCCGGGAAATTATGAGCGCGTGAACAATTGCGCCTCGACCTGATGGCCGTCCGTTCCCACCGGCAGGCGCGTGCGGCCATTCCAGCCCAGGGCCTTTGCCCAAGCCCAAGTTTCGCTCGGCAGCGGACTGCACAGGACGATGCGTCCGCGTTTCATGTTTCGGCTGGCGTTCTCCAGCAATTGCCGCAGCAGTTTTTCCACATTGCCGCCCTGCACTTTGCGGCCATAGGGCGGATTCGTGATGAGGGCATTCACGTCCGGAAAACGCAACGCGAGGGCGTCACCCTGGGAAAGGGTCAGGCGCGCGACCCCGGCCAGATTTTCGCGCGCGATTTGCAGAATTTTCGCGTCGCGATCACTGCCGATTAATTTCGCGTACGGGCCGGCTTGGGCGCGTTCCGCCAATTCCGTGCCCGCGCCGCAAAAAGGATCCCACACCACGTCGTCCGCGCGCGGCTCGCTCAACGCGGCGAGCGCCGCCGCCAGCGGCGCATGCGTCATGGCCGGCACGGTCTGGCGCAAGTATTGGAAGCGCGTGTCCCGCCAAAACCTCGGCAGCAGCTCGATTTCATTTGACAGCAAACGAACTTCCCAAACCGCGCGCTCGGGGCTGTTCAGAAGATCGGGCGCGGCCTCCTGCGCGGCGCGCACGTAATCGAGCAGTTGCCCGCGCGATGCTTGCGGCAGTTGCAAACGCCACGTCGGCGCGCCCTCGGTGGCGGCCCGCAAAAACGCGCCCGCCTCGCCCGCCATCGCCGCGGCGAAACCCGCCGGCGCCGCCACGCGGAAAACCATTTCGCTCCACAATCGGCACTTCAGCAATTCATCCAGGCTCCCGCGCAACTTTGCGTCCACTTGTCCCGGGGCGGTTTCCGAGGCGGCCTCGACCGCCGGAGGTAAATTATCGCGCAGCAGGTCTCCCAGGCCCGACCGGCACCGCAACCGAATCGCCGCGCCCTCCCAAATTTTATCACCACGCACGCGCCCTTCGCCGCGCGTTTGTTTGGTCTGGCGCGTTTGCAAGGCGGCGCGCGCCTTGGCCACTTCGCGCAGAACCAGCGGCGCCACGCTGCGGTTTTGCGACAAGGCCGCTTCGCTGGCGGAACTTCCCACGCGCCCGAGCGCCTCGGCCAAAACGCGCAGTTGATCATCGCGTTTTTCTTCGGCCCACAGGGAAATGAGCGCAGCTTCCGCCGCGCTGTCCACGCCTAACCTGCCCAAACCATGAACAACGCTGCGGCGTTCGCCGCCATCGTGCGTTCGCAAATGCTCCAGCAAAAGAGCGCGCAATGCGGCCATTTCCGAAATATGTCCGGCGTCCGCCAGTTCGCCTAATGCGCGGAGGGCCGCCCGGTATTGCGCCACACTTTTGGGCTGGCGCAACACGTCCACGAGCAAGGGGACCGCCGCGCCGCCGCGCGCCACGAGGCGCCGCCGCGCGATGCCGGCCGCTTTTTCATCGTTCGCATCCAGGGCGCCGATCCACGACTCCATTTCCGAAGCTGTTGTCAAATGAATTATTCCTTATACATCGAACACGGTGATTTCTGGACGGCAGCAGAAACGCACGCGCGTCACGAGATAGCCGATCCCGGGATTCACATATAATGGGCCGCCCGCCGTCTCAAACCAACCCATCTCGTAACGGCCCACCCAATACGGCACCACCACCGCGCCGAAAAAAGGAATCCGCACCTGGCCGCCATGGGAGTGCCCGGCCAAAATCAGGTCGAAGCGTTGCGAGCGCAGCCGGTCCGCCATGATCGGATAATGCGCCAGCAGAATATTTTTCACCCCAGGCCGCGGCGGCGGCGCGACCGGCCGGCCTTGCAGGCACGTCGCGCCAGTCAAACAGATTTTTCCGTCCAGGATGTTTCTTTGCGCGTCCAGCAGCCATGCTCCTCCGCCCCGCGTCAAGGACCGCTGAATCTCACCGAAATCCGCCCCGCTCCAATAATCGTGATTGCCCGGCGAGCCGTAAATCGGCGCCTTGACCTTGGCCAGGATCGCAAGCGCCTCGGTCAAATAGCGATGCTCTTCCACAATATCGCCTGTAAAACACACGACGTCCGGCTGCAGCTTATTGACCTGGCGCACGACGGATTCCAGGTAAGCGGTGTCGCCTTTGTGATGAATGTCCGTGATATGCACCAGGCGCGCGGTGGGCGTCCCCGTCCCGACTTTGATCCGCCGCACGCGCACCCATTCCGGCTCCAGCCACGCGGCATCCGCGCAGGCCACGAACGGCGCCAGCGCCAGCGCGCCGAGGAGAAACCGCCTGCGTGTCATCCCGCCGATTTTCATGGCAACATTCAGCCCGGCATCCTATCACTGTTTGGATGCGAGAGCCATCCTGTCTTTCGCGTTTGTGTTTATGAAAATCATCACTGACGCGCGCTGTCTGGAATATCGCGCCGCCGGGCATCCGGAACGGCCCGAGCGCATTGCCGCAACCGTTGCCGCCTTGCGCGCCTCCAGTGTTTTGTCCATCACGTGGGCCGAACCGTCCGCCGCCTCGGACGCCGACATCCTGCGCGCGCACACGCCGGAGCATTTGCAGCGCGTGGAAGAAGCGCTGGAATTTGACGCGGACACGCCGGCGTTCCCGAACATTGCGGACCACGCGCGCCGCAGCGCGGGGGGAGCCATTCAGGCCAGCCAGGCCGCGCGCGCCGGTGAAACGTGTTTCAGCCTGCTGCGCCCGCCCGGCCATCACGCCACCGCTGATCGGGTGATGGGATTCTGCTATTTGAACTCCATCGCGATTGCCGCCCTGGCCGCGCAAGCCGCCGGGAGCCCGCGCGTGGCGGTGTTCGATTTTGACGTGCATCACGGCAATGGCACGGAAGATATTCTTCTCGACAAACCTGGCTGCGCCTTTTTTTCCATTCATCAATTCCCCTGTTACCCCGGCACCGGGCGCGCCAATCGCGGCGGCAATTGCTTTAATTATCCGGTCGCTCCCGGAACCATGCGCGGCGATTACCGCGACGTCCTGGCCAGCGCCCTGGCGCAATTGAAAAAATTCAAGCCAGACATGGTGGCGGTCTCCGCGGGATTCGACGCCTATCGCGGCGACCCGCTGGCGGACGAGCGGCTGGAAGCGGAGGATTATCATTGGCTGGGCGCGTCGATTCGCGGCCTGGGCGCGCCGTCGTTTAGCATTTTGGAAGGCGGTTACAGCGATGATTTGCCCCAGTTAATCCTCGCCTATTTGTGCGGCCTGGAGGGAAAGTGAGAGCCGCATGAAAATTCTCGTGGCCATGACCGGCGCCAGCGGCGCGCTTTACGCGCAGCGCCTGCTCGATAATCTCGATCCCGCGCAGCATGAAATTCATATTGTCATGAGCAATTATGCGCGCGCGGTGCTGACCGAGGAATTGCCGGACGGCCTGCGGCTGCGCGACGGCGTCACCACCCACAATCTCAAAAGCATGCATGCGCCGTTTGCGAGCGGCTCCAATCCGCTCGATGCCATGGTGGTGATTCCCTGCACGATGGGCACGCTCGGGCGCATCGCGCACGGCTTCAGCGAAGATGTTTTGCTCCGCGCCGCGGACGTCGTTCTGAAAGAAAAGCGGAAGCTCATTCTCGTCCCGCGTGAAACGCCCTTAAGCCTCGTGCATATCAAAAATTTTGAACTCTTGCTCCTGGCCGGCGCCACCATCATGCCGGCCAACCCGTCATTCTATCATCGCCCGCAGAACATCGAGCAGGTGGTGGATAGCGTCGTGGGGCGCGTGCTCGATCATCTCGGCGTGGCGCACACCTTGGTGCCGCGCTGGCAGGAGCCGGAATAATTAAAAATCCGCGGGCGAATTAAGATTCCGATAAAGCGCCCGCTCCGCTGCGGGCACGGCGTAGGTTTGCATTTGCCCCGCCTCCACTAGCCGGCGCACCAGGATTTGCAGGGCTCGTTCGTCGCGCGCCAGCGCCTCATTTGCGGCGAGGCCGGCCTCCCGCGGATAAATCGCGCACAACGGTTCAAACCGCCCGTCCATCACTGGCGCCACGCCGACACCCGGGCGGCGCATGGTCAGCAATTGAGCCAAATGCCGCGACCTCATCCACGGCAGATCGACGGCCAGCGCCAGCAAATGTGGGGCGCGCAAATTCGTGAGCGCCGCCGCCAACCCGCTCAACGGCCCCCGTGATGGCGGTAGGTCAGCCACGAATCCCAGTCCTTCAGGAATCCAGTCCGGGCGCGTTCGTCCTGAAATCCATAGAGCGGCCGGCCCCAACTCTTGCAACAACCGCGTCTGCCGTCGCCACAGCGGCTCGCCTTCCCACAAGAGCGTGGCTTTGTCCCGCCCCATGCGGCGCGATTCCCCACCTGTCAAGACTACGGCCTCCCACGTCATGCTGCGCCCACGCGCAACGCGCCATCGCTCAAAATCACGGCCCGCAACCCGCCGCGTCCCCGCAGAAATTCATGCGCCCCGGGCGCCCACGCGCCGTCCATCCAATGGCACGGCGCGCATTCCTCCGTGCCGCGAAAGCGCACGCCTTGCAGCTCAAATTCTGTCCCGATGCGGCGTTTCAAATCGTCATCGGCCAGAATCACATTGCGGCGAAACACCGACGGCGGTTTTTGCACGCCGGGAAAGGCGCGGCAAATCTCCTCATACGTCTCCGCGGAAAAAAAGGTGATCTGGCCGCGATAATTCTCTTTGTGGCCGAAGAAGCGGTCGCCGCAGATGCCCTTTCCCGCCCGGCATTGCAACTCGGCCGTCTCAATCATCGGATGCGTCCCCGCGGGATGCCCGTGATGTCCAAAAAAATTGTGCCCCGCTGAAATGTAAAGGCTCCGGATTTCCATGCCGTCGTCTCATTCTCGTTTTTTTTGCCCGGCGCGTCAAGGGCGCCGCGATGGTTGTCAAACACATACCAACGAGGGCGCATACGGCAGCCGCACCACCACCGTCCCGGCCAGCTTGTCATGCCAGCCCTGCTTTTCCCGGTCCCAGCCGATCCAGAAAAAGCCAACGAACAACACCATGGCGGAGAACGCCGCCGCCAGCGCCCGCACGAAAGCCACCAGGAAACCGACTGGCAAACCATCCGTCCGCGTGACTTGCAGGCGCAGGATGATGCCGCCCACTGTCGTCCCCTTCCACGCCCACATTCCCGCGAAATACGCCAACCCCACAAGGAGGACCAAAGGCAGCCCGCCAATCGCGCTCAACACCATTATCAGCACCCAATCCAGAAAGCCCGCGCCCATGCGCATCCAAAACCCGGCGCGCGGCAAGGCCAGCGCGGGCGGCGGAACTGGAGGCGCAGCCATAAATGCGGCGCCGGCAGCGGAGTCCGCGGGATTCCCCGCGCCGGACATCGGAGCCCCGGCGATGGGCGACTGGAACCCGGGCGATGTGTAGGGCGGAGGAGGCGGCGCGGCCGGCTCGCTCGGACGTTCCCGGCGCATTCCCGCCATGGCGGCTGTCACCGCCGTCCCAAATCCCCATGCTGAGATAAATAAAAACGTCAGCAGCCCGACGATTGGAATTGTGTAAACGAGCATGATGA
>DASZMX010000080.1:0-69247 GCA_035551475.1 Verrucomicrobiia bacterium
CGTGGTCGCTGTGACCCAGGCGGAACGCAAGATTCCCGTCCAATACGCCCAGCGCGTGGTGGGCCGGAAAACCTATTCGGGCGGCAGCTCGTTCATGCCGTTGCGCGTCAATTACGCGGGCGTCATGCCCGTGATTTTCGCATCGGCCATTTTGATGTTTCCCACGATGATCTTCCAGAACGCAGGCCGTGCGTGGGGCATCAAATTCTTCAACGAACTGGCGATGGATTTGGGGCGCGGCTCGGCGCTCTATCTGATCCTGTATGGCGTGCTGATTCTCTTCTTCTCCTATTTCTGGGTGGCGACGCAGTTTAACGAATTGCAAATCGCCGACGACATGAAGAAGTCGGGCGGTTACATTCCCGGCGTGCGTCCGGGGCAGGCGACGAGCAATTTCCTGCATTCCACGATGAGCCGCATCACTCTGGCCGGCGCCCTCTTCCTGACGGTTATCGCGGTTATCCCGATTATTTTGAGCGAGGCCATGCGCATTCCGCAGCAAGTCTCGCAATTTTTTGGCGGCACCAGTTTGCTGATCATGGTGGGTGTCATGCTCGACACCATGCGCCAGATGGAATCCCATTTGTTGATGCGGCATTATGACGGCTTTTTGAAGAAGGGCCGCATCAAAGGCCGGTTCTAGGAGCTGCGGTGGCGGCCCTCGAAAGCGTGAGCGGTGTCTAAGAAGATCATTTTAAAGGGTGAGCGGGAAATGGCGTTAATGCGGCCGGCCTGTCAGACCGCGAGCCAGGTGTTGGATGATGTGGCGGCTTTTATCAAGCCTGGGGTGACGACGAAAGAAGTCGATGATTTCGCGGGTGAGCGGATGAAGTTTTACGGGGCGAAGAGCGCGTTTTTGGGCTATCGGAAGTTTCCGAGGCAGGCGTGCATTTCGGTCAATGAGCAGGTGGTGCACGGAGTGGCGGGGCCGCGCCGTTTGGAATTTGGGGACATAGTGAGCCTGGACATTGGTGTTCTTTATCATGGGTATGTGGGCGATACGGCCCGGACGGTGGCAGTGGGCGGATGCGACGTGCGGGCGCAGCGCCTGATGGATGTCACCGAGCAGGCGCTTTACGAAGGCATTGCGCAGGCGGTGCCGGGCAACCGGGTCGTGGACATTTCACGCGCGGTGCAGAATTACGTGGAAAGCAACGGTTTTAGCGTCGTGCGGGAATTTGTCGGTCATGGCGTGGGCCAAACGGTGCACGAAGAGCCGCAAGTGCCGAATTTTGTCGAAAAAGGCAAGAGCTCGCCGACGCTGGGCCCGGGGATGACGATTGCAATCGAGCCGATGGTCAATGCCGGTTCAGCGGAAGTGGTGGTGCTCAATGACCGCTGGACAGTGGTCACGAAAGATGGTTCATTGTCCGCTCATTTTGAGCATACGGTCCTGGTGACCGAAGGTGAGCCGGAAATATTGACATGGCCCGCAAAGACGCCATCGAAGTTAAAGGTCGGATAGTGGAAGTGCTGGCCCGCGCGTTGTTTCGCGTGGAGCTGGCCAACGGGCATCGCCTGGTGGCGCATGTCTCGAGCAAGCGGCGGCTCGCATTCGAGCGCACGGCGATAGGTGATATGGTGACGATCGAGATGTCGCCCTACGATTTGTCGAAGGGCTGCATTATTAGTCAGTAATTGGATTTATGAAAGTCAGAGCGTCGGTCAAAAAATTGTGCGAGAACTGCAAGATTGTGAAGCGCAAAGGCGTGATCCGGGTGATTTGCAGCAACCCGCGCCACAAACAAAAGCAAGGCTAAGTCGATTTACGATTTACGATTGAAAGATTATGGCAAGAATTGTCGGAATTGAAATACCGGGCGAAAAGCGCATCGATATCGCGTTGCGCTACATTTACGGCATTGGGCCGTCCAACGCCAAAGTGATTTTGACCAAGGCGCAAATCGACCCGGCCATCCGCGCCAAAGATTTGAGCGAAGCCCAGATGTCGCAGATTCTGCACGCCATCCAGGAGGGTAAATATGTCATCGAAGGCGATCTGCGCCGCGAATTGGGCATGAACCTCAAGCGCCTGCAAGGCATCAAGTGCTATCGCGGCGTGCGCCATCTGCGCGGCCTCCCGGTCCGCGGCCAGCGCACCTCCACCAACGCCCGCACGCGCAAAGGTCCGCGCAAGACGGTCGGCGTCCAACGCAATCCCAACGCCAAGACCGGCATTCACTAAACTATTTTTATGGCTGACGAAGCAAAACCGCAAAAATCCGCTCCCAAGAAAGAAGCCAAGGAAGGCAAGGAGCCCAAGGCTGCCGCGCCCGCCGCTGGAGCCACTGAAGCCGCCCCGGCCAAGCCGGCAAAGAAAACCGCTCCGGCGGATGCGGCCGCCGCCGGCGCCGACGCCAAGAAGCCCCCCGGTGAAGCCGCTGCCCCGGCCGTCCCGACCGCCGCCGCCGCCCCCACCGCCGCTGAATTGCTCGCCGACGATCCGAACGCGCGCAAAATCATCAAGGCCAAAGGCGCGAAGAACATTGCCGTCGGCATTGCGAATATTTTGGCCACGTTCAACAACACCAACGTCACCATCACCGACATGCAGGGCAACCTGCTCGGCTGGTCCAGCGCGGGACGCGTCGGTTTCAAAGGCTCGCGCAAAAGCACCGCTTTCGCCGCGCAGCAAGTCGCGCAGGACGCCGCCCGCCAGGCGATGTCCCACGGCATGCGCGAAGTGGAAGTGCGTGTGAAGGGCCCTGGATCGGGCCGTGAATCGGCCATCCGCGCCCTGCAAGCCATTGGTTTGGAAATCACCGCCATCAAGGACGTCACGCCCATTCCGCACAACGGCTGCCGCCCCCGCAAAAAACGCCGCGTCTAATCAATCTTAATTTTTAACTCGAATACTCAGTTATGGCTCGTTACACAGGTCCTCGCACACGTCTCAGCCGCCGCTTCGGAGTGGCGCTGTTCGGCCCCGACAAATATCTGGAGCGCCGCAATTACGGCCCCGGCGTTCACGGCCCGAAATCGCGCCGCAAACACACCGATTACGGCCTGGGCCTGATCGAGAAGCAGAAGCTCCGCTATTTCTACGGGTTGATGGAGAAGCAATTCCGCGGCGTGTATGAACGCGCCCTGCGCCGCCGCGGCGTCACCGGCGAGCAAATGCTGCAAATTTTGGAGACCCGCCTGGATAACGTCGTGTATCATCTCGGCTTCGCGATCACCCGCTCGGCGGCGCGCCAGATGGTCAGCCACGGCCATGTGAAGGTCAACGGCCGCAAGGTCAATGTCCCCTCCTACGCCTTGAAGGTGAACGACGTCATCGAAGTGCGCGATTCCAATGTCTCCAAGCAATTGGCGACGAAGAATCTCGAGCTCTCCACCAGCAAAGTGGTGCCGGATTGGATTTCCCTGCAAAAGGACGCCTTCAAAGGCACGATCCTGCGCATCCCGACCCGCGCGGACATTCACCCGATTGCCAACGAACAGGCCATCGTCGAATTTTATTCCCGGTAAACATCAGTCAAAATAACAATTATACGGGCTTCCCCTCCCCGGGAATAAATCACGGGGAAGCCAGATTAAAATTGTTGAAAGGAAATTAGCATGCCCATTCGTCTCGGTCGTTTTGAAATGCCCAAACGCTTGATCAAGGAAGAAGCGGGGGCCACGGAAACGTACGCCAAATTTATCGCCGAACCCTTTGAAACCGGTTACGGCCACACCATCGGAAACTCCCTGCGCCGCGTCCTGCTCTCCTCGCTGGAAGGCGCCGCCATCAGCTCCATCAAAGTGGACGGGGCGATGCACGAATTTGCCACCATTGACGGCGTCGTGGAAGACGTGACCGATCTCGTGTTGAACCTCAAGAAGGTCCTCTTCAAGAGCCATTCGCGCGAGCCGCAGACCCTTTTGCTCTCCGTCAACAAGGAAGGCGACGTCACCGCCGGCGACATCGAACTGAACCAGAACATCGAAATCGTCAACGGCAAGCAGCACATCTGCACCCTGGACAAGAAGAAGAAATTCGAGATGGAGCTGGAAATCAAGGTCGGCCGCGGTTTCTGCCCCGGCGACGAAAACAAGAAAGTCGATCAGGCGATTGGCGTGATTGCGATTGATTCCCTGTTCTCGCCCGTCACCCGCGTCCGTTACGCCGTGGAAAACGCGCGTGTCGGCCAGCGCACTGATTACGACCGTTTGCTCCTGGAAATCTGGACGGACGGCCGCATTTCGCCCGACGACGCCCTGACGCAGGCTTCAGCCATTTTGCAGCATCATTTGGACGTGTTTGTCGGCTACGACAAGAACGCGGTCGAGTTCGAGGAAACCGAAGCCAAGCAGGACGACGAGAAGGCCAAGCTGAAGAAGCTGCTCAACATGAGCGTCAACGAAATCGAGCTCAGCGTCCGCGCCGCCAACTGCCTCAACAACGCCAACATCACGACCGTCGGCCAATTGGCCATGAAGACGGAAGCGGAAATGCTGAAGTATCGCAATTTCGGCAAGAAATCGCTCAACGAAATCAAAGAAAAACTCTCCAGCCTGAACCTGTCCCTGGGCATGAACATCGATCCCGCCTTGCTCGAAGCGCCCAAGGAAGACAAGCTGACCAGCTAATTACAACCTATGCGCCATCTTAAACGCACGGCTAAACTCGGCCGCACCGGCACGCATCGCAACCGGATGCTCGCCAATCTCGTGTGCAGCCTTATCAAGCATCGCCGCGTCATCACCACCCTTGCCAAGGCCAAGGCGGCCCGCAGCGTCGCCGAGAAGATGATCACGCTCGGCAAAGCCGGCACGGTGCATGATCGCCGCCTGGCTTCCGCGCGCCTCCATCAGGACGAGGACGCCATCAAGATTCTCTTCAACGAAATCGCGCCCACCCAAAAAGAGCGCCGCGGCGGTTACACCCGCATCGTGCGCATGGGCCATCGCCAGGGAGACGCCGCCCAGAAAGCCATCCTCGAGTTCGTGGACGTTCCCGTGCCGGAAGCCCCTGCCCCCTCGGACAAAGCCTCGGAAAAAACCGAAGCCAAATCCGAAGGCAAGCCGGAAGCCGCCAAGGAAGAAAAGAAAGCCGCGGCGACCGCTTAACGGCGCCTCGCGCTCGCGCGATTAGTTGGACCGCTGCAGCTTCATCAGCGGCCGCGGTTCCGTTCCCACCGGCACGCGGGAAGGCTGATAACGCCATCCCGCTCCCGTCATGCGGTTTTTCGCGGACTGCATTCGCGCCATCATGGACGGCCTGGGCGGGGAGCCCGGATCAGCTCCCCAGGTCAACAACACATTGTCGGCGGTCAATCGAAGGGCCGGCCCTTCGGTCACGGGCCACGCCGCGCCCGAGCGCCACGTCCAAACCCAATCCGCGCGCTGCCCTCCCAACGCCAGTTCGGTCGCCGGCGGGAAAATCGCCGCCGCGCTCTTGGATGGGTCAGGCAGACTCAAAATATCACCCATTCTCACATCGAATCGGGCGCCGTCCGTTGTCACACCCTCGCCCGACTCGGATACAGAAACCCAGTTGGTGTCGCGGCAAACCTGGGTGGGAAATTGATACGTCGCGCCGCGCAGATTGCCCCACGCCCAAAGCGTGCCGTTGCTCTGCACGCCCAGCAGGCACGAGCCCACCGTGCTGATGCTGGCCCAATTGGTGGCGCTCCCCACCTGCGCGGGCAAGCGGTTGCGAAACCGTCCGGTCATGTTGGTGAACGGATACACCGGCGGACCCCACGCCCACATCGTTCCATCCCGCCCCAGCGCCACCCGTTGCCGCGGCGTGACGGCGATGTCTTTCCATTCGTTGTCCTCGCTCCGCCGCACGGGAAAATTTGTGGTATAGCCATTGGGCAGGACGCCCCAATCCCACGTGGAGCCATTGGTGCGCAATCCAAAAACACGCTGGCCGGCGACCAACACCACCTTCACCCAATCGCGGTTCGTGCCAAATGGCTCGGGAGAAACGGCGCGCGGAAAGGTTGGCCCCTCCGGCTGCCCCCAGCGCCAGAGCGAGCCGTCCGGCAAAATTAAAAACACTCCGCCGTTCCAGCCCGGGAACGCCTTCCACGTCGTGATATTTTGTGTCAATACTGCCGTGACCGGCGGCGGAAAATGCGGGCGCGCCGGGCGAAAACCGATATACGCGACTGCCGCAGTGAGCGCCGCCGCCGCCGTCAGCGGACGCCAGCCAAGCCGGCGCCGCGCCACCGCCACGCGCGTCGGCCGCGGAGCCCGCACCCCATAATGGCGCATCGCCATCTCGCGAAAATCCGCGTGCAAACCGCGCCAGGCGCGCCAGCCGAAGATGGCATCCGCCAGCAATCCCATCCCCAGCCAGAGGCTGACGAGAGTGTTGGTTGCGAAAGGTTCACTGCGAATATATTCCAACTCCCGCAAAGCCGCGGCGATGGCGACGACTGTCAAATATCCCACCCAGGGCAAAACCAAAATGCGCAGGACCGTGGCTAGCGTGGCGCGCGTGTGCGTTTTGCAGGTTAAGCCCGTCCACATGCCATCGAGCGCCAGGGCCGCCGCATCAGCCAGCAGCATCACGACGGCCGCCGCCCAGGGAAACCAACCGGCATTCAATCGCTGCGCCAGCGCCAACCCCATCAGCCCCAGGACCACCAGCGCCAGCATGATCATGGGACGGAGAAATTGCCGGCGCAAAGCGAGGAGCTGTCCCTGCAAATAGTCGCCGACAGTCAGCGGCGTGCACAACAAAAGCTCCATCGAGCCCAGCTCACGATCGGTCGCCAGCCGCTGCCCCGCCTCGACGGTCACCCAAAGTTTGAAAGTCCCCAAAAGCAGCAAGGCCAGCGTAACATCCGAAACTTCAGAAAACCACGATTCCAGAAAAAGCGAGGCCCCAATGATCCACCAAATGGCGGCCGCCGCAAAAAACGCCCAGAGATGGAGAGGCTTAAACCGCTCCCGCGCCGCCAGCCAGAAATAGGCGTTTTGATCCAAGGCCCATCGCCGAAAGGCCGTCCGGCCCGGGCGGCCGCCGTACGTGATGGCGTGGCGGAAAACGCGCCACCAGCCCAGGCGTCGCGGGCGGCCGGCCGATTCGTCCTGCCACGAATACGGCAGCAAACGGCAGGCCCGCACCACGAACAACCAGCTTAAACCGTGCATGACCGCCAGGCAGGTCCAGAATTCGGGCCGGCTGGCGCGATACGCATTTTCTTCGCACAGGGCAAAGGCATAGAACGGACAGGCGTAAAAGAAGACGGGCTCAAACGGCCCCTGCCCCGCCACCACAAACGCGCCCACCATCGGCAGGATCACGACCAACGCAGTCAAGACGAGAAAATTGCGTCCAATCGCCTCCTTGTATTCCCGGCTGCCGGCAGAGCAAAACACGCCCACCGCCAGCGTCAGCGCGAAGGTGTCCATCAACGTCAGCGCCATGCGCCATAATTCGCCGCTGGTCATGCCGCCGACCAGCAGCGGCACCGCCAGCACGGGAAAGATGGCCAGCAAACCGTAAAAACCGCCGAGGGAATTGGCGACCAGTTTGCCGATGACGACGTCGTAGCCCTTGAGATCGGTCAGGAAAAGCAGGCCCATCGTGCCTTCGCGCTTTTCCTTGCTCAAACAATCCGCCGTAGAGCGCCGCCCCGCCAGCACGCAATGAATCATCGCCACGCCGGCCAGGCCCCAGAACAGGGCTTCGCCAAATTTCACGCGATTGTTGAAGAAGCTGATCAGCCACGCGCCCAGCGCCGCGACCGCCGCTTGCGCCGCCACGCCCATGCGCACCCAGTGCGTGCCGCTCCGCCGCGCCGCCTCGCGCAATTCGCGCGCCACAATGGGAAGAAACCTCATCAGCGTCGCCCGCGCGGCGTGTCAAATGAATCATCGGCGAAGATCTGCCGCGGATTCGATTGCAAATGCGCGGCAATTTCCACCAGAAACACGGCCCCAAATTCGCGCAGCTTTTTCTCGCCGATGCCGCTGATGCGCGCCAGGTCGGATTCTTGTTCCGGGTAATTGCGGGCCATCTGGCGCAGCGTCACGTCGGAGAAAACGATGTAGGCGGGCACGCCGCGCTCGTCGGCCAGTTGCTTGCGCAGAACGCGCAACCGGTCAAACAACGCTTCGTCGCAGGCGATATCGCCGACCGCGCGGGCGCGGGCCGCCGGGGCCGCCATGGGCTTGGTGAGCTGAATCGATTTGCGGTCTCTTAGAAACGCGCGCCCGTCGGCTGTCAACTGCAAGACAGGAAATTTGTCGCGGCTTTGCTCCACCAAACCGAGGCGGATAAGCTCGCGTCCGATGGCGCCCCACTCGGCGCGCCCGGCCTCCTTGCCAATGCCATAGGTGGAGAGCTGTTGATGACCCCAACGGCGGATCTTGTCCGTGTCCGCGCCCGTCAAAACTTCGATGATATGGTTGAGCCCGACGCCGAAATTGCTTTTCTCGCGCACCCGATACACACAGGAGAGGAATTTCTGGGCCGCGACCGTGCCGTCGTAGGTGGCGCGCGGCGAGAGGCAATTATCGCACGCGCCGCAATTGTCCCCGGGAAATTCCTCGCTGAAATAATCGAGCAGCGAGGCGCGGCGGCACTCGGACATTTCGGCGTAATGCACCATCTGCCGCAATTGTTCGCGCGCAATCTGCTGTTCACGCGGGTCAGTTTTTTCATCGATGAACGTCTGTTGTTTGACAACATCGCCGGGGCTGAACAGGAGGAGGCACTCGCCCGGCAGGCCATCGCGGCCGGCCCGGCCCGTTTCCTGGTAGTAGCCCTCGACGTTCTTCGGGAGATCGTAATGAATGACAAAACGGACGTTGGGTTTGTTGATGCCCATGCCGAAGGCAATCGTGGCGCAAATCACCCGCACTTCATCGCGCAGGAATAATTCCTGATGCGTGGCCCGCTCGCTGGGAGTCAACCCCGCGTGATAGGGCCGGGCGGAAATGCCGTCCGCCGTCAGTTTTTCGGCGACGCTTTCCGCGCTCTTGCGCGAATGACAATACACGATCCCGCTTTCGCGGCGGCGCGCGCGGATAAAGGCCAGCGTTTGCTCGTAGGCGCCGCTTTTCGCCTGCACACGATAGGTCAGGTTGGGGCGGTTAAAGCTGGCGACGTAGATTTGCGGGTCGCGCAAATGCAATTGCTTGACAATGTCCTCGCGCACCCGCTCCGTGGCGGTCGCCGTCAGCGCCATGAACGGCGCGTCCGGCAGGATTTCCCGCAAGCGGGCCAATTGCCGGTATTCCGGGCGAAAATCGTGGCCCCATTCGCTGATGCAATGGGCCTCGTCAATCGCCACCAAATTAACACGCCAGCGCTTCAAATCCTCCACCATGCCCGACATCATCAGACGCTCGGGAGCGACGTAGAGCAGCCGAAATTCGCCGTTGTGCAGGCCGCGCAAGCGCGGTTTGGAGGCGCCGGCGCCAAGGGACGAATTCAAGAAGGTGGCCGGCGCGCCGCTGGCCGTGAGCGCATCAACCTGGTCTTTCATCAGCGCGATCAGGGGCGAAACCACCACGGTCAAGCCGTCGCGGATGAGCGCGGGCAGTTGAAAGCAGAGCGATTTGCCGCCGCCGGTGGGAAGGAGCGCCACGACATCTTTCCCCGCCAAAGCGTCGCGCATGATTTCCTCCTGCAACGGGCGAAAAGACGTGAAACCGAAATAGCGCTTCATCGCAGGGAGAAGCTCCACGGTTCCGGATTTCGCAGGCGGCGCCATGGCGGAACAATAGCGGGAGGCGCGGCGGCTGGCGAGATTGGCTTTTTTTTCCGTGCTGGCAGCCGCATACTGGCGCGGATTCAGTAAGATTATGGAATTGGCGCCCAATTTGGAGCGGATACCGCGCACCACGGCGGCGCTCGCTTCTCTGGGCATGGTGGCTTTGGTGGGAGTGATCGATTACCAAAGCGACGCGGAGATTTTATTTTCGGTGTTTTATTTGTTGGCGGTGGCGCTGGCCACCTGGCGGGTCGGGGCGGGTTACGGAATGTTGATTTCGTGCTTGAGCGTGGCGGCGTGGATCGGCGGGGATCTGCTGGCCGGGGTGCGGTATCGCAATACCTTTGTGCCGTTGTGGAACGCCGGCATTCTGCTCCTCTTTTATTTTACCGTGGTGGGTCTGCTGGCGAGCCTGCATGCGTTGCAAAATAATCTCAGCGCCAAGGTGCGCGATCGCACTCTGGCCCTCACCCAGGAAATGGCCGAACGCGAGCGGCTGGAAAAGGAAATCCTCGAAATCAGCGAGCGCGAGCGCCGCCGGATCGGTGATGATATACATGACACGCTGTGCCAGCATTTGACGGCGACCGCCCTGGCCGGCCAGGTGTTGCGCGAGACGTTGACTTTGAAAGCGGCTCCGGAAGCCGCCGACGCGCGGCGGATCGTGGGGCTGATCGAAGGCGGCATCTCCATGGCGCGCGACCTCGCGCGCGGCGTGCAACCGGTGCAGGTGGACGCGGAGGGTTTGATGGAAGCTTTTCGCGCCCTGGCGGCAACCACAAGCGAAACTGCGAAAATTGAATGCAGCTTCGATTGCGCCGCCCCGATCCTGGTGGAGAACGCCACCACGGCCACCAATCTTTATCGCATCGGCCACGAAGCCGTGACCAACGCCGTGCGCCATGGCAAGCCGCAACACATTTGCATTACGCTGGCGCGGCGGCCCCCGCAATTAGTTCTCACAGTGGAAGACGACGGCAGCGGTTTGCCCGAGCGTTGGGATCAGGGCAACGGCCTCGGCGCGCGCATCATGGCGCACCGCGCCCTGATGATCGGCGCGAAATTGGACGTTGAACCCAACCCCACCGGTGGCACGATGGTGACATGCTGCCTGCCGATGAGCTCATGAGCGTGGAACCGATTCGCCAGCGCATTTTTGTGGTGGACGATCATCCGCTGGTGCGCGAATGGCTGGCCAATTTAATCAATCAGCAGCGCGATTTGATGGTGTGCGGCGAAGCGGAAAACGCGCCGCAAGCGTTGGAAGGGATCGCTGCGCAAAAACCCGCCGTCGCCATTGTGGACCTAACCTTGAAAGATTCTTCCGGCATGGAATTGATCAAGGATTTGAAGCAATTGCATCCGGAAGTGAAGGTGCTCGCGCTCTCCATGCACGACGAATCGCTTTACGCGGAGCGCGCGCTGCGCTCCGGGGCGCGCGGCTATATCATGAAGCGCGAAACCACCGGCCGCGTGATCACCGCCATTCGCGAGGTGCTCGAGGGGAAAATGTGCGTCAGCCCCGGCGTGAGCCAGGCGATGGCCGCCAAGTTCGCCTCGGGCCGGCCGCTCGATGTCACGCCGGTGGAATTGTTGAGCGATCGCGAATTGGAAGTCTTTGAAATGCTGGGCCAGGGCCTCGGGACGCGCAAAATTTCTGAAATGCTCGATGTCAGCCTCAAGACCGTCCAGGCGTATTGCGCGCGCGCCAAGGAAAAAATGGGTTTGAAAAACGCGACGGAACTCTTGAGCGAGGCGATTCGCTGGAACGAAACCAAGCAGCCGGGCCGATTTTAGCGGCCTTGGGGCAGGCTGAAGGAGCCGGCGAGAACGGTTTGATTGGTGTCGGGCAAGGCGAGGTAAATGCGGCCGGGAAGCCAATCGCGCGTCGGCTGGCCGAACTCCAATCGCAAAGCGTAACCGGAGTTAAATGTCTTGGAGAGGGGCGCGTATTTCGGATTGGCGGTCCAGCGCTTGATGATGGCCGGCGCGTCCTTCCCTTTCATGTCCCGCGTGACGGACCAACTGCGCCCGGCCAGGTTTTCATTATTATTGACGTTCAGGTAGATGAACATTTCGTGATCCGCAGCGGTGCCCACGCCTTCCTGGAACGCCAGCACGCTGTTCAGCCCGTTCGGATCCAGGCGCACCGTGTCCACTTTGAATTCCGCGCCGGAAATCATGCCATGCACGCGGCCGTTCGGGATTTTGGCGGCGGCGGCGTCAAGCGTCCAATCCGCCGGCAACAACGGCAGCGCCAGCGAGGGATCGGGCTGGAGCTTGGCCGCTTCGAGCATGGCGGAACGCTCGCGCTCGGCGCGCTGGCTGGCTTTGATCTGGCGGGCTTCAGCCTTCGCGGGATCGGTGGCGTCGAGCGTGGCGTAAACGTTGGCAATATGGGTCAGTTCGCCGCCATCGGAGTGGGCGACGATGTCCTTCTGCTTTTTATTAAAGGCGCCTTGCAGGACGTCCGCTTCGCGCAAGCCGAAATACATGCCCACCGCCAATACCGCGAGGCCGACGCTCCATAAGGCAATCTTTTTGACAGGCGAACCGGAGGCGGACGCTGGCGCGGGGCGAAAAACTGGCGCGGTCACCGGGGCGGTGATCGGCGCGGTTTTCAAATGCGGCACGACCAAACTGGCGCCGCAGACGGGGCAGGAAATTTGCCGGCCGCTCCATTGCCCGTCGCATTGGATATGCTGCCCGCAACTGGTGCAGGAGAACTTGAACTCGGCCATAGGAGTATGGCCGAGCTTATTCTAACGCCGCCGGTCGTTCAAGCCCGCTCTCTTACGCGAGGCTGATCTTATCGCCTTCCTTGAGGGTGACGATGGCTTTCTTCCAACTCGGGGCGCGCCCGGCGGAAGGAGTGCGCTGGCGGCGGGCTTTGCCGCGGACGTTCAAGGTGTTCACTTTGATGACCTTGACCTTGAACAATTCCTGCACGGCGCGGCGGATGTCGATCTTGTTCGCGCGGGGATCGGCGACCACGGTGTATTGGTTGAACTTGTCGGATTGACGAGTCCCTTTTTCCGTCACGCGGACGGTCTTGATCGTGTCAAAAGAATTCATGCTATTCCTTGGTCAACCGCTGCTCGAGATGCTCGAAGGCGCCGCGCGTGAAAACCGCCTTGTCGCTGCGCAAAAGCTGGTAGGTGTTGAGGCTCTCGCCGGTCGTCACTTCGACGTGGCGGATATTGCGCGAAGCCTGCATCAGGTTCTTGTCCAAACCCTGGGCGACCACCAGGACGGTGCCTTCGATTTCCAGCGCCTTGAGGACGCCGACGAATTCCTTGGTCTTGCCGCCGGACAATTTGAGATCGTCAATAATATGAACGTCCCCGGCCTTGAGGCGCTCGCTGAGCGCCTTGCGCAGGGCCAGTTGCCGGGTGGAGCGGCTGATTTTCTTCGTGAAATCACGCGGACGCGGGCCGAAAACGACGCCGCCGCCCCGCCACAACGGGGATTGGAAGGAGCCGGCGCGGGCGCGGCCGGTGCCTTTTTGGCGCCAGGGCTTCTTGTTCGTGCCGGCGACTTCGCCGACATTCTTGGTGCAGGCGGTGCCCATGCGCTGGGCGGCCTGATAAGCCACGACGGTGTCGTGCACCGCCTGGGTGCCCTTGCCATCTTCGACGAGTTGCAGCTTCACTTCCAACTCGCCCTGGGCCTGTCCTTTGATATTCTTGACGGGCAACTTCATAAATTACTTCTTTTTGGCTTCGGCCTTGGCCGGAGCGGCTTTGACTTTGGCGCCGGCCGCCGGGGTGGGCGCGGCATGGGCGGCGGTGCGGACGGCCAGACGGCGCTTGGCGCGATCCGAGCCTTTGCGCAGCTTCTTCGATTCCCGGATGATCACGTAATCGTTGTTCGCGCCGGGAATGGCGCCCTTGATTAACAATAAATTGTCCGCTTCACGCACCTGGATGATTTGCAGGTTCTGCGCGGTGCGGCGAATCTGGCCCATGTGGCCGGGCATCTTCATGCCGCGCATGACGGTGCCGGGAAACAAACGCTGGCCAATGGCGCCCGAACGACGGCGCCAGCCTTTGGCTCCGTGCGAGGCGTCGCCGCCCGCAAAGTTATGGCGCTTCATCACGCCTTCAAAGCCGCGGCCTTTGGTCACGCCGATGGCGTCCACAAAGTCACCCTGCGCGAAAATCGTGGGGCCGACGATGTCGCCCGGCTTGACCGCCAGATCGAAATCGCGGAATTCGCCCACGCGTTTGGTGGGTTGCGCGTTGTGCTTCTTGAAATGGCCGAGCAACGGCTTGGTCAGGCGATGTTCCTTCTGGTCGTCAAAGCCCAATTGCACCGAATTATAACCGTCAGTCGCGACCGTCTTGGTCTGGATGACGCGGTTGGGGCCGGCGAGCACGATGGTCACAGGAACCAGCACGCCATTGGCGTCGTAAACGCTGGTCTGGCCGAGTTTTTTTCCTAAAAGTCCGAGCATACGTCGTGGGGTTAAAGTTAGATCTTGATGGTGATGTCGACGCCCGCCGGGAGATTGAGCTTTTTCAGCTCGTCCACGGTCTTGGCCGTGGGATCGATGATGTCAAGCAAACGCTTGTGGGTGCGCTGCTCGAAAGTCTCCTGCGATTTCTTGTCGGAATGCGGGGAGCGCAACACCGTGAAGCGCTCGACGCGGGTGGGAAGAGGGATCGGACCAGCGACACGCGCTCCGGTGCGCTTGACGGTCTCGACGATGTCATGGGCTGATTGGTCGATGACCCGATGGTCAAAAGCCTTGAGCCGAATACGAATGCGTTGTCCTGCCATAATACAAAGAACAATTTTATGTTTACGTCCGGGCAGCGGGCTTTTTGCCTGCCTGCTCCAGAATACCGGCCAAAATACTGCTTGGAACTTGCTCGAACGTCAAGGGTTCCATGGAATAAGATGCGCGGCCCTTCGACAGCGAGCGAATGGCGGTGGCATAACCGAACATTTCCGCGAGCGGAACGTTCGCATTGACCACCACCTGGCCCGCTTTCGAATCAATGCCGTTGATCATCCCGCGGCGGCGCGTGATGTCGCCAATCAAATCGCCTTGATATTCATCCGGCGTGGTCATTTCAACCTTCATGATCGGTTCCAGCAAGATTGGATTGGCGCGTTTGAACGCGTCTTTCAGCGCAAAAATGCCGGCCATCTTGAACGCCATTTCGTTGGAATCGACTTCATGGAAGGAGCCGTCCACGACTTCAACCTTGACGTCGATAACCTGGAAGCCGGCATAAACGCCGCTCTTGATCGCCTCTTCGACGCCGTTGATCACCGCCGGAATATATTCCTTCGGAATCGCGCCGCCGACGATCTTGTTCAAGACCTCCACGCCCTTGCCCTTTTCGTTCGGGGCCAGCGTGATGCAGGCGTGGCCGTATTGGCCGCGTCCGCCGGATTGCTTGATATATTTGCCTTCGCCCTCGGCCGCCTGGGTGACGGTTTCGCGATACGCGATCTGCGGGGCGCCCGTGCTGGCGTCCACCTTGAATTCGCGCTTGAGGCGGTCAATGATAATTTCCAGGTGCAACTCGCCCATGCCGGCGATGATCAACTGGCTCGTCTCTTCATTGGTGAAGCAACGGAACGTCGGATCTTCTTCCGCCAGGCGTTGCAGGCCTTCGCCCAATTTCTCGCGGTCGGCCTTCGTCTTGGGCTCGACGGCCATGCTGATGACCGGCTCAGGGAAGGTCGGCGGCTCCAGCGTGACGTCAAACTCCTCGTTGCAGAGCGTGTCGCCGGTGGTGATGTTGCGCAAGCCCACGAGCGCCGCGATGTCGCCGGAATACACGGAATCGACGTCTTTGCGTTCGCTGCCTTGAATAATCATCAAGCGGCTGACGCGCTCGCGACGGCGCGTGCGCGGGTTGTAAATGGTGTCGCCTTTTTTCAGGTGGCCCGAGTAAACGCGGAAGAACACCAGCTTGCCGGCATAGACGTCCGTCCACAGCTTGAACGCGAGGGAGCAAAATTTATTATTGTCATCGGGCTCGACCACGACGACGTTTTCGGTGCCGGGCTCAAGGCCTTCGGCGGGCGGAATGTCCAGCGGGCTGGGCAAATAATCGATGACGGCGTCGAGCAGGGGCTGCACGCCTTTTTTCTTGAACGCCGACCCGCACAACACGGGAATCAGCTCGATCTTGCAGGTCAAACGGCGGATTGCCGCCTTGAGCACCTGCGCCGGAACCGGCTTGTCTTCGATCACCAATTCGGCGATGGAATCATCCTTGTCCGCGACGGCCTGGGTCAATTCGTTCAGCGCCGCGACGGCTTTTTCCTTCAGGTCCGCCGGGATCTCCGTGACTTGATAGGCCAAACCCTCCTTAGCCACGTCGCCAGGGCCCCACACAATGGCCTTCTGGCTGACGACGTCAATGACGCCGGCAAAATTCTCTTCCGCGCCGATGGGCAGGAAAATTGGGAACGCATAAGCGCCGAGCTTCTTGCGCATGTCGCTCAGGGCGTTGTCAAAATTCGCCCCGGTGCGGTCCATCTTGTTGACGAACGCGATGCGCGGCACTTTGTATTTGGTCGCCTGGCGCCAGACGGTTTCGGATTGCGGCTGCACGCCGGCCACGCCGCAGAACACGGCGACAGCGCCGTCCAGCACGCGCATGGAGCGCTCCACTTCGGCCGTGAAATCCACGTGGCCGGGAGTGTCAATAATATTGATGCGGTTGCCGATGGCCGGGAAAAGCTTCTCCAGCCCGGCTTCCGGCTTCTGCGTCCAGTAGCAGGTGACGGCGGCGGAGGTGATCGTGATGCCGCGTTCGCGCTCCTGCTCCATCCAGTCGGTCACGGTGTTGCCGTCATCGACGTCGCCGATTTTGTGAATCAGGCCGGCGTAAAAGAGGATGCGCTCGGTGGTGGTGGTCTTTCCGGCGTCAATGTGCGCGGCGATGCCGATGTTGCGCGTGCGCTCCATCGTGTATTGCCGATTCGGTGAATTCACCGGTTTCTTCTCTGTAATTACGTCCGACATCTTAGTTCAATAATGAAAACGCCCCGATAACTAGCCGGTCGGGGCGCAAGGTTAACCCAAAAATCTTACCAGCGAAAATGCGCGAAAGCCTTGTTGGCCTGGGCCATTTTATGCACTTCATCGCGTTTGCGAATGGCATTCCCCTGCCCTTGGTAAGCATCCATGATCTCCGCCGCGAGCGCTTGCTGCATGGCGATGCCTTTGCGGTTGTCCGCAAAATCCACCAGCCAGCGCATGGCCAGCGACAACTGCCGGTCCACCGTCACCTCGACCGGGACCTGATACGTGGCGCCGCCGACGCGGCGAGGCTTGACCTCGAGGCGGGGCTTGGCGTTGTCCACGGCCCGCTGCAAAATTTCCAGCGGATTGGAGTTGGGGTTCTTGCTCGCGATTTCCTCGAAGGCCCCGTAAACGATGCGCTGGGCGGTGGTTTTCTTGCCACTGACCATGACCGTGTTGACCATCCGGGAAACGAGCGTGCTGTGGAACTTACTGTCTTCCAACAGCGGGCGTTTCGTTGCTTGACGACGTCTCGACATACAAAAATTTCCTTAGGCTTTGGCTTCGCCCGCCTTGGCGGCGCCGGCTTTCGCCTCTTTCGGGCGCTTCACACCGTATTTGGACCGGCTGACCCGGCGTTTCTCAACTCCCGCGGCGTCCAATGTGCCACGCACAATATGGTAGCGCACGCCGGGCAAATCCTTCACACGACCGCCGCGCACCAGCACGATGGAGTGCTCCTGTAGATTATGGCCCTCATCCGGGATATATGCAATGATCTCAAAGCCATTGGTGAGGCGCACCTTGGCCACTTTCCGCATGGCGGAATTGGGCTTTTTAGGCGTGCGCGTCATCACTTGGATGCAGACCCCGCGTCGGTACGGCGAATTTTGCAAGGCCGGGGCTTTGGACTTGCTGCGCAGTTTATGGCGTCCCTGACGGACGAGTTGATTAATCGTCGGCATTTTTCTTGACCCTTTCCCATAAGGGAAACGGAGCGCGGAATATACTTAAGGAGCCTAAGGGATGCAACTACTATTTACGCATTATCAATGCTTGGACAAATGTTTGGCCATTTCCAGCCCCCAAGGCAGCAGCGCCATGCTCGTGGCGTCGAAGAATCCATGGGCCAGAACCGCCGGCCAAATCGAGCGGTGCAGCACCATAATCAATCCCAACCCCACCCCGAGCAACCCCGCCAGCGCGGCGGCCATGCCGCCCATGGCCAGGTGCCCTAAACCAAAAATAATCGCCCCAATGATCACCGCGCCAATCTGGCCCGCGCGTGACGAAAAATATTTCGGCCAAACCCCTTTCATGCCCGCCAAAAACGACGCCCGCCACAATTCCTCGCGCAATCCCGCCACGATAAAACTCACCACCGTCAGCGAAAGCCACAGATACGCTGGATTATCGCGCAAAGCAGCCACGTCCACCGCCGTTTCCACCCGCGGCCGATTCTTGGTCACGAATTCATCGATGGAGTCTTTCGTCATGCTGTGCGAGAGGAGAAACGGCACCGCCACCAGCAGCGCCACGACGCCCACAGCGATGCGCAACGCCACCGAATAGCCGATGCCCAGCAGGATGGGCATGACATTTCCGCGCCAGCGCAAAAGCAAATCATCGACCGACGCGCGCGAAGCGAGCCAGGCCAAAGCGAACACCCCGCCGAAGATGACGATTTCGCCCGCGCACACGCGGAGCAAACCGCGCACCGAATGCGTCAGCGCCGGCTGCTCGGATTCGCCGCGATTCATCCCGATGGCGGCGACCATAAAGAGAAAGGACGCGATCAGGACAAGGTGAATCGCCCAGCGCCCGCGGCTGACGGTTTTGGTTTCGCCGATAATGGGCGGCAGTGATTCAGGCGGCGGCGTCATGCTTGGGCATTTGGGGTGTAATTCCAGCCCTGAATATAAACGGCCCCGGCGCTTCGGCCAAGGATATTGCTGTCGCTTATATTTCGACCCCGCGAAAATTGCCGGACCCGGAGCAAGCGAGGGTGAGGAAAAATCGCAACGGCTCTTTGACTTCGCCGCCACGGCGGTGTCCCCTCCGGACATGACGAAAAAAGTTCTTTTGACCAGCGTCTGCCGCCCCATGGGTTCCCGCTATGGCGACGCCGCGTCTGTCGGCTACGAATTGTTGCACCGCCAGGTCACTCGCGCCCAGGGGATTTTCAGCCCGCGCACGGTGAACATCCATTTTTCCCTCGATTACATCGCCGCCAATCTCGACGCCCCCACGGTCGTGCTGCAATACCCGTCCCGGCGCGAATTCATCAAGGAGCTGAAGAAAGGCTACGATTACGTGGGCATCACGTTCATCATGGCTGTCCTGCATAAAATGAAGGAGATGGTGGCGCTGATCCGGCACTATGCGCCACAGACCAAAATCGTGCTCGGCGGCTACGGCACGGTGTTGAAGGACGACGTGCTCAAGCCCTTTGCCGATCACATTTGCCGGGAGGAAGGCGTGGCCTATTTTCGCCGTCTGCTCGGCGAGCCAGCCCTGCCGATGCCCTACACGCAGCCGCTGTTGGTGAGCTGGCTCAAGGTGTTCGGCTGGAAGGTCTCGGGCACGGGAAAAATATTCGCCGGGCTGGGCTGCCCGAATGGCTGCGACTTTTGTTGCACCTCCCATTTTTTCTCGCGGAAACACATCAAGCTTCTGCCCACCGGACGGGATATTTTCCATGTGGTGGAGCGTTATCTGCGCAGCGATCCGCGGCTGGTATTTCTTATTATTGACGAGGATTTTCTGCTGAACAAAAAGCGCGCCCTGGAGTTTCGCGATTGCGTGCTCCGCAGCGGCTTGACGCTTTCCATTTTCGCTTTCTCCAGCATCAAGGCCATCAGCCAATACACCGTGGAAGAAATCCTGGAGATGGGCATCGATGGGTTCTGGATCGGCTACGAGGGGACGCGCTCCAACTACGCCAAGCAACAAGGCCGGCCCGTGGAGGAGATTCTCACCGAGTTTCGGGAGCACGGCATCACTACGCTCACATCGATGATCATCGGCTTTGATTATCAAAACCGGGAAGTCGTCGCGCAGGAATTGGACGGGTTGATGAAGCTGAAGCCGTCGCTCACGCAATTTTTAATTTACGGTCCGACGCCCGGCACGCCGTTCCATGAACGCATCATCAAGGAGAATCTGCTGCACGATGTTTACACCACGGATAAAGATTTGTTCTACCGGCGCGCGGACGGCTTTCGCACGATGATCAAGCATCCGACGCTCGCCCCGGAAGAAATCGAGGAAATGCAACGCTGGTGCTTCGCGCAGGATTTTCAGCGATTGGGCCCCAGCATTTACCGCATGCTGGAAAGCCGCCTTCTCGGCTATCAAAAATTAAAAAATTCGGCCAATCCAGCCTTGCGCCACAAGGCGGATTATTACGCGCGAGAGCTGCGCGCCGCCTACCCGGTCTTTCTTCCCGGCAGACTTTTCGGCCCGAATGCCGCGGTGCGCGCGGGAATTGCCGATTTGGAAAAACGCCTGCATGCCGAACTCGGCCGCCCCACTGTCAGCGAAAAACTAAAATCCGTGGCCGCCATTGGCGCCGCGCTGTGGACCGCCGTCACGCTGAAGCTCCATCTTTTCCAGCATCCGACGCTGACGCGCACCACCTATCGCTGGGCGGCGGCCAACCCGCGTCGGCGTCAAGAATCGAATGCCCTGCTGGCGCCGGTCATGAAACAGACTTGATCTTCGCATAAGCCGCCAGCGCTTCCTGCCGCGCCAGGGCGTGGTTCAGAATGCGCTCCGGATAGGCGCGGGCGCCGCCCGCCTGCCAGGGTTGGTGCAGCGCCTCCACCGGAATAGGCGCCAGTTCTGGAATCCAGCGCCGCACGTAGCGGCCTTGCGGATCGAATTTTTCCCCCTGGCTGATGGGGTTGAAGATGCGGAAAAAGGGCGCGGCGTCCGCTCCGCAGCCGGCCGTCCATTGCCAGCCCAGGGTGTTATTCGCCAGGTCCGCGTCCACCAACGTGTCCCAAAACCAGCGCGCGCCCGCCTGCCACGGCAGGAGCAAATCCTTGGTTAAAAAAGAGGCGGCAATCATGCGCACCCGGTTATGCATCCAGCCGGTCGCCCACAGCTCCCGCATCCCGGCGTCAACAATTGGAAAACCCGTGCGACCGCGCTGCCAGGCGCGCAGCCCCGCTGCATCCTGGCGCCAGGGAAACTGCGCGAAGCCTCCGCGCAACGGCTGGTCCGTCGTGTGCGGAAAATGATAGAGCAGATGATGCGCAAATTCGCGCCAGCCCAACTCGCTGACGAATTGCGCGGCGCGCCACGCTGGCGCCGGAACCTTCGCCCGCTCCGCGCGGGCTTTCAACTCGCCCCAGATTTGCCGCGGGCTGATCTCGCCAAAATGCAGGTGCGGCGAGAGGCGCGATGTGCCCGCGAGATCAGGGCGATTTCGGCCGTCATCATAATTCTCGAGCGCGTCCGCGAGAAAACGGCGGAGCTGTTGGCGCGCGCCGCGTTCGCCCGGCTCCCAGGCCGCCGCCAGCCCGGCGGCCCACGGAATTTTTGGCGGCAAGCCAAGGCTGTCAAGCGCAACCGAATCCGGCCACGCGGACGGCGGAGGAAGTTGCCGCGGCGCAGCGAGGGGCGCGGCCGGCTCCACTTGCGCCAGGCAATGCCGCCAATAAGGCGTGAAAACCTGGAAAGGTTTGCCGCTTTGATTTTTGATTTCCCATGGTTCGTGAAGCAGCGCGCTGTTGGAGGTCTCGACTTCCACCCCGTCGGCGCGCAAAGTGGCGGCGACCTTTTCGTCGCGCGCAATCAAGGCCGGCTCGTAGCGCCGATTCCAAAACACGGCCGTCGCTCCCGTTTCACGAATCAAATTGCGCAAAGCCGTGAGAGACGGGCCGCGTCGAATCACCAAACGCGAGCCAAGGTTCCGCAGCGCAGCGTCGAGGTTTTGCAGTGATTGATGCAGCCACCAACGCGAGGCCGCCCCCGGCTCCCATGGCGCCTCTTCCTCCGGCGCAAAAATGAAAACGGGGATGACCGCGCCGCGTTGCGCCGCCGCTCGCAGCGCGAGATGATCGGACAGCCGCAAATCGAGCCGAAACCAAACCAGGCTGGCCGCGCGCGTCACTCCCATTCAATCGTCGCGGGCGGTTTGCTCGAAATATCCAGGCAGACGCGATTGACGCCTTTGACTTCGTTGATGATGCGGTTGGATAACCGTTCGAGAAGTTCGTAGGGCAGCTTCACCCAATCCGCCGTCATGCCGTCCTGGGATTCCACCGCGCGAATGGCGATGGTAAAATCATACGTCCGCTCGTCGCCCATCACGCCGACGCTGCGCACGGGCAGAAGCACCGCGAAGCTCTGCCAGATTTTATAATACCAGCCGGCGGCTTTCATTTCCTCGACGACAATGGTGTCCGCCGCGCGCAGGATGTCGCAGCGTTCCGGCGAGACTTCGCCCAGGATGCGCACCGCGAGGCCCGGCCCCGGGAACGGCTGGCGCATGACAATTTCGTGCGGCAACCCCAGCTCCAAACCGAGCTGTCGCACCTCGTCCTTGAACAAATATTTCAGCGGCTCGACCAATTCGAATTTCATATTGGCCGGCAGGCCGCCGACATTGTGGTGCGACTTGATCAACGCCGCGGGGTTGCCGCCGATCGGCACGGATTCAATCACGTCCGGATACAGCGTGCCTTGCGCCAGGAATTTCGCGGCGCCGGCGCGTTTGGTCGCCTCCTGAAAAACTTCGATGAAAGTTTCGCCGATGATTTTGCGTTTGCGCTCGGGATCCGTCACGCCCTTGAGCCGGCCCAGGAAAAGCTCCGAGGCATCCTCGTATTGCAGCTTGATATGAAAGTGCCGCCCAAAAACCTCCTGCACCACCTCCGCTTCGCGCCCGCGCAATAAACCATTGTTGACAAAGATGCAGGTCAGTTGATCGCCGATGGCCTTGTGCAGCAGGGCCGCCGCCACGCTGGAATCCACGCCGCCGCTGAGGCCGAGGATGACTTTTTCCGTTCCCACCTGCGCGCGAATCTGCGCCACCGCCGTCTCCGCGTAATCGTGCATGTTCCAGGTCTGGCCGCACCCGCAGACGCCGTGCACAAAATTGGCGAAGATCTCGCGTCCGCGCGGCGTGTGCGCCACCTCGGGATGGAATTGCAGCCCGAAAAATTTCCGCGTGCGGTCTTCAATGGCGGCAAATTCCGAGTTGTCCGATTGCGCCACGGCCTGGAAGCCCTCGGGGATTTTCGTCAATTTGTCGCCGTGCGAATTCCACACTTGCAATGACGCCGGCAAGTTCGCAAAAAGCGCGCAGGCGCTGTCCTTGACGGTGAGGACGCCCTTGCCGAACTCCCGTTTTTGGCCGGGCGCGACCACCCCGCCCAATTGATGCGCCATCAACTGCACGCCGTAGCAAATTCCCAGGACCGGCAGGCCCAATTGGAAAATGGCGGGATCGGGCAGCGGCGCCTTGGGTGAATAAACGCTCGAAGGCCCGCCGGAAAGAATGATGCCCGCCGGCTTCATCGCGGCCAATTGCGCGGCGGGGATGTCGTAGCGCACGATGGTCGAGAACACGCTGCATTCGCGGACGCGCCGGGCGATCACCTGCGTGTATTGCGCCCCAAAATCCAAAATGACAATTTGCTCAACCATGAAAAAGCCTAGGGTTTAATTTTCCAAACGTCCATTTTGATTTGAACTTCGGAAGGCCCGGACTTTAAACTCCGGGCGTTGATGTCGCAAATTCAATTATTTGGGATATGCAGATCACAAAACAGCTCGCTCTCTTCCTCGAAAATCGCCCCGGCATGCTCGCGCGTGTCTGCGACGCCCTCACGGCCGCCAAGATCAATATTTACGCCATCTCCAGCAGCGACACGGTGGATCATATCGTGTTGCGCATGGTGGTGAGCGACCCCACCAAGGCGCTCTACGTTTTCGAGGAGCACGGCACGCTCGTCGTCGAGGATGATGTCCTGATGATCACCGGCGACAACAAACCGGGCTCCCTCGCCCGCATTGCCCATCGGCTGGCCGCCGCCAAGGTCAATATTGAATACGCCTATTGCGCCACGTCGCCCGAGGCCAAAAAAGGCCTGCTCATCCTGCGCGTGTCGGACGCCCGCAAGGCGATGAAGGTCCTAAATAGTTGACACGGTTCGCGGTCACACATTTTCCGCCGCCTCGATTTTCTCGAAGTTTTCCTCGATGAACGCCGTGTTTTGGATGCGGCAGAGGCGCGCGTAAAGGCCATTTCGCTCCAGCAATTCCGCATGGGAGCCGCGCTCGGCAACTTCCCCATGCAAGAGCACCAGAATCTGGTCGGCGCTGCGAATCGTGCTGAGACGATGCGCAATCACAAAACTCGTGCGGTGCGCCATCAGGCGCTCCAGCGCCTCCTGGATCAGCTTTTCCGTGGCGGTGTCCACGCTGGCGGTCGCCTCGTCCAGAATGAGAATCGGCGCGTTCTTGAGCAGGGCGCGCGCGATGCTCACCCGCTGTTTTTCGCCCACGCTTAACTTGACACCGCGTTCCCCCACCCGCGAGTCGTAGCCTTCCGGCAGGCGGGCGATGAATTCATGGCAATTGGCCGCCCGCGCCGCCGCCAGCATTTCCTCCTCGGTGGCGTCGAGCTTGCCGTAAAGAATATTTTCCCGCACGGTGCCGTTGAACAGAAAAGCCTCCTGGCTGACCACGCTGATTTGCGCCCGCAGCGAGTCCAACGTCAGCCGGCTGATGTCCTGGCCGTCGATCGTGATCCGCCCCGCGCTCAATTCGTAAAAAGCCGGCAGCAGGTTGACGAGCGTGGACTTGCCCGCGCCCGTCGGGCCGACGAGGGCGATCATTTCTCCCGGGCACGCGTGCAGCGAGATGCCCTGCAACGCCGCGCGCTCCGCGCCATAGCGGAAGGAAACATTCTCGTAGCGCACCTCGCCGCGCGCCGGCCCCGGGAACGCCACGTTGCGCCCTTGCGCGCCCGCGGCTTTCTCATCGGTGGCGTCGAGGATGTCAAACACCCGCTCCCCCGCGGCGCGCGCCGCCTGCAGCATCTGGTTCAACCCGTGCAACCGCGCCAGCCGCTCATAAAACATCGCCAGGTAAAGTATAAATCCGACGAGATGCCCGACGCTCAATTGATGCGACGCCACCATCGTTCCGCCCGCCCACAGCGCCAACGCCGTGCCCAGCGACGCCACAAACGACATCGCCGGCGAATACATCGCCCACACCCGCATGACGCCCAGCGTGCTTTGGCGCAAATCGTCCGCGCGTTTCGCGAAACGCACGTCCTCATGGGCCTCGCGCGCAAAGGCCTTGATTTGCCGCACGCCTTGCAGGTTGTCCATCAGCAGCGCATTCATCGCGCTGGCGGCCTGCCGTTGCGCGCGGTAACGGCGGTGCGCCGTCAGCGTGTACCACATCGTGCCAGTGACCAGCAACGGGATGGGAATCAGCGCAATCGCCGCGAGCTTCGGGCTGGCTGAAAAGAGCATGAAGCCCACCACCAGCAGGCTGATGGAGGCCACGGTCCCCTGCTCCGTGCCGTCAATCAAAACGCGCTCCACCGCGTTGACGTCCTCGATCACGCGCGTCATCAGGTCGCCGGAAGCGCGCTGGTCAAAGTATCCCACGGGCAGGCGCTGGAGCCGGCCATAGACCTGGCGCCGCATGTCATAAATGACATTTTGCTCAAAACTATTATTGACTAATATGCGCAGGCTGTTGGCCAAATCCCGCAGTAAAAAGGCGCCCAGCAGCCCGGCCGCCGGCCAGAAAAAATTCGCGGTGCGGCCCCCCGCGACGTCGTCGATGATCAATTGGGCGAGTTTCGGGAACGCCAGCCCAAAACCGGTCGCGAGCAGCGCGCAGAGGATGTTGGCCGTCGCCATGCCGGGATACGGGCGCAGGTAAACGCCGACCCGGCGCAGGATTTCCCACGTGGTTCGTGATTTTGCCCGCAACGTCGGGTCTTCGTGCGATGAATGATGTTGGCCGTGCACCGTCAGGGCTCCGCGCTTTCTATTCGCCTCATTTCGCGCCTAATGTATATTGGGGCGGCGAATTGAAAAACCTTTTCCTGCGCCGGAATTTTGGTTCAGTGGTAAAAAACGGATGAATTTGAAACTGAGATTGGCCGCCTACGCCGTCCTGATCATGCTCGCCGCGTGGTTCGGCCATCGCTTTTACCGAAGCTATCAAGGAACCTCCGGCGGCGAAAAACCCGCCGCCCATGCCAGCCACAAAAAGGCCACCAATGTCGTGGCCGCCGCGACCAACGTCCCGGCCCTCGACACCAATGCCGTCGCCACCGACACCAATGCGGCGTCCGTGGCCACCAACACCGCTGACCAAGCCGCCGCCACGAACACCATGGCGCAAAGCGCTCCGCCAGACACCAATCAAGCCGCCACCGCGGCTGCGGCCGCGGCGGATCAGGATCCCACCACCATGGCCCAAACGATTTCCGGCAAGGAACAGGGCACAACGATCATTAATCTCGCATTGTTCATCGTGTCGGTTTTGGGCTTGGGCTTGCTCGTGGCCCATGACATCACCGTGATGGTGGGCGCCAAGGCCGGCGATTATCTTTTCAGCAACGTGGGCGATGCCCAGCGCGATCCCGAGTACGAAAAAGCCGAGCAGGTTTGGGCCAACGGCAAACACCTGGAAGCCATTCAACTCTTGCGCGATTACTACAAGCGCAATCCCCGCCAGGTGCACGCGGCGCTGCGCATCGCCGAAATTTACGAGAAGGATTTGCGCAATTATCTCGCCGCCGCCCTCGAATACGAAGAAGTCCTCAAGCACAAGCTGCCGAGCGACCGCTGGGCGTGGGCCGCCATTCATCTCTGCAACCTTTACTCGCGCCTGGGCCAGCAGGACAAGACTCTCGCCCTGCTCCGCCGCATCGCCGAGGAGCATCCCAAATCCGCCGCCGCCAAAAAAGCTCGCCAGCGCCTGGGCCTGCCCGAACCGGAGGAAACCGAGCCGGTCGCAGCCGAACCGGCCGCTGAACCCGACCCCGAGGCGGAAGCAACGTTTGAAGTCACCGATGATAATCTGGCGTGGCCCACCGAGCCCGGCTCCGAGCCGGAACCGCCGGCGCAGGATCCCAAGTCCAATCTCCCGCCCGGCTTTCGCCCGAAAAAATAATGTCTCGCTCCGCAGCGTCCGTCACAATCCCCATTTTTCCGTGTGGACGGGGCTGAACTGCGCCAATGCGTCCAGCAAACGATTCGGGTCCGCCTCGCTCACGACTGTTTTGCGATGCGCCCCCGCAATGAATCGCTCCGCCATCGCGTGATCCAAAAAAGCCAGGAATGAATCGTAGAATCCCGCCACATTCAGCAGCCCATGCGCTTTGCCGTGCAGGCCCAATTGCGTCCACGTCACCACTTCGCAAATTTCCTCCAGCGTGCCGAAGCCGCCCGGCAGGGCGATAAAGGCGTCCGCCAAATCGATCATCATCGCTTTGCGTTCATGCATGGACGGCACGACATGCAATTCCGTCAGGCCATGATGCGCCACTTCACGATCCACGAGCTTTTGTGGAATGACACCCGCCACCGATCCGCCCTTCGCCAGAACAGTGTCGGCGAGAATCCCCATCAATCCCCGGCTCGCGCCGCCAACACCTCTCCCAACGCCCGCGCCGCCTCCGCATAATCCGGCCGCGCCCCGACATTTGAACCGCAATAGACGCAAACTCGTTTCATCATGATGGCTCTGCGCTCTCGCGCCACCTTGCCTTCACGGCGCCAAAAGTCACGCTGATACCTTCGCGCCCGCCCGTAGAATCTTCCGCACGTCCCGTCTCGACAATTCCCCGGCGGCGTCCTTAGCATGCGCACATCTATGAGATGGATTGCTTGCATCATGGTTTGCAGTTTGCTGACTGGCGCCGCGCTGGCTGCCGGGCCCGACGACCAATTTGTTGACATCTACAACCAGATTCTGCAAGGCCAGAGCATGGAGGCCGCCGGCCAGACCACGGGCGCCGCGGAGCATTACCGCGATTCGCTGGCGAGCCTGCGCCAGTTGCAGACGGATCATCCCTCCTGGAATCCGCAGGTCGTCAAATTTCGCGTCGAGTTTCTCGAGGGAAAAATGGCCGAGCTGGGAAAATATCTGCCGGCGACGGCCCCGGTCGCGGCCCCTGCTCCCGCCGCGCCCGCTCCCGCGGATCCCACCGCCAGTTTGCGCGCGCAGGTGGACGCCTTGAACGCCTCCAACGCGCAACTCCAGCAGAAACTTAAAGAGGCCCTTTCCGTGCAGCCCGCCTCCGCCAACCCTGAGGAACTGGCGAAGGCCCAGGCGCGCATCGACGATTTGCAAAAGGAAAATGATTTGTTGAAAGTCACGCTGCAGCAAAAGAAGCCCGCCACGCCCGCCCCGGCCGCTCCTTCCACTGCGCCCAGCGAGGTGCTGAAGTTGACCGATCAGTTGACTGCCGCCACCAACCGCCTTGCTGAGCTGGCCGCCTCGGACGCCGCCCTCGAGCAGAAGCTGGCCGACGCCAACAGTCAAATCAATACGATGAAAGCGGCGCCCGCCCCCGCGCCGCGCACCGAGGAAATGCAAAAACTCGTGGAGGAGCGCGACCATTTGAAAAGCACGCTGGAGCAGCGCACCCGCGATCTCGCCGACGCCGAAGCGCATAGCTCCCAGTTGAAAGACCAGGCCGCACAAGTCCAGGCTTCCACTGCGGCCCAGGATGAAAGCAGCCGACTTGGCCAGGAAGTGGAGCGTCTCCGCGCCCGCTTGGCCGTCGCCGAAGCGACGCCCGTTCCCTACACCGCCGAAGAATTGGCCATTATGAAACAAGCGCCCGCCACGCCGCCGGCCCAAGCCGCGCCGCCGGTCGCCGTAACGACGCCGCCTGCTTCCGCCAAAGCAGCAACGCCCGCCAAGCCCGGCGTCGCGCATACGCTGAAGGATTTGCCGCCGGGCGCCGGCGCGTTGATGGCGGACGCTTCCCGCGCCGCGATGGAGCGCGATTTCAAAGGCGCCGAGGAAAAGTATAACGAGATTTTAAGCCAGGACGAAAACAACGTCTATGTGCTCGCGCATCTGGCCAGCGCGCAATTCGAGGCAAATGACCTCGCGGGCTGCGAGAAATCGGTCACCCACGCGCTGGCGTTGGACCGCGATGATCCGGCCAGTTTGTATCTCCTCGGCATTCTGCGTTATCGCCAGGAAAAGCTGGACGAGGCGCTCGACGCCTTGAGCCGCTCCGCCTTGGCCAATCCCACCAATGCCGGCACCCAAAACTATCTCGGCTGCGTCCTCGCAGACAAAGGCCAGCGGCCCGCCGCGGAAACGGCGTTCCGCAAAGCCTTGCAAGTGGATCCCGAATACGCGGACGCCCATTTCAATCTCGCCTTTGTTTACGCCACGGAAAAACCGCCGTCGCTCGAACTGGCGCGCTGGCACTACAAACGGGCGACTGACTTGCACCACCCGAAAAGCGAGGAATTGGAAAAGCTTCTCAACGCTGGAAAATGACCTGCCGCCGTGCGCCAGGCTGTCCATCATATTTCCATCTCCACGCGCGGACGCGGTTTTTACGAATTCACCGCTGAGGTCGCCCGCTGCCTGCGCGCCGACCCCATCACGACCGGACTTGCCACGCTGTTCGTGCAGCATACTTCGGCCTCGCTCGTGATTCAGGAAAACGCGGACCCGGAAGTGCGGCGCGACTTCGAGCGCTTTTTCGCCCGCTTGGTTCCTGATGGCGATCCGCTGTTTCGCCACACCGCCGAAGGCGCCGACGATATGCCCGCCCACATTCGGTCGGCGCTGACGGCGACGCAGTTGAGCATCCCCATTGCGCAGGGCAAACTCACGCTGGGCACATGGCAAGGCATCTACCTCTGGGAGCATCGCACCGTGCCCCATCAGCGCCGCGTGGTGGCGCATTTTCTCGGCGAATAGGACTGGCGGACGCGCGCCCCCGGTGGCATTTTGCCGCGTATGCTGAATGACTTTCTGCGCGGATCTTCCTGGAAATGCGCGCTGATTTGCCTGGCGCTCGCGAGCGCCGCGCGCGGGGCGGATAAGCCGGTTTTTGGCTTTCACGGCCCGGAAATCTTCCCCATCGACAACTCGATTTCCCTTCTCCATGTGGCCGATCTGGACGGCGACGGCCTGAACGACATCGTCGTTGTCAACAACGCCCGCTCCAAAATTAACCTGCTTTACAATCGCACCGGCAAAACCAACGTCATCGAAACCCGCGGCCAAAAACGCGAATTGAACGAACTGCCGCCGGACGCCCGTTTCCGCATTGATTCCATTTCCTCCGAAAAACGCATCAGCTCGCTCGTGGTGGCCGACCTCAATGGCGACGGCCGGCCTGACCTGGCGTATTACGGCGATCCCAAGGAATTGGTCGTGCAATACAATCTCGGCACGAATGGCTGGAGCGCCCCCAAACGCTGGCCAATCGATGACGGCCAGACCACCGCCAACGCTCTCGCCGTGGGCGACCTCAACGGCGACAAACGGCCCGACCTGATTTTGCTGGGCGAAAACAATATCTATTATCTCGCCCAAAACGCCGACCACACCCTCGCCGAACCGCAAAAGATTCCCTTCTCCGGCGTCGTGCGCGCCGTGCAGGCCATCGATATTGACGGCGATGGCCGGGACGATTTGTTGCTGATCAATTGGGACAGCGCGAACCCGTTTCGGTTTCGCCTGCAAAATGCCGACGGCCAATTGGGGCCGGAAAATTATTTTCAATTGCCCCCGATCCGCTCCTACATAGCGGACGATCTCGACGGCGACCACAAAACTGAAATTATTACGATCGCGCAAAATTCCGGGCGCGCCCAAATTTCATCGTTCTCCAAAAAACCGGCCGAAACGATTTCCGGCGCTGTCAAGCAAGGCCAGTTCAGCGTCCTGCCGATGAACCGCAATTCCTCCGGCGCGCGCCGCGGCGAATTGTGGGCGGATTTGAATGGCGACGGTTTGCCCGATCTGCTCGTGGCTGAGCCGGACAGCGGCCAAATGACCCTTTATTTGCAAAAGCCCGACGGCACGCTGGGCGCGGCCAAAACGTTCGCCACGCTCACCGGCATTTCGGAGCTGGCGGCGGCGGATTGGAACAATGACGGCCACGTGGATATTTTCGTGTTGAGCGGCTCGGATGCCGAACGCCAGGTCGGAGTCACGCGCCTAGACACCAACGGCAGCATCGCCTTTCCCACCATTTTGCCCATCGACGGCACGCCGAAAACGATGGCCGTGGGCCCGTTGCGGCCCGGCGCCAAGCCCACGCTCGCAGTGATTGTGGAGCAGGACACCAATCGTTCGCTGGTGACCATTGGCGCCGATCGCAAAATGACGAACCAAAAGCTTAGCGGCGGCCTTTCCTGGTCGATTGGCTCGATGAAAATGCACGACCTGAATCAGGATGGCTTGATGGATTTGGTGGTCGTCGTGCCCGGCGACAAATTCAAGGCCCTCATTCAACACGAGGGCAAAACCAACCTCTTCGAGGAGCAGGACATCATGCCTCCCGGCGGCAGCGCCGCGGAACCTTGGGTGGGCGCGGCCGACATCGACGCCGACGGCAAACCCGAGCTATTGCTGGCGGAAAAGAATTTCGTGCGCGCAGTGGTATTGACCAATGAAACAGACCGCGCCACCAACGGCAAATCGCTCTGGTCGTTCCATGTGAAGGAGCAGATCAACGGCGCGTCCAGCGATTCGCACATCATCGGCGCCACTTCCCTGCGCAACGGGACCAACGCAGCCGCCTCCATTGTTCTGCTTGACTCAGGCCGCAAGGCGCTCACCGTGTGCGAACGCGACACCGCAGGCGTCTGGCAGGTCGTGCGCAATGTCACTTTGCCCTTCAGCGATTTTACCTCGGCCCAGGCCATTCGGCTTGGCTCCTCCAATCAAAACTGCGTGGCCTTGATGGGAGCCAATGCCATCGGCACCCAGGCGCTGACCGGCGACGTTTGGGAGTTGGGAGAATTGGACAGCTACGAAACGCCCATTCGCGACGGCCATTTGAGCGATTTGGTGGTCGGGGATTTAAACCACGATGGGCGCAAGGATTTGGTCTTTTTCGAAACGGCCAAAAATTACCTCGATCTCGTGACCTTCGAGCCGCCGCATCAATTGGTTCCGGCCACGCGCTGGCAGGTGTTCGAAGAGCGCACCTTCCGCTCGCGCCGCAACGATTCGCTGGAGCCGCGCGAAGCCGCCGTGGCCGACGTCACGGGCGATGGCAAGAACGATCTCATCGTGCTCGTGCACGACCGCCTTCTTTTGTATCCGCAGGAGTAAGCGCTTATTTCGTCCGGGGCGGCGTGGGCGAGAAGAACGTCCAGGAAAGCCCCTCAGGCGTGAAGTGGATCGCCTGCACGGTAAAGTAGAAATATTTGGACACCGCCTCAAACGGCGGCAGCAGCGTGAAATCCGTCCACTCCTTCATTTTCGCCATTTGGTCGGCCGGGTTCGGGCCGCCCGGCACCGACGGTGTTCCCATCACGTCGCTGAAGTTCAAACTCTCAGCGTGCAGCAAAGTGAACGCTTTTTTCAAAGTGTCCGCGTAATTGTCATACTCAAAAAATCCGAGCGCCGTCCCGCCCACCTTTTGCGCGGCGTCCGACAGGCCGGGCGTGTCGCTCAAAGGTTTGCCGGAGCCATCGTTGCTGCGCAGAAATTCCTCGACCATGTCGTTTTGCGCGGAGAAGGCGACGTAGCCGCCGCTCGCGGCGAAGCTCATGGGAGTGACCGCTCCCTTGGCGCCCGGCAGCGAAAGGGAATAAATTTTGCGCCCGAGGAATTCCTGTTCCTTCACCCCGCCCGTGGCCTGCGCCAGCACGCCGACGGCCACCTTGATCGCCGCGGCCAGAGCGTCCGGATTCGGCGAGCCAATCAGCGCCACCGACGGCGCATTTTTAAAATCCGCCAGCGTGTCGCCGCGCGGCGCCTTGCCGTAGGTGATCACGTCGTTGCCCAGGTTGCTGAGCAATTCAGCCTTCAAATCGTATTTGTCGTCCTTGTCTTTCCCGGCGGAGGAAAAAATGAAATTCATCACCCCGGCGGCGTTGGGATTTATGTCCGTCAGCATTTTCTCCAGCGTCTCCCACGTCGTGCGGAGATTGGCGCGCCAGCGCCAGAATTTCACGGCGTCGGCCGGGACGAACGCGGGCGGCGCCGCATCCTTGGCGTCGGTGGCAAAGGCCTTGATCAAGCCCCGGCGATTTCCCTCGGGCACGGAGACGAACAATTGCCCGGTCATGCCCTCCGGCCCGCTGCGATAGGTCAGCGAGGCCGAGGTGATGTCGGACAGGCCGCTGGCGGATAGAATCGTCGGCAAACTCATGCTGCCGGGGGCCGCCAAATCGTTATAGTTGTCAGATTTCGTGAAGAGATCCATCGCGGCCTTGGCATTGATCCACGCGTACATCGGGGCTGACTTCAGGCGCGCGTTGAAATCCGTTTGAAAAGCCGGCTGCTCCTCCAACGGCGGCGCCATGCCGCCGTTCAAGCGGCCCAGGATTTTTTCAATTGCCTTGGCCGAATTGCCGGCGATGAACAAGGAATCCACCTGGCCAAAAACCACCTCGAACTTTTTCGGCGTCGTTTTGACGGCGCCATCCACCGGTTGATCTGTGTCCGTGGCATCCCCGGTTTTCGTTTTGGCGGCGTCCGGCGCCTCGGGCTCAATTGTAAAAGTCGTGAATTCGTACTCGCGAATCTTGTCCACCTTCATGGATTTGCCGGCGTCCGCCCATTTTTTCCGCACACCCGACAGCGTCTTTTTTAACTGGTCGGCATGGTCTTTGGCGTCGATCAGCCAGACTTGCGCCACATGCGCATCGGGCTTGTCTCCTTGCTCGGTGGGCACCGCCGCGAGCGTCGCCTGGCCGCGCGCGAGACTGACGAGATCGTCCAGTTTCAGGCCCAGATTTTTTTCCAGGATGGGCGCCGAGTCGGTGTTAAATTTTCCCATGAATTTGTCGTGAAACGGCTTCATGGCTGGATCACGCCAAAACTGGCCCATCGTGGAATTCGTCAACAATTCCAATAACCTGGGCGCATCCGGCGCCGTCACCACAAACAGCGTGTCTTTGGGCAGCGCTTTTTCCGGCGGCAAAACGGCTGCCGCCGCGGCGCCGGCGAGGGCGAGCGACAAAACCAGCGAGAACAGGGGGAATCGATTCTTCATAGGATGGAACTTATTCGGCGGCGACTTTGCGGGTGCGGCTCGGCGGCTCAAGATAACGGTAAGGATTGCTGGGATTGTCGTTGTCGTAGGCGAAGGAATCGCGATGGTTCAGAACGTATTTGACAAGCTCCACCGGAATGGCAAAGCCCAGCCCCTCGCCGACTGTGATCTTCATATTGGTCACGCCGACGACTTCGCCGCGCATGTTGAAAAGCGGCCCGCCGCTGTTGCCGGGGTTGATTTGCGCCGTCGTTTGCAAATAGAGCTCGCCCTCAAATTCACGGGTCTTGGTGCTGATGATGCCTTGCGTCACGGTGCGCTCCAGGCCGAGCGGGCTGCCAATGGCAAACACCGGTTCGCCCACCGCCAGGCTGTCGGAATCGCCCAAAATCACATGCGCGAATTTCGGCGCGGACCGATCCTCCACGCGGAGCAGCGCCAAATCGCGAAACTTGTTCAGGGCCACGATGCGCACCTGCTTGTAAACTTTGCGCTCGATCTGTCCGCCGCGCTCCTCGAACACCTCCACGGAAAGCTGCGTCTCGCCTTCTGTCACATGAAAGTTGGTCACCAGGTATCCATCCTCATTGATGAAAAATCCGGAGCCCAACCCCGCCGGCGTCCGCACCTGCACCACGGCCGCGCCCAATTCATGCACCAATTCCCGCACGGAACGTTCCCGCAAAGGAGCCGTCGCCACCGAATAAAATCCGTCCCCTTCCGCCATTTTCGCCGCCACCGGAGCGGCCGGGGCCTCCACCGCCACGCTCGGCGCCGGCTCACTGGCCGTCCCCTGCTCCACCTTCAAGACCTGGCTCTTCGGCACCGCCAGGACGGTGTAACCCACATCAATAAAAATCTGGTCCTTCTTGACCTCAAGAACCCGGCCGGATATGGACGCTTTGTCTTTCAGCCGCAACGTCTCGCCCGACACCGCCAGCGCCGCCAGCAAATAACACAGGCACGATTTTAGCATGGCTCACACTCTAGCCCTTCACCCAAAATAGACAAGCCCGCGCCGCACCTCCGGCATAAACCAAAGAATCTGGAACTCAGAAAATCAGGAATCCATCCGGCCCCTTCCCCCTTCCTGAGTTTCTGATTTCCAGATTTTCCCATTCGGCGGCGCGCCTACAATTTCAGATCTTTATCCGTCACCGCGCCGGACGACGCTGATGTCACCGCGCTGGCGAACTTGGCCAGCACGCCGCGCGTGTAACGCGGCGGCATCGGCTTCCACGCTTTGCGGCGCGCCTGCAATTCACGCGGCGACACGGCCAGCGTCAGTTGGCGGCGTTCGGCATCGATGATCACGCGGTCGCCGTTTTTGACGAGCGCCAGCGGTCCGCCGGCATAGGCCTCCGGCGTAATATGGCCGACCACAAATCCGTGCGTTCCCCCCGAGAAACGTCCGTCCGTAATCAGCGCGACGTCTTTTCCGAGCCCTTTGCCCATGATCGCGCTCGTCGGCGCCAGCATCTCGCGCATGCCCGGGCCGCCGCGCGGCCCTTCAAACCGAATCACCACCACGTCCCCGGCCTTGATGGTTCCATCCAGGATTTTCGCCAGCGCCTGCTCTTCGGAATTGAACACACGCGCGATGCCCTCGAAACGCATGCCTTCCTTGCCGGTGATTTTCGCCACGGCGCCCTCGGGCGCCAGGTTGCCATACAGAATCACCAGATGGCTGTCCTTCTTGATGGGGTTGCTCAACGGCTGGATGATTTTTTGAAAGGCCGGATACGGCGGAACCGACGCCAAATTCTGCGCCATCGTTTTGCCCGTGACCGTGAGGCAATCGCCATGCAGCAACCCCGCGTCCAGCAACATTTTCATCAGCGGCTGAATCCCGCCCACACTTACCAGCTCGGACATGAGATATTTGCCGCTCGGCTTCAAGTCGGCCAGCACCGGCACGCGCTTGCCGATTTTGGTGAAGTCGTCCAATTCAAATTTCACCTTCGCCGCATGCGCCATCGCGAGCAGATGCAACACCGCATTGGTCGAGCCGCCCAGCGCAATCACCACCGTCACGGCGTTCTCAAACGCGCGCCGCGTCATGATGTCGCGGGGACAAAGGCCCATCTTCAACAGGTTCACGACCGCCGCGCCGGCGCGCTGGCAATCCTCTTTTTTCGCCTTGGAGATCGCATTTTGCGCCGAGCTGTTCGGCAGGCTCATCCCCAGCGCCTCGATCGCGCTGGCCATGGTGTTGGCGGTGTACATGCCCCCGCACGAACCGGGCCCGGGAATCGCGCACGATTCGATTTTTTGCAGTTGCGCGTCGGAGATTTTTTTATTCGCATGCTGCCCCACCGCCTCAAACACGGAGACCACGTCCAGCTTTCTGGAATCGCCGGTGATGCAGCCGGGCAGAATCGTGCCGCCATAAACGAACACCGCGGGCCGGTTCAAACGGGCAATGGCCATGAGCGCGCCGGGCATGTTTTTATCGCACCCGCCAATGGCCACGAATCCGTCCATGCCCTCGCACGCCACCACCGTCTCGATGGAATCGGCGATGACTTCGCGTGAGACCAGCGAGTACTTCATCCCTTCCGATCCCATGGAAATGCCGTCGGAAATGGTGATGGTGTTGAAAATGATCGCCTTGGCGCCCGCCTTGTTCGCGCCCGCCTCGGCTTCCAGCGCGAGCTTGTCAATATGCGCGTTGCACGGCGTGACCATGCTCCAGGTGGAGGCGATGCCCACGATCGGCTTTTTAAAATCTTCCGCCTTGAATCCGACGGCGTAAAGCATGGCGCGGCTCGGGGCGCGTTCCGGCCCATCGAGCACCTCGCTGGAGTAAGGCCGCAAGGTTGACCCGGCCGGCTTGGACAGCTTCTTTTTCATAATGTGCATTTAACGAAGGAATGGGCGCGCTGACAAGCTTCAGCATGCCGCGCAGGATTGACTCACCCACTCCGCAGGCGCATGCTTGAGGGCCGTGCCGCTCAAAGAAAACGCCCCGTCCGCCGGCCTCACGGCCTGGACGCTGTTGCTGCTCTGGACCAGCCTGATCCTGGCGGCGAACGTTGTTTTTGCCTTCACCACCTGGCGCCAGCACGCGGCGGTGACGTATCTCATCACGGTCGGCAAAATCGCGCAAAGCTCGGAAGGCCAGGGGCCGCTCGGCAAGCGCGGCTTGCATTTGCGCTACACCTACGCCGTTCATGGCGTCAATTATAGCGGCTCGCGTTACCGCTATGACGACGAAAACGTCAGCCTGCATTACGGCCGGATCATGCAGGATTTTCCCACTCATTCCACCCACCCGGTTTACTACAATCCGCGGGATCCGCGCGATTCCACGCTGGCGCCGGGCGTGGACGGCTGCGACTTGTTGCTGCTGCTGGTGGCTTTGCCCTTCAACGTGATCACGGCCGTTGTGTGGAAAGCATTCCTGAACGCCCGTCCCCTGCGCCGTTCCCGCCGCGAGGCTGGCGGCGTGAAAATCATGCGGCGCGAACGCCGCCTCAAGGTCCGCCTGGCCGAAACGTCCGCCGTGGAAGCCGGCTCCTACGCCGCTGGGCTCGGCGCCATCGTCGGAGCCACCGCCGCCGTTTTCAGTTCCGGCTTCAGCGAGTCGCTGGAATTTATGACCCGCGTTTGGATCGCCACCCTCCTTCTCGGCGTGGCGGTGGGCGTCTGGAAACATCTCCGCAACGCCTCCGGAAAATTCGACCTCCACTTGGACGCCGCACCCGCGGAATTGATCCTGCCTCAAACCGCCGGGCGCCCGGCCCCCCTGCGCGTGACGCGCGCCGCCCTGCGCGGCGTCATCGTCCAGCGCCGGGTTAGCGCCACGCCCAGCGGCAATCATTACAGCTACGTCCCCGCCCTGCGTTTGACTGAAGGAGACATCGGCCGCACGGCGCCCCTTGTGACGTGGGGCTGGAATGAAGCCAAAGCCCGCGCCTTTGGGGAATGGCTCAGCCGCGAACTCGGCGCGGAATTCGACGGGGTGCAGGACGAAACGGCCCCTCCCGCCCCCGCCGTCACGATGGCTGCTTGAGCTTTCGTTGCGCGGCAAAAAAAGTTTGCAGCAGCCGCCGGCATTCCTCCTCCCGCACTCCCGGCGTGATGGCGCTCTTATGGTTCAGCGTGGGAAACTGCAGCAGGTTCAAGGCGCTGCCCGCCGCGCCGCCCTTGTGATCGCTCGCCCCAAACACCACCCGCGCCATCCGCACATGCACAATGGCGCCGGCGCACATTGGGCACGGCTCTTTTGTCACATACAAGGTGCAGTCGTTCAGGCGCCAATCGCCCACCGCCTCCTCCGCCTGGGTGATGGCCAGCATTTCCGCGTGCGCGGTGGCGTCCTTGAGCAACTCCACCTGGTTGAAGGCGCGGCCGATAATGCGGCCGGCGCGCACGATGATGGCCCCGACAGGCGTTTCCTCCGCCTCATACGCCCGGGCGGCCTGGCGCAACGCCTCGCCCATGAAATATTCGTCGCTCTGCAAATCGATGATCGGATCGTCCATTAATTTTTGCTCTCCTCCAAATTCCATTCCTGCCGCCCATCCGCGTGGCAATGGCAATGCGCCGCAAAAAATCCCTGGCGATGCCGCCAGAACAACGGCCAGATTTGCTCGCGATCTGTCCGCGGCAGGGCCAGGTTGGCCAAGTCGTTCGCCGCAAAAAAGGCAAACGCCCCTTCCGCGTGGGCCGGCGGCAATTTCGTCAACCGCGGCTTCACTTCAAATAAAAACATCAGCCAATGCGCCTGCCCTTCGTAGCCATGTTCGCTGACAATTCCCGCCAGACGCAAATCGGCGGGTTGCAACTCCGCGCCCATCTCTTCCTTCGCCTCGCGGCAGGCGCAGGCATACGGCGATTCTCCCAACTCCATCTGCAGCTTGCCGCCGCAAGGGCTCCACAAGCCGCGGTTGGGCTCGCGCTCCCGGCGCAACAACAAGATCTCCTCCTCGGCATTGAAGCAATAGAGCAGCGTCGAAATATGGTAGGCCAGCGGCATGGGTCGCATTTATTTTCCAATGCAATACAAATGCTCCGCCGTGCGAACAAACAACTCGTGCTGCGCGGCCGCGATCGTGGCGTGCGTCATGCCTTCCTCCATTTTTATGGTGGACAGAACCCGTCCATCCGCCGCGGAGAAAACCACGGCGGTGGCGCGCTCGCTGAGGCAATAAATCTTGCCGTCCGCCCCGGTGGGCGAGGCGCGAAAGGTTTCGCTGACGCCCGCGGGCTGGCGCCATGATTCCTTGCCGGTTTTTGGATCGAGGCAGACCATCATTTGTTTATCGCCATCGAACTCAAACAATTTCCCCTGGTAAAAAAGCGGCGTCACGCAGTCGGTGGGATACTCGGCATATTGCCAGGCGAGATTTTTGTCCGTCACATCGCCCTGCCCGCCGTCGCGAAAGGCCAGCAGCGGATTGCGCTTGGGCCCGCACACAAACACCAGGCCGTCCCCCGCCACCGGCGAAGGCACAATGCGGGAGGAGGACGGATTTTGCGGGCTGCGCAAACCGCCGGCCCGCCACAATTCGGCGCCAGTCTCAGCGTCATGCGCCGTCACATAATCCCCGCCCAGCACGATAATCTCCGCGCGTCCGCCAGACTCGACCGCCAGCGGCGTGGTGTAGGCCTCCTGCGATTCGCGGACGGCGCCCGTCCGGCGCTCGTGCCGCCACAATTCGCGGCCGCTTTTGGCGTCCAGGCAAAGCAGGTAGGAAAGGTGCCCGCCATTTCCGTCCGCGCGCTGCAAGACTTGTATGTAAAGACGATTTTTAAACAGCAGCGGGCTCGACCCGTAGAGAAACTGAATCGCGAAACGCTCGTGATTGGCGCTGATGTTCCGCGCCCACAAGGGCTGCCCCTGAAAATCAAACGCCGCCACGTCTCCGGCTCCGCTCATCACCCACACGGTTTGGCCGTCGGTGACCGGTGACGGCGAGGCCATATTGTTGCGCCCGACCGAGCGGTCGCCCACCGAAACTTGCTTTTGCCACCGCTGTTTTCCGGTCGTCCGGTCGAGACAAATCAATTGGATGCTTTTGTTTTCGTCCGGGCTGCTGACGAACACTGCGTCGTCCCACACAATCGGCGTGGCGTGGCCTTCCCCCGGCAGCGGCGCGGCCCAGCGCACGTTGGCGGTTTTGCTCCAGGTGTCAGGAAGATTCGTTTCGTCGGCCGAGCCGTTGAGAAAAGGGCCGCGCCATTGCGGCCAATTGCCGGCGCGGATGGGTCCGGCGAAAAACAGGCACAGCGCGGCGGCGCCCAGAATGGCGGCTCTCGTTTGCATGCTCAAAGTGTGGTCTGGCCGCCGCCTGATGAAAACAAAATTTCACCGGAGACGGCGTTCAGGGAATTAACCAATACCGCCACCCACGCCAGGCGATAAATTGGCCGCATGGATGCAACAACTCTTGAAGAACCCCAGCCGGCGGTGCAAAGCGGCCACGGCATCAAAGCCGTGCGCGCCTGCACGATTAATCAGCCGGTCGAAGCGCTTTACAATTTCTGGCGGACTCTGGAAAACCTCCCGCTCGTCATGAAAAATCTGGTTTCCGTGACTCCCATTTCGTCCACGCGCTCCCATTGGGTGGCGCGCGGCGCGCGCGGCAAAACCATTGAATGGGACGCCCTCATTATCAATGAGCATCCCAACGAATTAATCGCCTGGAAAACAGCGGAGAACTCCGATGTCGCGCACGCTGGCTCCGTTCGTTTTCGGCCCGCGCCGGGCGGCCGCGGCACGGAGGTCGTTGTGACTTTCGAATACGACCCCATGCATTTCGACCTGAAAATCTTCAGCCGCCTTTTCGGCAAAAAACCCGCCGATACTCTCGGCGCGGATTTATACCGTTTTAAAGCCTTGATGGAAACGGGCGAGGCGCCCACCAACGAGGGTCAATCGGCCGGGGCCGGCCAAAAAGAGGAGGCCGCATGAAGGCGCTTTGCTGGCTGGGAAAACATAATTTGGGCGTCGAAAACGTGCCCGATCCCAAAATTCTTAATCCGGGCGATGTCATCGTCAAAATCACCACCACCGCCATTTGCGGCTCCGATTTGCATCTTTACGCCGGCTACATTCCAAGCCTGAAAGCCGGCGATATTCTGGGCCATGAATTCATGGGCATCGTGGAGGAGGTCGGGCCGGAAGTGAAACGTCTCAAGGTCGGCGACCGCGTCGTGGTGCCCTTCACCATTTCGTGCGGACGCTGCCATTTTTGTCAACACGATCTTTGGTCGCTCTGCGACAATTCCAACCCGAACGCTGTTGAACTGGAAAAAATCACCGGCTACAGCACGGCGGGATTGTTCGGCTACTCCCACCTTTACGGCGGTTACGCCGGCGGCCAGGCCCAATATGCGCGCGTTCCCTACGCGGATTTTGGCCCGATCAGAATCGAAAGCGATCTGGATGATGAGAAGGTGTTGTTTCTCTCCGATATTTTTCCCACCGGCTACATGGCGGCGGAGAATTGCAATATCCAATCTGGCGACGTCGTGGCGGTGTGGGGCTGTGGGCCGGTGGGCCAGTTTGCCATTCGCAGCGCCCTGCTGTTGGGCGCCGAAAAAGTCATTGCCATCGACGACGTGCCGGAACGCGTGGAAATGGCGGAGCAAGCCGGCGCGCAGGTCATCTGGGCCAACAGCGAAGACGTCTCCGATCAAATCAAGCAGGCCACCGGCGGACGCGGCCCGGACGCATGCATCGACGCCGTGGGCATGGAGGCTCACGGCTCCACCTACGACGCCATCAAACAATCCTTAAAACTCGAAACCGACCGGCCTTACGCCTTGCGCCAGGCGATCAATCTCTGTCGCAAGGGCGGGACCGTTTCCATTCCCGGCGTCTATGCGGGCTTTTTGGACAAAATGCCTTTCGGCGCCGCGGTGGCGAAAGGTTTGACGTTCAAGATGGGCCAAACCCACGTCCAACGTTACCTGCGCCCGCTTCTCGATCTCGTGGAAAAAGGCGCGATCGACCCTTCGTTTGTCATTACCCATCGCGCGCCTTTGACCGACGCGCCAAAAGCGTACGAAATCTTCGCGAAAAAAGAGGACAAGTGCATTAAAGTGGTGCTCAAGCCGTGGGAAGACGGCGCCCCTGGCGCCAACGGCGAGGTTTGACAGGCGACGCAGCGCCGCCTTGCGTTAGGCCGGGTTTTGCCTATCCTGCGGCGAATGTTCCGTGACAAGAAAGTTGTGGTGGTCATGCCCGCCTACAATGCGGCCAAGACCCTCGTCCAGACCTATAACGAAGTCATGGAGCAGAACGTGGTGGATCGGGTCATCATCGTCGATGATGCCAGCCGCGATGAAACCTCCCAAATCGCGCGCACCCTGCCGCAGACCATCGTCCTGACGCACCCGCGCAATCTCGGCTACGGCGGCAATCAAAAAAGCTGCTACCGTCTCGCGCTCGAGCAAGGCGCGGACATTGTCATCATGGTCCATCCGGATTCGCAGTACACGCCCAAGCTTATTCCCGCGATGGCCTCGATGATTGCCAGCGGGCTTTATCCCTGTGTGCTGGGCAGCCGGATTCTGGGCAATTACGCGCTGCGCGGCGGCATGCCGCTCTGGAAATACATCGCCAACCGATTCTTGACGCTGGCCGAAAACATCCTGCTCGGAGCCAAGCTGTCCGAATACCACACCGGTTACCGCGCCTTTTCGCGCGAACTGCTGGAGCGCCTGCCGCTGGGCGAAAACTCCAACGACTTTGTGTTTGACAACCAGATGCTCGCCCAGATCCTCTGGTTCGATTACACCATCGCCGAGGTCAGTTGCCCCACCCGTTATTTTGACGACGCCTCCTCCATCAATTTCCGCCGCAGCGTCACGTATGGTTTTGGCTGCCTCGGCGCCGCCCTGCAATTCCGCCTTTCCAAATGGGGTCTGCTGTCCACGCCCCGCTTTCCCAAATCCACATGAACCTGCGCCTCCTCGCCACCCTTTTGCTTCTCGGTTGCGCCCGCCTCGCGTCCGCCGCCGATTTGTATTATCTCACCCACGAAATTCCCATCGGCGGCGAGGGCGGGTGGGATTATCTCTCGCTGGATGCCGCCGCGCGCCGCCTTTACGTCACGCATGCCACCAAAGTGGTCGTCATCGATGTGGATCGCGAAGGCATTCTGGGACAGATCACCGGCACGCCGGGCGTGCATGGTTTCGCGCTGGCCCCAGAATTGAAACGCGGCTTCGCCAGCAACGGCCGTGAAGGAACCGTCAGCATCGTCGATCTGCTGACCCTCAAGACGATTTCCAAAACCACCGCCGGCGAAAATCCCGACGCCATCATTTACGAGGCCGGCCGGCAGGAAGTTTACGCCTTTAACGGGCGCAGCCCATCCGTCACGGTCATCGCCGCCGCGACCGGCGTTGTTGTCACCAACACGCCGCTTCCCGGCAAGCCGGAATTCGCCGCCGCCGATGCCTTCACGGGCCGCGTTTATTGCAACATCGAGGATAAAAACGAAGTCGTGGTTCTGGATGCCAAAACCCACGCGGTCGTTCAGGTGTGGCCGATTACACCGGGCGAAGAAGCTTCCGGCATGGCCATTGATCCCGCGACCCATCACCTTTTCATTGGCTGCCACAATGAGCGCATGTTGATGCTCAACGCCGCCACCGGCGGACTTCTCGATAAGGTTGCCATCGGGCAAGGCGTGGATGCTTGCGCGTTCGATCCGGGCACGCAACTGGCCTTCAGCTCCTGCGGCGATGGCACGACCACCATCGCGCGGGAATTGGGCGGCAAACTCGAAGTGGTGCAAACGCTCTGGACGCGCCGCGGCGCCCGCACCATGGCCCTCGATCCGCAAACTCATAAAATCTATCTTGCCACCGTCGATTACGAAGCCCAACCGGATGATCAGACCCGTCGCCCGCGCCAGATTCCCAACACCCTGAAGGTCCTGGTCTATTCGATGGCGAAATCCGCGCCATGACGCCGTCGCCGCTGCTTCTTCTGGCGCGCGTCAACGCCCTGCAATCCTGGCGCCGCATCAAGGCGGTCCGCTCCACGTCCCGGCTTCTCTCCGCTTCCATCGGGTTTTTTATCGTCGCTTATTTGAGCGTCTCCTTTGTGCTGTTTTGGAAAGGCCTGCAATTCCTCAACAACTTTCCGGCCCTCGGCTCCATCCTCACCGAACGCCTTTTCTTCCTGCTGTTCTTTTTTCTGTTCGTGCTTTTATTTGTCAGCAACCTCGTCATCAGTTACGGAAACTTTTTCCGCCATCGCGAAACTCATTTCCTGACGGCCCTGCCGCTCGATCCGCAAACCATCTTCCGTTGGAAATTTCTGGAATCGACGCTGCTCGCGTCGTGGGCGTTTCTTTTTTTGATCGCGCCGCTGCTCGCCGCCTATGGCTTAAGCCGCGGTGTGCCGTGGCATTTTTATGCGATGACGCTCGTGGCGCTGGGTCTCTACATTGTGCTGCCGAGCGTGGCCGGCGCCTGGGCGGCGCTGGGTCTCGCGCGTTATCTGGATCGCCGCTCGTTTCAAGTCACGGCCGTTCTAATCCTCGTCATCTCCATTCCGCTGCTCACGCTTTGGTTTCGTCCAGAAACGCTCACCGACACTTCCACCGACACCCGCGTGCTGGCCACGTTGGACAAGCTCCTCATGCGCACCCGTTTTTCGGAATCGCCATGGCTGCCCAGTTTTTGGCTTTCCACCAGCGTGCTGCAATGGGCCGAGGGGGCGGTCAAAGCTTCCGGGTTTTTTCTCCTGGTGCTGTTGAGTTACGTCGCGTTTTTTGGCTTCGCCACGTTCACCCGCACGGGCGCGATTTTTTACGACGCCTTTTCGCATGTGCAAAGTCGCGAGAGCATTTTCGTCCGCTGGCGGTGGTTTCAAAATCACCGGCGGCGCCGCGATGAATTTGATTTTGCCGTCGGCCCGCTGGAAAAAATCGCCGCCTTCGCCTATCGCGGCTCGTCCGACATTCGCGCGGTGCTGGTCAAGGATGCGCGCATGTTTTGGCGCGACACCACCCAATGGGGCCAAACTCTGGTGCTTTTTGGGTTGCTCTGCGTGTACATCATAAACCTGCGCCACTTTTCTCAACAGTTGACCAATCAATTCTGGATCCACCTTGTTTCCTACCTGAATCTTGGCGCTTGCTCGCTGAACCTCGCCACACTCACCACGCGTTTCGTCTATCCGCAATTCTCGCTGGAAGGCAAACGGCTCTGGATCATCGGCATGGCGCCGCTTGGCTTGAAACGCGTGCTCGAAGCCAAGTTCTGGCTGGCCACGCGCGCCGCCTTGCTCGTCACCCTCAGCCTCATTTTCCTCTCCTGCCACATGCTGCGCATGCCGTGGGATCGGACGCTTTACATGGGCCTGATTGTCGCGACCATGACCTTTACTTTGACGGGGCTGGCCCTGGGTCTCGGCGCGATTTATCCCAATTTTCGCGAGGAAAATCCGGCGAAGATCGTCAGCGGCTTCGGCGGCACGCTCTGCCTGGCTCTCAGCTTCATGTACATTGTCGGCGCCATCACTTCCCTCGCGATTGCCTCACCCTGGGGCTGGCACGGGGAGGCGTCGCTGTGGTGGATACTTTCCGGCTGGTCGATTTTCGCCGCCCTCTCCCTCACGCTCGGCTGGCTGCCCTACCGCCTCGGCTTGCGCCGCGTGCAATCGCTCGAAGTGTAAACTATAATAACCGCGGCTGCCGCCCGCTGGCCGGCGCGATGCCCAGCTTTTTGTGCGTCAACTCCGTCGCCACCCGCCCTTGCGGCGTGCGGTTGAGATAGCCTTCCATGATCAAAAACGGCTCGTAAACTTCCTCCAGCGTGTCCGGCTCCTCGCCCACCGCCACCGCCAGCGAGCCCAATCCGACCGGCCCGCCGCCGAATTTCAGCACGATGGTTTCGAGGATGCGTTTGTCCATTTCATCCAGGCCGTTCTGGTCAATCGCCAGCATCGCCAGCGCCTGGTCCGCCACCGGCGCCGTGATCCGCCCGTCCGCCTTCACCTGCGCATAATCCCGCACCCGCCGCAGCAGGTTGTTCGCGATGCGCGGCGTGCCGCGGCTGCGCCGGGCGATCTCCAGCGCCCCATGCTCATCGATGGCGATCCCCAGCAAACCCGCCGACCGCGTCACGATATGCAGCAGTTGCGCGCTGTCATAATAATCCAGCCGCTCCCGGATCGGAAACCGTGTCAATAATGGCGCGGTCAACAAGCCGCTCCGCGTTGTCGCCCCAATGAGCGTGAAGCGCGGCAGGTTTAAACGCACGCTGCGCGCGTTCGGCCCAGTGTCAATGATAATGTCCAGCTTGAAATCCTCCATCGCCGGATACAAATATTCCTCGATCGTTTTTTGCAGCCGATGAATCTCATCAATAAATAAAACGTCGCCCTCCTCCAGGTTCGTCAGCAGCCCCGCCAAATCCGCCGCCTTCTCAATGGTCGGCCCGCTGGTGGCTTTCACATTGACGCCCATGGCCTTGGCGATGATGTGCGCGAGGGTGGTTTTGCCCAAGCCGGGCGGCCCGCTGAAAAGCAAATGATCAATCGCCTCGCCGCGCTGCTTGGCCGCCTGCACCGCGATTTCCAGCCGCTCCTTGACGATGGCCTGGCCAGTGAATTCGGCAAACCCCGCCGGGCGCAGCGTCATTTCCAACGCGGCATCGGGCTTGGCAAGGACATCTGAGACCAACCGTTCCGGCATGGCGCCTAGAATGATCAGGCGCGCCAAAACGACAAGGTCAAACTCCAGATTTCCGTGATTTTACGGGCGTTCTCCCGCAGCCTTCGCGCCGGCCCGCGCTCAACCAAAATCAGTGCTATTTTTGACAAAAACCAGTTAGCAGACGTATCTTATAATTCCGATACTTAACCGCGAAACATATGCATAATAAATCATTATTGCAGAGCGCGGTCTCCCTGGCCGCCTTCCTCACCCTCGGCTCAAACGCGATGGCCAGCGAAGCTGACATCCACATCCCGGACTTGCGCGCCGTCAAGTTCGATGGTTTGGGCGGAGTCACCGGTTATCAACTGATGTATTTCGGCATCCTGATGTGCGTCATTGGCGCCATTTTCGGGCTGCGCGCATACCAGCAAACCAAAGCCCTCCAGGTGCACCCCGCCATGGGTCACGTCTCCAACGCCATTTGGGAAACCTGTAAAACCTATCTTTTTCAACAGGGCAAATTCCTTTCCATTCTCTGGGTGCTGATCGCCGGGTGCATTTTCTTCTACTTTAAAGTCCTGGAAAACGAGTCGGTCGGCAACGTGATCGTCATCCTGCTCGCCTCGATCCTCGGCATTCTCGGATCGTACGGCGTCGCTTGGTTCGGCATTCGCATCAACACCACCGCCAATTCTCGCGCCGCGTTTTCCGCCTTGAAAGGCAACCCGTTCGCAACGCTCGGCATTCCCCTCCGTTCCGGCATGAGCGTCGGGCTGTTGCTGGTGTGCGTGGAATTGTTCTTCATGATTTGCATCCTGATCTTTTTGCCGCGCAACCTCGTCGGGCCCTGCTTCATCGGGTTTGCCATCGGCGAATCACTTGGCGCCAGCGCGCTGCGCATTTGCGGCGGCATTTTCACCAAGATCGCCGACATCGGCTCCGATCTCATGAAAATCGTTTTCAAGCTGCCGGAAGATGATCCGAAGAATCCCGGCGTCATCGCCGATTGCACGGGCGACAACGCGGGCGACAGCGTGGGGCCCACGGCGGACGGCTTCGAAACCTACGGGGTCACAGGCGTGGCGCTGGTGGCGTTTCTGGCTCTGGCCCTCGCGGGGAACCAAATTCTGTGCGCCACTTTGATCTTGTGGCTCTTCACCATGCGCGCGCTGATGATTGTCACCTCACTGGTTTCCTATTTCTGCAACGAGGTCCTAAGCAAGGCCAAATACGGCGAGAAAAAAGATTTCGACTTTGAGGCGCCCCTGACGCACCTGGTCTGGATCACCTCGGGCGTTTCCATCCTCCTCACGTTTGCGGCGAGCTGGGTCTTGCTGGCCAAGCAAAAAGTCGCCGGCTCCGATCTCGATCCCAATTTATGGTGGGTCCTTTCGTCCATCATTTCGTGCGGCACCGTCGCCGGCGCCTTGATCCCGGAATTCACAAAAATCTTCGTCAGCACCACTTCGCGTCATGTGCGTGAAGTCACCAATTGTTCCAAGCACGGCGGCGCTTCCTTGAACATTCTTTCCGGGTTCGTCTGCGGCAACTTCTCTGCGTTCTGGATGGGGCTGGTGATTTTGCTGTTGATGTTCACGAGCGTCCTGCTGGCCACTTACTCCGGCTCGCCCATCGTCGCCCTGATGCCCGACACGTTCAAATTCGCCGCGCCGATCTTTGCGTTCGGACTCGTGGCCTTCGGCTTCCTCGGGATGGGCCCCGTGACCATTGCGGTCGATAGTTACGGGCCGGTGACCGACAACGCGCAATCCGTTTACGAATTAAGCCAGATCGAGCAAATCCCCAATGTCGCCGCCGACATCAAGGCCAAATTCGGTTTCACGCCGGATTTTGAAAACGCCAAGTATCAATTGGAAAAAGGCGACGGCGCCGGGAACACCTTCAAGGCGACCGCGAAGCCCGTGCTCATCGGCACCGCCGTCGTCGGCGCCACGACCATGGTCTTCGGCATCATCATTCTTTTGCAGAATCTTTTTGGCGATGTCATCAGCCATCTCAGCCTCGTCCAACCGGAGGTCATTCTGGGCCTGCTCATGGGCGGCGCGGTGATTTATTGGTTCACCGGCGCTTCGACGCAGGCGGTCGTCACCGGCGCCTATCGCGCAGTGGTCTATATCAAGGAGAACATGAACCTTAACGCGTCCACCGCCTCGGAGAAGGACAGCAAGGAAGTCGTCCGCATTTGCACCGTCTATGCGCAAAAAGGAATGTGGAACATCTTCATCGTCATCTTCTGCCTGGCGCTGGCGCTCTCGTTCTTTAACCCGTACTTCTTCATCGCCTATCTCGTGGCCATTGCCTTCTTTGGCCTCTTCCAGGCCATCTTCATGGCGAACGCCGGCGGCGCCTGGGATAACGCCAAGAAAATTGTCGAGGTCGACCTCCGCCAAAAAGGCACCGAACTCCACGCCGCCACCGTCGTGGGCGACACTGTGGGTGATCCGTTCAAGGACACGTCCTCCGTCGCGCTCAACCCGGTGATCAAATTCACCACGCTCTTCGGCCTGCTCGCCACCGAGATCGCCGTCACCATGAAGAACACCCAGCTCAAGCTCGGCATTGGCGCCTTCTTCCTGGTCGTGGCCTTGATCTTCGTTTATCGCTCCTTCTACGGCATGCGCATTCCCGAGGAGAAAACCACGGTGGAAGCCACCGATCCCATTATCTTGCCCGGGCACAGTGTCATGGGCAAATAAGCACAGTCTTGTAGTTGCGCATCAGGAGCCGGACCGCGGCTCCTGATTTTTTTTGCCCTCATGGATTCCTATGAGCATTGCGCGTTTGCGCTGCGCGCGGCGCGCCCTTAGAATCGCCGCGTGCCCTTTTTAACGAGTTCCAAAACGAAGCCGCAATACGATGTCATCATTGTCGGCTCGGGCGCGGGCGGCGGCACCAGCGCGTATGTGCTCGCGATGGCGGGCGTCAAAGTCCTCCTGCTCGAAGCCGGCCGCCGCTACGATCCGAGCACGGAGACGCCGATGTTCCAAACTCCCAACCAGGCGCCGTTGCGCGGAACCGGCACACCCGACAAACCTTTCGGATTTCACGACGCCACTGTCGATGGCGGTTGGACGGTTCCCGGTGAACCCTATTTGACACGACATCAAAAGGGGTCCGCCGACCAATTTCACGTCGCCAAAGATTGGGATATCTGGGGCTCGCAACAGGAGTGGTTTTGGTGGCGCGCGCGCATGCTGGGCGGCCGCACGAATCATTGGGGCCGCATTTCCCTTCGCATGGGGCCGTACGATTTCAAGCCGCGCGCGCGCGATGGCCTCGGGCTCGATTGGCCGCTCGAATATCACGACCTTGAGCCGTATTACGACAAAGTTGAATCGCTCATTGGCGTTTGGGGAAGCAATGAAGGGCTGGAGAACACCCCCAACTCCGTGAACGGCACGTTGCTGCCGCCCCCTCGCCCGCACGTCGCTGAAATGCTCCTCAAAAAGCACGCCGCCACGCTCGGGATTCCCGTCATCCCGTCGCGCATGGCGATTTTATCGCAGAAATTAGACGGACCGCGCCTCGCCAAAAAATTGCATCCGGGCAATCCCGCCGCGCAGAAAGTCCTCATCAAAGCCATGGACGCGCGCCTCGCCTGTTTTTGGGCGACGGACTGCGGACGCGGCTGCGCCATCAAGGCGAATTACCAATCCTCCACCGTCAATCTGCCCCCGGCGCTGGCCACAGGGAATCTCGACGTTGTCACTGACGCCATGGTGCGCGAGGTGAGCGTGAACGATGAAGGCCGCGCGACCGGGGTCTATTATGTTGACAAGAAAACGAAGGAAGACCGCCGCGCCTCGGCCCGCATCGTCATACTGGCCGCCAGCGGCTGCGAGTCCGCCCGCATCCTGCTGAATTCCAAATCCGCGCGCTTCCCGAACGGCTTGGCCAATTCCAGCGGGAAAGTCGGCCGCTATCTGATGGACACCGTCGGCGCCGGCGTTTCGGGGCAAATTCCCGCGCTCGAAAACCTCGGCGGCTTCAACGACGAAGGCGCGACCATGCACGTTTACACGCCCTGGTGGCTTTATCAGGAGCAGGCCGCCGGCAAGCTCGATTTTCCGCGCGGTTATCACATTGAGAATTTCGCCCGGCGCTCCCTGCCCGGCTCCGGCTCGCTCGATTTTCTCGACACGATGAACGGCGGCGTTTACGGGAAGCGGCTCAAGGCCGACGCCCGCCGTTACTTCGGCTCCATGATCAATCTTTCCGGCCGCGGCGAGATGATTCCCAACGACCAAAGCTATTGCGAAATTGATCCAAACGTGAAAGACGCCTGGGGCATTCCCGCGTTGCGTTTTCGCTTCAAATGGTCCGACCACGAACTCAAGCAAGCCGAGCACATGCGCCGCACGTTTATCCAAGTCATTGAAACGATGGGCGGCAAAGTCCTGGGCCAATCCAAGACCGACCTGCGCAATCCCATTGCGCCCGGCGGCTCGATCATCCACGAAGTCGGCACCACCTGCATGGGCGCCGATCCGAAAAACACCGTTCTCGATCCACACTGCCGGGCATGGGATGTCCGCAATCTCCTGGTCTGCGACGGCGGTCCGTTCGTCAGCAACGCCGACAAAAATCCCACGCTCACCATCATGGCGCTGGCCTGGCGGTCGTGCGAACATCTCCTCGAAGACATGCGCCAAGGAAACGTATGAGCGAAGAATCTTTTCCACCCCGCCTCAGCCGCCGCGAAGCACTTCGCTGGGTGGCGGTTGCCACCGCCTCCACCGCGTTTTTTTCCGGCGCCGCCTTTTCCGCCGGCGCCGCGCCCAAAACCGCGCAACCTTACGGAACCGATCCGCTGCTTAACGACACCTACGATCCCGGCGCCTTCTGGCCGCTCACGCTGGACGCCGCCCAGCGCCGCACCCTCGTCGCGGTCTGCGATCTCATCATTCCAGCCGACGAAAAGTCTCCCGCCGCCTCGCACGTCGGCGTGCCGGATTTCATCGACGAATGGATCAGCGCGCCCTACCCTTCGCAACAAGCGCACCGCCCTGTTGTGCTTGAGGGCTTGAAGTGGCTGGACGAAGAAAGCCGGCGCCGCTTTGGCAAACTTTTCCACGAACTAACCGTCACTCAGCAAAGCGAAATCGCGGATTTGGTTTGCGCCGTCGAACCCAAGGACCCTTCCCTTCGCCACATGTCCCGCGCCTTTGCGTTGCTGCGTTCGCTGACCGTCGGCGGATACTACACGACGCCCGCCGGCCTCAAAGATCTTGGTTTCGTCGGCAACGTCGCCCTGCCCGCCTTTCCCGAAGCCCCGCGCGAAGTCCTGCAAAAACTAGGCTTGACTTAAAGCGGCCGGCGCGCCCGGGGTCTGGTAGCCTTCGATCAATTCCTTGATGCGTTGCGCGTCGCCCTTGCGATGGCCGTGGCTTTCGATCGGATCAGTCCCGCCCGAGGATTCGATGCGAATGTCCGACCACACGAGGCCGGTCTTGATGCGCACCGACGCCACCTTTTGGATGCTGATGCTCTCCTCGTCCTTGCTGAACCACGACCGTTTGCGCCGCAACACCGCCCGCTCGCTCACTTCGATGACCGTGGGAAAAAGCAGGTTTCCTTTCGTCCACCGGCTGGCCTGAAACGTCTCGATTGGCATGGGCAAATTAAGACTCCGCCCCGGCGCACAAGCAAGATCAGAGCGTGGCGATTTTGCGCAAAGTCGCGCTGGTCGATTTTCCCGGAACACCCGGCAAAATCACAATCTTGCACCCCTCCGCTTCCAACATCCGGCGCTCGTCCTGGTTGATGGTTTCCAAAGTGTAATCGCCGCCCTTGGCGTAAAGATCGGGTTTGAGGGCGAGCAAAAACGCCCGCGCATCGCGCTCGGGAAAAATATGCACGGCATCGACCGATTCCAGCGCCGCCAGCACGTCCGCCCGGTCTTTCTCGTTATTGACAGGCCGATCGGCGCCTTTCAGCGCTTTCACATTTTGATCGCTCGTCACGCCCACGACCAGGGCGTCGCCCTGCTGCCGCGCGGCTTGCAGGTAAGTGACATGCCCCGTGTGCAAAATATCGAAGCAGCCGTTGGTCGCCACCAGCTTGCGCCCCGCCTCGCGCAACCCGTCGCGCCACGCCAAAAGCTGCGGCAAACTCATCACTTTCGCCTCGAAATTCATGGCCGCCATAGTGCCCAATTCACGCCGCGGATTGCAACCTTCCTTCCGCGGCTGTACAGTGGGCGCGTTATGATTTTAACCGGCATTGGCGATGAAGCGGGCGCGGCGCTGGACGCTCAAATCAAGGCCACCCTCGCGCTCGGGTGGCGTCACCTGGAAATGCGCATGGTGGAAGTTCCGGGCTTTCCCAAGGGCAACCTGCACGACATTCCTGAGGCTGCCTTCGCCCAGGTCGCGGAGCAGCTCCAGGCCGCCGGCCTCCAGGTTTACTGCTTCGGCTCCGCCATTGCCAATTGGTCCAAAAAAATCTCGGACCCTTTTGACGACACGCTCGCGGAGGTGCGCCGCTGCATCCCTCGCATGCAGCGCCTCAACACCCGCCTCGTGCGCATCATGAGTTTCAAGCCCGGCGACACGGAAGATGACATTCCGCAGGAAGTTTTCCGGCGCGTCGGCGAAATCACCCGCATGTTTCTGGACGCCGGTTTGCAGCCGGTGCACGAGAATTGCATGAATTACGGCGGCATGAGCTGGCGCCACGCCGAACGCCTCCTCGCCGCCTGCCCCGGTTTGCAATGGGTGTTTGACACCGGCAACCCCGTGTTCAATCCCGACCGCTCCCAACCCCGCCCTTGGCCGCGCCAGGACCCCTGGGAATTCTGGGAGCATCTCCGCGATCACGTCGCGCACATCCATGTCAAGGATGCGATATTCGTGCCCGCGAAAAACGATTGCGATTACACTTATCCGGGAGAAGGCGCCGCGCGCGTGCGCCAAATTTTGCAGGATGCCTGCCGCCGGGGTTATGATGCGGGAATCTCCATCGAACCGCATCTCGCGGCCGTTTTTCACGATGCCCACGCCACGACCGCCGCGGGCAGCGCGTTTGAAAGCTACGTTGGGTACGGCCGCCGGCTCGAGGCCATGCTGCGCGAAATCCAGGCCGAAATTCCCGCCGCCTGCCTCTAGACCTTCACCAAATCCAGATGCTGATCGAGCCGCGTGAACACAAAGGTGCGATGCACATTGGCGTCGCTGTAATTCAGCCGCAGTCTGCCGCCGCCGCGCTGCGTGGATTTGAAGACGGCTACGATCATGTTCAGCCCCACCGAATCCACCATGCGGGCCTCCCGCAAATCCAATTCCACGTTCCGCCACGGCCGGCCTTCGTCGCGCGCCGCCTGCAACAAGGCCGCGATGGCCTGGGCTGAGGCCGTGTTGCCGCTGGTCAGGTCGCCGCGCAAACGCAGCGTCAAGACTTTTTTCTCCGCATCCACAATTTGTTCCATGCTGGGCCTTGATTTTTAAATCACGTTAAAATCCATCGTCACACTCGCGCCTTGCTGCTCAAACTTCACCGCTTTCGGCAGCCGCTTGATCAATTGCAGGCCGAAATGGTCGCGCGCAATCGCCTCCACCGGCTCTTCGCCGTTCAAATATTCCTGGTGTCCCGGCCCCGGGTCGCGCACCCATGCCCGCAATAAATTGTCCCGCCGCCGATAGCCGATTTGGAACGACGCCGGATATTGCGGGCAATCCCGGCACCCGTGCTCCAGGGCATTGAGCACCGCCTCGCGCGAGGCCAGCATCAAATCGTGCTCCACCGTCGCCGGCAAATCCGGCAGCGCGAGCCGCAGGCTGCGCCGCCATAAATCCATCCATTCATCGATCTTCCCAATGTCATCCAACTCGTATTCCTCCAGCACCAGCGGATGAAAAGCCGCCGGGTCGCTCTGGCCCAGCAAATCAATCCGCGCCAGCAAAACATCATCGTCGGCGCCGTCCAGCAGCGGAAAATCCGTCCCGTTCGCCTTGCTTTGCTGCCAGCAATACGCGAGCGTCAACGGGTGCACCGTGCGCTCGTAGGCGAGGTCTTCCAATCCATCCGTCCACATCAGAATCGATCCGCCCTCGGCAATCCCGTAAGTCATCGCGGAAATGGAAGCCTCGGGAAACCAGCCCAGCGGTGAGCCGCCCGAGTCGCCGAGCCGCCGCGCAAATCCGCCCGGCATCAAATACACCGGCGCCGGCGCGCCGCTCGTCAGCGCCGTCGCCGTGCGCTCTTCAAAATCCACCGACACCGCGCTCGCGCTGAGGGAGACGTCCTTGGTCGCGCCCACCAGCTTGAAGCGCTCCTCTTTTTTCCATTCATCCACGAGGAACTGGTTGAAAAACTGGAAGATTTTTCCAATCGGCGCCCCGCGCTCCAACATGCCCCGCACGATGCCCTGGAAATACGCCGAGATGTAAGCCGCCTGCAAATCGTGGCCGGAAACGTCTGTCAAGAGAAAGAAATAGCGGGCGGACGTCAATTGCAAATGGCTGAAAAAATCCCCGCCCGCCTCCAGCTTGGGATGAAAATACAAATCCACCACCGCTTTGTCGCCCACCGGGCTGGAATTAAGCATCCACCGTTGCGCGCGGCCCAGGTCCTCCACCGCCGAAGTCATCCGCGTCACCTGCCGCTCTTTCCGCGTCCGCGCCACCGCTTTGTCAATCGCCACCCGCAGCCGTTTCGGATCCACCGGCTTGTCCAGGAAATCCGCCGCGCCGCCGCGAAAGGATTCCGCAATCACCGACGCCTGTCCGTCCCCTGTCAAAAACACCGTGGCCAGGCTGGCGTCGTGCTCGCGAATCCAGGCCAGCAAATCAAGGCCCGATTGCTCGGGCATCCGATAATCGGTCAGCACGCACTCAAACGTCGCCGGATCGCGCGTCTGCAGAATGGCGACCGCCTGCTCCACGCCGTCCGTGCCAATGGCGTCGAAGCCCCAGCGTTTGAGGATGTTCATCAAAAACTCGCGGCTCACGATGTCGTCTTCGACCACCAGCAGCCGCGCGCTCGTCAAATTATTTTCCGCTCCGCGCATATATCCTATAAATGGCCCGCCACCTCCTTGTGATCGGCGCCATCGCCAAGATTCTTAAGCGTCAATTATATACGGGGCTGGCCGCCGCCTTTGCAAAAAATGGCCAGCCTTTGCCAATCTGCGGAAAGCGCCCCGGCGGCGCCATGACTAAGGTCACGGCATGGAACTCTTACAGCGCCGCCCCGAGAAAAACTTGACGAGCGTCAAGGCTCCCGCCCCGGCCCGTCCGCGCCTGCTGGAAGCCCTCGCCCTGCGCCCCGTGGATCGGCCGCCCGTCTGGCTCATGCGCCAGGCCGGACGCAGCCTGCCCGAATACCGCGAGCTCAAAACCCAGCATACATTCCTGGAGTTGATCCACGATCCCGCCCTCGCCGCCGAGGTCACGCTCCAACCCATCCGACGCTTCGGCTTCGATGCCGCCATCCTTTTCAGTGACATCCTGGTGATTCCCGAGGCTCTCGGGCAGGGCTTTAAGTTCCGCGAAACCGGCGGTGTCGAGATGAAATTCACCCTGCGCGACCGCGCCGCCATCCATGCCCTCCAGATCGACGCCGTCACCGACCGGCTCGCGTATGTGGGCGACGCCATCAAGGCCATCCGCCGCGATCTTCCTCCCCATACCGCCTTGCTGGGCTTTGCCGGTTCCCCCTGGACGCTCGCCAATTTCATGCTCGAAGGCGGCAGTTCCCCCACCATCACCAAGGCCCACGCCCTGTTCCGGCGCGACCGCGCCGCCTTCGACGAACTGGCCGAAACCTTGACCCGCGCGGTCACGGACTTTCTGCAATTGCAAATCGACGCCGGCGTGGACGCCATTCAAATTTTTGACAGCCTCGCCAATGTTCTTCCGGGCGACGATTTTGAAGCCGCTTCCGCGCGCTGGATGCGCCGCATCATCGCCAATCTGCAACACCAGGTTCCCCTCATTGTGTTCGCACGTGGCTGCCGCCAATGGAGCGCGCTCTCCGACCTCGGCGCCGCCGCTCTGGGCATTGACCACCAAATTGACCTGCGCCACGCCGTCCGCCACCTGCCCGAGACCGTGGCCATCCAGGGAAATTTCAACCCCAACTTGCTCCCCAGCGCCTCGCCCGAAACCATTGCGGCGGAAACCAGGCGCATGCTCCACCTGATGCGGCCCCGCCGCGGCTATATTTTTAACCTCGGCCACGGCGTTCCTGCCGATGCCCGCCTCGAAAACCTCGCGGCCCTCGCCGCCGCCGTCCAAAACTTTTCATGAGCCAGCTCGCCGTCAATCTCGACCTCGTTGCCAAGTATAATGTGCCCGGCCCGCGTTATACGTCCTATCCCACCGCGCCGCGCTTCAACGACCAGGTCACCTGGCCCGAAGTGGCCGCCCGGCTGGAGCAGTCGCAGCGCGCCGACCGCGGGCTTTCACTTTATTTTCACATTCCGTTCTGCGAATCGCTCTGTTGGTATTGCGGCTGCACCACCGTCATCACGACGCAAAAAACGCGGAGCCTCAAGTACCTCACCTATCTGGAAAAGGAAATGGAATGCGCCAGCCAGCGCCTCCATCCCGGCCGCCAAGTGGTCCAATTGCATTTCGGCGGCGGCACCCCCACCTTTCTGGCGCCCGACCAGATTCGCTGGCTCGGCGAACGCATCCGCCATTATTTCCATTTCGCCCCGGACATCGAGGCCGGCGTGGAAATCGATCCGCGCCGCCTGACGCGCGATCATCTCACCGCCTTGCGCGAAGCCGGCTTTAACCGCCTCTCGCTCGGCGTCCAGGATTTCGATCCCGAGGTGCAGGAAGCCATCCATCGTATCCAGCCGCGCGCCTTGACCGAGCAAGCCATCGCGTGGGCGCGGGAGGAAAAATTTAATTCCCTCAACATCGACCTCATCTACGGCCTGCCGTATCAAACAGTGGATTCATTTGACAAGACCTTGAATTCCGTGCTGGAGCTGGCGCCGGACCGCCTCGCCGTCTTCAGCTACGCGCATGTGCCCTGGTTGAAGCCGCACCAGCGCATCCTCGAAAAGGAAGGGGCCTTGCCCTCGGCGGAAACGAAACTGCAAATCCTCAAACTCGTCGTCGAAAAACTCACGGAGAACGACCGCTATATTTACATCGGCATGGACCACTTCGCCCGCCCCACCGATGAACTGACGGTGGCGCAGCGCCAGAAAACCTTGCAACGAAATTTCCAAGGCTACAGCGCCCGGGCTGGCGCGGACATTTACGCCTTCGGCCTCTCCGCCATCTCGCAGGCGGAAGGCGTCTATTGGCAGAATTTCAAAGAACTCCCCCTCTACTACGCGGCTTTGGACTCCGGTTGGGAAGCGTTCGCCAAGGGTTACATCCTCAATGCCGACGACCAGATTCGCGGCGCCACCATCACGCGCTTGATGTGTGACATGGAGTTGGACTTCGCCACCTTGTCCCACACGCTCAAAATAGATTTCCCGTCGTATTTCCAAACCGAGCTCGCCGCCATGTCGGATCTTGAAGCCGATGGTTTGCTCCAGCGCCACCCTGGCAAAATCACCGTGACCGAAACCGGCCGCCTCTTTATCCGCAATATCGCGACGCGCTTTGACCGTTATCTGGCCCAGGAGCCAAACAAATTCTCCCGCACCATCTAAGAAATGCGGGAGCGACGCGCGCGAAAATCCGGTTCGCCGCTGGCTCGCGTCAGTCCCAGGTGATCACCAGCAGCGACACCCCTTGCCGCGGCAGATCAAATCGAATGTTTGACGCTCCGTTGGTCACGCTCAGGGCTTGGCGCGGCGCGCATTCTTGGAGTTTGCCCGCCGCCTCCAGCTGCGTGAATTGCTCCGGTGAAAGCTGCGCCGGCGCTCCCAGGCGTTTCCAGGCCTCGTAGGAATTGCTGTGGTTGCCGTCGATGCGGTAATGCGTCACCTGCGCCGTGGTTTGTCCGGCCGCAATTCCCTTCACCTTCAAATCAACGGCCGCGTCCGGCCCCGGCACATCGTCCGGATGATAATGCCAGACCAGCACGGCGAGTTGTTTCTTGTCCAATGACGCCAGCGCCGACACCTCGGCCTCAGCCGACGCGCCGCCGCTTGCGGCCACTTTCGACCCTGTCATTTTTCCAAACATGCGGAAGACGTTCAGCACGGGCAAATCGAGGCCGCCGCTGGCCAATTGCCGAAAGCCGGCGAACAGCGGCTGATCTTCAAATTCAAACGCCCACGTCAACGCGCCTTCGAGGTTCACGCCATATTCCTCCGCCAGCGCCGCCGCCCGGGGAAAACTGGCCGCGGTGTAACTCGAATACATCGTCCCGTTCCGATACGCATCCTGCGGGTCCCGGCACGCGGCGCATCCTTCCGGGTCGGATTCCCCGATGATGACCGGTTTGCCCCGGCATTCCGGATGGCTCGCGATGACGGCGAAAGCGTCACTCATATTTTTCAACTGGCTGGCCATGCCCATCCGCACATGCCCGTTGGTCACGATGGGCGCACCCTTGGCGTGAAAGGAAATAAAATCCAGCGGCGCGCCGATGGTCCCGGTCGCATAATTCGTCCCACGCGCGCAATGCGTCAGGAAATCGCCGAGCCATGTCCCGCCGGGGCCGCCTGCCGTCTCCGGGCCGCCCACTCGCGCCGTGGGCAAGGCGTCGCGCACGCCCGCCACGGCGTAATCATAAACTTTGAAATACTCCTCGCGCGTCCCGTGCCAGTAAAAAATATTGGGCTCATTCCAAACTTCCCAATACCATTTCTCCACTTCCGCCCGGCCGTATTTTTCCACGCAATGCTGCGCCCACTCCCGGCAGAGACCCTCCCATTTTTCATAATCCTTGGGCGGATACGCCTGCCCCGCATCGGCCGGCGCCCGCTCATTGGGCGGCGGGTGATGCGGATAATCCTGCGGATGAGTCGTCAACGCTTCCGGCATGAAACCAATCTGGACATAAGGCTTCAGGCCGTGCCTCAAGTACGTATCAAATATACGATCATCAATCGACCAATCATAAACCGGGCGCCCTGCCGCATCCTCGCGATAGGCGCTGGTTGAACCCCACTTCAACGCATACGCCCCGTCGCCGCTCGTCAATAAATGATGGCACCGGAAATAAACCTGGGCGGAACCTAGTTCGCCCAACTCTCCCAGAAGCTTTTCGCCATTTTTGAGATACGCGTAGTTGGCTTCGTCCGCCCCGAAGAACCGCCACATCGGGCTCAGCTCCCCCTGACGTTGAGTCGCGTCTATTTCAATGGCCACCGGAAAGGCGTAGGAATTAATCGCCGCCCGCAAGAGCATCGCGCAAAAAAGAAGACGCCGCATCGGCGGACGTTAGCATCAATCTTCCGCAACTCCAACCTTCCTTGCAATGCCGGCGCATGGCTGCGCTGGGCAACTCCAAAATGCGTCGCATCACGGTGGTCTCCGTTTGCGAACGCGCGTTTACTTCCTCAAACGAGCATCCCCTTACCCCTGGCATGATGGAGTTTCCGCTGGATTTCCCGGTTTTGCCGCCATGTTCGGAACGTGTCTTGGCGTGTTTCATTTGAGTCTGCATACGTACAACTGACGCCTGATCCATCGTTCTCGCTCCCCGTTTTTTGGCCGAAACCAGCCGTTTCTTGCCTCAGGCTTCACCTGAGGAAGATCGACTTGGCCTCCGCTGTCGTCTGCTCCAGATCGGCCAGCAGTTTGTCCCAATCCACTCGCGAGTTGGGCGGTGAGGTCGGCGCCTCCAACGCGTGCACCGCCACCAACTGCGCGGAAACCTGCTGGTCAGAGAGAAACTCGTACAACTTTTGCGCCGCCTCCGGATGCGGGCAGCCCCGCACCACCGCCACCGTGTTGGGAACAACGAGGCCCTCATCGGTCGTCGGCAGCGCAGCCACGGGAAAACCTTCGCGTTGCGCCGAGGCAATGTCGTCCGAGTCTGTGAACCCCGCCCAAGCCTCGCCGCGCTCCACCATTTTCACCACGACCGAATTTCCATCCACGATGAACGGCTGGTTCGCCGCCAGCGCGCGGCACCAGCCCTGCCAGCGCGCGTCGCCCCACCATTGCCGCCACACCTGAAAATGCGTCGCCGTCGTGCCGAACAACGGATAAGCCAGCGCAAATTTTCCACGCCACGCCGCGTTGGTGGCGTCGCTGAAATTTTTCGGCGCCTTGGCGACTGTCAATAAGTTGGTGTTGATCACAATCCGGCGCGACCGGCATCCCAGCTCGCGCCATGCGTTGGTCTCGCGAAACACGCCATGCGCCGCCAATTGCCGCGTGCGGAATTCCTCATTGTTCCAGAACACGTCGCATTGCGGATGCTCTTTTTCTGTCAATAACCGGTTCACCAGCCCCACGGTTTTCACCGCCTCGCTGTCATACACCGGCCGGGCTTCGATGCCCGTTTTTGCCGTGAACTCCTTGAGGATCGGCTCGGCGTACACCTCGTCCTGCGACGTGTAAATAATCACGGTCTGGTGGTCCGAGCGCTGGCATCCCGCCGCCACCAGGGCGGCCAGGCATAATGCGCTGATCGTGCTTTTCATATTCTCCAATCTTTTATCTCGACGCGCCGCGTCACTCGCCCGCGCTCCATTTCCAACACTTCCTCGCACAGCGCCCGCGCTTCCGCCGCGTCGTGTGTCACATAAATCATGGGCACCTTGAATTCCTCGCGCACGCGCGCGAGATACGGCAGGATGCGCCCCTTCAACGCCGCATCCAGGCTCCCCAACGGCTCGTCCAGCAACAACAATTGCGGCGATGACAGAAGCGCCCGCGCCAGGGCGACGCGTTGCCGCTCGCCCCCGGAAAGCTGGGCAATCCCGCGTTCCGCCAATGGTTCAATTTCCAAAACCCGCGTCACATGCTCGTAGCTGAACAACTCCGGCGCCCCTGCCTTGCGCCCGTAACATAAATTTTCCCGCACCGATAAATGCGGAAACAACGCCAAATCCTGCGCCACGTATCCAATTCCCCGCGCGCGCGGCGCCAGCCGCACCCCGGCGCCGGCGTCCTCCCACAAAGTTTCGTTCCACGTAATGCGCGCCGAAGCCGGCTCGCGCCAGCCGGCGATCAAATCCAGCAGCGACGTTTTGCCTGCGCCCGACGGCCCGAAAATTGCCGTCGCCCCGCGCTCCAGGACAACGTCCAGTTCCAGCACAAAATCCCGCAAGGGCAGCGCAATATTTTGCAGTGTGAGCTTCATTTGCCTTTCGCGGGCCGCCGCATCAGCCACTCGCTCGCAAACACCGCCCCGAACGCCAGCGCCGCCGAGACCGCCAGCAAACGCCACATCGTCTCGTCATGCCCCAGCTCCACCGCCTCGTAAATCGAGAGCGAAATCGTCGCCGTCACCCCCGGAATATTTCCCGCCACCATGATCGTGGCGCCAAACTCCCCCAGCGACCGCGCAAAGGCCAGCAGCATTCCTCCCAGGATTCCGCGCCAGGCCAGCGGCGCCGTGATCGTAAAAAAAATCCGCAGTTCGCCCGCGCCGAGGGTTCGCGCCATTTGCTCAAAGCGCGGGTTTACATTTTCGAACGCCGACCGCGCCGCGCGCACCAGCAGCGGAAAGGACATCACCATCAACGCCGCCAGCACGGCCCGCCACGTGAAAACCAGGGGAATATGCAACTGCTCGTAAAAAAATCTTCCAATCACCCCGCGTCGTCCCAGCAGTTTCAGCAGCAGCAAACCCGTCACCACGGGCGGCAGCGCCAGCGGCATCGTCACCAATGTTTCCACCAATGTTTTGCCCGGCCATTCGCGGCGCGCCAGCGCCCAGGCCAGCGGCAGCCCCAGCGGGAGGATGCACGCCACCGCCAACAGCGACACCCATGCTGTAAACCATACAATGCGCCACTCCTCCCCGCTCATAGGCGCGGCGGCCACGCCACAAACCCGTATTTCTCAAACACCCGCCCCGCCTCCGCTCCTTGCAAATATTCCAAAAATTTGCGCGCCAATTCCGGCTGCTTTGTCTCCTTGATCATCGCCATCGGATAACTAATGGGCGGAGTCTGCCCCGCCGGCGCTGTGCAGGCGACTTTCACTTTTTTGGAAATCGCCGCATCGGTTTTGAAAACAATTCCCGCGTCCACATCCCCGGACTCCACCGTCGCCAGCGCCGCCCGCACATTGGCGGTCGGAACGATTTTTTTCTCCACCGCGCTCCACAGCCCGATTTTTGTCAACCAGCCTTTGGCATAAATCCCCGCCGGCACGGCCTGGGGGTCAGCGAGCGCAATCCGGCGCACTTCCGCCCGGGCCAAATCTTCCGGCTTCGCCACCGCCGCCGCGGCGTCTTGCGGCACGATCACCACCAGCGCGTTGGAGAGCCGGCTCACCCGCGTATTGGTCACGATCAACCCTCGGGCTGCCAGGGCGTCCATTTTCGCTTCATCGGCCGAAAAAAAAATGTCCGCCGGCGCCCCGGCCTCGATCTGCCGCTCCAACAAGCTCGACGCCGCAAAATTCAGCGCCACCGTTTCCCCCGTGGCCGCCTGATAATTCCGCCCGGCCTCCGCGAGCGCATCCGCCAGGCTCGCCGCCGCGAAGACGGTCACTGTCCCGGCCCGCGCCGCCCCCGCCGCCAGGGCCAGCGCCAGGTAAAAAATCAGCCGCATGCTTCGCATGGCCCGCACCTTAGCGCCCTGCCGCCGCGTGTCAATTCTTGACACCCGCGCGCTGCGGTTTCGTGGTTTTCCATGATTGTGCTGGCCGCGCGCTTCGTGTTGAATCCCCGCATGAATGCGACCCATCCCATGACCACCACGGCGTTCGATCTGCCGGGGTACCGTGTCACGAAGAATTTTGGCGTCGTGCGCGGCATCGTCGTCCGCTCCCGCTCGATTGTCGGCAACGTCGGCGCCAGCATTCAAAGCTTGTTCGGCGGCAACATCACCATTTATACCGAACTCTGCGAACAGGCCCGCGACGACGCCTTTCGCGATATGATCACCCATGCCAATCAACTTAGCGCCAACGCCGTCATCGGCGTCCGCTACGATGCCACCGAAGTCGCGCCCGGCATCACCGAGGTCCTTTGTTACGGCACCGCCGTGCAGGTGGAGCCTCTCGTCTAGGCAACTCGAACTTTATTTATTATGGCAGGACATAGCCGGTGGGCCAAAGTCAAACACTTCAAAGGCGCCATTGACGCCAAGCGCGGCAAAATCTTCGCCAAGCTCGGCAAGGAAATCACCATCGCCGTCAAAATCGCCGGCGCGGATCCCGAGATGAACCCGCGCTTGCGCATGGTGCTCCTCAAATGCCGCGCCAGCAACATGCCCAATGAAAACATCGAGCGCGCCATCAAAAAAGGCACCGGCGACGGCGACGCCATCACGTACGAGGATTTGACCTACGAAGCGTACGGCCCCAACGGCGTCGCGATCTTGATCGAACTCAGCACCGACAACCGCAATCGCACCGCCGCCGAAATTCGCAGTCTGCTGACCAAGGGTGGAGGCTCCATCGCCGCCGCCGGCTCCGTCACCCGGCTGTTCCAACGCAAGGGCCAGATCATTGTCAGCCGCGATGCCGCGGGCGAAGACCAGCTCATGGAGCTCGCGCTGGAAGCCGGCGCCGAGGACTTCAAGGCGGACGAACAAGGTTTTGAAATTTTAACCGACCCGGTGCATTTTGAGCCCGTTCATAAAGCGATTGAAAGCAAAGGCATCAAACCCGCTGCGGCGGAAATCACCTGGCTGCCCACCCTCACCACGCCGGTGCAGGATGCCGCCGCCACCGCCGTCTCGCGCCTGCTCGAGGGCCTCGAGGAGCACGACGATGTCAAAGACCTTTACTCCAACGCCGAATTCCCCCAGTGAAACACGCGCCGTGGCCGCCTTCCGCCTAACCCATCCGCGTCTTTGACTGCCGCAGACAAAACTTTTTTTGGCCGCGCGCTCCGGGTGCTCGCCCGCGCCGTGTGCCGGCATCCGGGCTGGTTCATTTATCCCCAGATCGTCCTCTTCGCCCTCAGCGTTTTCGTCACGCTGCGCAATTGGAACCTGGACATGAACCGCGACAATCTCGTCGGTTCGGACAAAAGTTATCACCGCGCCTTTCTGAAATTCCGCGCTGAGTTTCCCGGCGAAGACGAGCTGGCCGTCATTGTGCAAAGCGAAAGCATGGAGCGCAATCGGCAGTTCGTGGAGCGCCTCGCCGCCAAGCTCGAACCCGAGACCAATCTCTTCACGGATGTCTTTTACAAGGGCGACCTTCGTTCGCTTGGGCCCAAGGCGCTGCTCTTCGTGCCGCCGGCGGATTTGCGTGAGCTTGACAACACATTGAGCAACGATCTTCCGTTTCTCCAGCCCTTCACGCAGGCCACCAATCTCGATTCCTTTTTTGAACTGATCAACACCCAGTTCCGCACGGCCAAACAGGAAAAGAACGCCCAAAATGACGCGCTCCTCAACGCCCTGCCCGCCGTCCAGCGCATCGTCGAGCAAGCCTCCGCCAGCATTTCCATGCCGGGCAACCCCGTCTCGCCGGGCGTCAACGCCTTGTTCGGGCAAGGCAAGGAAACCGAGCAACGCCTTTATATCACGTTTGCCGATGGCCAGATTTATCTCGTCACCGCCCGCGCGCGCAACGCGGACGTCCAGGAGGACGCTGTCAAGCGCATGCGCCAGCTCATGCACGAGACCGAGCTGGAAGTCCCCGGCCTGAACGTCGGCCTGACCGGCGAGCCCGTCCTGGAATACGATGAAATGCGCCAGTCCGAGCACGACTCCATCATGGCCAGCATCGTCTCGCTGGTCGTTTGCTCGCTCATATTTATTTACGCCTACAAGCAGACCGGGCGCCCGCTCAAAGCGGTGCTTTGCCTCATCATTGGGCTCGGTTACACGATGGGCTTTACGTTCCTCACCATCGGACATCTCAATATTCTCACCATCACTTTTGCGCCCATTCTCATCGGGTTGGCGATTGATTTCGGCGTCCATTTCATCACCCGTTTTGAGGAGGAAATGCGTCGCGGCGTGTCCCCGGCCGAAGCCGTTGAAATCGCGACCGTTTTCACCGGCCAGGGAATTGTCACCGGCGCCCTGACCACCGCCGGCGCCTTTCTCGCCATGGGCCTCACGGACTTCAAAGGCATTCAGGAAATGGGCATCATTTCCGGCGGCGGCCTGGCGCTGTGCCTCATTCCCATGATGACGCTTCTGCCCATCCTCTTGATGAAAGGGCGCCAGAACGTCATCGATCATGCCGCCAGCGCCCTGCAACGCCGCGCCCACATTGAAAGTTTCTGGCTCGATCGCCCCATCCCGGTCGTGGCCATCGTCCTGGCGCTCACCGGCCTCGCGGTGTCGCAGTTTGGGAAGGTCTTTTTCGATTACAACCTGCTGGACATGCAAAGCCGCGGCCTGCCCGCCGTGGTCTATGAAAAGAAGCTCCTTTATTCCGGCCAATCGGTGCTTTTCGCCGCCATCGTCGCCACGAATCTCCAGGAAGCCCGCAACATCGAATTGCGCGTTAAAAAACTTCCCTCAGTCGCCAGCGTTGATGGCGATGACAAGGGCGAATCGATTTACGACATTCTCACGCAGGACCAATCACAAAAACTCGAACTCGTTTCCGACATCAAAGCCAAGCTCGCCGCCCTGCATTTTCGCCCACCCGACACGGAGCCGGTCGCCGTGCACGATTTGAGCCGCACGCTTTGGAGCGCCATGGGTTATCTCGCCTTGGCCGCCGACGCCACCAAGACGGATGAACCCGCGTTGTCCAAGCAATTGCTTTCCTTGCGCTCCGCCATTTCCACCTTGCGCGTCAAAATGGGCGAAGCCGATCCCGCGACTTTGCGCCGCCTCCTGGAATATCAGGAAGCGCTCTTCAACGACATCGCGGACACATTCCAGGCTCTGAAAGCCCAGGAAACCGGCTCGGCTCCGCCTCCCACCGGGGACGCCCGGCCCGCGATGCGCGTCACGCGCAGCGAACGATTGGAGCCGCAGGATTTGCCGCCGGCTCTGCGCAATCGCTTTGTCGGCAAGACCGGCAAATTCATGGTCCAAGTGTTTCCCAAAAAAGACGTCTGGCAGCATGAGAACCAGCGCGAATTCGTCACCGATTTGCGCCACGCCATGGAACCGCATCCCGAGCGCGTTACGGGCACTCCCGTCCAGTTATTCGAATACACCACGCTGCTGAAGGAAAGTTATCAGCAAGCCGCGCTCTATGCCCTCGCCGCCATTGCGATCATGGTCTTCCTTCACTTCCGTTCCTTCGTGTGCGTGATTCTTTCTCTCCTGCCCGTCGCCGTGGGAACCGCCTGGACGGTCGGCATCATGGGCGCGACGCATATCCCCTTCAATCCCGCCAACATCATGACGCTCCCATTGGTCATCGGCATTGGCGTCACCAACGGCATTCATATCCTCAACCGATTTGCCGAGGAACTGCATGCCGGCATCCTCTCCAAAAGCACGGGCAAAGCTGTCCTGGTGTCCGGCCTCACCGCTGTGACCGGCTTTGGCAGCTTGATTTTGGCCAAGCACCAAGGCATTCAAAGCCTAGGTTTGGTGATGTCCATTGGGATTGCGGCGTGCATGATTGCCGGATTGACGTTTCTGCCGGCATTACTGAACATTCTCGTCCGGCTGGGATGGTCTTTGGGGCCGAAAAGACCCGGCGCCGACAATGCAAAGCCGGCGCCAGGCCTGGAGGAACCGAGGTAAAAACCTCAAGTATTAATCGGACTATAGGAAAAAAACCCTGTGAAGTCAACCCGAAAAGCGATAACGGCAACCCTTTTGCCAAGGCCAATGCGCCTGCTTTGCCTTCCGTTATCGTTAATGGGGGTTTTGGTATTTTCCCCTATCGCCCACGCCTTTTCCACCAACGAATTCATCGCTGGCCCGCTCTTTTCAGACTTTAAACTGACGCTGGATTCCGGATATCGACAGGAGGCGGTAGGCCCGCTCTTCTACACGCAAGAGGTTGATTCCCAGACGCAGATTGGCTTGCCGCCCTTCTTCTGTTGGACACGCACACGCGATGTTGACTGGAGCGAAACCGATTTCCTCTATCCCTTGCTCACGTATCGGCGCTTTGGTTCTGAGGGCGGATTGCAGATCATGCAGTTCTTCAGCCGCGGCGGCGGTGAGAACCAGGTCGAAGCCCGCTCCAAGCGTTTCACGATCTTCCCCATCTATTTCCAATCACGCTCCGCCGAAACCAATCTCAACTATACCGCTCTCGTCCCCTTTTACGGCAACCTGCGCAATCGCCTGTTCCATGACCGCATCCATTTCGTCATGTTCCCGATTTACGCGCATACCGTCAAAAAGGACATCGTTACGGACAATTATGTTTACCCAATTGTCCATACCCGGCATGGCGATGCCCTGACTGGCTGGCAGGTCTGGCCCTTTGTCGGCGCCGAGCACAAAGGCCTCACCTTCAAAACCAACACCCTCGATGAAGTCGAGCCCATTGGCGGCTACGACAAATCCTTTGTGTTATTTCCCTTCTTCCTTAAAAGCCGCACCGGTCTCAGCACGACGAACCTACAAACCAACCTGACCGTTATCCCATTTTTCAATTCCTCGCACTCCGCCACCCGCGACATGACCTGTTATGGCTGGCCCCTCGGTTACAACGTCATTCACGACCCGGAAAAAAGATATGATGAGCGCGATTTCATCTGGCCGCTCTGGGTCTTCGCGCACGGCTCAAAGCAGGAAACCCGCATTTTTCCTTTTTACAGCCACGCCAAAAACGAAAACCTGGAAAGCGATTTTTATCTCTGGCCCATTTATAAATTCAACCGCCTCCTCTCCCCGCCCCTCGACCGCACCCGCACCCGCATCGCCCTTTTCCTCTATTCGGACATCCACCAGAAAAACACCGAAACCGGCGACGTTATGCGCCGCGCCGACCTCTGGCCCCTCTACACCTACCGCCACGACATCGACGGCACGGAACGCCTCCAAATCCTCGCCCTCTTGGAGCCCCTCTTCCCCAACAACCGCGTCATCCCCCGGGAATACTCCCCGATTTGGTCCCTCTGGCGCGCCGAAAAAAACCACAAAACCGGCGCCGACAGCCAATCCTTGCTCTGGAACCTCTACCGCCGCGAACACACCCACGACCGCAAAACCGTCTCCCTCCTCTTCGGCCTCATCCAACGCGAAAAGACCCCCACCGGCGCCACCTGGCGCCTCTTCTACCTGCCGCGCTTCCAAAACTTGATCGCTAAAGGCAGATTCAATCGATAGAACCGCCCAGTCGCCTTCGTTTGCAACAATTTGTGACGGGCTATGTCGCCGGTCATTTCAAAACCAGCCAGTTGGGTCGAATCAAAACCAGCTCCGGCAGCGATCGTTCAATCGGAATAAGCCGTTTCTTGGGGTGACGACGGCAAGCATCGTGGGTTGCAAGGATGGACAAGTGAATGATAGAGTCCGGATTGTGAGCATGTTACTGGCATCGTTGGCTCATTCTGGTTCGGCCGCTTTTTTAGTCTTGCTGCTTATCATCTGCGGCGGTGCGTCAAGTGCTTCAAGGAGAAAACGGGAGCGGACCTCAAGGCGCGACTAACAAGTTGATCCCGGTAAATTCTCCCCTGAGGTTGCCTCGAATTGACGGACAGAGAAATGGGTGAAGAATGAACGAAAACCATGAAAGAAACTTCTGTTCGAGAACGCCGGAAATTCGACGAGACCTTTAAACAGGAGGCGGTGCTCAACTGGCTCAAGAGCGGCAAGTCGGCCTCCGTGGTCGGGGACGAGTTGGGCATCAACGCCAACTTGCTT
>DASZMX010000081.1:0-3175 GCA_035551475.1 Verrucomicrobiia bacterium
GGCACGCGCCGGCATTTGAGGTATTCGGAGACGATCATCTCCGACGTGTTCAGGGCCACGATCGGAATGTGCCGCCGCCGCAGCGGAGCAATCGCGTATTCGGAATCAATGACCGCGACGTCAGGCCGGATTTTGTCGAGCGTACTGGCGAGTTGCGTTCGTTTGGTTTTGGCGATGGCGGCCAGCGCCCGGATGGATTTGAGAGTGGACCAGCCGCTGATCCCGCCATTGTTCCCGGAATAGAAAAACGATTCCGTTGGGGTCAAAGACGTGACGCAACTGCGATTTTGGAAGTAATTAAGGCCATTACCCGAAGTGAGAACATGGATTTGGCAGCCATACTCTGCCAACGCTTCCATGACCGCATGACATCGAGTGCTATTGCCCATTCCCAAGCCATTCACGGCGAACAAGCACGTTAGATTCACGATGAAAGCAGATACTGTTTTCTTGACAAAAACAATAACAAATTCGACAAGGGAGGGCAGTGTCCTGATTGAACAGAAACAAAATGATTGTTTGTGCAGATGACTACGGGCTTAGTGATGACATCGATCTCGCCATACTCGAACTTTCGAGTTGTGGCAAGTTAAGCGCTGTTTCCTGCATGGCAGTTTTGCAGCGGTGCACCTCTAAAGCCCTCTCCACGCTGCTCCAATATCAATCCCACGTGGACGTGGGACTCCATCTTTGCCTGACCGACGAACGCCTCCCGTTATCCGCGGCAGCGCAGGACGGCGTTTTGTCACGATGGCGGCCGGTCTCTTTCGGAACTCTGTTCCGCCGTTGTATCACGGGCCGAGTGGATCGCCGGGAGATTGCCTCGCTGATTTCGGCGCAATATGAATTGTTCCTGGCGAAGGCCGGAAAGCGGCCTGACTTCATTGACGGACATTTGCATGTGCATCAGTTTCCCGGTGTCCGGGAAGGTTTGTTGGATTTTGTAGCGAGCCTTCCAGCCGGTTCGCGGCCATATATTCGGAATACCTATTTGCCGCTGCGGAAAATTCGCAAAGGCCGGTTGCCACAATTAAAAGCCGCCTTTATTGGCGCCCTGGGCGCACGGATGCGCCAACAGCTATGCGCGGCCGGCGTTCCTACCAACGATGGCTTCGCTGGCATCTACGATTTTCGAAAATGGCCAAAGTACGGAACGTATTTGCCGCGATTTGTCGCCTCTTTGTGCGAACCGAACGGGATGCTGGTCGTGCATCCCGGCGGTTCTGAAGCGTGGCGGCGGCAGGAATTCAAGCTGCTTGCCGAATTCTCGTTTCCGTCGGGCTCCCCCAATCGTTTCCGGCCTGAAGCCGCGAAACCAGGGCGAGCCACGGGGCGTTCCTTAACCGGCGCCATTCATTGAGCGCGGTGCAGCAGCACGATGCCGTGGGCTCGAAAGGCGACCGCGGGGTTGTCTGCCGCGACCTGATCAGCGTCGTATAACGTGTAAGTCACCGGTGCCGGCTGGGTGCCGGATCGCGCAATTGCTTCCTTCTCACGAACGTCCACGTAACGGCGGATAAGCCGCGTGTTTCCCAAGGCAGTATCGCTGCGCGGATGGACCGTCCAATACGCCGTGTCATCGACTTGCACGGATTGATTGGCTCCCGCGTGGGTTTCGAGTTGTTGATAGACGATTTCCAGGTTGCGAAAGCTCGCATAGAACATGTCGCTCCGTTTGATCCGGGCGCCCTGATACCAATAAAGGGCCGGCATGAACCATATGTTCCCAAGGATCATTACGATCATTGCCGCCATAAAGCACCGCCCCCACCGCGGATGGGCTGACCATTTCACCACGGAATAAGCCGCCAGGCTCAGCAGCGGAGCGAAGAGGACGATACTGTAGCGCGCGTGGAAAGACTGTCTGCCCAGCAGCATGCAAAGGAGCGGGACCACAACGAGGACCGCCAAAAACACGATGCCTGGTGACCGTTTAAACGCCTCGCGCGGCGACCGCCAAAGGCCGCCCATGGCTTTCCTGGTTTCCAGGAACGCACCGGCGAGCAAAAAGATGGCCAGGACGCCCGCGAGAACATTGAGAGCCAGCAACACGCCGAACCACCCAAAACACGCTTTGCCCAACTCGCGATATTCAGCAAAACTGCGGGTCCATTGAGGAACATAATTCGCCAGCAGGTTCCACGGCGCGATCACCGACTTCAGTCCGCCCCACCAATGCCCGGCCTTGCCCGAACTCATGGCGCGGGTGTTTTGCCAGCCGTTGGCCATTTCTCCCCGCAGGTAAGGCACGTAAAATAAAATTCCCGCCAACAGCCCGCCGAACAACCAGGGTCTGTTCAGGCGCGCCGGAGAAACGGCGAGCAGAATCACCACCGCCGGGAGCAGCGAAAATACCGACAGATGAAACTGCGGCATGATCAGCAATAAAAGTGTGACCCAGAAAATGCGCGGGGAGCGGTCGTTCCGGATCACCTCCCACAGTGCAAGAAACAGCAGCGCGCCGAGGAACGGCATGACGTTCGGATTATATAGGAAAGCGGAATAGTAAATAGGAAAAGGCAGCGTGGCGGCGAGTAACGCCGCCACAAGGGAACAGGAAGGGCCCAGGGTCCGCTCCGCGAGCAGATAAATCAGATAAATGGTGATGGTGCTCAATAGGATCGTGGCGAAAATCGCGCCCTCAATGGATCCCCAAAATCGCTGCCCGACGAAACAGAAGAGAGACCACAGGGGTCCCGGCAGTTTCGAGTGGCTGTTATAGTTCGGCTGCCCGATATACTGCGCCCTCGGCTCTCCCACCGCATAGTCAACCGTGAACGAGTAGGCCTCAAAAGAATCGACCGCGGCAAAATGCGAATAACCTTGTCCCCACGCCAGTCCCGTCAAGCGAAGGCAAAATCCCAAAAGTATGATCAAAATCAGCCACGGCGCCGCGCCGTTGACCTTGCTTGTTTGGTTCATGCGCGAGGAGTATTTCAAATCCGACCCCGCTTGGCCAAGGAATCTGGAGCGTTTGAAGAAAAACTGTAGCACACGGAGCGAGGATTTTTGGGTTTTGGCGAGGCTCTGGCGAAAGATCAACAGTCTGAAAATGCTCCCAGCGCTTTGGCTCTATTTTTCGGGCGCCGGCTTCTTCGTTTCGTCATGCCGGTTGAATTTCATCCCAAAGTTCCCCGCCACACGCCAGCCGAAGTAGAACTCGAATTTGCCGCGG